>CAWGLP010000007.1:0-310918 GCA_963823485.1 uncultured Alphaproteobacteria bacterium
TCCACACGTATCGCACTTCATGCAGGTGCCGTTCCGCACCAGCGTGAAGTTGCCGCACTCCGAGCACATCTCGCCTTCGTAGCCCTTGGCCTTGGCTTCGGCGCGGCGTTCGGCCTTGCTGGGGGCGATGGCGACCGCGGCGCTGCCGGCCTTGCTCCACTGCATGGCTTCGAGCTTTTCCGTCGGCGACAGTCGTGGCTGGCTTCCTGCTTCAGGGCGACCGCGCCTTCGAGCGTGTCTGCGATGCGGGCGCTGGGGCCGTGGCCGCCGATCGCGGTGACGTTGCCGGAACCGCGGGCGTCGACGTCGACGCCGCGCATGACCACCAGATTATCCGTGCGCGAGCGGGTCAGGCCCTTGGACAGATACTTGTTGGCCTGGTGGCCGCCGGACGGCTCCTTGCCTTCCTCGACGCCCTTGCCCATCGCGTCGAAGTTGGACTCGGAGGGATCGACGTGCGGCGAGATCGAAGCGCGACATGTAGCTGACCGCGAGTTCGCGGAACACATAGTCGAGGATCGAGGTCGCGTACTTGATGCTGTCGTTGCCCTGTACCGGACCCGCCGGCTCGAAGCGGGTGAAGGTGAAGGCGTCGACATATTCCTCCAGCGGCACGCCGTATTGCAGGCCGAGCGAGACGGCGATGGCGAAGTTGTTGATGAAGGAGCGGAGTGCGGCGCCTTCCTTGTGCATGTCGATGAAGATCTCGCCGAGACGGCCGTCGTCATATTCGCCGGTGCGGAGATAGACCTTGTGGCCGCCGACGACCGCCTTCTGGGTGTAGCCCTTGCGGCGGTCCGGCATCTTCTCGCGCTCGCGCATCACGACGATGCGCTCGACCAGCTTCTCGACGATCTTTTCCGACACCTGCGCGGCACGCGCGGCCATCGGCTTGTCGTAATACGTCTCGATCCCGTCGTCCTCGTCGTCATCATCGCTGATGAGCTGCGAGTTCGAGCGGCTGGGAGAGCTTCGAGCCGTCGCGGTAGAGCGCGTTGGCCTTCAGCGCGAGCTTCCAGGACAGCAGATACGCCGACTTGCAATCCTCGACGGTGGCGTCGTTCGGCATGTTGATGGTCTTGGAGATCGCGCCCGAGATGAACGGCTGCGAGGCCGCCATCATGCGGATGTGGCTCTCGACCGAGAGATAGCGCTTGCCGATCTTGCCGCAGGGGTTGGCGCAATCGAACACCGCGTAATGCTCGGCCTTGAGGTGGGGAGCGCCCTCGACCGTCATCGCGCCGCAGATGTGCACGTTCGCAGCCTCGATCTCGCGCCTGGTGAAGCCCAGCGCGGCGAGCAGGTCGAAGCCGGGGGCCGCGATCGCCTCCGGGGCGATGTTGAGGGTGTCGCGCAGGAAGTCCTCGCCAAAGGTCCACTTGTTGAAGGCGAACTTGATGTCGAACGCGGTCGGCAGCGCCTTCTCGACCTTGGCCAGCGCTTCGTCGGTGAAGCCCTTGGCTTTCAGGGTGGAAGCGTTGATGCCGGGGGCGTTGGAGAGCGAGCCGTGGCCGACGGCGTAGGCCTCGATCTCGGCGATGTCGCTTTCGCGGTAGCCGAGGGTGCGCAGCGCCACGGGCACGGCCTGGTTGATGATCTTCCAGTAGCCGCCGCCGGCGAGCTTCTTGAACTTCACCAGCGCGAAATCGGGCTCGATGCCGGTGGTGTCGCAATCCATCACGAGGCCGATGGTGCCGGTCGGCGCCACGACCGTGGTCTGCGCGTTGCGGTAGCCGTTGAGTTCGCCGAGCTCCAGCGCCTTGTCCCAGGCGGCGCGGGCGTGGGCGATGACGTCGGCTTGCGGGCAGGAGGCGTGATCGAGCGGCACGGGGCTGACCGCCAGCGCCTCATAGCCGCGGGATTCGCCATGCGCGGCGCGGCGATGGTTGCGGATCACGCGCAGCATGTGGGCTGCGTTCTTCTTGTAGCCGGGGAAGGGGCCGAGTTCCCTGGCCATCTCGGCCGAGGTCGCATAGACGACGCCGGTCATGATCGCGGTCAGCGCGCCGCAGAGCGAACGGCCTTCCTCGGAGTCGTAAGGCAGGCCCATGGTCATCAGCAGGCCGCCGATGTTGGCGAAGCCGAGGCCCAGCGTGCGGAACTCGTAGGAGAGTTCGGCGATCGCCTTCGACGGGAACTGCGCCATCATGACGGAGATTTCCAGCACGATGGTCCACAGCCGGCACAGATGCTCGTAGGATTCGACGTCGAACCGCTTGGTTGATGGTCGAATAGAACGTGATCAGGTTGGCCGACGCCAGGTTGCAGGCGGTGTCGTCCAGGAACATGTATTCCGAGCACGGGTTCGACGCGCGGATGTCGCCGGACGCCTTGCAGGTGTGCCAGTCGTTCATGGTGGTGTTGAAGTGCAGGCCGGGATCGGCCGAGGCCCAGGCGGCGTGGCCGATCTTCTCCCAGAGGTCGCGCGCCTTCAGCGTCTTGGTGATCTTCTTGTTGGTGCGGCCGATCAGGTTCCAGTCGCCGTCGGTCTCCACCGCGCGCAGGAAGTCGTCCTTCAGCGAGACCGAGTTGTTGGAGTTCTGGCCGGATACCGTGAGGTAGGCTTCCGAATCCCAGTCGGTGTCGTAGGTCGGGAAGTCGATGTCCTTGTAGCCTTGCTTGGCGAACTGGATCACCCGCTTGATGACGTTGTCGGACACCAGCGCGCGGCGCGCGAGCTTGATCTCGCGGCGCAGCGCCGGGTTCTTCTCGGGGTCGAAGCAGTCGTCGCCGCTGCCTTCGCAGTTGACGCAGGCCTTCAGCACGGCCTTCAGGTGCTTCTGGTTGATCTTGGAGCCGGTGACGAGCGCGGCAACCTTCTGCTCCTCCTTCACCTTCCAGTCGATATAGGTCTCGATATCGGGATGGTCGGCGTCGACCACGACCATCTTGGCGGCGCGGCGCGTGGTGCCGCCGCTCTTGATGGCGCCGGCCGCGCGGTCGCCGATCTTGAGGAAGCTCATCAGGCCGGACGAGCGGCCGCCGCCGGAAAGCTTTTCGCCTTCGCCGCGCAGGCGCGAGAAGTTGGAGCCGGTGCCGGAGCCGTATTTGAACAGGCGCGCCTCGCGCACCCACAGGTCCATGATGCCGCCCTCGTTGACGAGGTCGTCACCGACGCCCTGGATGAAGCAGGCATGCGGCTGCGGATGCTCGTAGGCCGACTTCGACTTGGTCAGCTTGCCGGTGAACGGATCGACGTAATAGTGGCCCTGGCCGGGACCGTCGATGCCGTAGGCCCAGTGCAGGCCGGTGTTGAACCACTGCGGCGAGTTCGGCGCGACCATCTGCTTGGCCAGCATGAAGCGCAGTTCGTCGAAGAAGGCCTGCGCGTCTTCTTCGGACGTGAAGTAGCCGCCCTTCCAGCCCCAATAGGTCCAGCAGCCGGCGAGGCGGTCGAACACCTGCTTGGCGCGAGAGCTCGCTGACGTAGCGCTCGGATTCCGGGAGCAGGGCGAGCGCCTCGGTGTCGGGCACCGAGCGCCACAGCCACGACGGCACGGTCTCTTCCTCGACCTTCTTCAGGCGCGCGGCGACGCCGGCCTTGCGGAAATACTTCTGCGCCAGAACGTCGGAGGCGACCTGCGACCAGAACTGCGGCACCTCGATATTTTCCAGCCGGAACACGATCGAGCCATCGGGGTTGCGGATCTCGGATGTCGTCAGCCTGAAATCAATCCCTGCGTAGGGTGACTGGCCGGATGTGGTGTTGCGCCGTTCAATTCGCATTGGTAGTGCCCCGTCTTCTTTGACCGGCCCGCATTGTCGCGGGTCCGGATGTTATCCGTTCGACAAATCTTCCCAACCCGGATTGCGGACAATCCCGGCCCCAAGATTCGCCAGCTCAGCCGGTGGACCGGCCTGTTTCTGTTTTCGCCACCCCAGGGCCCGTTCCCGCCATGCGGCTGGCCGGACCCCCGTCAACTAACGCTTCAACTCGTTACCCGGGCCCGTCCCGGCCCGTTTTTCGCGCCCCAACCGCCCCCTGAGAGAGGGCAGACAGGTCCCCATCCGCTGCCTCGACCGGCTTGGCGGCGTGCACGTTTCGGAACCCATTTGGGAGCGACCGGCGGGACCAAAACTCACGCGCGCCGAACAGGAGGAAAGCTAGGCCAAACCCGTTGCGCCCGTCAAGAACTAGTACGAGTTCCTAAATCAAACACTAAATATGGTGGAAAGGATGGGATAACAGGGGGTGATCCCGCGCCTGTGATGGAGCCAAGTATCAGTGAGTCCTCACGGATTCCCAAGGGAAAAAAAGTTTGCCGACCTGTGGAGCAAACGCTGCACCCGCTGTTCACAGGGCAGGTATTTATTCGCCCGGACGGGTTGCACCGCGAAGACTCAGCCGTGCGCGCGCGGGGAGGGAGGGCTGGCATGCCCGCGGCCCCGTGGTCCGATGCCCGAATAAGCGGCAGAGTGGGGGCCGATTCCACCCTTGCCGGGCTCCATGACAGAATCAAAACCGACTAGCGCGGCGGCGCGGATCGCGCCCGCAGGCCTGATGTTCCTCGCCATCACCTCGGTGGGGTGGGGGTTCAATTGGCCCGTCACCAAGTACCTGCTGAGCGAACTGCCGCCGCTGACGCTGCGCGGCAGCACCGGCATGATCGGCGCCGCGCTATTGGCGGTGCTGGCGCTGGCGCGGTCGCAGAGCCTGAAGGTCGATCGGCATTTGTGGCCGCGGCTGATGCTGGCGGCGCTCTTGAACGTCACCGGCTGGATGGTGCTGATGGGGCTGGCGCTATTGTGGCTGCCGGCGAGCGAGGCCGCGCTGATCGCCTACACCATGCCGGTCTGGGCCTCGCTGATCGCCTGGCCGGTGCTCGGCGAGCGGCCGACGTGGCTGCGCACGGTAGCCCTGGTGATGGCGTTCGCAGGGCTCGCCGCCATCATGGGCGGCAACGGCATCACCGCAACGATGGAAAAGCTGCCGGGCATGGTGATGGCGCTGACCGGCGCGGTCGGCTTTGCGCTCGGCACGGTGCTCGCCAAGAAACTGCCGCTGCCGCTGCCGCCGATCCCGGCCGCGGCCTGGCAGATCGGGCTGGGATGTTTCCCGATCGTCCTCATCGGGCTCGCCTTCGAGACCACGCATATTGAAAAGGTGACGCAGCTCGGCTGGTGGCTGCTGGCCTATTCAACCGTGATCCAGTTCTGCATCGCCTATGTGAGCTGGTTTGCGGCGCTGGCGCGTTTGCCGGCTTCGGTGGCCGCGATCGGCACCATGGCGGTGCCCGTCATCGGTGTGGTGGCGTCTGCGATGGCGCTCGGCGAGCCGCTCGGCGTGATCCAGATCGCGGCGCTGGTGTTCACGCTGGCCGGCGTGGTGCTGGCGACAAGGTCGTAAGGGCGCTGCCCATTTTCGGGCGGGCCGCACGGAAATCTCCCGATCCAATTGTCATGCCTCGCGGTTTGCGATAGCCGTCGGGACGCGATAAGTCTGGTATGCCTGTATCTGGTATAATTCATTGGAAGAGAGAGTATGGCGCGCAACATCCTGATCCTTGGAGCTTCCTACGGCTCGCTGCTGGCGACGAAGCTGTTGATGGCCGGTCACAACGTGACCCTGGTGTGCCGGAAGAAGACCGCCGAACTCATCAACCGCGACGGCACCGAGGTTCGGATCAAGCTGCGCGACGAGGCGGTGCACCGCGCGATCTTCTCGCGCGACCTGCCCGGCAGGCTCGATGCGACGACGCCCGCCGATGTCGACCTGTCCCGCTACGACCTGGTCGGCCTTGCGATGCAGGAGCCGCAATACACCAACCACACCATCCGCGTTCTCATGATCAGGATCGCGGAAGCGAAGCTGCCGTGTCTGTCGATCATGAACATGCCGCCCTTGCCCTATCTGAAGCGGATCCCGGCGCTGGCGGAGATGGACCTCGAGGAGGCCTACACCAACGCGCTGGTCTGGGAGCGCTTCACGCCGGGACTGGTGACGCTGTGCTCGCCCGATCCGCAGGCGTTCCGCCCGCCGGAAGAGGCCGCGAACGTGCTGCATGTCGGCCTGCCCACCAACTTCAAGGCCGCGGCCTTTGCGGATGAGAAGCACAACACGCTGCTGCGCGAACTGGAAGCCGACATCGACGCGGTGACGCTGGATGGCAAGGACGTTCCGGTGAAGCTGAAGGTGTTCGACTCGCTGTTCGTGCCACTGGCGAAATGGTCGATGCTGCTGACCGGCAATTACCGCTGCATCACGCCGAACGAGCCGCAGTCGATCCGCGACGCCGTGCACGGCGACCTCGCGCGCTCGCAGGCGATCTACGACCATGTCGACGGCATCGCCCGCCGTCTCGGCGCCGAGGCGCAGGATCAGGTGCCGTTCGCGAAATACGCCAGGGCGGCGGAAAGCCTGCTCAAGCCGTCATCGGCGGCGAGGGCGGTGGCCGCCGGCGCGCCCTTCATCGAGCGCGTCGACCTGCTGGTGAAGCTGGTCTCCGACCAGCTCGGCGCGCCCAGCGCCGAGATCGACCGCACGGTCCAGACCGTCGATCAGAAGCTGAACGAGAAGATCGTGGCAGGCGGCTCCGGCGCGGGGTGACATCGGCTGGGTCAGATCGATCTTGGCATAATATGCCAATGTTGATTGCCGCGCTGCTGTCGTACGCTGCTCTGGAGAAAAGCCGATGCCGACCAGGAATGTCGTGCTGACGGAACGTCAAGAGGAGCTGATTGAACCTTTGTCAGAATTCAGGCCGATACCAGAACGCCAGCGAAGTGCTCCGCGACGGGTTGCGGCTGGTGGAGCAACGCGAGGCTGAGGATGCTGCAAAGCTGATCGCTCTGCGGAAGCGGCTCGCACCGGTTTTGCCGCGCTGGATCGCGGCGAGTTCAAGGAATTCGAGAATGTTCAGGAGCTTGAGTCTTATCGACCAAGCTCTCCGAGAAGGTCATTTCCGCAGCGGCTGAATAGGACGCTTCATGGCCGAGCGGAATTGGCGCGTTCGGCTTGGCGCCGCCGCGGAGCTCGACTTCGCCAATATCATCAGATGGACGGTTGCGAATTTCGGCGCGCGCCAGTCTCGACTTTATCGGGACACGCTGCTTCGCGATCGGCGAGCTTGCCAAAGGTCCCGACATTGCCGGGTCCAAAGCCCGGGACGAGACTGCACCCGAGGCCTCCGTACCCTCCACGTTGCTCTGACATGACCGGCGCGGACGGCACTTCCTGTGTATCGGGTAGCGCAGGAGAACGATCGAAATCGGACGTATCCTGCACGATGGAATGGAATTGCAGCGCCATCTTCCGTTTGCTGACGACGAGTGCAAACAGCTTCACCCCGCCAGCGCGCGGCGGATCATCTCGGCCAGTTGCGACTTGCGGTACGGCTTGGTCAAAAGCAGCACGCCGGCGTCGAGGCGGCCATGATGGACGATCGCGTTGTCGGTATAGCCTGACGTAAAGAGCACCTTGGTGCCGGGCCGGCGCTTCGTTGCCTCGTCGGCCAGTTGCCGACCGCTGATGCCGCCGGGCAAGATGACGTCGGTGAACAGCAGGTCGAACGGCTGGCCGGCGTCGATCAGCCTGATTGCCGACGGGCCGTCGGCGGCGGCGACCGTCCGGTAGCCGAGGCTTTGCAGTTGCGCGGCGACGAAGTTGCGCACCAGTGCGTCATCCTCCACCACCAGGATGGTCTCGTTGCCTTTGGTGAGCGGCGCGGCGGGGGCGGGGGCTGTCTCGGCCTGGCCGCCGGCCGGCGGCAGATAGAGCCTGATGGTGGTGCCGTGGCCCAGCTCGCTGTAGATTCGGACGTGGCCGCCGGACTGCCGGACGAAGCCGTAGACCATGCTCAGCCCGAGCCCGGTGCCCTTGCCGACTTCCTTGGTGGTGAAGAACGGCTCGAACACCTTGTCCTGGATTTCCTGCGACATGCCGGTGCCGGTGTCGCTGACCGCCAGCATCACATAGGGGCCGGGTTTCACGTCCGGATTGGCCTGCGCATAGGCTTCGTCGAGCACGACATTGCGCGTCTCCAACAGCAGCTTGCCGCCGTTCGGCATCGCGTCGCGCGCGTTGATCGCCATGTTGAGCAGGGAGTTGGCGAGCTGCGAGGGATCGACATGGGCGTTCGCCACCTCCTGTTCGAGAATCGAGTTGACCTCGATCTGCTCGCCGAGCGTCGGGCGAAGCAGCTTGGCGATGTCGAGCACGGTGCCGTTGATGTCGACATTGCGCGGATGCAGCGGCTGGCGCCGGGCAAAGGCCAGCAAATGCTGGATCAATTCGATGCAGCGCTGCGCCGCCTGGTCGATCAGTTCGGCGGTCTTTTGCAGCTCCGGCTGGTGCTTGAGACCGGCGACCAGCGTTTCGGTGGTGCCTGTGATCACCGTGAGCATGTTGTTGAAGTCGTGCGCGACGCCGCCGGTCAGCTTGCCGATGGCGTCGAGTTTCTGCGACTGCAACAGCTTGTGTTCGGTCTCGCGCCAGGCGGTGATGTCGTGATAGACCAGCGCCGCGCCGCTGATCGCGCCTGACGTGTCGCGCAACGGCCGGCCAGAGACCACGAGGTGCAGCGGCCCGCGGCCGTCGGCGGGCCGGATGATGATTTCCTGCTCGTCGAACGGCTCGCCGCGGAATACCTGTTCCGACGGCATGTCCTTCAAATGCAGGCGTGTCACGCCGTCGGCGTAATAGGCGACGCTCAGCCGCCGGAGCTGGCGGACACTCATGCCCTGCCGGTAGTGCAGCATCTTCTCCGCGGCCGGATTGGCGAGCAGGATCTCGCCCTTGGCGTTGAGCACGAGCACGGCTTCCGCCACGCTGTTGAAGGTGTTCTGCAGCACCTCGTTCGAGTGCCTGAGCTTTTCATGGGCGGCCGTCAGATGCTCGGTGCGTTCGGCGACCGCAGCTTCCAGCGCCTCGTTGGTCGCCCTCGTGGCCGATAACGACTCCTGCAGTTCGCGGCGCGAGCGGCGCGTCGTCGCCGTCAGCACGATGCCGAGGATCAGGATCAGCACGATGCCGGCGAGGTCGATCGCCAGCAGGAAACGGCCCGCCCTGTCCGATTCGGCGCGCCGGATCGCCAGCAGCCGGCGTTCTTCGGTAACCGCCATTTCGAGATTGCCGGCGATCGTGTTGGTCACCGCACGGTCCTGCTGGCTGACGAGCGCTGCGATGCCGGCGCTATCTCCAGCTTTACGCAGCCGGATCAATTCCGCATTGAGGGCAATCTGGCTTGCCACCAGCGTCCTGGTCTCTTCCAGCAGGCGTTTCTCGCCCGCGTTGCTCTTTACGGTGTCGATGAGGCTGTCCAGTGCCGGCAATATGGTGTCGCTGGCGTCGCTGTATTCCCGGGCGAATTCCGGATCGCCGGTAAGCGCAAAGGCGCGCGCCGAACTTTCCGCACGGCGCAGCAGCGGCCGCATGTCGGAGATTTTCCCGAGGATGCCGTGCGCGCGATCCACCGACGCGGTATCCGATCTCGACTTGATGTCGAGACCGATCGAGGCTGCGCTGATGACGAGCAGGATGGCGAGGCCAGATCCGAGGATAATTCGCTGCGAAGGCATTGCCAGGTTAGCTCGAGAGTCGCGCAGTGTACTCATGCTTCGTGATGCATGGATTGATGCAGGTCAACACCGGGCCCGGCGTGAAGGGTGTGCGCAGGAAGCATGTCGCGACGATGGCGCAGCGCATCATCGGTCGCAACCACGACACGCGCGCGGCAAGATGATTTGTTCTGTCCAGGCGCAGGTCTGCGTGCTCACATGTCCCATGCTGCGATTAAGTCGCAAATGCCCTGACAGAGTTCTGTATGGTAGCGTGCATATAAACTCGCGCAGAGCAATTCCGTCTCGCTGTGTCAAAACAAGAACAAATGCACCCTCGTTTCCGGATCTAAGCCCGTCATGCCGCCGATCACTCACGCGGGATTTGCCCGATTGTCACCGCTTGGGCTTGCGCTGCTGGCCGTTACGTCGGTGGGATGGGGCCTCAACTTCCCGATCATGAAGCATCTGCTGACGGAGTGGCCGCCGCTGTCCTCGCGCGGCCTGTGCGGCATCGTCGGCGCCGCGGCGCTGGCGATGTTCGCGCTGGCGCGGCAACAGCGGCTGAGCGTGCCGCGGGCGATGTGGTTGCGGCTCCTGCTGGTCTCGATGCTGACGATCGGCGGCTGGGTCGCCTTCATGGGGCTCGCCCTGCTGTGGCTCAGCGCCAGCGAGGCGGCGGTGCTTGGTATTTCGATTCCAGTCTGGGTTGCATTCCTGGCGTGGCCGATTCTCGGAGAACGATTGTCGCCGCTCCGCGCCGTCTCGCTCATCATATCGCTTGCCGGGATTGCCGTGCTGATCGGGGGCAACGGCTTCGAAGCCAGCGTCGAGAAGCTGCCGGGCATCGTCTGCGCGCTGCTGGGTGCGGTATGCGTCGGACTGGGCACCGTCCTGACCAAGCATTTCCCGCTGGCGATGCCGCCGCTGTCGCTGGCCGCCTGGCAGATCGGCCTCGGCTGCCTGCCGATCGCGATCATAGGTCTCGCGGTCGAGCAGCCGAATCTGGCGGCGCTTTCCTCGATCGGCTGGGCGTCGCTGCTCTACATGACGCTGATACAGTTCTGCCTGTGCTACGTGTGCTGGTTTGCGGCGCTGGAGCGGCTGCCGGCGGCGACCGCCTCGATCGGCACCTTGCTGGTGCCGGTCATCGGCGTGCTCGCGGCGGCGGCGATGCTGCACGAACCGCTGGGGCTACGCGAACTGGTGGCGCTGGTGTTCACGCTGGGCGGCGTTGCGATGGCGCTTCGTTCATAGTCGCAATTGCAGATACATAAAGAGGGGCGGCGCGTTGCGCCGCCCCTCCGAATTTTGCGCCCATCGCGCCGTTACGGGCAGGGATGTCGGCGACCGTCATAGCCGAGATAGGTACCCGACCGCGGATCGTAGGACTTGAACCGCTGCATGCAGTACGCCACGGAATCTCCGCCCGGCGCCACCGCGACCGTGTCCTCGTCATAATATCCGTCGTCATAGTAGTAGGGGCTGCCGTAGCCGTACCCGCCGCCGTAATAGCCGTAGCTGGAGGCGAGCGCGCCGCCCACCAGTGCACCGGCGTAGAAGCCGCTGCCCGGATAATGTCGACGATAACCGCCGTGATAGTGACCGCCACCACCGCGATAGCCGCCACCGGCTACGGGGCCTCCGCCGCCGCCGGGCCGCCATCCGGGCGCTGCGCCGCCGCCGAAACTGCCGCTACCTCCTGCCTTGATACCGGCGCCGCCACCGGCAAAACCACCGCCGCCACCACCGGCTCTGATTCCAGGACCGCCGCCGAAGCCACCGCCACCGCCACCGCCGGCACGCATTCCGCCGCCACCGCCGAAGCCTCCGCCGCCACCACCGGCCTTGATTCCGCCTCCGCCGCCACCGCTGAAGCCGCCGCCACCTCCGCCTCCGCCACCCGCCTTGATGCCAGGCGCCTGCGCCGAACTCGGGCTGATCGCCATCATCGGCATCACCAGCGCCATCGCTGCGGCTGTACTCAGAACTTTCAAGTTGATCATCTTTGGCTCCATCTACGGGATATTGGCCCTAACCCTCTCAGCGGGCGGACGTTCCCGAGCCCACGCGATCGTGCGCATCCTCAGCCTGTCAGATGGGAACTGTACGCAGAATGAACAGATTGCCGGTTCCGCGACAATTGGCCGCCAGAATTGGGCATGGCACGGATGACTGCCTGACAGGGCAGAGGCGGCCAGTCTGGACAATCGGGCGCGCCGGTGGCATCAGAGCGGCACGTTTTCTCGAACCGGCCGAGCCCGCATGAAGCAGTTTCTGCTCAAATTCTTCACCTGGTGGAATGGCCAGACCTTCGGCACGCAATTGTGGACGTGGCGGTTCGGCGAACTGGTCGGCCAGGACGAGCAGGGAAACCGCTACTACCGCACCAAGGGCCGCAAGATCGATCCGACGCTCGGCTTCGAGCGCCGCTGGGTGATCTACAACGGCTACGCCGAAGCGACCCGGGTGCCGCCGTCATGGCACGGCTGGCTGCATCACACTGTCGACGTCGCGCCGACCGAAGAAAACTACACGCCGCGCGAATGGGAAAAGCCGCACGTTCCGAACATGACCGGCACGCCGGCGGCCTACCGCCCTTCAGGCTCCACGCTCGCCAGCGGCCGCCGCCCCAAGGCGACCGGCGACTACCAGGCCTGGACGCCGGGAAACTGAGCGCCGCTAAACCGCTTCGTCTTTATCCACACCACACATCTCCACACCCTGTGGACAATGGGGTCAGCGGGGACACTCGTCGTTGCCGCCTTGCGCTGTCCGCGTAATCGCGGCTCAATGGGACATCTTACGGAGATGGGAGACCATCGCGTCGGTGTCGGGCTCCAGTTCGCGACTGTCCCGATTTGCAGCGGCTACCGATCAGAATACGGCCGGGAGATAGGCCCCTGGTGCAGACGTTCTGAAATCGCCCCGCTAATGTGTGGCCGCCGTAGGACAGGAAGGGCCGTCTGGGAAACCAGGCGGCCTTTTTCTATGGTCGCTTATGAAACGCGACAGTCTTACCCAAGCCGCGCTGCCGCGCGGCCGATCATTTCACCGCGGCGGATTTGCGCCTGCGCGATCCGCACCTTCATGAGCGCCAGCACTTCAGGCGATGCGGTGTCGGGGGAGCCCGAGTTGAACGGCGGGGCGGGGTTGTATTCGAGCCGGAGCTGGATCGCCTCCGCGGTCTTCTGGTCGTGCAGCAGCGCGACCAGCGTCAGCGCGAAATCGATGCCGGCGGTGACGCCGCCGCCGGTGACGCGATTGCGGTCGACGCAGACGCGGGTCCTGGTCGGGATCGCCCCGAAGGCGCTGAGGAAATCCATCGCGGTCCAGTGCGTCGCCGCGCGGTAGCCCTTGAGCAGGCCGGCGGCGCCCAGCACCAGCGATCCCGTGCAGACCGAGGTGACATATTTGGCGCCCGGCGCCTGCTTGCGCAGGAAGGCCAGCATCTGCTCGTCGTTGATCATGTCGTCGGTGCCGAAGCCGCCCGGCACGCAGACGACGTCGAGCTGCGGGCAGTCGTCAAAGGTCGTCGTGGGCGTCAGCAGCAGCACGGAATCGCTCGCGACCGGTTCGATCCGTTTCCAGATCAGATGAATTTTTGCGCCGGGCAGGCTGGAGAACACCTGCAAGGGCCCGGTGAAATCGAGCTGGGTGACGCGTGGAAACAGCACGAGGCCGATCTGGAGCGGCGCGGGCGTGGGGGCGGACATTGGCGACCTCTGCAAATGGCTTGACGGAAGGCATGGTGCCATGATCGGTTCATGTCTGAAATGCCATAAATCCCTCATTTAGAGACATATCGCCGGGCGAGCCAACATGATCGGCATTCTCGTATTTCCGGACTTCCAGTTGCTGGATGCTGCGGGACCGATTTCGGTGTTCGAGATCGGCGCGCGCTTTGCCGATGTCGCGCCGGCGATCCGGGTCATGGCGGCTGTGCCGGGACCGGTGCGCTCTTCCTCGGGCGTCGAGCTGCTGGCGCGCGGGCTGAAGGCGTCGGGCGCCATCACCACGCTCATCGTCGCGGGCGGCGAGGGGGTTGAGCAGGCGGCGGCCTGCGACAAGACGCTCACCTTCGTGCGCGCCATGGCCAGGCGCGGGAGCCGCATTGCCAGCGTATGTTCCGGCGCCTACGTCCTTGCCGAGGCTGGATTGCTCGATGGCCGCCGCGCCACCACGCATTGGCGTCGCACGCGGCATTTTCTCAAGACCTATCCGCAGGTGAAGCTCGAGCCCGACCGCATCTTCGTGCGCGATGGCAATGTCTGGACGTCGGCCGGGATATCGGCCGGCATCGACCTGTCGCTGGCGATGATCGCGGAGGATTACGGCGACGAGGTCGCGCAGGAAACCGCGCGGCAACTCGTGCTCTATCACCGCCGCAGCGGCGGCCAGTCGCAGTTTTCCTCGCTGCTGGAATTGAAGGCGCCGAACGGTCGCTTTGGAGCGCTGCTGGCCTGGGCGCGGGAGCATCTCGATGCGCCGCTGACGGTGGAAGACCTCGCCGAGCAGGCCGGCATGAGTTCGCGGCATTTCACCCGCGCCTTCATGGCGGAAACCGGCACCACGCCGTCCAAGGCGGTGGAGCGCCTGCGCATCGAGGTGGCGCGGCAGCGCGTGCAGTCCTCCAGCGAGGCGATCGAACGCGTCGCCGAGGCCACCGGCTTTCGCGACCCGGAGCGAATGCGCCGCGCCTTCATCCGCGCCTTCGGCCAGCCGCCGCAATCGTTGCGCCGCGCGGCGCGGACGGGATGAGCCTGGGCGGCAGGAGCGCAAGAGCGAGGGATGGCTAGGCGCGGAAGAAGATCAGTGTGACCAATGCGAACACGGGCAGCAGCACGCATGCCGGACCAGAGCATGTAGCCGAAGAAGCTCGGCATCTTGACGCCCTTCTGCCGCGCGATGGCATAGACCATGAAGTTGGGCGCGTTGCCGATGTAGGTGTTCGCTCCCATGAACACGGCGCCCGCCGAGATGGCAGCCAGCGTCAACGCGCCCTCGCGCATCAACACTTCGGCGCGACCGCCGGCAAGCTCGAAGAAAACGAGATAGGTCGGGGCGTTGTCCAGGAAGGAGGAGAGCCCGCCGGTCAGCCAGAAATAGGCGGCCGGGTTGGCGCTGCCATCCGCATTCGTCACCATGGCAACGAGCGGCGCGAAGGCGCCGGCACTGCCGGCGCGCAACATCGCCAGCACCGGAATGATCGTGACGAAGATGCCGGCGAACAGTGCGGCGACTTCCATGATGGGAGCCCACGAGAAGCCGTTGGCCAGATGGCTCCGTTTCGGCGTGGTGAAAAAGGACACAACGGTCACCACGACCATGACGACATCGCGAAGGAGATTCTGGACTTCAAGCTCGGTTCCCAGGATCGTCAGGGTGCCAAGCTGCAATTTGGCGCTGAGCAGGATGGCGATGATGATGACGCCGCCGAGCAACATGTTGATGCCGCCGCTGACGCGAATGGGCTGATCCGGCGTGGGATCCGGTCGTATGTGTCCTTCGCGCCTGTAGATGATCGAGTCCAGCACGAAGAACGCCGCCAGGACAATGCCGACGGTGAACAGCGTCTCGGGAAACAAGTGCTGCGTCGTCCAGAAAAAGTCCACGCCCTTGAGAAAGCCGAGAAACAGCGGCGGGTCGCCGAGCGGTGTCAGGGAGCCGCCGATATTGGAGACCAGAAAGATGAAGAACACCACGACATGCACGTTGTGCTTCCGGTCGTCATTGGCGCGAAGCACCGGTCGTATCATCACCATCGACGCGCCGGTCGTGCCGATCAGGCTGGCCAGAATGGTTCCGATGCCGAGCAGCACCGTATTCGTAATCGGGGCGCCGTGCAGATTGCCGGAAACCACGATGCCACTGGCGACCGTGAACAGCGCCAGCAGAAGCAGGATGAAGGGAATGTACTCCAATAGCGCGGTGTGAACGAGCGCGTGTATTGTGGCCGTCAATCCGACAACCAGCGCCGCCGGTATCGTCACGAGCGCCGTCCAGACGAAGGCGATCTTGCCGTGGTGGTGCTCCCAGAAGTGGGGCGCAAAAAGCGGGAACAGGGCGATCGAAAGCAGGATGCCGACGAACGGCAGGCCCCACACCAGGCCAAGCGTCGCCCCGTCCAGTTCCGCGGCCCATGCTTCCGACGGCAGCGCCGTCGCAAGCGCGATTGCAAAGAGAACGCCGAAAAGGCGGCGTGCGCGCAGGCGGAGGGTGTGACGTGATGGCAGGGAAATGCGCGCCGGCAAGTCGATCAAGGGATGTCCTTAAGCAGGGGAGCCAGTTGACGGAACGGCAGCCGTCTTTCGCCATTCATATACAACTATTTCAACGCCTTCAGCCAGCCGGCGATTTCGGTCACGGCAACATTGGCCTGTTGCAGCAGCTTGCCCATGGTGAAGAAGCCGTGGAACTGGCCGGGAAAATGCCGGTACGTCATCGGCACGCCGGCTTCCTTGAGCCGCGCGGCGTATTCGGCGCCTTCGTCGCGCAGCGGATCGGCACCAGCCGTCAGCACATAGGCCGGCGGCAGACCGGCGAGCGATTGCGCGCGCGCCGGCGAGGCCTTCCAGTGCGCGATGTCGGCGGTGCTGCCGAGATAGTGGTTGCAGAACCATTTGATCACGGAGTGGGTGAGAAGAATGCTGGTCTCGGGTTCGCTGTGCGAAGGATGGCTCATCGCAAAATCGGTGGCCGGATAGATCAGCACCTGGCCGGCGAGCTTCGGACCGCCGTCACGCGCGGCAAGCGCAACCACCGCCGCAAGATTGCCGCCGGCGCTGTCGCCGCCCACGATCAATTGCGTGGCGTCGATGCCAAGCTGGCTGGCGTTGGCGGCCACCCATTTGGTCGCGGTGACGGCGTCGTCAGCGGCGGCAGGAAATTTGTGCTCCGGCGCGAGGCGGTAGTCGACCGAGACGACGCGCATCTCGCCTTCATGAGCGAGCTTGCGGCACACCACGTCGTGGGAGTCGAGGTCGCCGATCACCCAGCCGCCGCCGTGGAAGAACACCAGGCAGGGCGAGAGGCCGTTGGACTGGCGCAGCTTTTTCGGCGTGTAGAGGCGGGCCGGGATCGCCCCGTGCGGCGCTGGAATCGACAGCGGCGTGGCCGACTCCAGTTCGGGCGGCTCGGGATTACTGACCGCGCGTCCGGCGAGATAGAGTTCGCGCGCGGTCGCCGGCGGGACCGTCTCATAGGGTGGGCGGCCAGCTTCCTGGAAGGCCTTGTAGACGGCGGCGGCATCGGGATCGAGCGTGACGGGCATGGTGGCGAAGACCTTTGTTTCCTGAGTTTGTCATTCCGGGGCGCATCGCAGATGCGAACTACGGTGCGCAATTGCGCACCTGAGAATTTCGAGATTCCGGATTCGGTCCTGTGGACCGCCCCGGAATGACGGTTGGGTGATCAAGCCGCGGTGCGGCCGCCATCCACGGTGTAGGCGGAGCCGGAGACATAGCTCGCTTCGTCGGAAGCCAGGAACGCGACGACGGAGGCGACCTCGGAGGCCTGCCCGAGCCGCCGCGCCGGAATCCGGTCGACGATCCTGTCGTTCGGCGGCGGCTCGTTGCCGGGGTTGCGGCCCTGCAGGATCGTGCTCAGCATCCGGCTGTCGATCAGGCCGGGGCAGACGCAATTGACGCGCACGCCGGTGCCGGTGCATTCCCAGGCCGCGCTCTTGGTCAGCCCGATCACCGCGTGCTTGCTGGCGCTGTAGACGGCGATCATCGGCGACCCCATCAGTCCGGCGATCGAGGCGGTGTTGATGATGCTGCCCTTGTTGTTCTTCAGCATGACAGGCAACACGTGCTTCATGCCGAGAAAGACGCCGACGACGTTGACGTCGAGCACGCGGCGAAAGCTCTCCAGCGAATATTCCGGGATCGGCTTGATGTCGCCCTCGATACCGGCGTTGTTGTAGAACGCGTCGATGGTGCCGAATTTGTCGAGGGTGGCGCGGACATATTCCGCGACTTCCGCCTCTTGAGTCACGTCGGCGGTTACGGCCAGCGCCTCGGCGGAGGCCGGCAGGTCCTTGATGGCGGCCGCCAGATCCTGCTCCTTGCGGTCGACGGCGACGATGCGGGCGCCGCGCTCGGCGAGCAGGCGGATGGTCGCGGTACCGATGACGCCGGCAGCGCCGGTGACGACGGCAACCCGGCCATCGAGGCGAATTCGATCGGGCATATCTGAGGTTTCCTCTCGCTCCTCCGGTTCATCCCGGATTTTGGTGGGTTTCGCGCAAGGGGGCGCGCGAACGGGAGCGACTATTTCATTTGTGGGCGGCGCTGACCAGTAGGGATGGCGGTGCGGGCAGCCGAACGCGCCGGGGAAGGGCGGCAAACCGCCCTTTCCGGCCGTTCACGCCGCGCATTCAACGACGCTTACGTATTGATCGCGACAAAGAAACGCGGGGTCGAGCCCCGCGCCACGTCTTCTTGTTGTTCAGCCCTGCGGGGTTGTCGTGGTCGCCGGCACGGTTAGGGGAGCTCCTCCAACCGAGACAGGCCCTATAGGTGAAGGTTGACGAACCATCTTCTTGCGCACCACCCGGGATAGCCGGTTATAAGAATGCCTTGTTGAAATGGAGGCAGTTACGTCCGGGGCTATGGCATTTTGCAGCGAGTCGACCTTCGCTATAAGGGTGGAAATCTGACCAGATATCTTCTTCACGTCTGCATGTTCGTTCGTTATCTGAGCAGAGACTTTCTTCACATCGACCTGCTCATCCATGATGGTCTGTCTCAAGGAAGCAAGCGTCGTTGAATCCTGCTGAAGCAGAGCTGTGTTTCGTTGCAACAGGGAGTTATTCTCTTGCAGCGAAGCGACGTGTTGCTGCTGGACCGACTGAATATCCTTCAATGCGGCGATAACCGGATCCGGTGCTGGATCGGAAGCTTTCTGCTGTGGAAGCAGTTCGGCCAAGCGCTGGTGCGGAATCAGTTCAGCCAAACTGCCGATGTCAGGCAAGGCAAAATCGGAAGGCGACATTGTGTAGACGGCCGCAGTCGTATTGATTCCAATTGCGGCCACCGCCAGCGCCACGATCGACTTCCGGCTCGATTGCTTGCGCGGTGTCGTGGATTCCGGTTGTTCGGTTTGGCTCGGCGTTTCCGTTTGGCTCTGTGTTTCCGATGTCTGGGTCACGTGCACTAACCTCAATGAGTGAACAAAAAAAGGAGCCGTCGCTGGCGTCCCTCGCGAGGCTCCTTTACGCGGCACCCAACTACAACTCGCTGGATTATGCGCTGATCGGATTAATTCCGGGTTAGCGCACAACTGCCTGCGATGCGTCGCCAGCCGCTACCTGTTCTGCTTCCGGTGAAATCGGCGACGCGCTTCAATCATCGCGACAGATTGGCCGTGAAAAAAATATCGGGTCCACTTCAACTCGGGCGGACAGCAAATCTGCACGGGCGGCGGAAAGCTCCACGCTGACGGAGCAGTGGATCGAAGCCTTTTCAAACGACGTGAGAATCCGGGCTGACCTGGCGGTCACGCCGTCAACTTGGAGGAGGTAGTTACTCCGTCACGGAAACCGGTTCGAACGTGGCTGCGCTCGACTGATCATGTTCCTGGCAAACGCGTCCTCCTGCTCATGCCGAAGGCGCAACGACCAGGGCCACGGCTTTTTGCCGGGCCGGATGCCGTTCCTGATAGCCAGACATCCGTACCAGCAACCTATCAAAAGCACTGGTGCAGGATGACAACAGATGGTATCAGACGCATTGAAATCACAACACAAATTGCTTTCGTCGTGATCCCGCCGTATTCGGCGTGTTAACCGGGTCGGACGCGAGCGGCGGTCTGCACTATGTCGCAAGCCCGATTCGTCTGTTAAAGCCGCGCGAGATGTTTCGAACCATTGCCCTGACCGGTTTCGCGGCCCTGGTCGCCGCCTCGACAATCTCGCTTGCGCCGCCGGCGCGCGCGCAGATTGGCAATATCTTTTCCGATCCGCCGCTGCGGCCGCCGGGAGCGATCCCGCGCGGCAACCAGCAACAGCAGCAGCAGTTTCCTGATGACGACGAGGAAGTGCCGGAATTGCCGCGCGGACGGCTGCTGCCGACGCCAAACCGGCCGCCGCCAGGGCAGGCCGTCGCACCGCCCGGAAGCTTCCAGTCGCAACCCCTGGCGCCGCCGCCCGGCACGACCGTTGCGCCGCAGGGCACCCAGCCGGGTATCGCGGTGACGCCGCCGCAGCCGGGCCAGCCGGGTGTCGCCAACGTGCCGCCCGGACAGCGGCAGCCCAAGAACGTTCCGCAGGCGCCAGCCACCTTGCAGCCCGGCGACGAAGTCGTGTCAGAGCCGCCGGCCACCAAGATCACCAACAAGAAGGCGAGCTTCTCCGGCCTCGACAAGATCACCGGCCGCATCATCAATTTCGACGAGGATATCGGCGAGACCGTGCAGTTCGGCGCGCTGCGCGTGAAGACCTCGGCCTGCTACACCCGGCCCTCGACGGAAGCCGCCAACACCGACGCCTTCGTCGAGGTCGACGAGATCACGCTGCAGGGCGAGGTGAAGCGGATATTCTCGGGCTGGATGTATGCCGCAAGTCCCGGCCTGCATGGCGTCGAGCATCCGATCTACGATATCTGGCTGACCGACTGCAAAGGCCCCGACCAGACCATCGTCAGCGCGCAGCCCGATCCGCCGAAGGCCGCCCCACCGCCGCCCGCGCAGAAGCGCCCGCCGCCGAAGCAGGCCGCGCCGCGTCCGCCGCCGGGGATGCCGCCGCAGCCGCAATTCCAGCAGCAGCAACCTCCGCCGCCACCGCCGCCGCAGCAACGGCCCGGCGGCCTGTTCGGCGGACTGTTCGGGAATTAGAGCGTTTTCGAGCGAAGTGGATACCGGTTCGCGTGAAGAAAACGCGTCAAAACAGAGAATTCAGAGCTTCGGTTCTGATTTGATCAGAACCGAAGCTCTAGCCGCGTTACTTCAGCCGCGCGCGGCGATGATTGCGAGCGCGTCCGCGCCGCTGACCGGCTGGCCGGCTGACAGTTTCAGGAAATCTGCAGGCGCCCCCGCGACCGCCTTGTCGAGCAACGCGCGATAGCGCCGCCGCGGAATTTCGACCGCGCCGAAGCTGCGCAGGTGTTCGGTGACATATTGCGTATCGAGCAGCTCGAACCCGCCCTCGATCAGTCGCGCCACCAGATGCACCAGCGCCACCTTGGAGGCGTCGCGGGCGTGGTGAAACATGCTCTCGCCGAAGAAAGCGCGCCCCAGGCTGACGCCGTAAAGGCCGCCGACGAGATCGCTGTCCTGCCACACCTCGACGCTGTGGCAGTGCCCCATCTCATGGAGCCCGAGATAGAGATCGCGGATGCGCTTGTTGATCCAGGTGTCGTCACGGCCCGGCTGCGGCGCCGCGCAGCCCGCGATCACGGCCTTGAAGGCGGTATCGACGGTGACGGAGAAAACATCCGAGCGCACGGTGCGGGCAAGCCGCGAGGCGACGCGAAAGCCGTCAAGCGGGATCACCCCGCGCATTTCAGGCTCGACCCAGAACAGCGTCGGATCGTCGGCGCTCTCCGCCATCGGGAAGATGCCGCAAGCGTAAGCGCGCAGCAGCACTTCGGGCGTGATTTCGGAAGCGGCGGAGTCGCGTGAGGTCATTTGGAGGATAATAGCAGGACGCCGGGGGCCGATGCTACGCCGCGGCGTTGGTCGATTTCGACGGCAATACGGGGTTGCGGCGGAAGCGCAGCACGATCCGCGTCCCGGGATGGGCGGGATCGCGCGTGACATTGGCGTCCAGCTTGGCGGCCATCGCGCTTACGATGCGCTGTCCCATGCCGGTGGAACGCGGGTCCGCCTTGACGTTGAGGCCGACGCCGTCGTCGGCAATCGACAGCACGAGTTCGTCGCCCTCGGCCTTGAGCTCGACGTGGATCGGGCCGGCGCCGTCGGGATAGGCGTATTTCACCGCGTTCATCACCAGTTCGTTGACGATGATGCCGATCGCCACCGCGCGGTCCGGGTCGATCTCGATGGCTTCGGCCTGCAGCGTCAGCCGCGACATCTTGTTGCCCTCGGCCGATCGGCGGAGGTCTTCCAGCAGGGCTTCGAGGTACTGGTTCAGCAGCACGCTCTTGAGGTCGTGCGAGGTGTACAGCCGGCGATGCACCTGCGCGACGGCAGCCACGCGGCCCATCGCATTGGTCAGCGCCGCCTTGACGTCGTCCTGGGCGGCTGAATTGGCCTGCAGATGCAGCAGCGACGCGATGATCTGCAGCGAGTTGCCGACGCGGTGGTTGACCTCGCGAAGCAGCACTTCGCGCTCCGCCGCCAGCGCCGCGTAGCGGTCGCGCGAGGCGTGGACTTCGGCCTCGGCCTCGTCGCGGGCCCGCTGCATTTCGGCCTGTCTCAGCGCGCCGTTGATGGCGACCTGCAGCAGCGGAATGAAATCGCCCTGGGTATCCTTGACCAGGTAGTCCGCAGCGCCGGCCTTCAACGCCGTGACGGCAATCGCCGAATCCTGCGAAGCCGTGACGAACACGACCGGCGGCGCGTTCTGGATCGCCATGATGCGCTCCAGCGTTTCCAGTCCGTCGAGCCCGGGCATGTACTGGTCGAGCGCCACGACGTCGATGTCGCCCTGCGCCAGGCGCGCCAGACCCTGGTCGCCGCCGGGTGCGTGGATGACCTTGAAGCCCGCGCGCGACAGGCCGCGGTCGACCAGCCGCGCCAGGGTCGCGTCGTCATCGATGTACAGGAGGGTCGGCGGGGCTTTGTTCATGTGGCGGCTGGGGGCACCTGAATGACGGAAAAGAACAGGCCGAGCTGGCGAATGGCGTTGGCAAAGCTTTCGTAGTTCACCGGTTTGGTGATGTAGACATTGCAGCCGAGTTCGTAACAGCGCTTGATCTCGTTGGAATCGTCGGTGGTGGTCAGCACCACTACCGGCGTCGTCTTCAGGTACTTGTTTTCCTTGACGCGCTTCAGGATGTCGATGCCGGACGCGTCGGGCAGGTTGAGATCGAGCAGGATGAGCAGCGCGTTGCCCTTGTGGTCGAGGCCGCTGCCGTCCTTGCCGAACAGATAGTTCAGCGCCGCTGTACCGCTGGTGAACGGTACGATCTCATTGTTGACACCGGATCGACGTATATTGCGCTCGATCAGGCGGGCGTGGCCCTCGTCGTCCTCGATCATGATGATGGTGACTGGATTACTCATGTTTCGCGGTTCCGGTTACTGGCTGACCAATTGATGGGCAGGGTGATCGTGAACGTACTGCCCTGGTGAAGTTCGGAGGCGACCGACATGGTGCCGCCGAGCCGCCGCACCAACGCCCGGACATGGGCGAGGCCGATGCCTTGCCCCGGTTTGTCCTGGGTTCCCGAGCGACGGAACAGATCGAAGATGCGCTGGTGGTCCTTGGGATCAATACCGCGCCCGTTGTCGGAAATCTCGAAAATTGCGAAGCCGAGCTTGGTGCGACCGCGCACATTGATCTCGCCCGGCACCCCCGTCTTGAGGTATTTCAGTGCGTTATCGATCAGATTGGAGAATATCTGCTCCAGCGCCAGGCGATCGCTGACGAGGTTGGGCAGGGCCTCGATCCGGATTTGAGCCTCGGCCTCCACTGCCTGATGCGCCATGGTTGATACGATATTCTCAATCAACTCCCTGGTTTCGATCGGCACGGGTACGAATTCGCGGCGTCCCTCCCGGGTCAAATGGAGGATCGCCGATATCAGCCGATCCATCTTGCCGATCGACGATTTGATGAATCCGAGCGCCTCGGAAAAATCCTCCGAAAGCTGCTTGTCGGCGCCCTCGAGTTCAGGCTCGGCGCTGTCGGTGGCGTTTTCGGCGGCGGATTGCGCGCGCGCAAGCGTTGCGATCCGCTTGAAGATGTCGCCGCGCAACTCCTCCAGTTCGCTGGTGAAGCCCATGATGTTCACCAGCGGCGAACGCAGATCGTGACTGACGATATAGGCGAACCGCTGGATCTCGGCATTGGCCTCGCGCAGGTCCGCGGTGCGCTCATCGACCGTGGCTTCGAGATTGAGGTAGTTTTCGCGCAGTTTCGTTTCGGCCTCGTCGCGGGCGCGCGACGAGCGCCGCACCAGCAGGATGGAGACGATGGCCAGCGCGACCACGAGGCTCGATCCCGCCACCGTCACCAGCGAGGCCAGTTGCTGGGTGCGGTCGGCGGTTGCGGTGCGCGCCAGGAACAGCCGGTCCTCCTCGGCCCGCATGGTCTGCGCGATGGTGCGGATGTCGGAACTGGTATTGCCGGCGGCGACCTCCCGGACCAGGGCAGCGGCGCTTTGCCGATCGCCCTGATTGACGAAGTTCATTTCCTGACGGAACTGCCCGAGCCGGACCTCGACCGCTGATCGCAATTTCCTGCTGTGTTCGACCTGCATGGGATTGTCGGTGACAGACGCCGCCAGCTTGTCCAGCGCGGGAAGGATACCCGCAACGGCGGTATCATGGTCACGCAGAAACTCTGGTCCCGACGTCAGCAGATAGCCGCGCGCGGCGCTCTCAGCCCGCCTGATATCGAGCAGCAACGCGGTGATATGGTTCTCGACTTCGATGGTGTGGACGACCAGCGAGTTGTCTTTTCGCGCCTCGTTGACCAGCACCACCGATGTCGTGCTGATCGCCAGCAGCACCAGAAATGCCGCCGTAAGCAGCAGGATTTGTCCCATGGCGCGGCGGCGCTGAGCGTCAGCGGTCACAATGTTCTCGCGTCATGGAAACGAAATTGCCCCTGGGGTCGGAAACCTTGGCCATGACAACGCCGCCAGGCGCGTCGGGTTCCCTGCCGCCTCGGGGTTTTTATGACGATTTGCCGTCGGTCGGCTGGCCGGCCAGATACTGCTCCAGCCAGTGGATGTGGTAGTCGCCGTCAATGATGTTGGGTTCTCGAACCAGCGCCCGGAACAGCGGCAGCGTGGTCTCGATGCCATCGACGACCATCTCGTCCAGCGCCCGGCGCAGCCGCATCAGGCATTCGGCGCGGGTCTTGCCGTGGACGATCAGCTTGCCGACAAGGCTGTCGTAATAGGGCGGGATGACGTAGCCCTGATAGACCGCGGAATCGATCCGCACGCCGAGGCCGCCGGGCGGGTGGAATTGCGTGATCTTGCCCGGCGATGGGCGGAAGGTCTGCGGGTTCTCAGCGTTGACGCGGCATTCGATGGCGTGGCCGATGATGGCGACCTCGTCCTGCCTTGCCGGCAGTTCGCCGCCGGCGGCGATCCTGATCTGTTCCAGCACGAGGTCGATATCGGTGATGCTCTCAGTGACGGGATGCTCGACCTGGATACGGGTGTTCATCTCGATGAAATAGAACTCGCCGTCCTCGTACAGGAACTCGATCGTGCCGACGCCGAGATATTTCATGTCCCGCATCGCCTTGGCGCAGGTCTCGCCGATCCTGGCGCGGGCGGCGGCGGTGAGAACCGGCGAGGGACCTTCCTCCCAGACCTTCTGGTGCCGGCGCTGCAACGAGCAGTCGCGCTCGCCGAGATGGATAGCCCCGCCGCGGCCGTCGCCCAATATCTGGATTTCGATGTGGCGCGGCTTCTGCAGGTATTTTTCGAGATAGACCGAGGCGTCGCCGAACGCGGACTTGGCCTCGTTGCCTGCCGTGGTCAGCGCCATCATCAGATCGTCGGCGGTCTGTGCGACCTTCATGCCGCGCCCGCCGCCGCCGGCGGCGGCCTTGACCAGCACGGGAAAGCCGATCCCTTTCGCGATCGCCATCGCGTCGTCATCGGAAGTCACCGCGCCGTCGGAGCCGGGCACGACCGGGATGCCCAGCCGCTTGGCGGTTTTCTTGGCCTCGATCTTGTCGCCCATCAGGCGGATGTGTTCGGCCTTCGGGCCGATGAAATGCAGATTGTGCTCGGCGAGGATTTCGGCAAACCGCGCGTTCTCGGAAAGAAAGCCGTAGCCGGGGTGCACGGCGTCGGCGCCGGTGATCTCGCAGGCTGCGAGCAAAGCGGGGACGTTGAGATAACTGTCCTTCGACGGCGGCGGCCCGATGCAGACGCTCTCGTCAGCAAGCCGCACATGCATGGCGTCGGCGTCGGCGGTGGAATGCACGGCAACCGTCGAGATGCCCAGTTCCTTGCATGCGCGCAGCACCCGCAGTGCGATTTCGCCGCGATTGGCTATGAGGATTTTGTCGAACATTCGGCTCCCGCGGGCGAGTAGCGAATGGCGAGTGGCGAATAGTTGAAGCGCAAAGCCATTCGCTATTCGTCATTCGCCTCTATTCAATAATGACCAATGGCTCGCCGAACTCGACCGGCTGGCCGTCCTCGACGAGAATTTGCGTCACCGTGCCGGCGCGAGGCGACGGGATCTGGTTCATCGTCTTCATCGCTTCGATGATCAGCAGGGTTTGTCCCGCCGAGACCTTGGAGCCGACATCGATGAACGGCTTGGCGCCGGGCTCCGGCGCCCAGTAGGCAGTGCCGACCATCGGCGACGGCACGACGCCCGGATGCTTGGCCAGATCGGTGGCGCCAGGCGCGGCGGCTGCCGCCGGTGCGGTTAGCGCCGGCTGGTAGTTCGCCGGCATCGCTGCCGTGACGCTGATGTTGCGCGCGACGCGTACCCGCAGGCCGGCCCGCTCGATTTCGATCTCCGTCAGACTGGTCTCGTCGAGCAACAGCGCGAGTTCACGAATGAGGGCGCTGTCGTCGCTCTTGAAATTGGCGGCTGATTTGTCCGCTGACTTGTTCTCGGGCTGGCGGGCCATGCTCTTGATCCGGAATTCTCGATGTGGGTGACGCACGGGGCGTCAGGCTTGGTTGGTTTGACGGCAGACTTGAAGTCAGGTCGCGAAGTCAGATCGTCTCGTCAGGCCGTGACGCCGATCCTGGCGGCAAGGCCGTTGATTGCGAGCCGGTAGCCATCGATGCCAAAGCCGCAAAGCGATGCGAAGGCGGCCATGGCGGTGAAGGAGTGATGACGGAAACTCTCTCGCGCGTGAATGTTGCTGATGTGCACTTCGACCGTCGGGATTTTCACCGCGACCAGCGCGTCATGCAAGGCGATCGAGGTGTGCGAATAGGCGCCCGCGTTGATGATGATGCCGGCTGCCTTTTTGGCGTGCGCTTCATGGATGAAGTCGATCAACTCGCCTTCGCGGTTGGATTGCCGGCAGTCGGCCTTGAGTTCGAATTGCGCCGCCGTTTTTTCGCACAGGCTTTCGACATCGGCGAGCGTCGCATGCCCGTAGGTGGCCGGTTCCCGGGTCCCCAGCATGTTGAGGTTCGGGCCGTTGAGCACATAAATCGTCGCGGCAGAGGCTTGGGCCATCCGGAATCGAGCATTGGGGGGCGGGCAGGTCGCGGCGTTATAGGTAACAACGTGGCCAAGGGGAAGCCTTCCGGCCTTCGGGCACTTCGCCCAAATCCCTCATCCGTTTCGTAAAAAGCCGCGCGGAACCTACGGAAATCATTCATTAACCAATATTTTGGTTGGCAGAACGAAAAGGGGCGGGCATCGCTGCCCACCCCTTATTGGCGTCAATGAAAGTGTCGCCGTCACCGAAGCCGTCAGCCCTCGATGATGTAGACGATCTCGTGGGTCTGCGGACGCACGATCACGTAACGGCCGTTCACCAGGATCACCTGATAGCCGCGCCACTCCGGATAGATCTCGACAATCCGCGGCGGCAGCGGGTGGAAGCGAACGCTGGAAGGCACCACGGCGCCGACCGAGATGTTGAAGTTCACATTGGTCGTTTCCTGGATCTTCTCCGACCGGATGGCGGAGACGATCTGGGTGCGCTTCTCGGCCGGCGGCGCAGCCGTCGCCGAGGTTGCGGCGTTGCCGGTGGTCTGCGACTTGCTGTCGGTCGAGGTCGTGCCCTTGGTTTCGGCGCTCGTGCCGCTCTTGCCGTCGCGGCCCTCGGCCTTCATTTCCTTGCTGCCCTTGGCTGAATCGTCAGAGCTCATGCTCTTCGACTTCTCGCCGGACATCCGGTTGCCGTCCTGCGCGCTCTTGTTCGCCGGCGCGGCCTTGTCGGTGGAGTCCGAGGACTTCATGCCGGACGATTCGCCCTTCATGCCGGACGCACCGTCGCGCTGCATCGCGCCGCCGCCTTCACGCTGCATCGCGCCGCCGGAAGGAGGCGCGCTCTGCTGCGCGGTGGAACCTGCGGACCCTGCGTCGCGGCCCATGGTGCCCTGCGCGTTGGCAAGTCCTGTTCCGGCGATCAGCGCCGCCGCGGCGACCGAAATCAAAAAGCGATTAGTCATCGAAGATCTCCTCACATGTATCTGCATTGCCCGCGCCGACAACGAAGCGGATTGCACGATGTTCCCGCGCGTTGCCGGTTCCACCGACTTTGTTTTGTGAATGCGTGATGAACGTTCCCAGCAGACGGCGGCAAAACAAAAAGGCCGGCGCAACGGCCGGCCTTCGTGTCATGGATTGAACTCTTGATGCTGACTTAGCAGGTCGCCTTGCCACAGCGGGCGTTGGCGATCTTTTCCCTCAGGCTCTCGGCGCCGACTGCGCCGATCACGATCTGCTTGCCGATCACGTAGCTCGGCGTCCCGTTCATGCCCATGGCTTCGGCGAGCTTCATGTTTTCCTCGAGCGTGCTGCGCACTTCGGGGCTTGCCAGATCCTTCTCAAGCTTCGCCATGTCGAGGCCGACTTCCTTGGCAACCGCCATTGCGCGCGCCTTGTCTGCCGCGCCGCGGCCGGTGAGCAGCTTCTGATGGAAGTCCAGATATTTCTTGCCGGTCGGATCCTGCATGCGAACGGCGACGCCGACCTGGGCAGCTTCGACGGATCCGGCGCTCAGCACCGGAAATTCCTTCAGCACGACCTTGAGCTTCGGATCGGCCTTCATGAGCTCCATCATGTCGGTCATGGCGCGCTTGCAGTAGCCGCAATTGTAGTCGAAGAATTCGACGAAGGTGACGTCACCGTCCTTGTTGCCGAGCGTGACGCCGCGCGGCGAATTGAAGATCGCATCGGCATGCTTGGCGACGGCGGCTTCGGCCTTGGCGGTCTCGGCCGCGCTCTGCCGCTTGCTCAGTTCGGCCATCGCTTCTTCGAGCACTTCAGGATGCGCAATCAGGTAATTGCGGACGATGGACTCGATATCGCCGCGCTGGGCGTCGGAGAAGCCCTGCGCCGACGCCGACAGCGGCGCGCCGCAGAGGGCCAGAGCGAACAAGGCGGAGGCTACAAAACGGAACGAAGGCATCGACAAATCCTCATGCAGTGAACCCGGCAATCCAATGGACACGGGTTGTTTGAATACGTTGCTTGGCCGGGTTGGTTGCTCGAGTCCGGCTTTCCCTCTAGTTGCTCTTCTGGCCGGGCATCGGCTTGGCGTTCACGATGTCGTCAGCCTTGACCCAGCCCGGGGTTCCGATCGCAAAGCGTGTCTTGGCGCGAGACGCGAGATCGCGCGCCGTCTTGCCGTCGCCGCGCAGGAAAGCAGCCTGGGCCGAAGCGAGGTCGGCCTGCGCATAGTCTCCTTTTCGGCCATAGGCCATCGCGAGCTGCATGAATCCGATCGGCGCTTCCGCCTCGCGCGCCACCGCCGCGCGCAGAATCGCGATCGCCTCGTCGGTGTAGGCGGGATTATTAGCGGCCACGAGCGCCTGCCCAAGTAACATCTCGATGAGTGGTGCGTTATTCGAGAGCTGGACGGCCTTGCGCAGGGGCGCAATCGCTTCCTGCGGCCTGCCGCCCTCCAGCAGCGCCTGGCCACGCACCTCGTAGAAATAGGGATTGTTGGGCTGCTGCTGGATCAACGCGTCGATCTGGGCGATCGCGCTGCGCAGATCGCCGTGCAGATAGGTCGTGATCGCGCGCGCGTAGCGGGCCGGCAGGCTGGTGTTGGACAGCGGATAGCGCCGGTTGACGGTGTCCTGCCGCTCCATGAACGCCGATATCTTGGCGCGGACCATGTCGTGGCGCATCTGCAGGGCAGGGTCGTCCTTCTTGTCCCAATAGGGGCTCGATCTTGCCAGTTCCTCCAGCGCGGCGACGCGCTGAGCCGGCATCGGATGCGACTGAACGTAGGGGTCTGCGCCGCGTGAGGCGAACAGGCTCTCCTCGGTAAACCGCTTGAAGGTTTCGTACATGCCCTTGGAGGACTGACCGGTGGCGTTGAGAAATTTCACGCCGGCCTTGTCGGCATTTTCTTCCTGCTGGCGGACGTAAGAGAGCAGGGTGCGGCGGATCACTTCGCCCGGCGCGGACAGCATGGCCGCACCGGCGTTGGCCATGCCGCTGTTGCTGCTGCCGCCTCGCGCACCGGCGGCGATCGCGCCGGCGCCGAGCAGCATGGCGATGATCATCTGCGTCTGCGCCTGCGCCATCTGCTCCCGCATCTTGGCGAGATGGCCGCCCGCAAGATGGCCGGTTTCGTGCGCCATCACGCCGATGATCTGGTTCGGCGTCTCCGACTGCATGATCGCGCCGTAGTTCACGAAGATGCGGCGGCCATCGGCAACGAAGGCGTTGAAGACGCCCTGGTTGATGATCACCATCTGGATGTTCTGCTTTTCCATGCCGGCGGCGCGCAGGATCGGACGCGTGTAGTCGCGCAGCAATTGCTCCGTCTCGGTGTCGCGGAGGATCGGCGGACCCCCGCTCTGCGCCTGCGCGGCCATGGGTGCGAACGCAATCGAGCCCGCCGCGATCAACGCGGTCAGCTTCAGCGATGTCTTGTTCAGCGATGTCTTGCGCAAGGCGAAACGGAGCAGCATGAATGGTCTTTGGTGATGGGCGGCGGACCCGGACCGGTTCGGCGTCCGGTCGGCCCTGATTAGATCAGAAACGGGTCCAAGTCTTTCGCTTTGACGTCTTTCGATTTGGCGTCTCTCGATTCGGCGTCTCGTGACTAGGCGCATCCGGTTTCAGCGCCTCTGAAGCGTTCTTCACGCGTACCGGTATCACTTCGCGGGAAAACGCTATAACAAGCCACCGAATACGGCCAGTCTGGGGCGCGGCCGGCCCGGGAACCGGAATTCCGGCAGCCACCGTTCAAATAGCAGATACCGATGCAGGAATCGACACTTGGAGACCGCGTGAAAGCCCTGTTGACCCCCTCGACACGCAGCGATGTTCCGCCCTTCATGGTGATGGACGTGATGGCGGCGGCAGCCCGCATCGAGGCGGCCGGCGGCCATGTCATTCACATGGAAGTCGGGCAGCCGGCGGCGGCGGCGCCGAAGGTCGCCATCGCGGCCGCGCACGCCGCGCTGGATGCTGCGCGGATCGACTACACGTCCGCGCTCGGCATTCCCACGCTGCGTACACGGATCGCCAGGCACTACCGCGATACTTACGGCTGTTCAGTCGAGCCGGACAGAATCGTGATCACGACCGGTTCCTCCGGCGGATTCATTCTCGCGTTTCTGTCGATGTTCGAACCGGGAGACCGGGTGGCGGTCACTGTGCCGGGTTACCCGCCATACCGTCATATCCTGACGGCGCTCGGCTGCGAGCCGGTGTTGATCGAGACGTCGAGCGCGACGCGCCATGCGCTCACCGGCGAGGCGCTGCTGGCCGCCCATCGCAAGGCGCCGTTGAAGGGCGTGCTGGTCGGCAGTCCCGCCAACCCGACCGGCACGATGATGTCGCGCGAGGCGCTGACCGGCCTGATCAGCGCAGCCGAGAACGCCGGCATCCGCTTCATCTCCGATGAAATCTATCACGGCCTCGATTACGCGTTCCCGGCGGTGACGGCGGCCGAGCTTTCGCCACAGGCGCTGGTGATCAACTCGTTCTCGAAATATTTCTGCATGACCGGCTGGCGGGTCGGCTGGATGGTGGTGCCGGAGCCGCTGGTGCGGCCGATCGAGCGGTTGCAGCAGAACCTGTCGATCTCGGTGCCGACGCTGTCGCAGATCGCGGCCGAAGCGGCCTTCGAGGGCCGCGAGGAAATGGAGGCGATCAAGCACGGCTATCAGGAAAACCGCCGGATATTGATCGAAGGGCTGCCGAAGGCTGGCCTTACCAAGTTTCTTCCCGCTGACGGCGCGTTCTATCTCTATGCCGACGTTTCCGATTTCACGTCGGACAGTTTCGAATTCGCGCGCCAGATGCTGGAAAAGGCACAGGTTGCGGCGACGCCCGGCGTCGATTTCGATCCGGTCCACGGCCGCAGCTTCATCCGCTTCTCCTATGCGCGGTCTGCCGACGAGATGCGCGAAGCGGTTGCGCGCATCGCTGGCTGGCTCGCTTAAGCGGCCCGAAATATCGCATCCACGTAAACCCGAAACCTGGGAGTTGTCCTTGTCCGCTGGAACCATTGCCGAAGCCGTTGGCACCAAACACACGCCGCTCGCCGCCATTCTGTGGCCGCTTCGCACGGACGGATCCCTTCGCGTCTTGCGCGGTGTGATTTTCTGATCGCGCTCGGAACGGCGCTGTTGACCTTGTCGGCCAAGCTGAACCTGCCGCTGCCTTATGTACCCATGACACTGCAGACGCTCGTCGTGCTCATGATCGGTGCCGCCTATGGCTGGCGTCTCGGGAGTGCGACCGTGATCGCATATCTGACGGAGGGCGCGCTCGGCTTGCCGGTATTCGCGGGCCCCGTCGGCGGCCTGGCGCCGTTCGTCGGCCCGACCGGCGGATATCTGGCGGGCTTCGTGGCGGCTGCGTTCGTCACGGGATGGCTGAGCGAGCGGGGGTGGGATCGTTCGGTGCCGCGGCTGTTCGTGGCGATGGGCGTCGGGCACATCCTTATCCTCGCGGCCGGTTTCGCCTGGCTCGCCTTCGGCATCAGGCTGGGCGTCGAGAAGGCCTGGCTGGTGGGTGTCGCGCCGTTCATCGCCGCGTCGCTGGTCAAGAACGCGCTCGGCGCGGCGCTCGTCCCCGCCATCCGGAGGATGTTCGAACCCCGCACGTAGCGTAGCGCCGCCGGCGGCAACGCCATCGGCTCTGCTCCCCCAAGGGGCTTTGGCGATGTACGACGGATTGGCGCGGGTGCGACCGGTCCGCGAGGGGAGACGCCATGGCCGCAACGATCGACGGGCTGACGATCGCCGCCCCGCAAGAAAGCCGCACGAGAAAATCGCGCAAAGAAAAAACCGCCCGGTTTTGCCGGGCGGTTTTCATTCTGACTTGATCCTACTCGCCGCTGCCGAAACGTCGCGACCACCAGCCGGCCTTGCGTGGCGCGGCTTCCGTGGTTGCTGCCGGTGCCGGTGCCGGCCTTCGGCGGGAGCGGGCGCGACATCGGGCTCGGGCGCGCTCTGACTGATCGCAGGCGCCGGTTCGGCCTGCGTGCTGGTCATGAAACTGACTTTCTCGCGTACCGTCGAGCGCCGCCGTGCCGCCGCCCGGTCGGCTTCCTGTGCGTCTTCATCGGCCGTCGGCGCGACCGCGGCGGGAGCTGGTTCCGGTGCGCGATCGGCTTCCGGCGTCCGTTCGACAAATCGCGAAACCGGCTCGGGCTCGACCAGCGACGGCGCTGGCTCCGCCGAGCCGCCGTCGAAGTCGGCGACCGCGCTGGCCACTTCCGAGGCCGGCGTCGGTCCGAGTTCGTCCGCGATCGATCCGGCGAGACCGTCTTCCGGTCCATTGCCGCGCCGGCGCCGTCCGCCACGCCTGCCACGACGCCGCGGCCGCCGGTCGCCATTGGCCGCCTCATCGCCGCGCGCCACGCCGGACTGCTCGTCGCCTTCGTCCCCGTCCGCCTCATTGTCCTCGGCGGCTGCGCCTTCCATGGCTTCGCCGACGACGCGCAGGACGTCGCCGTCCTCGCGCGGGGCGCCGCCCTCACGCGGCTCGCCGCGGCCACGCCGGCGCCGGCGCCGCTTGCGGCGATGACCGTCCGCTTCGCCTTCGCCGCCGGCTGCTTCCGTGGCGGAATCCTCGGCCAGCCCCTCGGTCTCTTCGGTTTCGACCTCGGATTCGGTTTCGATGTCGAAACCTTCCTCGTCGTCATAGGCTTCCTCGACCTGCGGCGGGGAGGCGGCGGCCTGCGCTGCGAGCAGCGCCTTGGCCGCTTCCAGCGTGTGCACCTGTTCGCCGCGGTCGATGATGAACGATTGCTGGCCGGCAACCGTCGGATCGGCGCTGACGGCGAGCGAAACCTTGAAGGCGTTTTCGAGGTCGCGCAGGTGGCCGCGCTTGTGGTTCAGGACATAGAGCGCAACGTCGGTGCGGGTGCGGACCACGAGATTGTGGGTCGCGCCCTTCATCAGGATTTCCTCGATGCCGCGCAGCAATTGCAGCGCCACCGACGAGACCGAGCGGACGTGGCCGCTGCCACCGCACATCGCGCAGGGCTCGGTCGAACTTTCCAGCACGCTGGCGCGGATGCGCTGGCGTGACATTTCGAGCAGGCCGAAATGCGAGATGCGGCCGACCTGGATGCGCGCGCGATCCTGCCGCAGGCAGTCGGAGAGCTTGCGCTCGACCGCGCGGTTGTTGCGCTTCTCGTCCATGTCGATGAAGTCGATGACGATGAGACCGGCAAGATCGCGCAGGCGCAATTGCCGGGCGACTTCCTCGGACGCCTCGAGATTGGTCTTGAGCGCGGTGTCCTCGATATGGTGCTCGCGGGTCGAACGACCCGAGTTGACGTCGATCGAGACCAGCGCCTCGGTCTGGTTGATGACGATGTAGCCGCCGGAGCGCAGTTGCACGGTCGGCGAGAACATCGCATCGAGCTGGCTCTCGACGCCCATCCGCGAAAACAGCGGCTGGCCGTCGCGATATTGCTTCACGGCCCGCACGTTGGAGGGCATCAGCATCTTCATGAAGTCGCGCGCTTCCTGGTAACCGGCCTCGCCGGCGACCTGGATTTCGTCGATTTCCTTGTTGTAGAGGTCGCGCAGCGACCGCTTGATCAGCGAGCCTTCCTCGTAGACGAGGGTGGGGGCCTGCGACTTCAGCGTCATGTCGCGGACGGTTTCCCACATCCGGATCAGATATTCGAAGTCGCGCTTGATCTCGGGCTTGGTCCGCGAGGCGCCGGCGGTGCGCAGGATGATCCCCATGCCCTCCGGCACGTCGAGATCCTGCACCACTTCCTTCAGCCGGGAGCGGTCCTGGGCCGAAGTGATCTTGCGGCTGATGCCGCCGCCGCGGGCGGTGTTGGGCATCAGCACCGCATAGCGGCCGGCCAGCGACAGATAGGTCGTCAGCGCCGCACCCTTGTTGCCGCGTTCTTCCTTGACGACCTGAACCAGCATCACCTGGCGGCGCTTGATGACTTCCTGGATCTTGTACTGGCGGCGGGGGCGGAAGGCACGCTCGGGCACTTCCTCCAGAACATCGTCGCCGCCGACGGATTCGACGACTTCCTCTTCTTCGCCGTCCTCGTCGTCATCGTCGCCGATGTCATCGCCTTCGGGAGCCGGGGCATGCTCATCATGCGCGGCGGCATAGTCCCCAGCGTGCTCGCCATGCGGCTCGCCGTCGGCATGGGTCTCGGTCTCGTGCGCCATTTCGGTATCATGGTGTTCGTCATGTTCGTCGTGGCGTTCTTCGTGACGTTCTTCCTGGCCGTGTTCGGCCGGGGCCTCGGCGGCTGCGACCGGCGGTTGTTCGGACGGCACTTCCGCGTCCGGCGGTTCGCTGATCGCGGGGGCATGGTCGTGTTCGCCATGCGCATCATCGTGATGATCGTCGTGCGCGTGCTCGTGGTCATGCGTGTCGTGATGGGCGGCGTCGGCGTGAATCTCGCCGTCATGCGCGTGCGCCTCACCGGGCTGCACGCCTTCATGCTCGTGCGGATGATCCTCGCCGTCATACGGCTGGGGAGCCTGCGAGGGATCGATGCCGGCGCTCTCGACGATATCGCTCTGGACACGGTCCCCATGACCGCGTCGGCGCGCGTTGCGGTGGCGCGAACGGCCGCGGTGACGATTGGAGGAGCGGTTCTCGCTCTCTTCCTCGGCCTCGCGATGGGCGCGCTCGTCGGCCTCGATCAGCGCCTGACGGTCGGCAACCGGGATCTGGTAATAGTCGGGGTGGATTTCGCTGAAGGCCAGGAAGCCGTGGCGATTGCCGCCATATTCGATGAACGCCGCCTGCAGCGACGGCTCCACGCGGGTGACCTTGGCGAGATAGATATTGCCGCGCAGTTGCTTGCGCTGGGCGGTCTCGAAATCAAATTCTTCGACGCGATTGCCGCGGACCACGACGACCCGGGTCTCTTCCGGGTGGGTGGCATCGATCAACATCTTGTTGGGCATTTTGGAACTCTTGACGGCGGCGGGCGCGGTGCATGGCACGCGCAAATTGCGCGGCCCGGTGACGCGACGGTCCACCTGATTCGGGGGTGAGGGGAAGGCCAAAACGCAAACCTTGGCGCCGCGCCGAACGGGGGGCCACCGGAACGATGCGACGTGCGAAGCTTTCGCCTCGCGTCGGCGCGATCTTTCCGTGGATCCTGGTCGGCAACACAGTCTGGCGCATCAAGCGTCGGCCCGTCTGAACGTATTGGCGGAAAATAGTACCGCCGTGTCTATCGCTGCAGCCCCGGCGTGGCGTCGAAACGCTCGCCGGCTGGTCGCATATCGGACCGTGTGGGGTCCGGATAATCAGTTTTGCCGTGTTTCAAACCGTCCCTTGGGCAGAAAGGTACCTGGGACCGGACGCCGCTCGGGCTCGAAACCGCCGCTCCGTGTCAGCCGCGCGCAGCGCTGGCCGTGGAGGGATCGGGAAAGACGCAGGTTCCTTCGGCTTCGAAGGTTCCGGCGCTGCACCGGGAGGCTGAACGCGACACAACCGGGAGTATTAGCCGTCAGCAACTCGTACATACGTGGATTGGGGACGGCGCGCAAGCAAGCATCGGTGGAGAGTCGCAGCACGGCAACACTTCCGCCTTTTCACCGCCCTGACCTTAAGGTCTGATTAACCCTGCGGCCCTAATCCGGTAAGCAGGGCTCCCTCGGAGGCTTCGAATCTTTGGTGACCCGTCCAAATCAGCGCCTTTTGCTGACATACGGCCTATTGTGCGCCGCAGCAATGCTGTGCCTGCCAGCCGGCCTGGCCGTGGCCCAAGGGATTGCGGGCCAAGGGATTGCAGCCCAAGGGCCGGTCGGAACGGCGGCCCCGGGTCCTGCCGCCGTTTCCAATTTCCCGGTCATTTCGGATGCCCGTCTGGCCGGGGACGCCAAACAGACCCGGTTTATCCTCGATCTCGACAAGCCGGTTCAATTCCGCGCCTTCGCGCTGGCCGATCCCTACCGCGTGATCGTCGATCTGCCCCAGGTCAGTTTCAAGCTGGCCGCCGGAATCGGCGCTGCAGGGCGGGGGCTGGTCAAGGCGTTCCGATATGGCCTCGTGATGCCGGGCGGGTCGCGAATCGTCTTTGACCTGACCGGCCCGGCCCGAAATCGCGAAATCCTATGTGCTGGAAGCAGCCAACGGCCAGCCGCCGCGCCTGGTGATCGAGTTCGAGGAGGTGGATCGTACGGCTTTCGTGCAGTCGCTGGCGCCGGAAAATCGTCCCGATTTGCGGCCGGCGATCGCCGAGGCCAATGCCGCCGCCGGACAGACCGGGGCGCTGGCTGCAGCCAAGCCGGTGCTGCCGCCGGATCCGCGCCCGGTAATCGTCATCGATCCCGGTCATGGCGGCGTCGACAACGGCACCCAGGCCGCCGGCGAAATCATGGAAAAGAATCTGGTGCTGGGATTTGGCCTGGCGCTGCGCGACCGAATCGAGAAATCCGGCAAGTACCGCGTCGTCATGACCCGCGTCGACGATACGTTCATCCCGCTCGCCGATCGGGTGAAGATCGCCCGCGATCAGTCGGCGGCGCTGTTCGTCTCGATCCATGCCGACGCGCTGCCGCGCAACGAGGGCGACGCCCAGGGCGCCACCATCTACACGCTGTCCGACAAGGCTTCCGACGCCGAGGCCCAGCGGCTTGCCGACGCCGAGAACAAGTCGGACGCGATCGGCGGGGTGAGTTTCGCCGAGGAGCCCGAGGTGGCCGACATCCTGATCGATCTGGCCCAGCGCGAGACCCGAACGTTTTCGAACCGGTTCGCCCGGGTCCTGATGAGCGAAATGAAGAGCACGGTGCGGATGCACAAGCATCCCTTGAAATCGGCCGGCTTCCGGGTGTTGAAGGCCCCGGATGTGCCGTCCGTTCTGGTCGAACTCGGCTACGTCTCGAACAAGGGCGACCTGGAACATCTCGTGTCGGAAAATTGGCGGAACAAGACGGTCGGCTCGATGGCGCAGGCGATTGACGCCTTTTTCGCCAAGCGGCTGGCAACTGCCGGGCCGGCCAAATGAAAATCCAGGCGAGATCGAACAGAAATCCTTGCAGGCGTTGCCAAAAACCGAGTGAAAAGCGTGCGATCCGGAGCGCCAAGCCCTAGTTTGGCCACAGCGTCAACGGTATAGAAAACTACCGCGGGGTCTTCGGAATCGGCCGATATTGTCCGCCGGCCCCTTTATTGTTCGACCGCGCAACGGCGAACCGTCGGGCGGGATTGCAGTGCTAGGCCAGGCGCCGCCGATGACGGCGCACAGGGTTGGAACGGAACTTCGATAATGCGCTTGCTGGTCCGGTTTTTGGGTTTCCTGTTCGCCGCCGGGACCGTCGTGTTCCTGGTCGGCGTCGCCGGCGTTGCGGGCGCGATCTGGCATTTCTCCAAGGACCTGCCCGATTATTCGCAGCTTCAGGATTATGAACCGCCGGTCATGACGCGCGTGCACGCCTCCGATGGCGCGCTGCTCGGTGAATACTCCAAGGAGCGCCGGCTCTATCTGCCGATCCAGGCGGTTCCGAAGCTCGTCATCAACGCGTTCCTCGCGGCCGAAGACAAGAACTTCTACGAGCACGGCGGCATCGATTTCACCGGCATGGCGCGCGCGGCCGTGCTCTATGCGCAGAATTTCGGCTCGAACCGCCGTCCGCAGGGCGCGTCCACGATCACCCAGCAGGTCGCGAAGAACTTCCTGCTGACCAACGAGGTTTCCTTCACCCGCAAGATCAAGGAAGCCTTGCTGGCGATGCGCATCGAGCGCGCCTATTCGAAGGACCGCATCCTCGAACTCTATCTCAACGAAATCTATCTCGGCCTCGGCGCCTACGGCATCGCGGCCGCATCGCTGGTCTATTTCGACAAATCGGTGAACGAACTCACGATTGCCGAAGCCTCCTATCTGGCCGCGCTGCCCAAGGCGCCCGCGGCGCTGCATCCGGTTCGCAACCGCGATCGCGCGGTCGAGCGGCGCAACTACGTGGTCGATCGCCTGGTGGAGAACGGCTGGATCAAGCAGGCCGACGCCGACAAGGCGCGCAAGGAACAGCTCAACGTCACCAGCCGCGGCAACGGCGCGCATATCTTCGCCGGCGAATATTTTGCCGAGGAAGTCCGCCGCGACATCTTCGAGCGCTACGGCGAGAAGAAGCTGTACGAGGGCGGGCTGTCGGTCCGCGCCACGCTCGATCCGAAGATGCAGGTCGATGGCGCGCAAGACCATGGTCGCCGGGCTCGTCAGATATGACGAGGCGAGCGGCTGGCGCGGCGCGCCATCCAAGCTGGACATTTCCGGTGATTGGGGCGTGAAGCTCGCCGACGTCAAATCGCTGGGCGATATCGCGCCGTGGCGGATGGCGGTGGTGCTCGAGACGTCCGACCAGTCGGCGCGGATCGGCTTCCAGCCGGGCCGCGAACTGGGCGGCGCCGTCAGCAAGGTCCGGCAGACCGGCATCGTCACGCTCGACGGCGTGCGCTGGGCCAAGGCCGCCTCGGGACCCGCCAAGGGCAGGACGCCGACCGCCGTGACGCAAGTGCTGTCGCCGGGCGACGTGATCTATGCCGATCCGCTGTTCGACAAGGAAGGCAAGCCGGTCGAAGGCCAGTACCGGCTGCGCCAGTTGCCGGAAGTGTCAGGCGCGATGGTCGCCATGGATCCATGGACCGGCCGCGTGCTGGCGATGGTCGGCGGCTTCTCGTTCGACCAGAGCCAGTTCAACCGCGCCACGCAGGCCTACCGTCAGCCGGGCTCGTCGTTCAAGCCGCTGGTTTATTCGGCGGCCATGGACAACGGCTATACGCCGTCGACCGTCGTGGTCGACGCGCCGATTGAAATCGATCAGGGGCAGGGCGCCGGCGTCTGGCGGCCGGAAAACTATTCGATCGGGCAAGTACGGCGGGCCGACCACGCTGCGTAACGCGCTCCGGCAATCGCTGAACACCGTGACGGTGCGGCTGGCGCAGGACATCGGCATGCCGCTGATCGGCGAGTATTCGCGGCGGTTCGGCGTCTATGACGAACTGCCGAACTATCTGTCCTATGCGCTCGGCGCCGGCGAAACCACTGTCATGCGCATGGTCACGGCGTATTCGATGTTCGCCAATGGCGGCCGTCGCGTGAAGCCGACGCTGATCGACCGCATTCAGGACCGTTACGGCCATACCATCTTCAAGCATGATGCGCGCGAGTGCCGCGGCTGCGACGCGCCCGGCGGCTGGAAGAACCAGCCCGAGCCGCAACTGGTCGACCGCCGCGAGCAGGTGCTGGACCCGATGACGGCCTACCAGATCACCTCGATGATGGAATATGTGGTGCAGGCCGGCACCGCGACCGTGATCAAGGAAGTCGGCAAGCCGATCGCCGGCAAGACCGGCACCACCAACGACGAAAAGGATGCATGGTTCATCGGCTTCTCGCCGGACCTCGTGGTCGGCATCTATGTCGGCTTCGACAAGCCGCGCAATCTCGGTCGTGGCATGACCGGCGGTCATCTGGCTGCGCCGATCGCCAAGGACTTCCTGAAGCTCGCGCTGGCCGACAAGCCGGCGGTTCCCTTCAAGGTGCCCGCCGGCATCAAGCTGGTCCGCGTCGATGCCAAGAGCGGCATGCGCGCCGGGCCGGGCGAGGGCGGCCGGACCATCCTGGAGGCGTTCAAGCCGGGCACGGCGCCGCCGGACAATTACTCCGTCATCGGCGTTGCCGACATGGATGGACGCGCGCCGCAGGGATACCAGCAAGGCTACCAGCCCGACGCCGGAAACATCATGCGTCCCGGCGGGCTTTACTAACCCGCTCGCCGGTTGCGCTTTGCGGCCTGCGCCGCTACATCCGACCCGTCAAGCAAACCTGAGCGGTTCTGATTCACTCGGACGCCGGGCTGTTATCCAGTAGCGGTTCCGACCGCAGATCAGAGAGACCATGCGCGCCGAAGTCGAACGCCTCGTTGAAGAGATCAAGCAGTCAGTCGGGCTGCTGAGGAGGCATCTTTGACGTCGAACAGTCCACGGCGCGGCTCGCCGAGCTGAACAAGCTCGCCGAAGATCCCAATCTCTGGAACGATCCCCAGAAGGCCCAGAAGCTGATGCAGGAGCGCACCTCGCTGGAGGACGCGCTCGAAGGCATCGGCAAGGTCGAGCGCGAGCTCAGCGACAATATCGAGATGATCGAGCTCGGCGAAGCCGAGAAGGACGACGGCGTCGTCGTCGAGGCCGAGAACGCGCTGAAGGCGCTGAAGAAGGAAGTCGCCCGCCGCGAGCTGGAGGCGCTGCTGTCGGGCGAGGCCGACCGGTTCGATTCCTATCTCGAGGTTCACGCCGGCGCAGGCGGCACCGAGAGCCAGGACTGGGCCGAGATGCTGCTGCGCATGTATACGCGCTGGGCCGAGAAGCACGGCTTCAAGATCGAATATCTCGAAGAAACGCAAGGCGAGGAAGCCGGCATCAAATCCGCCACCATCCAGATCTCGGGGCACAACGCCTATGGCTGGCTGAAGACGGAAGCGGGCGTGCACCGGCTGGTGCGGATATCGCCGTACGATTCCAACGCGCGCCGGCACACCTCGTTCTCGTCGGTCGCGATCTTTCCGGTCGTGGACGAACTCGATCAAGATCGACATCAAGGAATCCGACGTGCGTACCGACACCATGCGCTCGGGCGGCGCCGGCGGTCAGCACGTCAACAAGACCGAATCGGCGGTGCGGCTGACGCATATTCCGACCGGCGTCGCGGTGGTGTGCCAGGCCGGCCGCTCGCAGCACAAGAACCGCGCCCAGGCTTGGGATATGCTGCGCGCGCGGCTCTATGAGATGGAGTTGAAGAAGCGCGAGGAACAGGCCGCCGCCGACCAGGCCGCCAAGACCGATATCGGCTGGGGCCACCAGATTCGCTCCTACGTGCTGCAGCCCTATCAGATGGTGAAGGACCTCCGCACCGGCGTGCAGACCTCGGATACATCAGGGGTGCTCGACGGCGACCTCGACGAGTTCATGGCGGCGACGCTGGCGCAGCGCGCGTTCGGCACCGCGCCCGGCCAGGTCGAGGACGTGGACTAAAGCCATGGCAAAGGTCGGCTTCATCGGGCTCGGGCGGATGGGCCATGGCATGGCCGGCCGCTATCTCGATGCAGGCTTTGACGTCGCGGTGTGGAATCGCAGCAAGGCCAAGGCAGACGACCTGGTCGCGCGCGGTGCACACTGGGCTTCGTCACCGGCGGAGGCGGCGGACGGCGCTGACGCCGTCGTCGACCATGGTCGCCGACGATGAAGCGTCCCACGCCGTCTGGCTTGGCCAGGACGGCGCGGCTGCAACAATGAAGTCGGGCGCGCTCGCGATCGAGTGCTCGACGGTATCGCATCAGCACGCGCTCGACATGGCCCGCGAACTGCGCGGCCGCGGCCTCGTCTACATCGACTGTCCCGTCACCGGCCTGCCCCAAGCGGCAGCCACCGGAAAGCTGACCTTGCTGGTCGGCGCTGACGCGGCCGATCTTGATTCCGCCAAGCCCTACCTCGCGCCGATCGGCAACGTCATCAGGCACTTTGGCGCGGTCGGCACCGGCACGGTCTACAAGCTGATCAACAATCTGATGGGCGCGGTGCAGATCGCAAGCCTTGCCGAGGGCGTCGCGATGGCCGAGCAGGCCGGGCTCGATATGGATCTGGTGGCGGAGGCGATGGCGACCGGCGCAGTGGCGAGCCCGCAAGTGATCCGTCACTCCAAACGCATGGTGGCGCGCGATTTCTCCGGCGCGTCGTTCACCGCAGCGCTTCGCCACAAGGATGCGGCCTACGCGGTGAAACTGGCGGAGAGCCTGCTGGCAGACGCGCCGCTGCTCGGACGCGCCGCCGTCGAGGCCTATGCCCGGGCAAAGGCCGAGATGCCCGACGACGACGAAGGCCGGATGGTCGAGATCGTGTCGCGGCCGAAATAGCGGCGGATCGTTTTCGGAAATCGGGTGGACTGTCCAACGCGGCGGGATAGATCTGCGTGTTCGCAGAGATGAGCCGCCATGACCGCCGACAACGCCTCGATAGACGCCCGCGATTGGTCGCTGCTCGGCCTGCTCTCGGTCCTGTGGGGCGGGTCGTTCTTTTTCAACGGCGTGGTGCTGAAGGAATTGCCGCCGTTCACGGTGGTGTTCCTGCGCGTGGCGCTAGCGGCGGTGATGCTGCTGCCGCTGCTGTGGCTCTATCGCATCCGTTTTCCAGATGGCCTGTCGGGCTGGCGGCCGTTTGTCGCGATCGGGTTTCTCAACAACGTAACGCCGTTCTCGCTGATCGTGGTCGGGCAGACCTATATCCCGTCCGGTCTGGCCTCGATCCTGAACGCCACGACACCATTGTTCACGGTCGTCGTGATGGCCTTCGCCGGTGAGGAAAAGCTGTCTGCACGGCGGATCACGGGCGTCATCGCAGGCTTGATCGGCGTGATCATTCTCCAGGGCGGCCGGTTTGGTTTCGAGAGCGGGCAAGGGGTCGGTATCCTGCTTTGCCTCGCAGCCGCCTTCTCCTACGGCTTGTCGGCGCTGGTCGCGCGCCGCCTGCTGTCGAACACGCCGCCGCTCGGCGCCGCGACATTCCAGTTGCTGGCGTCGGCCGCGATGATGATGCCGCTGACGGCGCTGATTGATCATCCCTGGCGATTGCCGATGCCGGGGCCAACGACATGGCTTGCCGTGCTCGGTCTTGCCGCGCTGTCGACCGCGCTTGCCTACATCGTGTTCTTCCAGATCCTGCGGCGCTCCGGCGCGACCAACGTCATGCTGGTGACGCTGTTGATCCCGGTCACCGCGATCCTGCTTGGCGTCCTGGTGCTCGGCGAGACGATTTCGGCGCGCGAGGTCGCGGGCGCACTGGTGATCGGCAGCGCGCTGCTGTTGATCGATGGGCGTGTGCTGCACCTGTGGCGGCGCTGGGTCAGGCGCGTCCGGCCTTCCACGCCGAATGCCAGCCGGTGAACCGCCCGCTGTCGCGTTCGCCGCCGTGCCAGGCGGCGTGAACCGTGCCGTCGCCCGCGACCAGCAGCACGACGTCGAGCCCTTTTGAGCGCCGCAGCGTGTCCATCGCCTGTTGCGGCGTCTGGGCGATCGGGCCCGCGACGTTGAAGGATGTGTTGACGGAAATCTCGACGCCGACATGGCGCCCCATCGCCTTCAGGTAGGCATAGGTGAGGGGATCGTCGTCGGCGCGGACGATCTGGATGCGCCCGGTGCCGTCGGCGTGAATCACGGCCGGGATCTTGTCGCGCGCGTGCGGTTTGGCGCGTGCCGTCAGCACCATGTAATTATAGGCGTTGTAGTCGCCATCCGAAGCGCCGGGCAGCAGTTCGAAATAGTCGCGCGCGGCCTCCAGCGTCGCCATCGGCGCCAGCGGGCGGATCGCCTCGCGGTATTTGACGCGCTCGTTGAGCCGCTCGCGCGTGCCCGCATCGCACGGGTTGGCGAGAATGGAGCGGTGACCGAGCGCGCGCGGGCCGGTTTCGGCCGCGCCCTGATACAGCGCGATCACGCCGTTTCGCGCCACCATGAACGCCATCAGATCGGCGATGGCGTCGCGGCCCTCCGCGGTCGAGACATCGCCAATGCGCTGCGATGCGATGTCGTCCACGGCGAGTGCGCCGGCAATGTCCGCGCCTGAGGGCGGTGTGCCGCAATAGAAGGCGTGCGTCATCGCCGCGCCGCGCGGTGCGCCTGCCAGATGGGCGAACAGCCAGGCCGCGCCAATGGTGACGCCGGGATCGCCGGGGACCGGCGGCACCCACAGATGCAGGCGCGCGTTGCGCCGCTGCGCGCCCGCAAACCAGGCTTCGTCGAAATGTTCGAGCAGCCGCATGTTGCCGATCGCGTTGAGCGCCACGCCGCCGGTGAGCACCAGCCGGCTCGTGCCGGTCATTCGCAGCAGATGATCGACGACATGGATCATGGCGTCCTCGAACACCATCTGCGTCGCCGCCGCCTTGTCGAGGCGGTCCTTCGTGTCCGGGCGATGATGGATGTCCTCGACGCGCAGCACGGCATCCGGATTCCAGAGCTGGTCGGGCCGCAGCGGGGTCCCGAGGATGTCGGTCAGCGCCTGCTTGTAGGGGTGATCGAACGGATCGCAGTACCAGTTGGCGAGGGCGCGGTTGAGCCTGATATCGCCGTTGCTGCCGAAATGCAGAACGTCCCGCAGCCGCGCATAATAGGGATTGCTGGCACGGTTCATGTCGCCCCACGCGGCGGCGCCCATGTAGCGGCCTTCGCTGGACAGCCACGTCCAGCCGCCCTGCGTCGAGGAAATCACGCTGTAGAACGCACCGAGTGAATCGAACATGCTGTCGTTGCAATACAGCCGGCGCATCGCGCCGTTCTCGACGACATAGAGCGAGATCGAGCCCAGGTCGCCGGTGCCGTCGAGCACGGCGATCGCCGTCGGCGCGCCGTCGTCGGCAAACGGCGAGGCCGCGTAGGAAAACCAGGCGTGGTTGTCGTGATGCGGCAGGCAGATCAGCGGCACGCGCTCTGTCAGACCAAGCTGGCGCGCGAGGATTTTCGGCGTCCGCGTCATCTGGTCGAGGCGGCGACCGTCGAATCCGGCGGCCTCGGTGGCACGCACGAGCTTGAAACTCTGCGGCAATTCCTCGAGCACCGATCGGGCCAGCGTTCCCGCAAGCGTCGGGTAATCCCAACTGGTGAGCCAGGCGTCGATGTCGCCGATATCGCGGCCCATCTCGCGCAGCGTCGCAACCGCGGCCTCGATCGATCTGGCAGGATACTCCGTCGTGTGCTTGTTGCCTGAAAAGCGCTCTTCCTCGTTGTTGACGATCAGTCGCGGTCCATGGGCATGCGTCACCTCGACCAGCGCCAGGCCCGAATTATGCGTGCCGGGTGCGCCGAGACCGGCGAGATAGACGGTTTCGCCGCGCGCGAGCTTGTCGCGCACAAATCCAATCCGCGCTTCGGCGAATTCGGAGCCAAGCTGGTGAAAGCCCGCCGCAGCCATGGTCTTCGCCGCAAGCCAGCGGGCAAAGCGGAATCCACCTGCCGCCAGTCTGGGATGCCGCGGCCCAATTCGTGCGTGCGATTTCAACCCGTCCAACCCTTAAGCCTCGCCTGCCGGCAAGGTAATGGCGCCGCGCGCCCCGCATCAATCACACTTGGCGCCGGGCAACAATGCTGTTTCGTCATACGGAACAAGCGCATGGTTGCAAGCGCTGCCGCGCCTTGCGAAACTTGGCGGCAAGACTGTTCAAAAAGAACAAGAAGACAGGGAGAAGACGATGCCGGTTCGTATCCAGAAACTTGCCGCTTTGGCGGCGTTCGCAGTCGCAGCCATGGTTGCGACCGCGGCCAGCGCACAAAAGAAATACGATCCCGGCGCCAACGATACCGAAATCAAGGTCGGCAACATCATGCCGTACAGTGGCCCGGCATCGTCCTATGGCGTGATCGGCAAGACCGAGGAAGCCTTTTTCAAGATGATCAATGCCGAGGGCGGCGTTGGCGGCCGCAAGGTCAATTTCATTACCTACGATGACGCATACAGCCCGCCGAAGGCGATCGAGCAGGCGCGCAAACTGGTGGAGAGCGATGAGGTCCTGTTGATCTTCCAGCCGCTGGGTACGCCGTCCAACTCGGCGATCATGAAATACATGAACGCAAAGAAGGTGCCGCAGCTCTTCGTTGCCTCCGGCGGAACCAAGTTCGGCGATCCCAAAAACTTCCCCTGGACCATGGGTTTTCAACCCAACTATCAGAGCGAGGGACGCATCTACGCCAAATACATCAAGGACAAGTTTCCCAACAGCAAGATCGCGGTGCTGTGGCAGAACGACGACGCGGGCAAGGACCAGTTCAAGGGCTTGAAGGACGGTCTCGGCGACAAGGTCGGCATGATCGTCGCCGACAAGTCCTACGAAGTCAGCGACCCCTCCATCGATTCGCAGATCGTGGCGCTGCACGATTCCGGCGCCGACATCTTCTTCTCCTGGGCCGCGCCGAAGGGATCGGCGCAGGCGATTCGCAAAGTGGGTGAATTGAACTGGAAGCCGAAATTCTTCCTGGCCAATACCGCAACATCGGTGGCTTCGGTGCTCAAGCCGGCCGGTCTCCAATATGCCAAGGACATCATTTCGACGGCCTATCTGAAGGACCCGACCGATCCGACCTGGGACAAGGATCCGGCCGTTGTGAAGTGGCGGGCCTTCATGGACAAATATTATCCCGACGGCGACAAGGCCAATGCCAACAACCTCTATGGCTACGTGCAGTCGGAGGCGATGCTGCAGGTTCTCAAGCAGTGCGGTGACAATCTAACCCGGGAGAATGTCATGAAGCAGGCCGCGAATTTGAAGAATTTCCACTCCGACCTGATGCTGCCCGGCATCATGGTCAACACCTCGCCGGACGACTATTTTCCGATCGAGCAGATGCAGTTGATGCGCTTCAATGGCGAAGCCTGGGAATTGTTCGGCGATGTCATCACCGGCGAGGTCGGGCACTAGATGCCCAGCGGACGAGGCGCCCACGGCGTGGCGCCTCTCTTTCGCCAACGCTATCCCGGAATGTCCGGCTCCACGAGCAGCGCCAGCTGCGCGAGCGACTGCTGCCAGCCGAGATAGCAGGATTCGACCGGAATCACCGTCGGCAGATTCGCCTGTTCGATGTTGATTTCGGTTCCGCAAGCCACCGCTTTCAGGTTGATAGTGACCTCGATGGTGCCAGGCAGATTGGGATCATCGAACCGGTCGGTGTAGCGAATTCGCTCGTTGGGCACGATCTCAAGATATTCGCCACTGAACGAATGTTCCGACTTCGTCGTGAAGTTGGAGAACGACATTCGAAATGTGCCGCCGACCTTCCCTTCGAAATGATGGACCTTGCAGGTGAAACCGTAGGGCGGCAGCCACTTGGCCATCGCGTCAGCTTCGAGGAAGGCACGAGAAAGCTTCTCTGGCGTGGTGGCGAAGACACGATGCAATCGAACGGTGTTGGCTTGGGACATGGTTTTATTTCTCCATGACTGAGCGGAGCATATCGCAGGATTTTGGTTGGGTTGGCCCAGTCTCTGTCCCAAGGACGCCCGGCCTCCCTGCGAGCCGACATGGGGCAAAAGAATTTCCGACGCGGGTACGCGCCGGTTTCCGTGCCCCATTCTACTTTGCATGGGGTTGTTTTCGCTATTTTGTGCGGCGAGTCCTAACCCGCGCTCAGTCTCACGCCGGCGCGCAGGAATTTCTGGGGATCGACCGCGTCGCCGTCGATGCGGGTTTCATAGTGCAGATGCGGGCCGGTGGAGCGGCCGGTCGAGCCGACCGCGCCGATCACCTGGCCGATCTTGATGACGTCGCCGACCTTGACCGAGATTTCGGAGAGGTGGCCGTAGCGGGTCGAAAGCCCGTTGCCGTGGTCGATTTCCACCATGCGGCCGTAGCCGCCCATCCATCCCGACGAGACGACCTTGCCGTTCGCGGTGGCGCGCACCGGATCGCCGGTTGCGGCGCGGAAGTCCAGGCCGGTGTGCATCGCAGGGCGGCCGAGGAAGGGATCGCTGCGGACGCCGAAGCCCGACGTGAACTCGACTTCGCCGACAACGGGCTTGCGATAGGGCACCAGCGCCAGCGTCGCGTTGAGGCGCTGCATCTGGACGCGGGTGACGTTGATCCGCTGAAGCTGGCGTTCGAACGCGCCGGCATCGGCCGGCAATTTGACCGGCACGAACGGGCCGCCGATGGCGGAGCGCGGCGTCGCCGCTTCGAGCTGCGCCATGTCGAGGCCCAGATCGGTGAACACGCCGCGCATCCGGCGGACGCGTGATTCCATGCTGTCTTCGACCGAACTCAACGCCGCGATCTGCCGCCGCTCGATCGAATCGAGCGAGGTCTGCAGGCGGACCAGAACGTTGTCGACGCCCTGAACCTTGGCGAACTGGTTGGGCTGCGGCTTGACGACGGGCGTACGCGATTCGAGCCGGGCTTCGCGATCGGGCGGTGCCACGAAGATCACGGTATCGCTGATCGGGGAGGGTTTCGGGATGCCGGAAGCGGGCGCATCGACCGCTGCGCCGCGGGCGGGCGGGCGCGTCGATCCGGTGGTCGCCGTATCCGGGATCGAGCCGAGCGCGGTCGCGCGCGATTCGAGCGCGGTCTGGCGGCGCATGATCTGGTCGAGCTTCTGGTCGAACTGTTCCTGGTCGAGAAGCTGGCGGCTGGTGGTGCGGTCGACCTTGGCGCGCAGTTCGGCGATTCGGTCTTCATAGGCGTATTGCATCTCGGCCTGGCGGGCGATCAGGCGGGTCAGGACGTCGTCGCGAAATGCGAAATAGGTGGCGGTGGCCGCCGACCACATGCCCAGCAGGACGATCGTGCCGACCACGATCCAGAACACCACCGGCCCGAAGCGGACCTGCTTGCCGGCGTGGACGATGGCGTAGCCATCACCGTCGATCGCTACCGCCTTGGCTGCGCCCGACGCGGGACGACGGGGCGGTGTCCGGCCGTGGTCGTGGGGATGGTGGTGATCGGAATAATGACCGGAACGGTACGACATCGGCACTCCCGCGCCGGTCGGAAATGAGCTCCGTACGGCTTGATTGCGCGCAGATTTGACCCGGTCATGGTTAATTTTTGGAGAATGGAACCGCTGGGTTAGAGCTCCCGGACCGCGGCGAGCACTTCGTCGGCATGGCCATCGACCCGCACATTTCGCCAGATCCGGGCGATTCGCCCGTCAGCGCCGATCAGAACCGTGGTCCGAATGATTCCCATGAAGTTTCTGCCATACATGGATTTTTCGCCCCAGGCCCCATAGGCCTCGAGCATGGCGTGCTTTTCATCCGAAATCAGAGGAACCGAGAGCCCGTGCTTGTCGCGGAACGATTCCTGCGCCTTGACGGTATCGGCGGAGACCCCGAGCACGGGGGTCTCCAGCGCGGCGAACTCGCCGTTCAGCCGCGAGAAATCGATCGCCTCCCGGGTGCAGCCCGGTGTATCGGCCCGCGGATAGAAAAACAGCACCAGCTTCTGCCTGGCGTAATCCGCCAGCGAGACGCTGTCGCCGCCGTCACGCGGCAGGCGGAAGGCCGGGGCCAAGGCGCCCTCGACCAGCTCGGCCCCTAAAATTGGCGCGGGCGGCGCCGAAAGGTTGGATTTTAACGGTTTTGATGCGGCCTTGTGAGAGGCTTTCGCTGCGACCACGGGGGCTTTTTTGGCTGATTTCCCGACGGTCGCCTGGGTGGTCGTCTTGACGGGCGCCTTGGCAATGGTTTTGGCAGGCTTCCTGGCCGGTGCCTTGCTGGCAAGTGTACTTGGCGGTCTTTTTTGCAGCCTTGGCCGCGGGCTTCTTGGCCGATGCCTTCGTGCCGCGGCTGGAGGCCTTCGCCGGGACGGATTTTCCGGCGGACGCCTTGCGGGTGATCCGGGGGGAGGATTTCTTGCGCGTTTTCTTGGACATACGCCTTCCTTTCGTCGCTTTCCGCGGATCAACCATTAGGGTATTGCGGGTCTCGTCCCTGTTGGCCGGATTCGGGGCGGCGGCTGGGCAAGTTTGATGACCCCGGGAAATGGTAACAAGGAATTCGACGTTTCATCCGTCCGCTCGCGAAATGGACCCCCCAATCAATCGTTGGGTCCGACCACGAGTAACAGTATTAATCGAGGATTGGCAGCGATGCCGACACAGGAGCGCTCGATATCTTTCGATGGGCGCCCACCTGGCGGCAACCAAACTCAACGCCAGCACCGAGAGGCAATGGCCAGGAATACTTCGCCCCAAGCGTCGAATCCGCGTGCCGAGGCGCAGACCCCGCCATGGGATGACGCGGCCGGCTGGGATCAGGACCAGGACGATGCTGCCTGCACTCGCGCGCGTCGGCTGCTGTCCCGTCCCAGTTCCCGATTTCACCGGGTAGGCGACAGGTTTGCATCACTGCAGCGCTGGATGACCGGCGATCGGTGGGTCAAACGGGTCGCGGTCGTTATCGGCGTTCTCGCTGTCATTTTCGTCGGATGTTTCGGCGGGTTGTGGTGGCGGCTCGGCGCCGGGCCCATCAATCTCGATCTGGCGACGCCGTGGCTTGCGGCCGCGATCGAGGAGAACATCGGCCACGGCAATACGGTCGCCATCGGCGGCACGCAGATCGAACGTGCCGGTCGGATCCGGATTGCGGTGCGCATCCGCGACATCGTGGTCCGTGACCGCGACCAGGCCGTGGTCGCCACCGCGCCCAAAGCCGAGGTGAAACTTTCGGGCACCGCGCTGCTGATGGGACGGCTGCGCGCCGAAAGCCTCAATCTGGTCGATGCCGAACTCGCAGTCCGAATCACGCCCGATGGCCAGGTGTCGGTATCGGCGGGCGATACCGCCAAGCCGCTGGCGACCGGTGTTGCCTCGAAGCGCGATGCCGGCATGGCTCCCACGTTCCCGCGCGCGGCACCCGCAGCTCCGCAAGGCGTTGCCGTCGCGGCGCCCGATACCACGCAAAGCGGATTGCTGGCCGGCCTCGACTGGCTCGACAGCCTCAGCCTGACCGGGCTCGACGGACAGAACCTCAACGAGATCGGCCTCAAAAACGGCAACCTCGTCGTCGATGACCAGCAGCGCGGCAACAAATGGACGTTCGACAATATCAGCCTCAGCATGCGCCGGCCGCGCGGCGGCGGCGTCGCCGTCAGCCTGGGCGAGGAGGGCGCACGCCCATGGTCGCTGCGGGTGGTGGTCGGGCCGCAGCAGAACGGCGTGCGGTCGGTTGATGTTCGCGCCGACAAGGTACCTGCCGCCAACATCCTGCTGGCGATGCGGGTAAAGGATCTCACCTACAGCGCGGACCTGCCGCTATCCGGCGAACTGAAGGGCGAACTGGGCCGCGACGGCCTGCCGACCTATTTCCGCGGCAAGGTCTTGGCGGGCGCCGGCAACATCATCGACAGCGATACGCCGGATTATCCGATGCCGATCGATTCGGCGGAAATGAGCGTCGAATGGGATTCCGGCAAGCGCGTGCTGGTCGCTCCCTTCAAGATCATTTCCGGATCGAACCGCATCACGCTGCTCGCGCATCTCGAACCGCCGAACGGCACCACCAACGAATGGCAGGCGGGCTTCAGCGGTGGCACGATCGTGCTCGCCGGCAATGAAAATGAACAGCCGCTGATCTTCAACCGCATCGCCATCGGCATGCGCTTTGACACCGACCGCAAGCGCGTGCTGCTCACCCAGGCCGATATCAGCAACGGCGAGATCGGTGTCGCCGGCACCGGCAGCATCGATTACGCGGGCGAGGCGCGCCTCCAGCTCGGCTTTGCGGGAACGCCGATGCCGGCGTCCGCGCTCAAGCGGATGTGGCCGGTCCTGATCGTGCCCGAAGTGCGCGAGTGGGTGATCGAGCGGATCGAGCGCGGCACGCTCCAGCGCATCGAGGTCGGCGTCAATTCGCCGGTTCGCAACCTCTCGCGCAAGGGACCGCCCATTCCCGATGATGGCCTTGCCGTCAACATCGTCGCGTCAGGCGTCACCGTGCGTCCGGTCGACGAGATGCCGTCGGTCCGCGATGCGGATTTGAAGGCGCGGGTGACCGGGCGAACGGCCACGGTGACGATCGGGCAGGGCGTTGCCGATACGCCCGCCGGTCGCAAGATCAACATTTCGGATTTCACCTTCGAGGTGCCGGACATGGCGCCGAAGCCTTCGCCATCGAAGGTGAAGTTCAGGGTCGAGGCTGCCGTGCCTGCCGCCGCAGAGATTCTCGCCTCCGACCGCCTCAGCGACGTCTCCGGCACCCTGATCGACCCGAACTCCAGCAAGGGCAACTTGACTGCGACCGTCACGATGGGCATGCCGGTCAAGGGCTCAATGACCAAGGCCGATACCACTTATGCCGTCACGGCCGATCTCTCCGGATTTGCCGCCGACAAACTGGTGATGAACCAGAAACTCGAGGCCAACACGCTGAAAGTGGTTGCCAGCAACGCGGGCTATCAGGTCAAGGGCGACGTCAAGATCAACGGCCAGGCGGCCTCGCTCGATTATCGCAAGCCGGCCGACGGCGACGCCGACATCAGGCTGCAAGCGACGCTGGACGACGCCAGCCGTGCCCGCCTTGGGCTTGACCTCGGACCCGCCGTCAGCGGCTCGATCCCGATCAAGGTGATCGGCAAGATCGGCGATCACGACAGCCGCGTCGGCATCGAGGCCGACCTGACCTCACTGAGGCTGGACAACATCCTGCCGGGATGGGTCAAGGTGCCGGGCAAATCGAGCAAGGCCTCCTTCAACGTGGTCAAGAAGGAACAGTCGACGCTGTTCCAGGATATCGTTGTCGAGGGCGGCGGCGTCTCGATCAAGGGATCTATCGAGGTCGACCAGAACGGCGACCTGATGAATGCGAACTTCCCGACCTACGCGCCGTCGGACGGCGACAAGACCACGCTGAAGGCCGAGCGCAGCGCCGATGGCGTGGTGAAGGTCACGATGCGCGGCGACGTGTTCGATGGCCGCGGCTTCCTCAAGTCGGCGATTTCAGGCAAGGAGGCCGACGCCAAGAGCAAGACCAAGAATGTCGATTTCGACATCGACATCAAGCTGGGTGCGGTGGCCGGCTTCAACGGCGAGGCCTTGCGCAGCGTCGATACCCGGTTTTCGCGGCGTAACGGCATCGTCAAGACCTTTGCGCTGTCCGGCAAGCTCGGGCGCGACACGCCGGTGACGGCGGATTTGCGTGGCCGCGGGCAGGCGCAGGGACGCGACGTCATCATCCTGCAGACCAACGACGCCGGTGCCTTCTTCCGCTTTACCGACATGTACTCAAAGGTAATTGGCGGCCAGCTGTCGCTCGCGATGGAGCCACCGACGGTCGAACCGAGCGCCAGGGAAGGCCTGATCAACGTCCGCGACTTCTCGATCAAGGGTGAGGCTTCGCTCGACCGTGTCGCCGCGGGCGGTGCTGGCGGCCCGCAAAGCGGCGTTTCCTTTACGGCATTGCGTGCCGAATTCACCCGGCAGAACGGACAACTCACGATCCGCGATGGTGTCGTGAAGGGACCAATGGTCGGGGCAACGATCGAAGGCAGCATCGATACCGGGGCCAACCAGGTTCGCATGAGCGGCACCTTCGTTCCGATGTACGGGCTGAACAACATGTTCGGCCAGATTCCGGTGCTGGGCCTGTTCCTCGGCGGCGGCAGCAACGAAGGCCTGATCGGCGTGACCTACGAAGTGGTCGGTACGCCCAGCCAGCCGGTGCTGCGCGTCAATCCGATCTCGGCAATGGCGCCCGGCGTGCTGAGGAAGATCTTCGAGTTCAACACCGGCAAGCAGAACACCCCGATCGAATTCCCGCCGACCAACAACTGAGTGCGATCGGCTACCGCCTGAGCGCCGGCACCACCAGGAACGGAATCAATCCCAGCACCAGATTGACCAGCGCGAAGACGAACAGCGCGTTGTAGCCATGGGTCCAGTCATGGATCAGGCCGCCGGCCCACGAACCCAGTCCCGATCCGAGGCCGCTGCCGATCGAGATGGTGCCGTAGATGGTGCCGACGCGTTCGCCGCGAAAAATATTCAGCGCGGTTGCCGTGATCAGCGGCCCGCGCGAACCGATCATGCTGCCGAAGGTGACGACAAAACCCGTCAGCAGCCAGTAGTTCGGATAATATTGCAGCAGCCAGAGCAGGATGATGCCGACGATCGAGACGCCGTAGCTGAACAGCACCGACGGCCGGCGGCCGATGATGCCGTCCAGCGTCGAGATCCCGAGCATGCCGAACAACAATACCACGCCGGAAAAGCCCCAGGCGGTGGCGGCCTGCAACGGCGGGAATCCGGCATCGATCAGATAGGCGACGATCTGCGCCGTGATCGCGTACATCGCGATGGCCGTGAAGAAGAAGGTCGAGAACAGCGCCCAGAAGGTGTGGTGGAGCATCGCGCTCTTCAGCGTCCAGCCATTGTCGACGAAGCCGGTGTCGGTCTTCTGCGCCACTGTGCGGCGATCCGGTGGCGATCGTCCGCCACGGCATCAGCAGCAGCGGCACCAGCATGCACAGCGCCACGATGCCGAACCATTGATAGGCGTCGCGCCAGCCGATCCGGTCGATCAGCACCTGCGAAGCCGGCAACAGCATGAGGGTGCCCACGCCCGTCGCGGAGTAGAGGATCGCCATCGCGGTCGGCAATCGCCGGCCGAACCAGCGGCCGAGCAGGATCGAACTCGGCACGTTGCCGATCAGTGCAATGCCGATCCCGACACACAGTCCGGTCGATAGCTGGAACTGCCACAGCGCCTGCGCGCGCGAGGCAACCAGGAAGGAGCCACCGAGCAGCAGCAGCCCGAGCGAATAGGTGAGGCGCGGCCCGGAGCGGTCGAACAGCCGGCCGACCAGCGGCGCCATCAGCCCGCCGGCCAGCCAGGTCAGCGAATAGACCGAGACCACTTCGGCGCGGTCCCAGGAGAAGCTCTCTGCAATCGGCTTCAGGAAAACCGTGAAACTGTCGCCGAGGCCGCGACCGACCATCTGCAGCACGAAACACAGCGCCAGCACGTTGAGTGCGGTGCGTGCCGGTTGCGGCGCGCTGGCTGTCGCGTCTCCCCCTGGCGTCTCTTTGTTCATGCCGCCTAGGGAGCGCATTTCCGCGATCCCTAGCAAGGCTCAAAAATGAATGCGCCTATGCAGAGCTGTTACGCCGGCTTGATCAGGACGTGCTTTTTCTTTCCCATGGAAAGCTTGATGACGCCTTCCTGCGTGAGGTTCGACGGTGTCAGCACCATCTTCTCGTCGGTGACGGCGTTATCGTTGACGCGAAGGCCGCCGCCCTTGATCTGGCGGCGCGCTTCGCCGTTCGAGGCCACCAGGCCGGCCTTGACGAACAGCGCCAGCACGCCGGCGCCGGCCTCGAGTTCGCCTCGCGAAACTTCCACCGTCGGCAGGCTTTCCGCGATGGCGCCTTGTTCGAAAGTCTGTCGCGCGGTTTCGGCGGCGGTGTTGGCGGCGTCGCGGCCGTGCAGCAGTGCGGTTGCCTCCGTCGCCAGCACCTTCTTGGCCTCGTTGATCTCGCCGCCCTGCAGCGCCGCCAGCTTGGCGATCTCGCCCATCGGCAGGATCGTGAACAGCTTGAGGAACTTGACGACGTCGGCGTCCTCCGCGTTGCGCCAGTACTGCCAGAAGTCATAGGGCGAGAACTGATCCGCATTGAGCCAGACGGCGCCTTGCGCGGTCTTGCCCATCTTGGCGCCTGACGCGGTCGTGAGCAGCGGCGTGGTCAGCGCGAACAGTTGCGGCGTGCCCATGCGGCGGCCGAGATCGACGCCGTTGACGATGTTGCCCCATTGGTCGGAACCGCCCATCTGCAGGCGGCAGCCGGTGCGCCGCGCCAGCTCGACGAAGTCGTAGGCCTGGCAGACCATGTAGTTGAATTCGATGAAGCTCATCTCCTGCTCGCGCTCGAGGCGGAGCCGCACCGAATCCATCGTCAGCATGCGGTTGACCGAGAAATGCCGGCCGATGTCGCGCAGCATCTCGATCCAGTTCAGCTTCGTCAGCCATTCGGCATTGTCGAGCATGACGGCGTCGGAAGCGCCGGAGCCGTAGCGCAGCACCTTGGCGAACACGCCGCGGATCGACGCCTTGTTGGCTTCGATTTCCGCGATCGACCGGATCGCCCGCGACTCGTCCTTGCCCGAGGGGTCGCCGACCATGGTGGTGCCGCCGCCCATCAGCGTGATCGGCTTGTTGCCGCTCTGCTGCAGCCAGTGCAGCATCATCATGGTGAGGTAGTTGCCGATATGCAGGGAGGGCGCCGTGCAGTCGTAGCCGACATAGGCGGTGGCCTCGCCCCTGGCGGCCAGAGCGTCCAGCCCATCGAAGTCGGAGCATTGGTGGATGAAGCCGCGTTCCTGTAAAATGTTCAGGAAATCTGATTTAAATGCGGTCATTGGCGGGCGACCCTGATCATTCTATTTTCACTGTAATTGTAGCGAGTTGCGGAACCATGGCGGAACAGGCTGCCGCAAGCGCGGGCGCTGTGGCATTATAAGATGTGCGTGTTCGGCACAAGCTGGTCGTCGTCGGCGGGACGTATCGGGCAGGGCGTTGCGAAGGCACGATTACAATGATGTTGACGGCACTTGGTTTGATGAGCGGCACCTCGCTGGACGGGGTGGACGTCGCTTTGATCGAGACCGACGGCCGCCGGGTGAACGCCCTGGGGCCATCCGGATATCGGCCCTATACCGACACGGAGCGCAGCCTGCTGCGCCAGGCGCTGTACGAGGCCGTGGACCTGCCGGACCGTGACGCTCGGCCGGGCTGCCTGCGCGAGGCCGAGCGGGCCGTTACCGCCGCGCACGCCGAGGCGGTGGCCGCCTTCACCTCCCAGCACCGCATCAGCTTCGATGATATCGACATCGTCGGTTTTCACGGCCAGACGGTGCTGCACCGGCCCGAGCGCAAATTGACGGTGCAGATCGGCGACGGCTCTGCGCTGGCCAAGACCATCCATATTCCGGTCATGTACGATTTCCGCGCGGCCGACGTCGAGGCCGGCGGGCAGGGAGCGCCGTTCGTACCGGTCTATCACCGTGCGCTCGCCCAATCGCTGGAGCGCGAGGGCCCGATCGTGGTGGTTAATATCGGCGGGGTCGCCAACATCACCTATATCGATGGCGACACGTTGATCGCCTGCGACACCGGCCCGGGCAACGCACTGCTCGACGACCACATGTTCCGACGCCTGAACCAGCGCTTCGATACCGAGGGCCGCACCGCCGCCATGGGCAAGGTCGATGCAGCCTGGATCGCCCGGGCGCTGGAGATGCCGTTCTTTTCGTTGCCACCGCCGAAATCGCTCGACCGCAACGACTTTGCCGGGCTGAAGCTCGGCGACATGCCGCCGGCGGACGGCGCGGCAACGCTGACCGCGTTTACGGCAGCGGCGATCGCCCGGGTCGTGCCGCTGCTGCCCAAGGAGCCGAAGAGCTGGATCGTGGCCGGTGGCGGCGCCCGCAACCTGACCATGCTGCGCATGCTGCGCGAATGCCTGCAGCCTGTTCCAGTTCAGGCCGCCGACACGCTTGGCTGGGCGTCGGACGCCATCGAGGCGCAGGCCTTCGGCTTCCTCGCCGCGCGGGGCCTCAAGGGCCTGCCGCTGAGCTATCCGGCCACCACGGGCGTGCCGATCCCGATGACCGGGGGCATCATCGCGCGACCGTGATCTCGATGCAATTGCATCCATATTGACGACATCATGCGTCTGCATCTAAATTGAATGCAGTTGCATGGAGCGAGGCCGGCCGGCCTTCGCCGGAGAGGTCGTCATGGCGCCGAAACTCACGCTGATCAGCCACAGGCTTTGTCCCTATGTGCAGCGCGCGGTGATCGCGCTGAACGAGAAGGGCGTCGCGTTCGAGCGGATCGATATCGATCTCGCCAGCAAGCCCGACTGGTTTCTCAAGATCTCGCCGCTTGGCAAGGTGCCGGTGCTGCGTGTCTCGAACGAAGGCGGCGAGGTGGCGCTGTTCGAAAGCAATGTCATCTGCGAGTACATCGAGGATACCCAGTCAGGTGCCAGGCTGCACCCGAAGGATGCGCTCACGCGCGCACAGCATCGCGCCTGGATGGAATTCGGATCGAGCATCCTGAGCGAATTGTGGGGCCTGGAGACGACAGGCGATCCCGCGACCTTCGAGAGCAAGCGGCAGGCGGTCGCGGCAAAATTCGCGCGCGTCGAGGAAGCGCTGGGCGCAGGCCCGTTCTTTGCCGGCACAGATTTCAGCCTGGTCGACGCGGTGTTCGCGCCGATCTTCCGCTATTTTGATGTGTTCGATCAGTTGATCGATTTATCGATCTTCAAGGACACGCCGAAGGTCCGCGCGTGGCGGAAGGCGCTGGCGCAGCGGCCGAGCGTGCGCACGGCGGTCGGGTCCGACTATCCGCAATTGCTGCATGCGTTCCTGGTGCGTCATGATGCGCACATGCTGAAGCTCGCAGCCTGATGCACCGCGTCCGGAAGCGCGATCGCGATCAGCGGACGTTGGCGAGCCGCATGTCGAGATAGCCGGTCACCGTCTGCATCAGCGGCTCCAGCTTGCCGTCGAAGAAATGGTTGGCGCCCGGGATGATCTGCTGATCGATCACGATGCCCTTCTGGGTCTTCAGCTTCTCGACCAGCGTGTTGACGTCCTTTGGCGGCACCACCGCGTCCTTCTCGCCATGCACGATCAGGCCCGAGGACGGGCAGGGTGCGAGGAAGGAGAAGTCATAGAGATTGGCGGGCGGTGCGATCGAGATGAAGCCCTCGACCTCGGGACGGCGCATCAAAAGCTGCATGCCGATCCAGGCGCCGAACGAGAAACCGGCGACCCAGCAGGCGCGCGCTTCGGGATTGATGGTCTGCGCCCAGTCGAGCGCGGAAGCCGCATCCGACAATTCGCCGGTGCCGTGGTCGAACGAGCCCTGGCTGCGGCCGACGCCGCGGAAATTGAAACGCAGCACCGAAAAACCGCGATGCGCGAACGCGTAGTAGCACTGGTAGACGATCTGGTGGTTCATCGTGCCGTGAAACTGCGGATGCGGATGCAGGATCATCGCAATCGGCGCGTTCTTCTGCTTGGCCGGATGATAACGGCCTTCGAGGCGGCCTGCGGGACCGGTGAAAATAACTTCAGGCATTCATGATCCTTGGAAGTGTTCCTTGGCAACGACCGTGATCTGGCGGAGAAGAAATGCGATCAGCCGTTGTTGGGTGGTGCGCAAACGGCGCTCCCGTGAACTGGTGGCGGCGTTCTAGCATGAGGCGTAGGGCAAAAAGCAAGCATCTTGAACATCTAAAAGGCCGTTCAAGGCGTTAGCGTGCGATCGCAAGAGACGGGATCATCACTGGCCGCGACAAGCTCGTCGGGTTAGCGCCGCCTGCAAAGCAAGGTAATATTGTACAGACATGACTCACCGGGTCTACCTCGACTGGAACGCGACCACGCCCATCCGCCCCGAAGCCAGGCAGGCGATGGCGGAGGCGTGGGACACGGTTGGCAACCCTTCCTCGGTTCATGCGGAGGGCCGCCAGGCGCGCCGGCTGGTCGAAGACGCGCGCGCAGCTCTGGCTTCGGCCGTCGCCAGCCGGCCCCAGAACGTGGTGTTTACCTCCGGGGGCACCGAAGCCAACGCGCTCGCTCTGACGCCGCGGCAGCGGCGGAGAGCGGGTGAGCCGGTCCGACGGCTGCTGGTTTCTGCGATCGAGCATACTTCCGTATTGGCAGGTGGCCGGTTTGCTGCCGAAGCGATCGAGACCATCAACGTGACCGGCTCTGGCCTGATTGACCTCGACCATCTGCGGCGGCTGCTTGCAGCGGGGCCTCCGGCACTGGTTTCGGTGATGCTGGCCAATAACGAGACCGGCGCCATTCAACCCGTCGCTGAAGTCGCCTCGATGGTGCGTGCCGCGGATGGCCTGCTGCATGTCGATGCGATCCAGGCGTTGGGGAAAATACCCCTCGATATCAGGTCTATAGCTGCCGATCTGGTCACGTTCTCCGCGCACAAGGTGGGCGGACCCAAGGGGGTCGGCGCGCTGGTCCTGGCCGAGGACGTGCAGGCGCTGGAGCCCATGCTGCGTGGGGGCGGACAGGAGCTTGGACGCCGAGCCGGCACCGAGAACGTGGCGGGCATTGCCGCGTTCGGTGCCGCACTGCGGGCTGCGACGGCCGGGTTGCCAGCGGACATGGCCAGGATCGTGGCCTTGCGGAACAGGCTCGAGGCGGGCCTGGAACAGACACCTGACGTGATCCGGTTCTCATCCGATGCGCCGCGCCTGCCGAATACGACGCTGTTCACCGTCCCCGGGTTAAAGGCCGAAACGGCCGTAATTGGCTTCGATCTCGAGGGAATTGCGGTATCGTCGGGTTCCGCCTGCTCCTCGGGAAAGGTACAGCCCTCGCACGTCCTGGAGGCGATGGGCTTTGGCAAAGATCTGGCGCAGGGAGCGGTGCGGATCAGTCTGGGCTGGTCTACCACGGAGGCAGACGTTGATTTGGCCCTCAAGGCTTGGCGAAAGCTTGCCGATGGCTTACTTAGAGGGCGACGAAACACGGCTTGAACGGTTCTAAGCAGGTTTCGCGGGGCAGCCGAGCTGCTGTTTTGAGATTGTTCCACCGCGGTCCTTGAAACCGCGAGCGGAGGATGGAATGCCAGCCGTACAAGAGACGGTCGAGCGCGTGAAGCGTATCGACGTCGATCAATATCGATATGGGTTTGAAACTCTTATCGAGTCCGACAAGGCCCCGAAGGGGCTGTCGGAAGACACCGTCCGCTTCATTTCCGCAAAGAAGAACGAGCCGGCCTGGATGCTGGAATGGCGGCTGGAGGCCTATCGCCGCTGGCTGACCATGACCGAGCCGACCTGGGCTCGCGTCAACTATCCCAGGATCGACTATCAGGACCTCTATTACTATTCGGCGCCGAAGCCGAAGAAGCAGATCGGCTCGCTCGACGAGATCGATCCGGAAATCCTCAAGACCTACGAAAAGCTCGGCATTCCCCTGCGCGAGGTCGAGGTGCTGGAAGGCGTCGTGAAGCCGGAAGGCGAGCGCAAGATTGCGGTCGACGCCGTGTTCGACTCGGTCTCCGTCGCCACCACCTTCCAGAAGGAATTGAAGGCCGCCGGCGTGATCTTCATGCCGATTTCGGAGGCGATCCGCGAGCATCCCGAACTGGTGAAAAAGTATCTCGGCACTGTCGTGCCGACCTCGGACAATTATTTCGCGACGCTGAACTCGGCAGTGTTCTCCGACGGATCGTTCGTCTACGTGCCGCCGGGCGTGCGCTGCCCGATGGAGCTGTCGACCTACTTTCGCATCAACGAGCGCAACACCGGCCAGTTCGAGCGGACGCTGATCATCGCCGACAAGGGCGCTTACGTGAGCTACCTCGAGGGCTGCACCGCACCGCAGCGCGACGAGAACCAGTTGCATGCCGCCGTCGTCGAACTAGTCACGCTCGACGATGCCGAGATCAAGTATTCGACGGTGCAGAACTGGTATCCCGGCAATTCCGAAGGCGTCGGCGGCATCTACAATTTCGTCACCAAGCGGGGCGACTGCCGCGGCAACAATTCGAAGATCTCCTGGACCCAGGTCGAGACCGGGTCGGCGATCACCTGGAAATATCCGAGCTGCATCCTGCGCGGCGACAATTCGCGCGGCGAGTTCTACTCGATCGCGATCTCGAACGGTCACCAGCAGGTCGAACTCTGGCACCAAGATGATCCATCTCGGCAAGAACACGACGAGCCGGATCATCTCCAAGGGTATCGCGGCGGGCGTGTCGCAGAACACCTATCGCGGGCTCGTCACCGCGCATCGCAAAGCCACCGGCGCGCGCAACTTCACCGCCTGCGACTCGCTCCTGATCGGCGACAAATGCGGCGCGCACACCGTTCCCTATGTCGAGGCGAAGAATTCGTCCGCGACGTTCGAGCACGAGGCGACGACGTCGAAGATCTCCGAGGACGTGCTGTTCTACTGCATCCAGCGCGGGCTGAGCCAGGAAGAGGCCGTCGGCCTCGTGGTCAATGGATTTGTCAAGGACGTGCTGCAGCAACTGCCGATGGAGTTCGCGGTCGAAGCGCAGAAGCTGATTTCGATCAGCCTTGAGGGTTCGGTTGGATAGCGACCTCATCCTGAGGAGGCCGCACAGCGGCCGTCTCGAAGGATGGGAGGAAAGATTGTTGGCCACGTCCTTCGAGACGCGCCTGTCGGCGCTCCTCAGGACGAGGGGTGAAAACGGAAAAACGATATGTCATTGCTTGAAGTGAAAGATCTGCAAGTCCGCGTCGAGGATCGCGAGATTCTCCACGGACTGACGCTCACCGTGAACCCGGGCGAGGTGCACGCGATCATGGGCCCGAACGGTTCCGGCAAATCGACGCTGTCCCACGTCATCGCGGGCAAGCCCGGCTATGAAGTCACCGGCGGCGAAATCCTGTTCAAGGGCGAGGATCTGCTGGCGATGTCGCCCGACGAGCGCGCCGCCAAGGGCGTGTTCCTGGCGTTCCAATATCCGGTCGAAATTCCCGGCGTCGCCACCATGAACTTTCTGCGCACCGCGCTCAATGCGCAACGCAAGGCGCGTGGCGAGAGCGAATATTCGACGCCGAACTTTCTGAAGAAGGTTCGTGAGGTCGCCAAGTCGCTGAACATCCCGCAGGACATGCTCAAGCGCGGCGTCAATGTCGGCTTCTCCGGCGGCGAGAAGAAGCGCAACGAGGTGCTGCAGATGGCGCTGTTCGAGCCGAGCCTGTGCATCCTCGACGAAATGGATTCCGGCCTCGACATCGATGCGCTGCGGGTTGCAGCCGATGGCGTCAACGCGTTGCGTTCGCCTGATCGCGCGATGGTCGTGATCACCCACTATCAGCGGCTGCTCAACTACATCGTGCCCGACTTTGTGCACGTGATGTCGAAGGGCCGTGTCGTGAAAAGCGGCGGCAAGGAACTGGCGCTGGAGCTTGAAGCTTCCGGCTACGCCCAGTTCGAAGACGCAGCCTGACGGGTATCGTGATGAATCTGGCTTTGGCAAAGAACGAGACCGGACGCGCGCTGAGCGACAGCTTTGCGATTGTGCGCGATCGGCTGCCGGGCACTGGCAAGGTGGCCGAGGCGAGAAGGGTTGCCTTCGAGGCCTATGACCGCGTGGGACTGCCGCACCGCCGGCTCGAGGACTGGAAATACACCGATCTGCGCGCGCTGATGCGCGAGGTGCTGCCGCTGGCGCCCGCACCGGACGCCGCCGCGCTGAAGCGCGCTGCAACGGCGGCGAAGCTCCAGGCGGTCAAAGGTGCACGCCGGCTGGTGCTGGTGGACGGCATATTCGCGGCGAAACTTTCCGAACTGGATGGGCTGGAGAAGGGGCTCACCATCCGTACCCTGCGCGATGTGCTGGAAGCCGGCGATGCGGCGCTGCAGGCGCAGCTCTTCACGCTTGATGACACCAATCCCATGATCGCGCTCAACAGTGCGATGATGACCGATGGCGTGGTGATCGAGATTGCCAACGGCATCGTGCTGAAGCAGCCGCTGCAGATCATTCATGTTGCCAGTGGCGCAGTTCCCGCGGCGATGTTCACGCGCTCGCTGCTGCGTCTCGGCAAGGATGCCGGCGCTACGCTGGTCGAGAGCTACATCGCGGCCGACGGCGCGAAGGTCTATCAGGCCCACGATTCCCTGATCGCTGCGATCGGCGACAATTCGCGGCTCGACCATATCAGGCTGATCGAGGACGGCCGCGAGGCCTTCAATATTTGCTCTGGCGTATTCACGTTGGGGGCGCATGCGCACCTCAACACCTTCGGCATGGCTACAGGCGCTGCCGTCAGCCGCTACCAGGCGACCATTGCGTTTGCTGGCGAGCATTCCCGTGTCGAGACCAACGGCGTAAACTTGCTCAACGGTCGCCAGCACGCCGACACCACGCTGTTCATGGATCACGCGGTGCCGAACTGCGCCAGCCGCGAGGTGTTCCGAGCGGTTGCCGACGACCGCGCCCATTCGGTGTTTCAGGGGCGCATCATCGTGCGCCCCCATGCGCAGAAGACCGACGCGAAGATGATGACGCGGGCGCTGCTCTTGTCCGACGAAGCCGAGGCCGACAACAAGCCGGAACTGGAAATCTTCGCCGACGACGTTACCTGCGGCCATGGCGCGACCACCGGCGCGCTGGACGAGAGCCTGCTGTTTTACCTGCGCGCACGCGGCCTTCCCGAGAAGGAAGCCCAGGCGCTGTTGATCCAGGCCTTCGTGGGCGAGGCCATCGAATTGATCGTCAATGACGATTTGCGCGAGCTTGCGATCGCGGCCGCGCAGCGCTGGCTGGAGGCAAGGGCATGACCCGGCATCCGGCAGTGATGAACGGCGCCTATGACGTGGCTCGCGTGCGGGAGGATTTCCCTGCGTTGGCCATGAAGGTTTATGGCAAGCCGCTGGTGTATCTCGACAACGCGGCATCCGCGCAGAAGCCGACCGCCGTGCTCGACCGCATGACGGAGGCCTACAAGAGCGAATACGCCAACGTGCATCGTGGGCTGCATTATCTTGCCAACGCGGCGACGGAAGCCTACGAGGGCGGTCGCGCCAAGGTTGCCAAGTTCCTCAATGCCGGCCGCACCGAGGAGATCATTTTCACCCGCAACGCCACCGAAGCGATCAACCTGGTGGCGTCGTCCTGGGGTGAACCCAACATCAAGGCGGGCGACGAGATCGTGATCTCCATCATGGAGCATCACTCCAACATCGTGCCCTGGCATTTCCTGCGCGAGCGGCATGGCGCCGTGATTAAATGGGCGCCGGTCGACGACGAAGGCAACTTCCTGATCGAGGAGTTCGAGAAACTCCTGACCGATCGCACCAAACTGGTGGCGATCACGCAGATGTCGAATGCGCTCGGCACCATCGTGCCGGTCAAGGACGTGGTGAAGCTGGCGCATGCCCGCGGGATCCCGGTGCTGGTCGACGGCAGCCAGGCCGCCGTGCATCTGGCGATCGACGTGCAGGACATCGACGCGGACTTCTACGTCTTTACCGGCCACAAGCTGTATGGCCCGACCGGCATCGGCGTGCTCTATGCCAAGCATGAGCACCTGGTCGCGATGCGGCCCTACAATGGTGGCGGCGAGATGATCCGCGAAGTCGCCCGGGATTGGGTGACCTATGGCGATCCGCCGCACAAGTTCGAGGCGGGCACGCCGGCGATCGTGGAATCGATCGGGCTTGGAGCTGCGATCGACTACGTCAATTCGATCGGCAAGGAGCGCATCGCCGCCCACGAGCACGATTTGCTGACCTACGCCGAAGGCCGCCTGCGCGAAATCAACTCGCTGCGTCTGATCGGAACCGCCCGTGGCAAGGGACCTGTGATATCCTTTGAGATGAAGGGGGCCCATGCCCACGACGTCGCGACCGTGATCGACCGTCAGGGAATTGCGGTGCGCGCCGGAACCCATTGCGTAATGCCGCTTTTAGAGCGGTTCAATGTCACAGCCACCTGCCGGGCATCGTTCGGAATGTATAATACCCGGGAAGAAGTCGACCATCTGGCACAGGCGCTGATCAAGGCGCGGGAATTGTTCTCATGAGTGACACGGCCGAAGTCAAAACTGCCAATATGGAAACCATCTCGGCGCTGCCGCCCGAGGAAACCGAGCGGCTCGGAGGCGAAATCGTCGCCGCGCTGAAGACGGTGTTCGATCCGGAAATTCCGGCCGACATCTACGAACTCGGCCTGATCTACAAGGTCGACCTCAAGGACGACCGCGGCGTCGACGTGATGATGACGCTGACCACGCCGAACTGCCCGGCGGCCGGCGAACTGCCGACCATGGTGGAGAACGCGATTGCCAGCGTTCCCGGCGTCGGCGTCGTCAACGTCAATCTGGTGTGGGATCCGGCCTGGACGCCGGATCGCATGTCCGACGAGGCGCGCCTCGTCTTGAATATGTGGTGAGCTGCGTAACGCCTTACGGGAATATGACTGGCATTGATTTGCCGCTGGGAATGATCACATGACCAACATGACACCCGCTTCACCCACGACCGCCGCCAAGCCGAAGCCGCGGCCGCGCCCGCAGGTCATGAAACTGACCGACGCTGCGGCGCAGCGGATTACGGAACTGACCAAGCGCGCCGATTCCGAGATTGTCGGACTTCGCGTCGGGATCAAGAATGGCGGCTGCGCCGGGCAGTCGTATACGGTCGAATACGCCCATGAGGTCCGCCCGACCGACGAGGTGGTGGAGGACAAGGGCGTGAAGATCCTGGTCGATCCCAAGGCGGTCCTGTTCCTGCTCGGCACCGAGATGGACTACAAGGCCGACAGGATGCAGGCCCAGTTCATCTTCAACAATCCGAACCAGGTCTCGGCCTGCGGCTGCGGCGAGTTGGTGCAACTGACACCGGCGAAGGTCTGACTTTCGCGTCGCCTCGGGGGACGCGATGGACCGCGATTTCCTGATCGATCTGTTTGCGGATTTCGGGCCGGTTTCTATCCGTAGGATGTTCTCGGGCCACGGCGTCTCTGCTGACGGCACCAATTTCGCGCTTGCCCTGCGTGCCGGGCTTTATTTCCGCGCTGATGATCAGACCATTCCGCAGTTCGAGGCGGAGGGTTCGCAACCGTTTCAATATCAGACGCGGACCAAGACCGTCACGGTGAACTCGTATTGGCAGTTGCCGGCGCGTCTGTTCGACGATTCCGAGGAATTGGCTGAATGGGCGAGGGCGGCGCTGGCGGCTGCGCAGCGCGCGGCATTGCGCAAGCGGCCGAAGCCGCGCAAGGCGGTGAAGCGGAAGGCCGGGGCCAAGTCGGCTGCGGATCGCAAGGCGGTCGCGAAGCGCAAGGCGCCAAGGCGCTAGGCGACCTGGCTACGGGTCTCGTCCGCGTATTCCGGATCGGTTTCGCAGATCACGCGGTTGCGGCCGTTGCGCTTGGCCGCATAGAGGCAGGCATCGGCGCGGTCGATCAGCGATTCGGTGTCGTCTTCCGGCTTCAGCATCGAGACACCGACCGAGATGGTGACGCGGCCCAGAATTTCGCCGGTGGATTTCTTCTTCAATTCCTTCGCCATGACCGCGCGGCGGATGTGATCGGCCACCGTCAGCGCCTGGCGCATCGCGGTGTTGGGCAGCACCACCGCAAATTCCTCGCCGCCGTAGCGGGCGGTGATATCCTGGCCCTTGATGGTCTGCTTCAGCGACATCGCGACCAGCCGAAGTACCTGATCGCCGGTCAGGTGGCCGTAGGAATCGTTGAACGACTTGAAATGGTCGATGTCGAACATCAGCAGCGACAGCGGCTCGCCGCTGGCCTGCGCCGCTCGCAACGCCATGTCGATCGATCGGTCGAAATATTTGCGGTTGCCCAGTCCGGTCAGCGGATCGGTGAGGCTCTCGGCGCGGATCGCCTCGAGGCTGTGCTGGAGATTGCTGATCTCGGCCTTCGACTGTGCCAGTCTGTTTTCGAGCGCCTTGTTGGTCTCGCGCATCTCGCGGGTAGACTTCAGGAGCGCATCGACCACCGACCTGATCTGCTCGCGCCCTTGCGCACGCGACAGGTTCTCGCTCGCATTGCCCAGGCTGGCGTCGTAGTTCGACGACATGCCGAGCGCCTCGGTGATGAGGCCCATCACATCGTCGATTTCGCCGATGACGCGCGCGCCGACCTTGTCGATGCGGTCGGACGCCTTGATGTGGGAGAGATAGGTTTCGTAGATCTGTTCGAGATCGGATTCGCTGAGCTTGCCGGTGCGCGTCAGCGTCTCGTTGATGATCTTGTTGAGGGGAGCGTTGTATCCGGTCGCATAGACGTACCAGATTTCGTAATGGCGCGGGACGGCGGTCTGTCTGAGGGATCTGATCTGGCCCAACGCAACTTCGGCAAACGCCATCGTGCGTTCGTGCTCGTCCAGCAGTTTCACCACTGATCCGTCCCCAATCCCCAATAGCGAGCAGCGTCGCTCGTTGCCTTGCAGCAATAATTAAAAATTATCGCTGCCAAGTTAACCAAGGAGAATGAACGGCCGGTAAACGGGAGGTTCCGCTGGACGAAACCTCAACGTTCGATCAGACGCGGGCGCGCACCGGGCGCAACAGGAAGGCGGGCAGATGCGAGTGATCGGCGGGCTCCGATTCGACGTCGCGCTGCGGACGTCGCGGCTCGGGACGACCGATCGAGGGGACGCGCGAAGGCTGGGGAGCAGCGGGAGGCACGAAGGCCGCAGCCTCGGGTTGCGGCTGCGCATCGGCGCTGCGGCCGGCGACCTTGGCGCGTCGCGGCTCGCGCTCGCCGCTCTTCTGGCGCGGTTCACGCTCACGTCGCGGCTTGCGGCCACCGCGCGAACCTTCACGGGACCCTTCGCGTGAGCGGTGCTCGCGCGGCTGATCGCCTTCCTCGGAAGAAACCGGCTGCACGGCATAGTCGCCTTCGGCCGGCGGGATGGTCTGCCCGATCAGCCGTTCGATCGCGGCGATCGATTTGTTGTCGAGCGAGGTGACGATCGAGATCGCGGTGCCAGCGCGCCCGGCGCGTCCGGTCCGGCCGATGCGATGGACGTAATCGTCGGCATGATGCGGCACGTCGAAATTGAAGACGTGGCTGACGGCGGGAATATCCAGGCCGCGGGCGGCGACGTCGGAAGCCACCAGCAGCGGAATCTCGCCCTTGCGGAATTGATCCAGCGCCGCCGTGCGGGCCGATTGGTCCATGTCGCCATGCAGGGCGCCGACACTGAAGCCGTGCTTCTGCAGCGATTTGTAGACGACGGCGACCTCGCGCTTGCGATTGCAGAAGATGATCGCGTTGTTGAGATCCTTGGCGTCGCGCAGCAGGCGGCGGAGAATTTCGCGCTTCTCGTGCGGCTCACGGCCACAACCGACCTGGAATTGCGACACGCCGACCGCGGTCGTGGCAGGCTTGGAGACTTCGATGCGTTCGGGATTGTGCAGGAAGGTATCGCTGATGCGGCTGATTTCCGGCGGCATCGTCGCGGTGAAGAACAGCGTCTGCCGCGTGAACGGCACCAGCTTGCAGATGCGTTCGATATCGGGAATGAAGCCCATGTCCAGCATGCGGTCGGCTTCGTCGATGACCAGCAGTTCGACGCCGGTGAGCAGAAGGCCGCCGCGCTCGGTATGGTCGAGCAGCCGGCCGGGGGTTGCGATCAGAACGTCGACGCCCCGGGTCAGCTTCGAGTCCTGGTCGCCGAAAGAAACGCCGCCGATCAGGAGTGCGACGTTGAGTTTCTGGCCAACGCCGTATTTATCGAAATTCTCTTTGACCTGAGCCGCGAGTTCGCGGGTCGGTTCGAGGATCAGGGTGCGGGGCATTCGTGCCCGGGCGCGGCCCTTTTCCAGCATGGTGAGCATGGGCAGGACGAAGGCGGCGGTCTTGCCGGTGCCGGTCTGGGCGATGCCAAGAACGTCGCGGCGCGACAGAACGTGGGGAATCGCCTGTTCCTGGATGGGGGTGGGGGTCGTGTAGCCGGATGCCGCAACAGCGGCGAGGACCTTGTCGGAAAGGCCGAGATGGGAAAAAGACATTGAGCCTCTAGTCGACACCGCCGTTCGGAATTGAGGGTAAAAAGGCTGTCGCGTTTAACCCCGAAACGGCGCGCTTTTGAAAAGCTGGGGGCTCTGACTTACGCAGACGAGCGGCAAACCAGGGAATCGCGTTTCGATCCAAGGCCGCGTTGAGCCGAAACATAGGGTCGAAATGGCCAAAGTCAATCTTGGAACGGCTCATATGGCTTAAAAAGCTTAATGTTTTCGCACAAATAAGGGCCAAACCGTCATTTCGCGGTCAAATTGAACCGGCGGAATCCTGTCCACCGAATCCGTTGAACCGTGGGCAACGGGATGCCGACTATGGCATGAAGCGGCTTGCACGGCCCAAACCAGCACCAATCGTGCATGTGGGGAATTGGATGATGGGTTGGTTTCTCAGATTGTTGGCGGTGACAGGCGTTGCAGCTTCGGTTGTGGCGTTTGCACTGCCCGCACATGCCGAAAAGCGCGTCGCGCTGGTGGTCGGCAACAATGATTACAGGAACGTGCCCAAGCTGCAGAAGGCGGTCAACGACGCCCGCACCATGGGCGACACGCTCAAGCAACTCGGCTTCTCGGTGATGGTCGCCGAAAACCAGACCCGGCAGGCGTTCAGCCAGACCTTGCTGGCGTTCGACAAGTCGGTTGAAGCCGGCGACACCGCGTTCTTCTTCTTTGCCGGCCACGGCTTCGAGATCGCGGGGCAGAACTTCCTGCTGCCGACCGACGTGCCGGCTGCGACCGAAGGCCAGGAAGAGCTGGTGCGCGACGCCTCGATCCTCGCCGACCGCATCATCGAGCGGATGCAGAATCGCAAGGTGCGTACCGCCATCCTGGTGTTCGACGCCTGCCGCAACAATCCGTTCGAGCGCGCCGGCACCCGCGCGGTGGCCGGCAGCGGCGGCCTCGCGCCGATGACGCAATTGCCGGAAGGCGTGTTCTCGATCTTCTCGGCGGGACCGCGGCAGACCGCGCTCGACCGGCTCTCCAATGACGACGCCAATCCCAATTCGGTGTTCACGCGCACCTTCGCCAGGGAACTGACGCAGCCCGGCGCCAACCTCGTCCAGGTCGCGCAGCGCACGCGGCGCCTGGTCAGCGAACTGGCGGAGACCGTTCGCCACAAGCAGATCCCGGTTTACTTCGACCAGATGGTCGACGACGTGTTCCTGAACGGCATGGCCAAGGGCCAGCCCGAGGTGGCGGCGAAGCCTGCCGAAGCGCCGCAAAAGGTCGCCGCATTGCCGCCGGTGCAGCGGCTGCAGCCGCAGAACGATTCCGTCAACGCGCCGATCGCGATGTTCTCGCGCCACAATGGCGGGTGGACCGTGGTGTTCTCGATCGCGGATCCGACGCTCGGCATTTCGTGGCGGATCGGCGACGCCGGCAATTTCCGCGAGACCGGGTTCATGGATACGCTCGATCCGCGCACCCGCAAGCGAATGCCCAATCCGTCGATCGAGCTGGCGGCCGACGCGCCTGCCGCAACCATCCAGGTGCGCTACGTCGACACCAACGGCGAAGTGCAGGGGCCGTTTCCGATCAGGTTCGATCCTGAAGCCGCCCTGATCCGCGATCAGCGCAAGATCCTCGACATGACCTCGACGAGCTGGCTGTCGTTTCGCGAATTCAACGGACTGCTGGTCTATTACACGCACCTGATGTCGTATCGCTGCGCCATCCGCGAAGTGCGCGTCGGCATCGACTCTACGGTGCCCGACAAGGTCCTGAAAATGCCGCCCTGCGATCCCCGCGATCCCAGCGTCATTCCGCACGACGCGACACCGTATTTGAAGCTCGCCCCCGCGACCCGGTCGGTCTCGGTGGAGTTGACCTATCGGGACGGCAGTGTGTCGGAGATCAAGAGTTTCCGGCGGTAGGCGAGCGGAGCCGAAGCGAAGCAATATCGTCGAGCCAAACCAGCTCGTCATACCCCGCGCATGCGGGGTATCCAGTACGCCGCGGTCTATCGCTTCAATCACTGCTGCCTCTGGAATACTGGATCACCCGCGTGCGCGGGTGATGACGATTGAATATGACGCTGCATTCTCGCGACGCGACTCGCGCCCGAGGGTTTCCCAAAATTCCTTTCCCCCAGAAAACGGAGGGAGCAGGGAATGCCGGGTGCACGCTGCACCCGCGGTCTCGTGTGCAAAAACTGGTAGCGAAACGCACACGAGCATACAGGTACAGTCGGAGCACTCCGGCATTCCCTGCGCAATGGGTTGACGGCTTATGCCGTGATCTCCCCGGAGACGAATTCGTCTTGCCTCCGTCGCTGCCGGCTTGATGCCAAATCGTCTCCGGTTGGAAACTGTTTGCCACCGACAGCTTGGCACCAGCCACGGGTGTCGGGACCACACGGTTTTGCCGTACGCATCAGCGCCGTTCGTCTTGCGCGCGGTTTGTCGCTCATGAGGTTCAACTCACCCTGCGACCACCTCTCGCGCCTGACGCTATTGCGTCCACCGCATCCCGTCCCGCGTTCGTGACGACGCGCGATCCGCCCCTCTTGTCGAGACGGGACAGCACCTAAAAAGCCACTGATTTGGGTGGGACGGGAAGCGCAATATTTTCACGCGCGCGACTGGACGACCCAAATCAGCTTGATCCGGCTCAGGAAATCGAGTTTTCCGCGCAAGGATTTCGAGCGGGATATTGCATTGTCGATCGGCGGCAGATGATTGATGCTGCACGTCGGGCAAATCGATCGCAGGAGCGGAGCGGATGAAGGTGCGTTGCTGCATCGTCGGTGGAGGACCCGCCGGGATGATGCTCGGTTATCTGCTCGGGCGTGCCGGCGTCGATGTCGTGGTGCTGGAGAAGCACGCCGACTTCTTCCGCGACTTTCGCGGCGACACGGTGCATCCCTCGACCCTGCAGGTGATGGACGAACTCGGGCTGATCGACGACTTTCTCAAACTGCCGCATCAGCGTCTGCAGAAGATGGACGGGATGTTCGGCGGCGAGCAGGTTCGGATTGCCGACCTGTCGCGCCTCAAGACGAAATATCCCTTCATCGCCTTCATGCCGCAGTGGGATTTTCTCAACTTCCTGCGCGACCGTGGCAGGCAATTCGCCTCGCTCAAGGTGATGATGTCGACGGAGGCCATCGACCTGATCCGGGACGGCGACCGCATCGCCGGTGTAAAGGCAAAAACGCCTGAAGGCGTCATCGATATCCGGGCTGATCTGACCATCGCCTGCGACGGCCGCCATTCGCTGGTGCGCGATCGGGCAGGACTCGAGATCGAGGAAATCGGCGCGCCGATGGACGTGCTGTGGTTTCGCGCCGGCAAGCGCGCGAACGAAAGCGAAAACCTGTTTGCCCGCGTCGACCCGGGCAAGATGATGGTGACCTTCGATCGCGGCGATTATTGGCAATGCGCCTACGTCATTCCCAAGGGACAGTACGACGTGGTGAAGGCGAGGGGATTGCCTGACCTGCTCGACGACATCGCGCGCATGGCGCCGGCTCTGCGGCCGGGACTCGCGGAGGTGAAAAGCTGGGATGACGTCAAGCTGCTGACGGTCGCGATCAACCGGCTGAAGCGGTGGACGTTGCCGGGGCTGCTGTGCATCGGCGACGCGGCGCATGCGATGTCGCCGATCGGCGGTGTCGGCGTCAATCTCGCGGTTCAGGACGCGGTCGCCACCGCCAACCTGCTGGCTGCGCGGCTGGTCAGCGGGATTGCCTCGCAAGGCGAACTCGATGCGGTGCAACTGCGCCGGGAGTTTCCGACGCGGATGACGCAACGAATGCAGGTGGTCGTGCAGAACAACATCGTGAGCGCTGCGCTCAAGCCCGGCAACCAGCCGCTGAAGGTTCCTACTCTGTTGCGGCTGATCACGGCCGTGCCCTGGCTGCAGGGCATCACGGCGCAATTCGTTGGATTGGGCGTCAGGCCCGAGCATGTGCGATCGCCTGCCGGTAGCTGACGGCGCTCAGGAAGGGTATTTGGATACGTTTTTGATATACAACCGGTTCCAGGTAACTCGCTCACATTGCTCGCAACTGTAGCAACGGGGTAACAGCCAATTCGGGGGAATCCGGTTAAATTCATTCCATATTCCGGACGGCTATTCACGCAATTCAATTCACCTGCGTACTCCAAGAGGGGACTGAAAATGAAGAAACTGGTTCTCGCAGCTTCAATTCTGGCCGCCAGCGCGGTGAGCGCGTTCGCGGCGGATATGCCGGCCCGCATCGCGAAAGCGCCCGTGGTGGCCCCGGTACTGACTTATGACTGGTCCGGCCTCTATTTCGGCGGCGCAGTCGGTGGCGCGTGGTACGACACCGCCGGTAATTTCTACAATGCGCCGGGCTTCCTCTGGAACACGGGCAGCGGCAGCACCTTGATCTACGGCGGCTTTGCCGGAATCCAGAAGCAGTGGGGCAATTTCGTCCTCGGTATCGAAGGTGGATATAACGGCCTCGACAGCGGCTTCAACAGCTCGGCAGGCGGCGGTGCCGGCGCGGCCTGCGGCTATCCGATCGGCCAGTCCTGCGAAGCGCGCCTCAACAACATCTGGTACATCGGTGGCCGGCTCGGCTATGCTTGGAATCGCTTCATGCTCTACGGGCAGGGCGGCTACGCTCAAGCCGATATCGATACCCAAGGCTTCCTCAATCCAGGTGGACCGGCGTTCTCCCTGGCCGGTGCGACTCATGGCGGCTGGTACGCTGGCGTGGGTGCCGAATACGCGGTTTTGGACTATCTGATCCTCGGCATCGACTACAAGCATTACGAGTTCGACAGCAAGGCGCACAATTGTAACCTGGCTGTGGCCAGCTGCCTCGGTGCTGCTGACTTCCGCAATGTAGACGCAGACGTCGATTCGGTGATGGCTCGCGTCAGCTTCAAGTTCAACCCGTGGCCGACCGGTCCGGTCGTCGCGCGGTACTGAGATCTACTCCACCGACAGAAAAGCCCCGGCCTTGGCCGGGGCTTTTTTCGTTGGGCATGAGGCCCTGCTCTCAACCCGCTAAGCCATGATGGAATAGCCGCCATCGACCGGAATGGCCGTTCCGGTGACGAAGTCCGACGCCGGAGAGGCCAGGAACACGGCAATCCCGGCGAAATCATCGATCTCGCCCCAGCGCGCCGCGGGCGTTCGCGCCAGCACCCGATCGTGCAGGCCATCGACCTCCTTGCGGGCGCGCTTGGTCAGGTCGGTATCGATCCAGCCCGGCAGCACGGCGTTGACCTGGATGTTATCAGGAGCCCAGGCGACCGCGCAGGAGCGCGTGAACTGGACGATGCCGCCCTTGCTCGCGGCATAGGCCGGCGCAAAACTGGCACCGAAGATCGACATCATCGAGCCGATATTGACGACCTTGCCGCCGCCGGCGGCCTTCATTGCCGGGTAGGCCGCCTGCGAGCACAGGAAGGCGCTGGTGAGGTTGGTCTGGATGACACTGTTCCACTCGGCGAGATCAAGCACATGCGGCGGCTTGCGGATGCTGATGCCGGCATTGTTGACCAGAATGTCGATTTGCCCGAGCTCGCGGACGACCTGCGCGATCATGGCGTCGACGGCGGCCTTGTCGGTGACATCGGCCGCCACGCAGATGGCCTTGACGCCGGTTCGCTTGAGCTCGGCGGCCGCGGCGGCGGATTTGGCTTCGTTGCGTCCGACGATGGCAATGGCCGCACCGGCTTGCGCCAGGCCTCTGGCCATGCCGAGACCGATACCGCCATTGCCGCCGGTGACGATGGCGACCTTGCCGCCGAGGGTGAACAGTCCTGTTGCCATGCGCGTTTCCCTTCCTGTCATGTCCGGGCTTGTGCCCGGTAGTTGCCGTTGATGTTTAAAGGCGTGGATGGCCGGGACAAGCCCGCGGTGATGCATGGAAAGGGCGCAAGCCCGACGGATCTAGCGGTTGCCCTGCCAGATCAGGATCAGGCCGATGCCACCCAGCAGCGCGCCATAGCCGGCCCATTGCAACTGATTGACCATGAAGCTCGATGGCGGCCAGCAAATCGCGCCGGTGCCCTGGCCGATCCACAAAAGGCCGATGGCAAGCGCCAGAAAGCCGATGATCGAGAGCGATCTGGCCATGGATTTCCCCCGTTGCTCCGCCTTTGGGTGTTGCGCGGCTTGTTGCGGGCGGTACCTCTCGATCGAATAGAATGCGGGTGAGATACGCAAGGCGGAGGTTCGCTACAGGGAGCTCACGGGCGGCTATGGTGAGTGATTCGAGAGGGGTGCCTTGACGCGGCGGCTCGTCCGCCGAACCGGCTGCAGTCGTGCAAGAAAGGGAAGCGCAGGTGCAGAACAACAAAAAAGCCCCGGACGATGCCGGGGCTTTTGAACTGCTGGATTAGCAGGGATCAGTACTTGGCGACCACCGGGGTGCCGCTCCAATTGAAGCGGTAGACCAGCGTGGTGATCACGGACTGGGAGAAGGGCTTGACGGTCTCAGCCAAGCCAGTCGGCGCACCGGTAGCGGTTGTGCGAACGGCCAACTGCTTCCGGTCAAACTCGGAGTAGCGATACTCAGTCTTCAGGAACAGGCCGGGCAGGAAGCCGAGCGAATACTCGAAACCGCTGCCAAGGAACCAACCCTTGTAGGTGCTACCCTCGAGGAAGGTACCGGTCGCCACGCCCGCCGGGACGCCAAGGGCGTTAAAGTAGGTCGTGTCCTTGAAGTGGGTCTCAGTGTAGCCAGCGTTGAAATAGCTCAGGAAGCTCGGGTTCACGAGGTAACCGACGCGACCGCCGACAGCCCAGCTATAGTCTTGCTTCAGCTGGCCGACTGACGTCGTGGCCGGGGCACCGATATGGCTTCCCGTGACATCCGAGAAAGTGTAGTCGCCGAGAAGACCGACAACCCAGTTGCCCATCGGGCCGGCGAACTGATAATCGCAGCCTGCGCCGACCTGACCCATCCAGCCCTTGCCGCCCGTATCGCCATTATTATTGAGGTAGGCGCCAGTGACGGCATCCACTTGCCGGCCCTCAGCAGTGTACCAGCCATAGCCGCCACCACCACCGATGTAGCAGCCGGTCCAGGACGGAGCCACGGCAATGGGCGCAGCCCGCATCGGAGCCTTGGCGGCCATGTCAGCGGCGAGCGCCGGGGCCGAAAACGCCGCAACCGCAGTCAGAGCGATCAGTATCTTTTTCATATCAAATCCCCAGTCTAGAAGCGTCGAACGACCGCTCTAAAGAAGTGCGCGAGCACCGATTCCCAAAACCCAGTAGCGCGACTATACGCAGTTCCGACCAAAATGCTGTTGCGGCGGGACCACACCGGCTCGAAAACGAACTGCCGGCAAGCGCCTGAAAAAGAGGCCGAATTCGGCGCTGGCCGGTCCCAAAAAGCTGGAAACCGGGCCGAAAACCGCCGCTGGCGGTAAAATCAAACGTCGAGCAGGTCGTCGCTGGCGAATTCGGCCTTGTCGGTGATGAAGGCGAATCGGGCCTCGGCCTTGGTGCCCATCAGCCGCTCGACCAAATCGGCGGTGCCTTCGCGATCATCGGCCAGCAGCACCACGCGCAGCAGTGTGCGCCTGGCAGGATCCATGGTGGTTTCCTTGAGCTGCGCCGGCATCATCTCGCCGAGGCCTTTGAAGCGGCCGACATCGACCTTGGCGTTGGCGTTGAATTCGCTCTTCAGGAGCGCTTCCTTGTGGGCATCGTCGCGTGCGTAAACCGTCTTGCTGCCATGGGTCAGCCGGTAAAGCGGCGGCACTGCGAGATAGAGATGACCTTCGTCGATCAGCCGCGGCGTCTGGCGGTAGAAGAACGTGATCAGGAGCGATGCGATATGCGCGCCGTCGACGTCGGCGTCGGTCATGATGATGATCCGCGAATAGCGCAGATCCTCTTCGCGATAATGCGCCAGCGTCCCGCAGCCGATCGCCTGCATCAGGTCGGAGAGCTGGGCATTGGCGGTCAGCTTGTCCTTGCCGGCGGAGGCCACGTTGAGAATCTTTCCGCGCAAGGGGAGCACGGCCTGGGTCTTGCGGTCGCGCGCCTGCTTGGCACTGCCGCCGGCCGAGTCGCCCTCGACGATGAAGAGCTCGGAGCCTTCGGTGGCGGTGTTGGTGCAATCGGAGAGCTTGCCGGGCAGGCGAAGCTTCTTCACCGCGGTCTTGCGTGAGGTCTCCTTCTCGGCACGGCGGCGCAGCCGCTCGTCGGCGCGCTCGATGACGAAGTCCAGGAGCTTGTTGGCCTGCAGCGGATTGCCCGACAGCCAGTGGTCGAACGGATCCTTGATGGCCTGTTCGACGATCTTCTGCGCTTCCGCGGTCGCCAGGCGGTCCTTGGTCTGGCCCTGGAATTCGGGTTCGCGCACGAACACCGACAGCATGATCGCCGCGCCGACCATGACGTCCTCCGACGTGATGGAGGAGGCGCGCTTACCGTGGCCGATGCGCTCGGCATGGTCCTTCAGGCCGCGCAGCATGGCGCTGCGCAGGCCGGATTCATGGGTGCCGCCGTCGGGCGTCGGCACCGTGTTGCAATAGGAGGAAAGGAAACCGTCGGCATCCGCGGTCCACGCCACCGCCCATTCGCAGGCGCCGTGCGAGCCGTTGCGCCCCGATTTGCCGGAAAAGATATCCGGATGCACCAGCGTATCGGCGTGAATCGCCGCGGCGAGATAATCCTTCAGGCCGCCCGGGAAGTGGAAGCTATCCTCGGCGGGCACATCTTCCACGCCCTTGAGCAGTTCGGGATCGCAGCGCCAGCGGATTTCGACGCCGCCGAACAGATAGGCCTTCGAGCGCGTCATCTTGAACAGGCGCTGCGGCTTGAACGCCGCCTTGGCGCCGAAGATGTCGGTGTCGGGCTTGAAGCGGATGCGGGTGCCGCGGCGGTTGTTGATCTTGCCGAGATCCTCCAGCTTGCCCTTGGGATGGCCGCGCTCGAAACTCATCCGATAGAGATTCTGGCTGCGCGCGACCTCGACCTCCAGTCGCGAGGAGAGGGCATTGACGACGGAGACGCCGACGCCGTGCAGGCCGCCCGACGTTTCGTAGACCTTGGAGTCGAATTTGCCGCCCGAATGCAGCGTGCACATGATGACTTCGAGCGCGGACTTCTTCGGAAATTTCGGATGCGGATCGACCGGTATGCCACGGCCGTTGTCGGTGACGGTCAGGAATCCATCGGCGGTCAGTTCGACCTCGATGAACGACGCATGCCCGGCCAGCGCCTCGTCCATGGCGTTGTCGATGACTTCGGCGAACAAATGATGCAGCGCCTTCTCGTCGGTGCCGCCGATATACATGCCGGGGCGGCGGCGTACCGGCTCGAGCCCCTCGAGCACCTCGATGTCGGCGGCGGTATAGCCGGCCTCGGCGCTACCTGCGCGCGGCGCTGCCTTGGCCGGCATGCGGCCTTTTGATTCCGACCCAAACAGGTCGCTGGGGGATTTGGCTTTTGCAGCTGATTTCAATGGTTTGGACATGGCTCTTCAGGTGTTGCGCGCAACGCGCGGCAGCGAATCGGTTGCTGTGACTATGCCACGGATGGGCTCAAAACGTGACGGCCGGCTCCGGGCGGGGCGCATCAGCCGGGAAGCAGCAAGTAGGCGGAACGTGCGCCTTTAACAATATCCGGTCCGCCTTCAGGGCCGGCTTGCCTTCATCCTCAGGTTGCGTCAGATTGGCATTGGGCGCAGGGGAAGCAATCCAATGATCAGGCTGCTGTTGGCCGCGGCACTCGCATTGCCGTGTGTCGGCTGCGCGTCGGTGACGCGCGGGACGACCGAGAACATCTCCATTTCGAGCACGCCGGCAGGCGCGACCGCCGAGGTAACGGGGCTGGATGTCCCGACGGCCTGCGTCACGCCGTGCGTGGTCCAGGCCAAGCGCAGCGCCGATATCACGGTGACTGTCGCCAAGGAGGGATATGAGCCGCAGGTCATCCCGTTGACCAAGGAGATCCCCGGCACAGGCGCGGCAGGCTTCGCCGGGAACCTGCTGCTTGGCGGGGTAGTCGGCATGGGCGTCGATGCGGTGACCGGGGCGGCGCTGGATCACAAGCCGAATCCGGTCATCGTCACCCTGCAACCCGTCGCTCCCGCATCGTCGCGTCCGGCAAAGCCGCGCCCGCCCAGGCGACCGCCACCGCCGCAGAGCTAGAAGCGTTTTCGAGCGAAGTGGATACCGGTTCGCATAAAGAAAACGCGTCAAAACAAAAGACCAGGGACCGGTTCTGATTCAATCAGAACCGGTAAGGCCCCAGGCGCGCTCCTCAAGATCAATTACCCACCTTTTTGTCTCGCTCGCGTGGGGTCCCCCGGCTTTGTGACTTGATGTCGCGGAACGGGCTGGCTTACCTGTTCGTTGCGGCGGAACCCGTAGAAACGTTTAAATGCACGAATCGGGGCGGGAAAGGGCTCGGGATGGAAGACTTTGCGCGTGCCTTGGCCGATTTCGTGCGCGACCATCAGGCTTGGGCTGCACCGATCGTTTTTCTGCTGGCGTTTGGCGAATCGCTTGCCTTCGTTTCGCTATTGGTGCCGGCCTGGGGAGCTCTGGTTGCGATCGGCGCGCTGATCGGCGTCAGCGGCATCAGTTTCTGGCCGGTCTGGCTGGCCGGCGGCATCGGTGCAGCCCTCGGCGACTGGGTTTCCTACTGGATCGGCTTCAAATACAAGGAACACGTCGCCGAGATGTGGCCGCTGTCGCGCTTTCCGAACATCCTGCCACGCGGCGAGGCCTTCGTGCAGAAATGGGGCGTGCCCTCGATCTTCATCGGCCGGTTCTTTGGACCGCTGCGGGCTTCGGTGCCGCTTGCGGCCGGCATTTTCGAGATGGACTACTGGCCGTTCCAGATTGCCAATTTCATTTCCGCGCTGGTCTGGTCGGCGGTTCTGCTGCTCGCCGGCGACGTGATGGCCAAGATCGCCGAATGGCTGTGGCGGGTGGTGTGACCCTCTCGATTTGGAGAGGGTCAGCAGGTGTCGCGATTCGAGGTTGAGGGAAGAACGACAAATTTGACAGACCTACAGCGACGGGTTCCAGTTCGCCGGGATCCAGCGATAGCCGCTGCCGTCCTTCTCCACCCGCACGAGTCCGGGGAAACCCGCATGGAACGCCTGGATCGGCATCTTCTCCGCAATCGCCATGTCATAAAGCTTGCGTCGTGTTTCCACAGCGAGCGGCTTGTCGACATCAAACAGCAATTGCCACTGTGGGTTCTTCACGAACAGGAAGGCTGCCCCGGCAGTGATATCGACCTGTACCAGCAATTTTTCCGAGCCTGACGCCACGACAAAGGACGTATGGCCCGGCGTGTGACCGGGGCTGGCGAGGGAGGTGATCCCGGGAGCAATCTCCTTGCCGGCCTCATACTGCGTCACTTTGCGACCGAGAGCATCGAACACGCGCCGCGAATTCTTGAAATTGCCTTCCAGGATGGGGTTTCCAGCGCCCTTGCTCATTTCGCCGTCGTCCATCCAGAACTTCCACTCGGCTGACGGCACCATGACTTCGGCATTTGGATAGGCGGCCTTGTTGTCCGCGGTCAGGAGCCCGTTGATATGGTCGCCGTGAAAGTGTGAGATGATGACCGTATCGACGCTGTTGCGATCGATGCCGGCGGCCGCGAGATTGGTCTGAAACTGTCCGACTTTGCCCTTGCTCTGCTCGTAGGTGGCCGGGCCGAGACCGGTGTCCACCACCACGAGCTTGGAGCCGGTATTGATGACGATCGGGCTGTAGCTGTGAGTCGCCTTGTCCGACGGCATGTAGTTGTCGGCAAAAGCCTTGCTGACCTCGTCTTTCGATGCGTTGACGACATAGTTGTCGGGGCGCGGCCCAACAGTAATACCGTCGGAAACGACCGTAATCTGGTGCGTGCCGATGTTGTAGCGATAGAAACTCGGGGCTTGCTTGTCGGCCAGCGGTGCCGTGGCACGGGCTGGTGTGGCGACGCTGAACGGAACAACTGCAGATGCAGCGATGCCGGCCAGAGCCGTGCGCCGGGTAAGTTCTGTCATAGCGTGTCCTCGGGTTGTTGGTGGCGGTAAGATTTCATGGCGTGGACCGATAGGATAGCCGACCGGTGATCACAGCTCGGTTAGAAACCCCCGGTCCGCTCGAAAATTCCGGTCGGGCGTAATTTCTCTCGGGGAGGGGATCACATTTTCTTCGAGACCGGGCTGAACAAGAAGGCGAATCCCGGTGCTACACGCGGGCCCGGTTCGTGGCGATGAAGGCCTGTACTTTCGTCCGGATCGCGTCGAGATGGGTGAACAGGCTGACATGCTCGCCGCCCTCGATCGCCATCAACTCGGCGTTGGGCGCGGCGCCGACGCGCTGAGCGTGGGCGAACGGCACCACGCGATCGGCGTTGCCGTGGATCACCAGCATCGGGGCCACGATTTGCGCGATCGAAATCGGCGACATCGCGCTGAACTGGTCGATGTCGTTGAGCGTTCCCGGCAACCGCGCGGAGAGCCGGCGCAGCGTGCTGGACTGCAATTCGCGCAACAGGGGACCGGCGATCGGATCGGCGAGGGTACGGGCCGCAAGTACCGGGTCGCGGATCGATCGGCGCGCGGCCTTGAGCGGATTTCGTTCGGCCCGCCACCGCATGATCGCGATCAGCCAGGGCAGCCGTGCGATCAGTTTCATCGCCGGCATCCGCGCCGCCACCTCCGGCGGCACGTCGAGCTGGCCGGTGCAGCACGATACCAGGATCAGCCCGGCGCAGCGTGACGGATGTCGCAAGGCAAATTGCAGGGCTGACGGCCCGCCGGCCGATACCGCGATGACGGGGCACGCCGACACACCCAGCCGATCGAGCAGCGCTGCATAGAGATCGGCCTGCTGTGTGGGCGTCTCGCCGCTGCGGAGTGGCGTGCCGAGGTAGCCGGGACGCGATAGCGCGATCACACGGGCCGCGGGCGCGTCGCCCAGCGCGGCACGCGCCAGCAGCAGGCTCTGGTCGTAACCGCCCATGCCGCCGTGCAAAGCGAGCAGGGCGGGGCCGTCGCCAAATTGAAGCGCTTCCACCGGGCCGTCGGGCGTTTGCAAAATCGAAGGAGCAGGCGCGCCGGCATGCGCGGCTGCGCCGGTCATCGGTCTGAAGGACATGTTGCGCTCAGACGCTCAGGTCTTTGATGGATTGGTTTTCGATGAGCTGGTCTTCGACAAGTTGATCCGGCCCGCGCCGGGCGAGATGGCGGATCAGCGTGATCGCTTCGGGCGGTGGCCGGTGCTCGATCCGCCGATACGCCCGGCCGTCCGCGGTGCGGGACAGCAGTCCATGATCGCACAGCGCCCGGCGCAGCAGCGCGTGGTCGCCGAACAGATGGTTGGCGTTGAGGATCGCGTTGACGTCCGTCTCGCTCAGCGTCAGCCCGGACGGAAGCCGGGCCCAGAGGCTCCACAGGCACAGCAAGCGGTGGTTCGTCTTGGCGGGCCAGCGAACGAGATGGCCAAGCTCGTCGAAATGCCGCGCCGCGCGTTCGACCCGCAGATAATCGACCGGATCCGGCGGCGCGGGTGGGCCGTCAAGCCGCTCCCGGGTCGCGAACTGCGCGCGAAAATGCTGGAAGTTCTGGTAGCCGGCGGAGCGCGCCAGGACGTTGAGCATCCGCACGTGGCCGAGCTTGCGGTCGACGGCTTCGAGCTCGCGGTCGAGCGAACGCGCCAGCGCGGAAACGTCCTGCGCGGTGAATGGAAAGATGGTTCGGGGCATGACCTTATCCTCGACAGTGCCGATCAATCGAATGTCGATGGTCGCTGACTTACGACGCGGCACGGGACAAGTGTCGGTGTCGAGATGCTGGCAGGTTTAGCTTCCCTTGCGGGACAGCGACGCCTCGGTGAACTGCCGACCAATGGGGGCGAAATACATCCGGGAGCCCCATTTTGCAAGTCAGGTTGCCATTTCGAACCTTGACGGCACGGGAGGCTGGCCCTATGACCCTGCCCATGACGACCACCCAGACCATGTCCATCGCTCGCCGCCGCCGCATTATCGCGGTATGGGCGGACGTCTGCGTTTGAGATCGTCGCCCCTGCCGCCGGATCGGGTCCCGCGGCTTCTTCCTTTTCCAGAAAACGCGGTCTGAACTGGCGGCTCCTACGTCAAGCAGGAGTTTGAGATGTATACGCCCCCTCCGTTCAAGTCCGACCGCGCTGCGAGCCTCGCGTTCGCGGAAGCGCGCGGGTTTGGGCTGGCCTGCGCGTGGGACGGCAACAAGCCGGTCGCGTCGTCGGTGCCGTTCTACCTGACTTCGACCAGCGACGGCACGCCGCGCGCGGCGTTCCACGTCGCGCGTCACAATCCGCTGATAAAGCTCGCGGACGGAACGAGGTCGTGGCTATTGGCCGTCAACGGCGCGGATGCCTATGTATCGCCCGACTGGTACGTTTCGCCGGATCAGGTGCCGACCTGGCTCTACCAGGCGGTGCACCTGACCGGACCGGTGCGGACGATGTCGGATGAGGAACTCGCTGAGCAGATCGAGGCGCTCAGCGCCAAGTTCGAGGAGCGGCTGTTGCCGAAAAAGCCGTGGCTGTCGTCGAAGATGACGGCCGGGCGGCTGGAGGCGATGAAGAAGGCGATCGTGGGACTTGAGATGACGGTCGAAGAGGTGGAAGGCAGCTTCAAGCTGAACCAGCACAAATCCGAGCCCGACTATGCCGCGCTGGCGGGGACGCTTGCCTCGCAAGCCGACGCAGGCTCGCAACAGATCGCATACTTGATGAAGTCGGCGCGGCCGCAAGCCTTCGCCAACGCAACGAACCAGCTCGAAGGGAGCGTGCCATGACCATCACCGACAGCCATCAGCCCAAGACCGTCGGCGCTGCGACGAAACCGGCCGTGTTCGTGGACGGCGCCTCGGGAACGACAGGGCTCGGCATTCAGGAGCGACTGCGGCTGCAGAACGACGTCGTCGTGAAGAGCATTGCCGAGGACAAGCGCAAGGATCCCGCCGCCAAGCGGGCGCTGTTGGGCGAGGTCGATCTCGTCATCCTGTGCCTGCCGGACGATGCGGCGAAGGAAACCGTTGCGCTGATCGACAGCATGGGGGCGAACGCACCCAAGGTGCTCGACGCCTCGACCGCGTTCCGCGTCGCCAGCGACTGGGCTTACGGCTTTCCGGAATTGACGCCCGATCAGGCCGACACGATCCGAGCCGCGCAGAAGGTTTCCAATCCCGGCTGTTATCCGACCGGCGCCATTGCGCTGCTGCGGCCGCTCGTCGATGCCGGCCTGTTGCCGCCGGACTATCCCGTCACCATCAACGCCGTCAGCGGCTATTCGGGCGGTGGCAAGTCGATGATCGCGAGTTTCGAGGATGGCAGCGCGCCGTCCTTCGAACTCTACGGCCTCGGTTTCGAGCACAAGCATCTGCCGGAGACGCAGCTCTACTCGAAGCTGACGCGCCGGCCGATCTTCGTGCCGTCGGTCGGCAATTACCGGCAGGGCATGCTGGTCTCGGTGCCGCTGCATCTCGACACGCTGACGGGCAAACCCAGCGGAGCCGACCTGCACGCCGCACTGGCGAAGCGCTACGCCGGTAGCAAGTACGTTACGGTCATGCCGCTCGAGAACGCGGCGAGCAAGGGCGGGCGGATCGAGCCCGAGGCGCTCAACGAGACCAACAAGCTCGAGCTTTACGTCTTCGCCAGCGACAAGCATCGTCAGGCGGTTCTGGTCGCGCGGCTCGACAATCTCGGCAAGGGTGCGTCGGGCGCGGCGGTGCAGAACATGCGGCTGATGCTGGGCCTTCCCGAGCAATAGCAGGTCCGGCATTTTCGCGAGGAGGCACCGTGGACGAGCCGACGCTGCAGTTCTATTCGAGCAACGCCGAAGCCTATGCCGGGCGTGAGATCACCTCGCGTCAGGCGCGGCTGAAGGCGTTCCTGGCGCAGCTTCCGCCGGCAGCTTCCATCCTTGAACTCGGATGTGGCGCTGGCGGCGACACCGCGGAAATGCTGGCGCGCGGATTTGACATTCATCCGACCGACGGGTCCGCGGAAATGGCCGCGGTGGCCTCCAAACGTCTCGGCCGCCCGGTCGGGACGTTGCTGTTTCACGACCTCGACGAGGTCGAGGCCTATGACGGCGTCTGGGCCAATGCCTGCCTGCTGCATGTGCCGCGCGACCAGCTCGCGGATATTCTGGGCCGGATACGGCGTGCGCTGACGCCATCAGGCTATTTCTTCGCCAGCTACAAGACCGGCGAGGCCGACGGCCGCGACACGCTCAATCGCTATTACAACTATCCCTCGGAAGACTGGCTGCGCTCAACTTACGCGCAGGCCGGCCCATGGCGTTCGCTGTCGATCGAGCGCGGCGAGGTCAAGGGCTTCGACGACAAGATGGCATCGATGCTGTTCGTCGTGGCGCAGAAGGGCGACTGACCTTCCGGCGAATCGAGCGGACCAGTTCCACCAAACCGGACACCGGCTCATTCCCCGGCATATCTCGCCGTCAGCGAATGGCCGTGGGCTCGCCGAGAACACGACATGGCCTTGGGTGACAGTTCGGCCTGGAGCTTCCCTTTCATCATGTTCGGGCTGGCCGGGGTGAGCGGAACCGTGACCGTCTTGCCGCCATCCTGAATTGTCGCGCGCCCGCGCATCTCCTTGTGGCGAAGCGGCGATCCGTCGTGGTCACCGACGTAGAAGACGATATCCGTCCCCTTGCGGACAAACTCGATCGGGTGCCCTTGCGATGTGACGACGGGGCCGCCGTTGCTGCCTTTCTTCGTCTGTGCGGCGGCAAAGTCGGCATGGCCGTGATCGACGGCGATCATGGCCAGGAAGACATATTTTCGCATTTGTCGTTCCTCGATGGTGGTTGTGTAGGCAGTGCAGATCAATAGGCTTCCGCTGGGGTGAGCGTTGCGGCGTGTTCGGCCAGCAGCCGGTCCAGCGGCTTCTTGCCGAACATCAGAAAGAGGAGGGGGGTCACGACGCGTATCCAGGATCGTGGCGCTGAGCAGGCCGCCGAAGATCGTGACGGCGACCGGATGGAGGATTTCCCGTCCCGGCTCATCCGCGCCGAACAGAAGCGGGGTCAGCGCCAGTCCGGCGCAAAGCGCCGTCATCAGGACCGGACTGAGCCGCTGCAGGCTGCCGCGAACGATCAAGCCGGTTCCGAAACGCTCGCCTTCGTGAATGGCGAGATTGATGTAGTGGGAAATCTTCAGAATGCCGTTGCGCGCGGAGATGCCCGCCAGCGTGATGAAGCCGATCATCGATGCCACCGACAACGGCTGTCCGGCGATCTTCAAGGCGACCACGCTGCCGATCAGCGCGAGCGGAATGCCGCCCATGATGATGAGCGCCAGCGCGGTCGATCGATAGCGGCTGTAGAGAACGACGAATATCATCGCCAGCGACGCAAGCGACAGGATGCCGATGCGCCAGGAAGCCTCCTCCTGCGCCTGGAACGTTCCCTCGAGGTTGGTCGTGTAGCCCTGCGGGAAATCCAGTTCCGGAAGCGCCCTGCGGATGTCGGCGGCGATGTCGCGCCATGTCGCGTCGGCCGTCGCCATTGCCGTAGACCACGATCCTGCGCTGGGTGCCCTCGCGCTGGATCTGGTTCGGACCATCGGTCTCGACGATCTCGGCCAAGCGCGCTCAGCGGCACAAATTCCAGACGCGGTCGGGATCAGCAGGTTGTGCAGCCCCGTTGTCGAACGATCCTGCTCTGAAAGCCGCATCACGACGTCGAAGCGGCGATTGCCGTCCACGATCTGGGAGACCTTGCGGCCGTTCGATAGCGTGTCGAGCGCCTGCGTGATCGCGGCGGGCGTCAGGCCGTGAAGGGCGGCGCGGGCATGATCGACCTGAACCCGCACCTGGGGAATGAGCACCTGCTTCTCGACCTGAAGATCGACCAGCCCCGGGATGGTCGAGAGGCGCTGGCGCGACGTTTCGGCGAGCCGGCGCAGCATCTCGATGTCCTGACCGTAAATCTTGAGCACGATCTGGGCGCGGATGCCCGACTGCAGATGATCGAGCCGGTGGCTGATCGGCTGCCCGATCGCGACCGAAGCCGGCAATCCGGAAAGCGTTTCGCGGACACTCTGCGTAGATGTCCGCCTTGTGCGCGTTTCGACGGAGCGAGATCGACGTCGATTTCGCTGTAATGCACGCCCTCGGCGTGCTCATCGAGTTCGGCGCGGCCGGTGCGGCGCCCGACCGATTTCACCTCCGGGACCTTGGCCAGCAGTTGCTCCGCCAGCAATCCGAGCCGATGCGATTCCGCGAGCGAAATGCCGGGATTGTATTGCAGCGACAGAACCAGCGTTCCCTCGTTGAAGGGGGGCAGAAAACTGCGCGGCATCAGGCTCGCGGCATAGCCGGCAACCACGACAGCGACGGCGACCGAACCGAGCACAAGCCTGCGCCGTTCGAATGCCCAGCCAAGCAGCCGCCGGTTCGCCTCCTTCAAGCGCCGCACCACCGCACTTTCGCGGTCGCCCGAATGAGCCCGCCCGGAAAGCAGATAGTAGGACAGGACCGGCGTCACCGTGATCGAGGTCAGCAGCGAGGCGAGTATCGACACGACGTAGGCAATGCCGAGCGGCGTGAACAACCGACCCTCGATTCCGGGAAGCGCGAACAGCGGCACGAATACGAGGACGATGATCATCGTCGCATAGACGATGCCGGAGCGAACCTCCTGGCTCGCCTGAGCGATCACTTCGAGAACCGGCCGCGGCTCCGTGCGAAGCGGAGTTCTCCCTGAGGCGCCGCAGGATGTTCTCGACGTCCACCACGGCGTCGTCGACCAGTTCGCCGATGGCGATGGCGAGGCCGCCGAGCGTCATGGTGTTGATGGTAAGGCCGAAGGCGCGAAAGACCAGGACGGTGATCAGGATCGATATCGGAATGGCGGTCAGCGAAACGAACGTCGCGCGGGCGTTCATCAGGAAGATGAAGAGAACCAGCGCGACGACGACGGCCGCCTCGATCAGCACCCGCTTGACATTGCCGATCGAGGTCTCGATGAACGTCGCCTGACGGAATTGAACGTTTGTGACGTTGATTCCCGGCACGCATGGTGCGCTGCAGGTCCTGCGAGCGCAGCCTCGATATTGCGGGTCAAGCGCGACCGTATCCGCCGCCGGCTGCTTCTGAACGCTGACGATGACGGCCGGCTTGCCGTTGTAGCCGGCGTCACCGCGCTTGGCGCGCGCGGCAAAATCGACCGATGGCGACCTGCTTCAGGAAGATCGGCTGATGGTCGCGCGTGACAACGACGGTGTTGCCGAGGTCTTCGATCTGCTTGGTCAGGCCGACATTGCGGATCAGATATTCGCGGCCATGCTGGTCGACGAACCCGCCGCCGCTGTTGGTGCCGAACTTGGCCACCGCCTGTTCGATCTGGTCGTGGGTGATGCCGAGCGCCTGCATGGTCGCAACGTTCGGCGTCACGCGATATTGACGGACCTCTCCGCCGATCGGGATCACCTGGGCCACGCCGGGAATGGCGAGAAGCTGCGGCCTGACGACGAAATCGGCGATTTCGCGCACTTCCATGGGCGACGCCTTGCCGTCGCTGGTGAGCGCGATCAGCATGATTTCGCCCATGATCGAGGTCACCGGGCCCATCTGCGGATTGACGGACGAGGGCAGTTGCTCGCGGATCAGCGCCAGCCGTTCGGAGACGAACTGGCGGGCGCGATAGACATCGACACCCCAGTCGAACTCGACGTACACGATCGAGAGCCCGACGCCGGAGACCGAACGGACGCGGATGACGCCGGGCATGCCGTTCATCGACGTCTCGATCGGGAACGTCACGAGCTGTTCGACTTCCTGGGGAGCGAGCCCTTCCGCCTCGGTCAGGATGTTGACGGTCGGCCGGTTGATGTCGGGCAGGACGTCGACGGAAATGCCGGCAGGACGAACAGGCCGTAGCCGACCAGCGCGGCCGCGACCGCCAGGACGAACAGGCGATTGCGCAGACTGGTCTGGACGATGAGCTTGAACATGGCGGCCCCTACCGGATCTGGTTGATGAGGTCGGTGCCGCGCACGACAACCCGCTCCCGCTCATTGATGCCGGCCGCCACGATCACGCGCGTCGCGTCGACAGGCAGAACGCGGACCGGCCTTGGCTCGAAGCGTTCCGGCCGCCGTGTGCAGCCAGACAATGTTCTCGCCGTTGCTGCTTCGCACGATGGCGTCGCGCGGAAAGATCAGGCCGGTCACGGGTGCGCCGCTCTGAACCATCACGGTGAGTGGCTGGCCGATGTTGAGGCCCGCCGGAGGCTCCGGTATGGCGAAATGAACGACCGACGCATGCTGCCGCAATGCGCGGCTGGTTCCGAGAAAAGACAGCGCAATCGACTGGCCGTTGTGCGTCATCGCCGTTGCTCCGGCAGGTCCGTTCAGATCGATGTCGTCATAGGCCAACGCTTCGACCCAAAGGCTCTTGGGATCGGCAATCTGGAACAGAACGTCTTGCGGCTGAATGACCTGGCCTGGCACGACCTTGGCCGAGGTGATGATGCCGTCGGTGGACGCGCGCAGCACCTCAAAGCCGGCGCGGGAATTCCGGACGGTTTCACGGCGCGCCCGCAGTCCCTCGAGTTCGCTTTCGAGGTCGTTGAGCTGACCTTGCGGCACCGCGCCCCGTTCCGCCAACGGGCGCAGCCGTCGTATCTTGTTCTCGGCGACCGCGATCAATTGTTCGATCTCGCCAACCTTTTCCAGGATCGTGGTGCGGTCGGCGACGCGGCAACATGCGGCTCGATCTGGACGAGAATTTCGCCCTTGCTGACCGTCTGTCCGATGCGTGGTATCGCGCCTTCGTTCGGAACGACGCGGCCGCCATAGACGCTTTGCACGATGCTGCTGCGGTTCGGATCGGCAATGACGCGGCCGATCAGGTTGAGCGGCAGGGCGTATCGTCTGCGGTTCGGCGACGGCGGTGCGGACATCCAGCAGACGCTGGGTCGGCTTGGCGGCGAAGGCGGAGCCGTCCTGCAAGCGCCTTGGCGCATCGCTCAGGCGGTTGCGCTGCATGCACGCTCGCATCGCTCGTGCGGTTCCGGCTTTCGCCGAATGAAACGGCGGCAAGGACAACGCATGCCGCTGCCGCCAGCGCCGAGGATGTCGCCGCAATTTTGTGGCCCCGCCGTCTCGAATAGCCAAACAGCAGGCCAAAGCCGAGACGCAGCGAGTGCGAACATCGCCACGCTCCGGCCTGAAGAAAGCCAGCCATGCTCGTGCCTTTGCGGCGGGCCAGCGGTCGGCGGCAGCGTGAGGGAATCCACCAGCAGGTCGTCGCCCTTCTTGGCGGCGACCGAGAAGATGACTTCCACGGATCCCGCCAGCTTCCGGTCGGGAAGGACGGCGGTATAGATGCCGTTGCCGTGCGTCCCGCGCTTCGATGGCGCCGGAGTCGCCGATCGTGACCTGCAGGGCCGCATCGGAAATCGGCTCGTTGGTGACGGCGTCGTCAACGAAGATCGAAAGCTGGTGGTCCTTCAGAATGCCGACGATCTCGTACAGATCGGATCGCGCGGCGACCCTGGGATATGCGGATGACACCGCGGGCGATTTGTCGGCATCGCCGTGATCGTGCCCCTCATGGGCAACGGAAACGGCAAGTCCAAGAAAAAGGCTCGTCAAGCAACCGAGGCTGGCTGCGACAAGCCTCGCGAGCCGCCCTTTCAGGCGGCATTGAATCGGAAACATTGAGAATCCCTTCAGACACGCGAAATTGGCTGCGGCCGGATGGCCGCCCGAGCTACGCGATGCTGAAGGTACTTGGTGGTCTGATGAGGCCGCTGGGCTCGACGCCTTCGGCTACCAGAACCGCCGGCAGATTCGAGGCGACGCGGCAGGTCGAGCGGTCGGACCAATGCGATGAACGCCGGCACGGCGATCGACAAGGCAAACACGTTCCAGGACAGGCTCGCGCCGCCGTCCTTATCGGTATTCGGTCCATCGTGGACGTGGCCTTCGGCATTGTTGCCGCCATGGTCATAGACTTGACCGGCCAGTTTATCGTGGAGATGGACGGATCCGCTGAGCGTGATGGCCGGCTGCGGCATTGCGCCCGCGGCAGCTTTGGCCTGTGAAACCGAAATCATCGCGCCCTGCAGCACAAACGCCGAAATCGCCATGACCATGACGATCCTGGCGAGTTTGCGGAGGCGTTGAAGAGGTCCGTTTTGCACAGGGAACAACTAGAAGAAATTCACCGCGATTTCAAGGCAATGCACCATCCCGGAACCGCTCGATCCCTTCACGAAAAAAGGAGGTTTTGTGCTCAAACCAGCCTGAAGATCGCCAGCGCCAGCACGGCTTGCGCCAGGAATCCGACCGTGAAGGCCAGCGTCCGGAACACCGGCAGGCCCAGCGTGTAGACGATCAGATGCGCGACGCGGGCCCAGAAATAGACCGCGCAGGCCAGCACGGTCCATTTGGTGGAATAGTCGATGGCGTTGAGGATCAGCACCAGCGGCGCGAAGATGATCAGATTCTCGATCGCATTGTCATGCGCGAACATCAGCCGGTTGGCCCAGTCCGCCTGCGGCTTGTCGTGACGCGAAGGGTTGGCCATGGCGCCGGAGAGGCCGCGCACCTGACAGCGATTGATGATGTAGGGAACCCAGAGCAGCCCGGTCAGAATCACGGTCAGCGTCAGCCAGAACAGTTCGCGCGTCATCGGTTCCCCCTCAAACGATTTCGATTCCCGGCACGGGATGACCGACTATAGCTGACCGCGCGCGTCGAAGCTACGCGCGGACGCGGACGTAGCTTCCGGGGGCATCCTCGATCGGCGGCATCGCCTCCGAGCCGACGGCGCGCGCGGGCACGCGCTCGGCATCGAGGCTCTCCAGCCATTGCCGCCAGTCGGGCCACCACGATCCCTTGTGCTCGGTGGCATTCTTGAGCCAGTCGGCGAGGGTGATGTCCTTGATGTTGTCGTTGGTCCAGTACTGGTACTTGCCCGCCCCCGGCGGATTGACCACGCCGGCGATGTGGCCGGAGCCGGACAGCACGAACTTGACCGGGCCGCCGAAGAACTGCGAGCCGTAGAGCACCGAATCCGCCGGCGCGATGTGATCCTCGCGCGTCGCCAGATTGTAGACCGGCACCTTGACCTTCGACAGATCGAGCAGCGTGTTGTCGAGCACCATGCTGCCGCCGGTCAGCCGGTTCTCCAGATAACAGTTGCGCAGATAGTAGGAATGGTTGGCCGCCGGCATGCGCGTGGCGTCGGAATTCCAGTGCAGCAGGTCGAACGCGGAGGGCGACTGCCCCTTCAGATAGTTGCTGACGACATAGGACCAGATCAGGTCGTTCGAGCGCAGCATGTTGAAGGCCATCGCCATCTTGCTGCCTTCGAGCACGCCGGTAACCTGCATTTCGCGTTCGAGCGTCGAGATCTGGTCTTCATCGACGAAAACCAGGAGATCGCCGGCATGGGTGAAGTCGACCTGCGCCGCAAAGAAGGTTGCCGAGGTGACGCGCTGACGCCGCTTCTCGGCGAGCCAGGCCAGCGTCGAGGCCAGCAGCGTTCCGCCGACGCAATAGCCGGCAGTGTGAACCTTCAACTCGCCCGTCACCTTCTCGATGATGTCCATCGCCGTGAGCGGGCCTTGCTTCATGTAGTCGTCGAAGGTCTTCTTGCCGAGTTCCTTGTCGGGATTGACCCAGGAGATCACGAACACCGTGATGCCCTGGTCGACGCACCATTTGATGTAGGATTTTTCCGGCTTGAGATCGAGAATGTAGAACTTGTTGATCCAGGGCGGCACGATCAGCAGCGGCGTGCGCAGCACGGTCTCCGTGGTCGGCGTGTACTGGATGAGCTGCATCAGTTCATTCTGATAGATCACCTTGCCGGGCGTCGTCGCCATGTTGACGCCGACGACGAGGTTCGCCGGGTCGGACTGGCGGATGCGCAGTGTGCCGTGTCCGGCCTCGATGTCCTCGGCCAGCATCTTCATGCCGCGCACGAGATTGTCGCCGTTCGACGCCAGCGTCTCGCGCAGCACTTCCGGATTGGTGAGGACGAAGTTCGACGGCGCAATCGCGTTGCTGATCTGCTGGACGTAGAACTCGGCCTTCTTGCGCGTGTGGGGATCGAGGCCGTCGGCGTTCTTCACCAGTTCCTGCGCCCATTGCGTGGTGAGCAGATAGAGCTGCAGCACGAACTCGAAGAACTGGTTCGACTTCCACTCGGGATCCTTGAAGCGCTTGTCGCGCGGCGACGGTTCGATCGCGGGCTTGGCCTGTTCGCCGGCCATGCGGCGGGCGGCAGAACCCCAGAGATCGAGATAGGCCTTGCCGAGCCTGGTCTGCACATCAGCGGCGCGCGCACTGTCGGAGAGCCAGTATTCGGCAACGGTGGAGAACGTCTTGATGACCTCGCCGATTTCGCTCGGAGGCTTGTCCTTCGACTCACCGTTCTCGCGCGGCTTCAGATAGGCTGCCAGCGCCTGTCCGCTCGTCTCCATCGCCTTGGCGATGTTCATCGCGAAGGCTTCGGCGTTGAATGCTTTGGAAGCCTGGGTTTCGGTGTTGACGTCACTCATGGTCAGAACACTATAACTTCATTTTTGGGTTCGTCACCGCGCGGATTGGCCGCGACGACATCGACGTTAACTCTGCTGCATTGCGATAAAGTTTCTCCGGCCGACACATTGAGGCCGCAACGGCGGTATTTGCTCTTCGCGCTTTAATCATTTCGGGCGACAATGGTTTGAGTGGATGAGGCGTGAAATCGACTCGGGCGGACGATTTCACGCTGCAAGGCTTGTACCAGCGCATCGATGCCACCTCGATGTGTTGCGGCGCGTCAAGGTGGCAGGGGACCGTCGCAGCGATGCGGGTGGATGGAACGATAAGGCTGTGGTCGCTGGCGGCGCTGCTCGCGTCGGCGCTGGCGCTTGGCGGCTGTTCGACCCAGATCGCGGATATGCCGGGGGTGGGCCTGCCAACGGACGCGCCCGCACGTCCGAAGGAAGCCGGCGCGTACCTTCCGGTCCATGATGTTCCGCCGGACCGCGACGAGGCGGCCATGAAGCCTGCGGAACTGGCCAAGATCCAGGCCGAGCTGACCGCGGCACGCGACCGCCAGGCGGCCGCACCGACCGCTCAGAAGTCCACCAAGAAGTGAGATATTGCGGCTTTTGGCGCGGTTTCTTCGCGTAAGCCTGCGTTTACCGACGGTTGGCTCGCGTGGCACGGTTTTGCCTGAAAACGCTATAGAAGCTGGCGCCGCCCGGCGCCCGTGGTAAAAGAACCCCAATTCAACCGCATAGCGGGTCCGAAGCCGGATATTGCGCTGAATTCGCTCTAAATCCTTGATTCAGTGCGATTTCTGAACGAAGCCCCGATTTGGCTTCGCGGCGCGAGGGTTCCTCCGATTCTGTCCTGCCGGTTGTGGAGCAAGGGTCCCATGGAAGAATTTTACCGTATCCGCCGCCTGCCGCCTTATGTCTTCGAACAGGTCAACCGGGCCAAGGCGGCCGCACGGAACGCCGGCGCCGACATTATCGACCTCGGCATGGGCAACCCTGATCTGCCGACCCCTCCGCATGTCATCGAGAAGCTCAAGGAGACCCTGGGCAAGCCGCGGACCGACCGCTATTCGGCCTCCCGCGGTATCACCGGTTTGCGCAAGGCGCAGGCGGCCTATTACGGGCGGCGGTTCGGGGTGAAGCTCAACCCGGAAACCCAGGTCGTCGCCACGCTGGGCTCCAAGGAAGGCTTTGCCAACGTGGCGCAGGCGATCACGGCGCCGGGCGACGTCGTGCTGTGCCCGAATCCGAGCTATCCCATCCACGCCTTCGGCTTCCTGATGGCGGGCGGCGTGATCCGCTCGGTGCCGTCGGAGCCGACACCGCAGTTTTTCGAGGCGGTGGAGCGCGCGATCATCCATTCGATCCCGAAGCCGATCGCGCTGATCGTCTGCTATCCGTCCAACCCGACCGCCTATGTCGCCGACCTCGATTTCTACAAGGACCTGGTGGCGTTCGCGAAGAAGCACGACATCTTCATCCTGTCGGACCTGGCCTATGCCGAAGTCTATTTCGACGAGAAGAACCCGCCGCCCTCGGTGCTGCAGGTTCCCGGCGCGATCGACGTCACCGTCGAGTTCACCTCGATGTCGAAGACGTTCTCGATGGCGGGCTGGCGCATGGGTTTTGCGGTCGGCAACGAGCGGATCATTGCCGCGCTGGCGCGGGTGAAGTCCTATCTCGACTACGGCGCGTTCACGCCGGTGCAGGTCGCAGCCACCGCCGCGCTCAACGGGCCCGACGACTGCATCCGGGAAATGCGCGACACCTATCGCAAGCGCCGCGACGCGCTGGTGGAATCGTTCGGCCGGGCAGGCTGGGAGATCCCGCCGCCGCAGGCCTCGATGTTCGCCTGGGCGCCGTTGCCGAAGGCCTTCCAGGGCGTCGGCAGCATGCAGTTCGCGACCCTGATGGTGGAAAAGTCAGGCGTGGTGGTGTCGCCGGGCGTCGCCTTCGGCGAGCATGGCGAGGGCTATGTGCGCATCGCCATGGTGGAAAACGAGCAGCGTATCCGCCAGGCCGCGCGCGGGGTGCGCCGCTTCCTTGAAAGCGGCATTGAAACGTTGCACAACGTGGTTCCTCTCGCCAATCGGCGCTAGGCATGATCGCGAAAAGCGTCGTTGCGGTTTTCGGACCAGGTCATGCCTTTGGCTAGCTTCTTTTACAGGTTCCTTTCGTCATGGTTGCACCCCTGAGAGTGGGCATCGCGGGGCTCGGCACCGTTGGCGCCGAAGTCGTCCGCCTCATCGAACAGCAGGCCCGCATGCTGTCGGAGCGCTGCGGACGCGGCGTGCGAGTCGTGGCCGTCACCGCGCGTTCGAAGGGCAAGAAACGCTCGCTCGACCTGCGCGGCGTCGAGTGGGTCAAGAGCCCGCTGGCGCTGGCGACCGATCCCCGCATCGACTGCTTCGTCGAATTGATGGGCGGATCCGGCGAGCCGGCTCTGTCGGCGATCGAGGCGGCGCTCAATGCCGGCAAGTCGGTCGTCACCGCCAACAAGGCGCTGATCGCCAAGCACGGATTGCGGCTGGCGAAGGCGGCCGAGAAGCACGGTGGCGCGCTGAATTTCGAGGCTGCGGTCGGCGCCGCCATTCCTGTGATCAAGACCCTGCGCGAGGGGCTCGCGGGAACCGGCGTCAACCGCGTCTACGGAATCCTCAACGGCACCTGCAACTACATCCTGACCCGGATGGAGCAGGAAGGGCTGTCATTTGCCGAATGCCTGAAGGACGCGCAGCGGCTGGGCTACGCCGAGGCCAACCCGTCCTTCGACGTCGACGGCCATGATACCGCGCAGAAGCTCGCGATCCTCGCCAGCCTCGCCTTCGGCACCAAGGTGGCGGAGCGCGCGGTCTATGTCGAAGGCATCTCCTCGATCACGCCGGAAGATTTGCGCGCCGCCGAAGAGCTCGGCTACCGCGTCAAGCTGCTCGGCGTTGCGGTGCGCACCGCCAAGGGCATCGAACAGCGCGTGCATCCGACCATGGTGCCGAAATCGTCCTCGATCGCGCAGGTGATGGGCGTCACCAACGCGGTGGCCATCGACGGCGAGGGCATTCCGCCGATCACGCTGGTGGGGCCGGGTGCTGGCGGGGCTGCGACCGCATCCGCCGTGGTGGCCGATATCGCCGACGTGGCGCGCGGCATTCGCGCCAAGCCGTTCGGGCGTCCGGTCGAGCGGCTGCGCGACACCACCAAGGCGCCGATGGAGCGTCACGAGGGCGGCTACTACATCCGCCTGATGGCGCGCGACCTTGCCGGCACCGCCGCCACCATCGCCACGCGCCTTGCCGAACAGAAGATTTCGCTGGAGTCGATCGTGCAGCGCCATCCCGATGGCGTCGACGCGAACGGCGCGACGAAAAAGGCTGCACCGGTGCCGGTCATCCTGATCACCTACGCAACCTCCGAGGACGCGGTCTACCGCGCGCTGGCGGCGGTTCAGCGCGACAAGGTGATCAACGGCCGGCCACAGGTGATACGGATCGAAAAGAACTAGCGCGAGGTCCGAACGGACCGCGCGCCCACGTAGTGATCGCGGCCGGTGGCCGCCACGACTGTCCAAGGGAGTACGCTGATGTCGACCCATATTTCCGTTCCGCCGCAATTGCTGCTCGAGCGCATCCTCACGCTCGAAATCGTGCGGGTGACGGAACGCGCCGCCGTGTCGGCCGCGCGGCTGCGCGGCCATGGCCAGGAGAAGGCGGCGGACCAGGCCGCCGTCGACGCGATGCGTCGCGAGCTCAACAAGCTGCCGATCGAAGGCACGGTCGTGATCGGCGAGGGCGAGCGCGACGAAGCGCCGATGCTGTTCATCGGCGAGAAGGTCGGGCTCAACGCCGGCCCGCAGGTCGATATCGCCGTCGATCCGCTCGAAGGCACCACGCTGTGCGCCAAGAACATGCCGGGCGCGATCGCCACCATGGCGATGGCCGACGGCGGCACGCTGCTGCATGCGCCCGACGTCTACATGCAGAAGATCGCGGTGGGGCCGGGCTACGCCAAGGGCGTGGTCGATCTCGACGCTTCGCCGGCCGACAATGTCCGTCGGCTCGCGAAAGCCAAGGGTGTCGAGGCTGCGTCGATCACGGTGCTGGTGCTGGATCGCCCGCGCCATGGCGACATCATCTCCGGCATTCGCTCGACTGGCGCTGCGGTGCGCCTGATCACCGACGGCGACGTCGCCGGCGTGATCCATTGCGCCGACCCCGACAACACCGGCGTCGACATGTATATCGGCACCGGCGGCGCGCCCGAAGGCGTGCTGGCTGCAGCGGCGCTGCGCTGCATCGGCGGCCAGATGCAGTGCCGGCTGATCCTCGACAGCGAGGAGAAGCGCGAGCGCGCCCACAAGATGGGCGTGACCGATCCGAAGATGATCTACGGCATCGAGGACATGGTGAAGGGCGACTGCCTGTTCGCCGCGACCGGTGTCACCACGGGATCGCTGCTGTCCGGCGTCAAGTTCCGCAAGGACGTGATCGAGACCGAAACGGTCGTGATGCGCTCGGTCACCGGCACGGTGCGCTACATCAAGGCCGAGCACCGGCAGCTCGAGAAGTTCCATTTGGATTAGCAGCCCGTCATTCCGGAGCGATGCGCAGCATCGAATCCGGAATCTCGAGGTTCCGGGTCTGGTGCTGCGCACCATCCCGGAACGACGACGGCAGAAAAACAAAAACTGGGGAGGGCTACCATGTCCGACGTGTCCGCGGTGAGGGCGCTGGTGTTCGACGTGTTCGGCACTGTGGTCGACTGGCGCACGAGCCTGATCGACGATTTCACCGCATGGTCGAAGACCTCGGGCATCAAGGCCGACTGGACCGCTTTGGTCGACGGCTGGCGCGCGGTCTACATGGCCTCGATGGACGAGGTGCGCAAGCATCCCGAGCGCGGCTATCAGATCCTGGACACGCTGCACCGGGCGTCACTGGAAAAGCTGGTCGCGCAGATGTCGATCAAGGGATTGAGCGAGGCCGACCTGCATTATTTGACCCTGGGCTGGCACCGCCTGCACCCGTGGCCGGACAGCGTCGCCGGACTGACGCGGCTGAAGAAGAAGTACATCATCTCGCCGCTCTCCAACGGCAACGTCGCGCTGCTCACCAACATGGCGAAGTTCGCAGGGCTGCCGTGGGACCTGATCATGTCGGCGGAGTTGTTCGAGCACTACAAGCCCGATCCGGAAACCTATCTTGGCTCCGCCAAACTACTCTGCCTGCCGCCGGAGCAGGTGATGATGGTCGCCGCCCACAATGGTGATCTGAAGGCTGCGCAGCAGAACGGCCTGAAGACGGCCTTCGTGCTTCGGCCGACCGAATACGGCCCGCACCAGAAATACGACCTCGAAGCCACCGGCGACTGGGACATCGTGGCCAAGGATTTTGGCGAGGTCGCCGATCGGTTGGGTTGCTGAGAATTGGCAGCCTACGCCGCGCCGGCCATGATCACGCCGTACCAGCCGAGGCCCTTGTAGGTCTCGTAGCCGGGCGTGGCGTGGAACGCGACGAGCCCGCCGGTGCGCTCCTGATAGAAGCCGGAGCGCCGTCCCCCCAGCGAGAGCGACAGGCGCTCGCTGAGCAGGCCCTGGCCGTCGGAGGCCGCGATCACCCGAAAATTGGAATCGACCAGCAGCACGCGGGCCTTGTCGGCGGCGCCGACGCGCACGCCCTGCACGATGGCGCGGGCCTGCGGCTCCCAATCGAAATGGATCGCCAGCACGCCGGTTGGCTTGCCGTTCGCCTTGCCGCCTTCGCGAACGCTGGCGCAATAGGTAACCACCTGGGCGTTGCCGAGCAGGGGCTGGCATTCGACGTCGCCGACGGCGTAGTCATCGCCGGAGCGCAGGTCGTGCGCCGCGCGAAACCATTTGGCTGACGCTACGTTCTGGCCGACGACGTTGAAGCGGTCGCTGCGGCCGTTCGCCAGCACGTTGCCGTCGAGATCGCAGAGCCAGAGATCGAGGTAGACGGTGTAGGCGCCGAGAATCACCGCCAGCCGTTCCGAGACATGGGCGACGGCGGCTGTATCCGGCGCCGCGGCGCAATCGGCGACGGCAGAATCGGTTGCCCACCAGCGCACGTCGCAGGTTCGCTCATAGAGGTTGCGGTCGATCAATTCGATGGCGTTGAGCGACAGATCCACCATGCGCTCGCCGCGCGACCGGTCGGCCATCTGCGCAATCGACGTCATCAGATTGCCGGTGCGGTTGGTGAGCTGGCTTTCGAGCTCGCGGGCAATGGTCTCGACCTGCTGGCCGACGTTTCGCACTTCCTGCGCCACCACGGCAAACCCTGCGCCCTGCGCGCCGGCGCGCGAGCTCTCGATCAGCGCGTTCAGCGCCAGCATCTTCATCTGGTTGGTGATTTTCTGGATCGACTTGGTCTTCTCGCAGGCGACCTGGTTGACCTCGGCGGTCAGCTTCGCGATCAGCGCCGCAATGTCGGATTCTTCCTCGGTACTTGCTGCGGGCTGTTTTGCGATCGGTGCAGGTCGAGCAAGCGCGACGGACATTGCGAGACTTCCTGGTATTCCGTGCCCTTCGTCAGATCTCCGGTGAGACTCAACGGGAGCGTGTTTGATCGTTTTGTCGCTTATCTTGTCTAACGCTTGGTTTAAGTTCCGCCTCCCTGCGGGTAGTTTTACGGGGTGTGACTGCATCTTGTTTGTGCAAGTCGCTTTTTTCGGCGGCCGACGCGGGCCGGCCGCGACCGGTCGTGGCGAACGGTTTGTCCCCGTGATTCGCAGGTTTCGGGCTGCTTCAGGGCCCGCTTTGCGTTTGCCGAACGCCGGCTTTGTCCCTATCTCTCGAAGCCACCATGACGCTTCCCGCATCCGCACTGCCCGTTGAGCTGCCGCCGGCGTTTCTCGGCGTGTCACGGTCTGCGACCGGCAAATTGTGGCGCGATCGGCTGGATGCACGGGGCGCTGCGCGGGCGCTGGCGATCACGCAGCGCTACCAGTTGCCGGAGATGCTGGCACGCGTGCTGGCCGGGCGCGACGTCGGGATCGATGAGGTCGAAGACTTCCTCGATCCGACCATCCGCAAGCTGATGCCAGATCCCTACACCGTAACGCAGATGGAAGCCGCGGCCGGGCGCATTGCGGATGCTGCCATGCGCGCCGAGAAGGTTGCGATCTTCGGTGACTACGACGTCGATGGCGCAACATCGGCGGCGCTGCTGGCCTGGCACCTGCGCCATTGCGGACTCGATCCGCTGATCCACATCCCCGACCGCATCTTCGAAGGCTATGGGCCGAACGTCGAGGCGGTGCGGGCGCTTGCGGCCAAGGATGCGACGCTGCTCGTCACCGTCGATTGCGGCACCACCAGCTTCGAGCCGCTGGCGGAGGCGCGGCGGCTCGGCATGTCCGTCGTCGTCATCGATCATCACCAGACGGCCGAGGACTTGCCCGAAGTCGACGCACTGGTGAACCCGAACCGGCCCGACGACCTTTCAGGCCTCGGCCATCTCGCGGCAGTTGGCCTCGTGCTGGTCACGCTGGTTGCTGTGAATCGCGAACTGCGCGGCCGCGGCTTCTGGAATGCCGAACGGCCGGAGCCGGATCTGTTAGGCATGCTGCACCATGTCGCGCTCGGCACCGTGGCCGACGTCGCGCCGCTCACCGGGCTCAACCGCGCCTTCGTCGCCAAGGGCCTGATCGCGATGCGCCGCCGCGATCATGTCGGCCACACCGCGCTGATGGACGTGTCACGGCTGAACGGGCCGCCCGAAGCCTGGCATCTCGGCTTCATGCTGGGGCCGCGGATCAATGCCGGCGGGCGGATCGGACGCGCCGATCTCGGGGTGCGGCTGCTGCTGGAAGGCGATATCTCGGAAGCCGCGCGGATCGCCGCCGAACTCGACCGTCTCAACAGCGAGCGCCGCATTATCGAACAGGCGGCGGAAGCGCAGGCCGAAGCCGAGGCGCTGGCCTCGCTCGGACTGGAAGACAAGGGCTCCGTCATCGTCACGGCGTCCGAAGGCTGGCATCCCGGTGTCGTCGGCCTCGTCGCCTCGCGGCTGAAGGAGAAGTTCGCGCGTCCGGCCTTTGCCATCGCGCTGGAGCCGGGCGGCATCGGCACCGGATCGGGTCGCTCGATCTCGGGCGTCGACCTCGGCAAGGCGGTGCGGCAGGCGGTGAAGGACCGCCTGCTGATGAAGGGCGGCGGCCACGCCATGGCCGCGGGCGTGACGCTGCGCAAGGAGAAGCTCGCGGAGTTTCGCGCCTATATGGAAAGCGCGCTCGCCGAGGACGTCGCCAATTCCCGACACGAGAACGAATTGCTGATCGACGGCGCAGTCAGCGCCCGCAGCGTGACGGTTGAATTCGCCAAGACATTGAACCGCGCCGGGCCGTTCGGGGCAGGGAATCCCGAACCGGTAATTGCGCTGCCGGCGCATCAACTCGTCTATGCCGACGAGGTCGGCCAGGCGCATCTGCGCCTTCGTTTCAAGTCCGGTGACGGCGTCATCGTCAACGGCATCGCGTTCCGGTCGGTCGGACAGAAGCTTGGCCACGCGCTGACGCAGAATCGCGGACAGCCCCTGCATGTCGCGGGATCGCTCAGCGTCGATCGCTTCCAGGGTTCGGAGCGCGTACAGTTGCGGGTGATCGACGTGGCGGTGCCGGATCCGGGACCATCCGTGATCCGGTAGTCCAGGGCATCTCAAGCAACAAACAGAAAAACGGGAGTGGAAATGACAGGGCAGGTTCAGGGCAAGGTCGCATTGGTGACCGGCGGCGCATCCGGCATTGGCGAGGCGGTTTGCGAGTTGCTGGCGCGCGAAGGCGCGTCCGTCGCCGTGACCGACGTGGACGATCTCAAAGGTCCCGAGGTCGTGGCGCGGATCAGGAAGGCCGGCGGTGAAGCGAGCTTCTGGCATCAGGACGTCACCAGCGAGGAACGCTGGATCGAGGTCGTGGCCGAGGTCATGAAGCGCTACGGCCGGCTTGACGTGCTGGTCTCGAATGCCGGCATCGGCATCGTAGTGCCGTCGATCACCCAGATGACGCTGGCGGACTGGCGGCGGCAGACCGCGATTAATCTCGACGGCGTGTTCCTGTCGGTAAAGCATGGCCTGCCGGCGATGCGCAAGACCGGCGGCGGCTCGGTCATCATGATGTCGTCGCTGGCGGGCCTGCGGGGCTCGGCCGGACTTTCCGGCTATTGCGCGACCAAGGGCGGCGTGCGGCTGTTCGCCAAGGCGATCGCGATGGAGTGCGCCACGGTCGGCGACGGCATCCGCGTCAACTCGGTGCATCCCGGCATCATCGACACGCCGATCTGGGGCAAGATTCCGACCGAAGCCGCCGGCAGCGGACAGAACGCGCCGATCGATCCCGAAGAGCGCGCGAAGATGGCAACGCCGCTCGGCCGCGCCGGCGAGGCGGAAGAGATCGCGCAAGGCGTGCTGTATCTGGCGTCGGACGCGTCGCGCTATGTGACGGGGACGGAGCTCGTCATCGATGGCGGCATGAGTGCGGGCGGCGTGGCGCGGCCGGCGTAGCCCTGTCATTGCGAGCGAAGCGAAGCAATCCATCGATCGGCAAGCGCGAAGGTGGATTGCTTCCGCCTTCGCTCGTCGAGCTATGGCGGACAAGTCGTCGCTGCGCTCCTCGCAATGACGGCGAGAACTACCCGCCCTGCCTCAACCGCGCCAGCACCTTCAGTCCGCCGTAACCATCGGCGGGCAATAGCCCCATCTTGGTCTGGTAGTCCTTCACGGCCTTCATGGTGTCGTTGCCGACACGACCGTCGGTGCCGCCGGTGTCGAAGCCGGCTTTGGTCAGTCGCGTTTGCACTTCCTGCACTTCGGCCAGCGTCAGCGACGCGTTCGGAGCCGGGGAAGGGTTGAATGAACGGGGGCGCGCCGAGGATGCGGTCGCCGAGGTGGCAGATCGCCAGGGCGTAGTTCATCGACGGGTTGTAGCTCTTCACCGAATAGAAATTCGGACCCAGCAGGAACGAGGGACCTCCGGCAACCGGCACCCACATCTGCGCCGAGGCATTCGGCTGCGGAAACGGCTTGCCGTCGGCGCGGGTGACGCCGGCGCTGGCCCATGCTGCATAGGTCCGGTTGCCGCTTGCGCCGCCGCCCGAGCTGCGGACTTCATAGCCCCAATGTTCGCCGCGATGATACTTGCCGCGGTTGAGCAAATAGCGCGCGCTGGAGCCGAGCGCATCGTCGGGCTTGCCGAACGGCGAGACGCGGCCGTCCTTGTCGTAGTCCATGCCGACATTGAGCCAGACTTCGGGCATCCATTGGGTATGCCCCATCGCGCCGGCCCAGGAGCCGCGCATTTCCTCCGGCGTGCCCCAGCCGCGGTCGACGATCTTGAGCGCGTTGATCAGCTCGGTTTCCCAATAGGCGCGGCGGCGCGGCTCGTTCCAGGCAAGTGCTGCGAGCGCCGGAAAGATCGGGCGCATGTGGTTCTGCTGCACCAGTGGATCGCCATAGGCGGATTCAACGCCCCACAGCGCCAGCAGCGTGCCGCGCTCGACGCCGAAATCCTGCTCGATCCGCGCGAACAGCGCCTCGTTCTTCTTCAGCGCCTCGCGGCCGTTGATGATGCGCCAGTCCGAGGCGCGGCGGTTGATGTATTGCCAGATCTGCTCGTGGAATTCCGGCTGCTTCTGCATCTGCCGGAACACGCTCATGTCCGGCTCGATGCGGCCCATCACCCGCGTCCAGGTCGCGTCCGAAATGCCTTTCGCGAGCGCGCGCGCACGAAAATTATCGCGCCACTGGTCGAAGCCGGGCGGCGCGGCGAACGCGGCCAGCGGTGCGGCGAGCAGGGCGCCTGCGCCGATGCTGGCCTGCAGCAGGGCTCGGCGGGTCGGGGCGAGGTTGGAATCAAGCTGTTTCATGCCCGCTATTCTAGCGGCGCGGCGGGCCAACGCCAAAAGCCAAGACGCCGCGGGAACCGGAATTTTTCAGGTAATCTTGCCGGGATTTCACTTGCTGCATCCGGCCATGGACGGGGGACGAGGGGTTCCTATAATGATGGCAGCACCGACAGCAGAAGGCCGGAGAAAAATGACGCACGCCCGCAGCGAGTACAAGGATTTCATGTCGCTGACGCCGGACGCCTACGGCGCCGTGCTCGCGCTCGGCCAGGTCGCGGCCAAGGCGGGGATGGACAAGCAGTTGCTCGAACTGATCAAGCTGCGCGCCTCGCAGATCAACGGCTGCGCCTTCTGCGTCCAGTTTCACATCATGGAAAGCGAGAAGCTCGGGGTGCCCGCCGACAAGATCAATCTTGTAGTGGTCTGGCGCGAGGCGCCGCAGTTTTCCGCGCGCGAGCGTGCAGCGCTGGCGTGGACGGAGGCGCTGACCTTGCTCGCCGGCGGCGTCAGCGACGAGGTCTATGCGCAGGCCAGCGGTGAATTCTCTGAGAAGGAACTCGCCTATCTCACCTCCGCAATCGCCTCGATCAACGTCTGGAACAGATTCGGCGCCGCCTATCGCTGGACCCCACCGGCGCGGAAGCCGGCTGTCGGCGCGGCGGCTTCGTAGGCGTTCAATGTATTAGGGAAGTCGGAGTTTGACCTGGGTTCGGAGCCGCTTTGCGAATCCGGCACCGCGTTTCGTGCAGCTATTTCCCCTGAATTCGACGCAGATACTCGACGATCTCCAAAATTCGCTTTTTTGTAACCTCCTCAGGGTCGCAAGGCATATCCAGCAACGAATCAATCGGCTTAGGTTGATAGCCTTTGTTTTGCCGACCCGACGGGGGTCCGTGTCGACATCCCCAAACTGGCATTTCGAGCCTGCGATGCTGGACTGCGCCTCGGCCATCCACTATCGCCGCTATTGCAGCGGCAGAAAAGACACCTTTGTTGTTCCTGGCGAGAGCCGTCAAATCGGCGGGCTTGCGTTTCAGTTTGCCGGTCATCGGGCCCGCACCCTTGCCATCCGCACCGTGGCACTCCGCGCATTTTGACATAAACTCGGTCCTGCCGTTGTCGAGATCCTGAGCCTGGCCGAGGGCATTGGTTGCGAACAGAACCGAGGTGATCAGGAGGGCTCTGATATCGATCATCAGCGCCGACCCCAGGCGGTCAAGTTGGAAGGCTCATTTCGCCATCTTGATGCCAAGTCTCATCCGCTCATCCTTGAAGACGACGGCGATGGCATCAATGACGCGTATGCCGGGATTGGCCTTGCAGTGGACGATGATCTCGTGCTCGAGCCTCTTGGCTCTATCAGGCTTCGCAAGGTGCTTTTTCGCAAGTCCATTGTACCAACCGCTATACCAGGCGACCAGGAGATCAGCGTCTTCCTGGAATGTGCCAGCTAGCTGTGCGCACGTCAGTTTCTGAACGTCGATATATCCATTGGCGTCGGCATACGTACTAAGCGGCACTTGTGCGTGAGCACTTGCTGCTGTCATTGACAAAGCCGCGGCCGCTGCAAGCAAATTCTTGTACATTTAGCGCTCCTATGTCGACGGGATGAAGTCTGGCTTGACCACCTTTCGGAACCCCTGAGTGCATCGATGTTCCAGGTTCGACCATTGATCTCGATCAATGATCCTCCAGCGACACAAGGCGCGGGAAGTCGCCTTGGCTGACCGCGCCTCCACGTTTGATCCGGGTCAAATTGGAAGACCAGCCTCCGATGCATGCTTTTCCTCGAAAATGGCGATCTCCATCGTTCACAGCCGAAGCCATCATCGACTCGACGGTTCGCTTCGCGAAACGTAAGCACTTGTTCCCGCGGACAGCCTGCGCGCTGTGACGAAAGTCGGCGGCCGTCGGTGCGGCAGTCTCGCAGCAACGAGAACCGGGCGCGGACTTTACGACAACAACAAGCTTTCTCACGCGCTTGTGAAGGGGTGGATTGCCGCACCGCACGGTTCGTCATTGGGCAAGTGCTACGCTCATTTGCCGCCATACGGATGCTCACGCGTTGAAACTCATGCTGTCACGTCGACTTTACCTCGCATTGACCCTGGTCTTGGGCGTGACGGCCTTCGCATTCTCATCCGCGCGGGCGCAAGACGCGGCCGGGCTGGTGAAGGCAGGATTGCTTGCCGAGCCCGCTTCCATTGCACCGGGCGAGCCCTTCACGGTCGGCATCAAGCTGTCAATGAAGGAGCATTGGCACACCTACTGGCGAAATCCCGGAGATTCCGGCGAGCCGACGCAGGTGACATGGAAGTTGCCGCGCGGCTTTGTGGCCGGGGAGCTTGAATGGCCGACACCGTCGCTGATCCGGGTCGGGCCGGTCGCGAGCTTCGGTTACGAAGGCGATACGATCCTGCTTACACGCATCACGCCCCCGCGCAACGTGAGATCCGGTACGACCGTCAATCTTGCTGCAGATATCGCCTATCTGGTCTGTGAGAAAATCTGCATTCCCGGTGAAGTGTCGGTCTCCCTTGTGCTTCCTGTGTCCGAGCGGAGCGCCTCATCCCCGGCCAATGCCATTTTCGACGCAGCGCGCAGCAAGCTGCCACAGCCGTCGCCGTGGCGAGCGACATTCAGCACCGATACAGAAGCGATTACATTGTTCCTGCGCGCACAAGGCGTGCAAGGCGACGCCATCCGCGCGGTGCGGTTCTTTCCCTATGACAACACGCTGATCGAGAATGCCGCCCAACAGGTCCTGCGAACGGACGGGCAGGAGACGCGGATCTCCATCGAACGTAGCCAGATTGCAAAATCCATCCCGCAGCGCATCGATGGCGTGCTGGTATTGGATGAGGATGTCGGCGGAACAACCGCCTCGCATGCTTTCGTCATCGAGGCGACGCCATCAGCCGGGTTGGCTGTGGCCGATGGGGGGATGAATTTCCTCTACGCCGTGATCTCCGCATTGATTGCAGGCGTCATCCTCAACCTCATGCCCTGCGTCTTTCCGGTTCTTTCGATCAAGATATTGCATCTGACGGAGCACAGGAGTGAGACGCCGCGTCGCGTTCGTTTGCACGGCATCGCGTATGCACTGGGAGTCCTTGCCTGCTTCACGATACTGGCAGGCGTGCTCCATGGGCTGCGCGCGGCCGGGGCAGAGATCGGCTGGGGGTTTCAATTGCAGTCGCCGCTCATGGTCGCGAGCCTGGCGTTCATTTTGTTCGCGCTGGGATTGAGCCTGTCCGGCATTCTTACCATTGGCACGTCGCTGACGCGCGTCGGCGGCAACAGCCTCCTGCAGCAGGGTGGCTTGTCCGGGTCCTTTTTCGCTGGCGTGCTGGCGACCGTGGTGGCGACACCGTGCACTGCGCCATTCATGGGCGCGTCGATCGGCTTTGCGTTGACGCAGCCGTTTGTTGTCGGACTGGCGGTTTTTCTCGCGCTCGGACTTGGGCTGGCGTTGCCGTTTCTGGTGCTCGCTTTCGTGCCCGGCCTGCAGCGGCTGCTGCCGCGGCCGGGACGCTGGATGGAAACACTCAAGCAACTCCTCGCGTTCCCGCTTTACGCGACGGTGGCCTGGTTGATCTGGGTTCTCAGTTTCCAGGTCGGTGCGACGGGCCTGCTTGCCGCACTGGCCGCGCTCGTGCTGATCGCTTTCGGCGCATGGGCCTACAACTCATCGCAAGCGCTGAGCGACGTTGGGGCGCGCGCCTTGCAAGGCGTCGCCGCCGTCTCGGTTATCGGCGCAATCGTTCTGGCCATCGTTATTGGCCAGAGCCGACCGACCCTGACCAACGCGGAGATCGCTTCCAGCGCCGGTTCCGAGGCTTTTACTGATCAGAAGCTCAATGCGCTGCTCGCCTCCGGAGAACCTGTTTTCGTCAACATGACCGCTGCTTGGTGCATCACCTGCCTTGTCAACGAACGGACCACCCTGTCGACAGGCGCGGTGCGCGAGGCCTTTGCCGGCAAGCGCATCACTTATTTGAAGGGCGACTGGACCAACCGGAATCCGGAGATCACGCGCCTTCTCGCGAAATTCGGCCGCAGCGGCGTGCCGCTTTATGTGCTATATCGCGGTGGCAATAACGAGCCCGTGCTGCTGCCGCAGATCCTGACCCAATCGCTCGTGCTGGAAGCTGTTGGGAAAATCTGAAGTCGCACTGCCCTGGAACTGGAGATCGAAATGAACAGACGCACATTTGCAACGATGCTCGCCACCTCCGCCACGATCCTGTTTGTGGCAGGTGGATCGTCACACGCGGAGATGAAGGTCGGCGCGCCGGCTCCGGCGTTCTCGGCCGTGAACAGCGAAGGCAAGACGGTCAATCTCAATGACTACCGCGGCAAGACGGTCGTGCTGGAGTGGACGAATGATGGATGTCCCTATGTTCGCAAGCACTACGGCAGCGGAAATATGCAGGCATTGCAGAAGAAATGGACCGACCAGGGCATCGTCTGGCTGTCCGTGATTTCGTCGCCGCCCGGCGAGCAGGGCTTCGCGGACGGCACGCGCGCCAATTCCCTGACGACCGAGCGCAAGGCGACGCCGACTGCGGTGTTGCTGGATCCCAAGCAGCAGGTTGCGAAGGCTTTTGGCGCGACCGTCACTCCGCATATGTACATCATCAAGCCGGACGGCACGCTCGCTTATGCCGGCGGCATCGACGACAAGCCGACGACCCGCCAGGACGACATCAAGGGTGCGCGGAATTTTGTCGACGAGGCGTTGGCCGAATTGAAGGCTGGCAAGCCGGTGTCCAACTCGGCAACGCGTGCGTATGGCTGCACGGTGAAATACTCGTCCTAGGGTCTCGTTCGGCGCGGGTCCGTTTCGACCAGAGGGGCTAGCGGGCGATCAGTTCTCGCGGTCTGGCTGCAGGCCATCGCGAAGAACATCGTCAGGCAAGGCGTGCGCTACGGCGGCGGCGGGCGGCGGATCGGTGCCGATCTCGCGGCCGCGGCCGCGGATCAGGCGTTCATAGGACGAAATCAACGTGGTGTAGGGATTGACCCAGATCCAGCCGTCACGCGTGAAGAGCTGTATGTCGAAGTGCAGGTGGTACGAGGTGCCATTGGGGAAATCGAGATAGTTCGAAACCACGCCGATCTTTTCGCCCTCGGCGACCCGGCGTCCGTTGAGGATGCCGTCCGCGTCCATGCTGGTCGGGTTCATGTGCATGTAGCGAAAGCGGATGTGCTCGGTGCTCGTGTTGATCTGCAGCGTTGCCGCCTGCTGCTTCGGTGAACGGATGACCACGCCGTCACGCACCGCGACGACCGCCTGTTTCCGTGGGTGACAGGCAGCCTCGCTGTCGCTGTTCGGCGGGCAGGGCGCCGGGCGGATGTCCTGGCCCTGATGGCCGAAGCCGGCCGCGCATTGCCCGACCTGGAAGCTGCGGGCTTCGCAAAAATTGTCCCGCCACGGATAGGTGGCGTTGCGTTCGCCGGGTTTGCGCTTGTCGAACTGCTGCGAGCTGACCAGGGCCGGCGCTTTCGCCAGCGGAAAGCGGATCTGCGAATAGGCGATGAGATCGGCGCGGCCGCCGCGCTTGCGGGCGCCGCTGTTCGCAATGATGTCGCCGCTTGGCCGGTAGCTGAAGTCGGGCGAAACCGTCGTCGGCCGCGCGGCGATCCCGGAGGGAATGTCGAAGCGCGGTCGCGCCGGCTGCCCGCCGGTGACGCGCAACGCCTTCAGGAATCGTTCCGCGACCGGATAGGCCTCGCGGCAGGCCAATCGCCGCGCGCGCGGCGTCGAGTCCAGGCACTGGATCGACACCACATAGGGCACGCCGAAGCGGGTGAAGGCGTAACGCACATAGCCCTCGCGGATGAAGCGGCGCATGTCGGGGAATTGCGCCGCCAGCGCCTTGACCGGCTCGCCCTTGCCGCCGAGCGGATCGGCCAGATCGTAGATCAGGATCGAGCCCGTTATCTGGACCTCGATCGGCCTGGCGAAGGTCCGGTGCGGCAGCCCGTCGCCATCGCCGGGCGCCAGCGAAAATACCGCGTCATAGCCGGATGGGCCGGCGTGAAACAGGTCGGTGCGGAAATCGGCCTGGAAGCGGGATGGGGATAATTTCTCCGGCGCGGCATCAGCGGCGGATCCGAGCCAGGCGGATGTATCGAACGGCAACAGCACCGGCACCGGGCTGCGTCCGATTCCGGCAAAGATCGGCGCGGTGATGGCGTTGAGCTGCACGATCGCCGGCATCGAGCGCGGATCGGAGGCGGGGACGCGACGCTGAGCCGACAGCGCAAGGCGCGAAGAGGCTGCGGGCCGGCTGTTGATCTCGCCGCGGAGCTGATCGAGCACCGCGCGCCATTCGACGCGGACGGCGGAGATCGAAGGCGTCCTGAACGGCTCGGCGGCAGCGCCGGACGCACCACTAACGAGCAAACAAAAGGCCGCCAGCCAACGCCCAAGCAAGCTGACAGCCTTCATATTCAAATGCATCGCCCCCCGGCGCGTGCCCCGCAATCAAGGCGCGGTATTAATCCTTTGCGCGCTCGACGTAAGAACCATCTTCGGTCATGACCACGATCCGTGTTCCCGTGCCGATGTGCGGCGGCACCGCGGTGCGAACACCGTTGGAGAGGATAGCAGGCTTGTAGGAGGAAGACGCGGTCTGACCCTTGGTCACCGGCTCGGTTTCCACAACCTCGAGCGTCGTGCGTTGCGGCAACTGGATCGCGACCGGGTTCATGTCGTGAAGCGAGAGCTTCACCGTCATGTTCTCCTGCAGATAGGGCGCTGCCGACCCGACGGTTTCCTTGGAGACCTGGACCTGATCGTAGGTCTCGGCGTTCATGAAGTGAAAGCCGTCCGCATCCTCGTAGAGGTAGTTGAAATTGTGATCCTCGACGGTGGCCTTTTCGACCTGGTCGGTGGTCTTGTAGCGTTCCGAGATCTTCACGCCATCGCCGATCCGGCGCATTTCGATCTGGCTGACCGGGGTTCCCTTGCCGGGATGGATGTTTTCGGCGGTCAGGACGACATAGAGCTTGCCGTCTTGTTCGATGATGTTGCCCTTGCGAATAGAACTGGCGATGACTTTCAAAGCTGTTTTCCTGGATTTCTGGCCCCGGACCAGTCCGGACGCGGCTGTCCTGGGGCCAACGGGGCGGTTTCGGGCTGCAACATACTGATTTTGGCCGTCGATGCCAGCGTTTTGCCGCCATTTCGAGCGGGGCAGCCAAGGGCGTAAACCGGCCGATTCGCAGCGGCTTACGACGGACTTTGGGAGTGTGGTTGATGGTCGCGCTGGCCGATAACGAAGGCGTTAAAGTGAGACTTCAAATAGCTCGTAAAGACCAACAGGCGCAGGAAGGTGCGTCGGTATTCGCATGGACAAGTCGGGTGTCTTTCGACATGAAATGACGCTTCTCCAGCGCAATCTTGCGGCTTCCTGCGGCTTGCTGTATCGGTGCAAGGAAAGCCGAATGATATCAATGATATTGGCCGATTTTCCGAGCTCGTTCGTGGACTGCGTGGACGGCGCTTTACGGCAGCCGGTTCCGGACCGTTGCTGATGGCTGGGATCGACCAGCCGTCACCCTGGTGGTCGGCGGCAAGGCACGCCGACCGCAAGCCGTTCCTGATGGCGCGAAGCGCAATCACCAGGGCGGTGCGGGCGTGGTTTGACGAGCAGGGTTTTGCCGAAGTGGAGACCTCCATCCTGCAGGTATCACCGGGCAACGAGACGCATCTGCATGCGCCGCGCACCGAACTGATCGACGGTAACGGTACGCGGACGACGCGTTACCTGCGGACGTCGCCGGAATTCGCCGCCAAGAAACTGCTTGCCGCCGGCGAGGCCAAAATTTTCGAGTTCGCCCGCGTGTTCCGCGATCGCGAGCGGGGCGATCTGCACCTGCCGGAGTTCACCATGCTGGAATGGTATCGCGCCGGGGCAAGCTATGATTCGATCATGGCCGATACCATCGTCGTCATCGCGCATGCGGCGCAGGCGACCGGCATCGGGCGCTTCTCGTTTCGCGGCCGGACGGCCGATCCTTTTGCCGAGCCGGAACTGCTGACGGTGGCGACGGCGTTCGAACGTTTTGCCGGCATCGACCTGCTGGCGACGATCGTGGACGGCGAAGGTGATCGCGCGGCGCTTGCGGCCGCAGCGGGCGCGCGGGTACGCGTGACGGACGACGACACATGGTCGGACATCTTCAGCAAGGTGCTGGTTGAATATGTCGAACCGAAACTCGGACAGGGGCGGTTGACGGTGTTGTTCGAATATCCGGCACCGGAAGCCGCGCTGGCGCGGGCGAAGCCGTCCGATCCGCGCGTCGCCGAGCGCTTTGAGGTCTACGCCTGCGGAGTCGAACTCGCCAACGGTTTTGGCGAACTGACCGATGCTGCCGAGCAGCGCCGTCGTTTTACCGCAGCGATGGATGAGAAGGAGCGGCGCTATGGCGAGCGTTATCCGCTCGACGAGGAGTTTCTTGAAGCGGTCGCCGCAATGCCGCCGTCGAGTGGGGTCGCGCTCGGCTTCGATCGGCTGGTGATGCTGGCGAGCGGCGCACTTCGCGTGGACCAGGTGGTGTGGACACCGCCGGCAGGACAGGCATGAACAGGATCGATCCGAAATTGTCGGCCACGCTGCGGAGCCCGGCCGATCTGGTCGCGCGCGGGGTTGCGCCGGCGGCCGATCTCGCCGATCTCGAACGGGTCGCCGCGCGCTATGCCATTGCCGTGACGCCTGACATCGCCGCGCTGATCGACGGCGACGATCCTGACGACCCGATCGCGCGGCAATTCATTCCGAATCGGCGCGAGCTTGAGAATGCGCCGGGCGAAAATGCCGATCCGATCGGCGACAATGCATATTCGCCGGTACCGGGAATCGTCCATCGCTATCCCGATAGGGTGCTGTTCAAGCTGGTGCATGTCTGCGCGGTATATTGCCGGTTCTGTTTTCGCCGCGAGATGGTCGGCCCCGGCAAGGGATCGGCGCTGTCGGACGAGGCCTATTCGCGTGCGCTGGAGTATATTCGCGCGCACAAAGAAATCTGGGAAGTCATCCTGACCGGCGGCGATCCCCTGATGCTGTCGCCGCGTCGGCTTGCCGAAATCATGGCCGATCTGGCGGCGATCGATCACGTCAAGATCGTGCGCATCCACACCCGCGTGCCGGTGGCCGCGCCCGATCGCATCGACGGTGACATGATAACGGCGCTGCGCTGCGAAGGGGTGACGACCTGGGTCGCCGTTCACGCCAATCATCCACGCGAACTGACGGACACCGCGCGCGCAGCCTGCGCCCGGCTGACGGATGCCGGCATTCCGCTGGTGAGCCAGTCGGTGCTGCTGCGCGGCGTCAATGACGATGCGGCGACGCTGGAGGCGCTGATGCGGGCCTTTGTCGAATGCCGGATCAAGCCCTATTACTTGCACCATGGCGATCTTGCGCCGGGTACCGCGCATCTGCGCACGACGATCGAGGCGGGGCAGGAACTGATGCGGAGCCTGCGCGGACGTGTCTCGGGGCTGTGCCAGCCGGAATATGTCCTCGATATCCCGGGCGGACACGGCAAGGCGCCGATCGGCCCGAATTATTTGTCGCATGCGAATTCCGGAGAACGTGAACTATCCTCGGAAACGCGATATCGTATCGTCGATTATTGCGGTGAGGTTCACCTCTATCCGCCAGCGCCGTGATCCGGCCATGACGGACGAAGGCGAGGGAAAACGGGAACCGTCGGAGGATGAGGGCAATCGCGCGATCGAAAACGCCGTGATGCTCGGCTTCTTCGTGGTGCTGGTGGCGGCCGGGATCTGGTTGCTTGGAACCATGGCCGATGTACGAAAGGCGCAGGATTGCGCCGCCCAGGGACGCCGCAATTGCGGAGCGATCGAGGTTCCGGCGCGGTGAGGACAATGCAAACGGGAGGACCAGGATGCGAAAAATAATTCTCTCGATGGCGCTGGTGGCGCTGATCGGTGGAACGGACGCGTTGGCGCAGGGGTCGTCCTCCGTTTCGAAAAACTCGGGCGGTTCGACGATACAGGCGCCGGTCGGTCATCGGCAGCCGCGTCCTGCCGATCTGCCCAACAGCGGGAAGACCGACACCCAGGTCGACCCGAACGACCCGCTCAGCAAGGAAAACGCCGCCCTCGACCGCAAGATCAAGAGCATCTGCCGCGGCTGCTAGGCCGGCCGCATCGACATGGGAGGTCGCATGCCCGCCAGAATGTTGCGAACGATCGTCCTCGTCGCTTTCTGCTGCGCGGACGGGGCGTTTGCCATAGCCTTCGCGCAGCCGCGCCACGGATCAGGCTTGAAGCAAAATGCCGCCCGGACGCCGGCAGCCGAACGTACTCGGGCAGCCGATCGCAATTCCCATAACGATCGGGCAGTTCCGTACAAGGCCAATCGCCTGTCATCGCCGCGGGCCGCCGAGCCGATCCTCAACATCCCCGGGCAAACCACCGTCCTGACGAGGCAGGTGCTCGACGACAAGAACGCCACCAGCGTCAGGGACGCCATGCGCTCGACGGCGGGTGTGACGGTCGGAAGATAGGGTGTGCAACCGACCTATGGCGTTTTCGGACGAAGTGGATACCGGTTCGCGTGCAGAAAACGCGTCAAGACAGGAATCCAGAGCTTCGGTTCTGATTCTAATCAGAACCGATAGTGCTTTAGTAATCGAGATCCGACAGGAACGTGGTGTTGACGATTTCAAACTCGGACTCCAGCCAGTTTCTCACCATCTCCACGCGTGCCAGCCGATGTGTCTTCGGATCTGAAATGCTGCATTTCACTGCGTAGTGATCGATTCCTGAAATATCGAGCAGCATGTCAAAGCTGGCCTGCCGGTCCTCGCGATTCTCGACGTCGGCGAAATAGATGGTGTGATCGTATTTTCCCATCGCCCAGCAAAATTGAACGTGAGGCTGGTCCGCGCCGGCATATGCCCAATTCGGGGCGAGGAGGATGGCGATCAAGCCGGCGCGCATCCCGCTTGAGAAAGCCGTACGACATGCAGATGGCGCGACGAATAATGACCGCGGTATCGTAATTGAGTTCATGAAAGGCTCTTTCGAAATGAGACATAACTTTCGCGGAGAGCCTAATCTGAAGCTTAGTTTCCGTGTGTGAAGCACGCCACAGGCGGTCGCTTTTTCAAGTAACGAACAAGCGCAAGCAGGGCACGCAAATTGCGCGCCCTGCTTCATCATTCGGCCAGCGGTCAGGCCGACCGCTCCCGCAATTGCTGCGTACGCGTCTTTCTTCGTGCCTCGACCGCCTCGGCGAGTACGTTCAACGCGGATACCGTTGTCTCCCAGTCAATACAGCCGTCGGTGATGCTTTGCCCGTAGGTCAATGGCGTGCCCGGCACCACGTCCTGGCGCCCGGCCACCAGGTTGCTCTCGATCATCACGCCCATGATGCGCTGCTCGCCGTCCGAAAGCTGCTGCGCGATATCGGCAACCACCAGCGGCTGGTTCTCCGGCTTCTTGGAACTGTTGGCATGGCTGGCGTCGATCATGATCCGCGGCGCCACGCCGGCGCGGCTGAGTTCGGCGGAAGCGGCTTCGACGCTCGCGTGATCGTAGTTCGGCGTGTGACCGCCGCGCAGGATGATGTGGCAGTCCTCGTTGCCGGTCGTCGCCGCGATCGCGGAACGTCCGCCCTTGGTCACCGCCATGAAATGGTGCGGATGCGAGGCCGATTTCACCGCGTCGGCCGCGATCCGGACATTGCCGTCGGTGCCGTTCTTGAAGCCGACAGGGCAGGACAGGCCGGAGGCGAGCTCGCGATGGATCTGGCTCTCGGTCGTGCGTGCGCCGATCGCCGCCCAGGTCACCAGGTCGGCGATGTATTGCGGCGTCGTCATGTCGAGGAATTCGGTCGCCGCGGGCAGGCCGAGATTGTTCACGGCCGACAGCACGTTGCGGGCAAGCCGCAGGCCGCGGTTGATGTCGAAAGAGCCGTCGAGGCCGGGATCGTTGATCAAGCCCTTCCAGCCCACGGTCGTGCGCGGCTTCTCGAAATAAACGCGCATCACGATTTCCAGCCGGTCGGCGAGCTGTTCGCGGAGCGCGACGAGCCGTTCGGCATAGTCCACGGCGGCTGCGGAATCGTGGACCGAGCAGGGGCCGACCACGACCAGCAGGCGGTCGTCGTTCTCGTTCAGGATGGCGTGGATGGCGTTGCGTGACGCCATCACGACGCGGGTCGCGGTGAGGGTGCGCGGGATTTCCCGCATAACCTCCTGCGGCGTACTCAGCTCTTTCAGTTCGCTAATTCGAAGGTCGTCGGTGGTGCTCAACACGGCAGTGGCTCCTGTTTTGAGGAAACCTGCCGGCCAAATAAAAAGCCGCCAGGTTTGGCGGCTGTTCGGATTGCTTGGCTTCAATTCGTCAGATTGAGCGCGATCCTCCCACCGCCAGCGAGCTGTCGAAGCTAAAATACCAATAGTTGCTGGCGGCGACGATGATCATGGCGGGCTCTATAGCGCAGGCTTGCATCCTTGTCACGTCGAAATCGGCAGGGCGCGACCATGTCAGGCGTTGCGCGCGGCGAGCGCCATGCCGACCAGCGAGGCGCCGCCGAGCACGAGATTGATGCCGACCAGGAGCCCGATCGCCCATTCGGCCGAGCCGGGCAGGCCGGCGACGATGATGAAAGCGATCACGAGGTCCATCAATCCCGACATCAAGAGCCAGGACCAGCGTCCGGACAATTCGCGGCGGTGCTCCAGCGCGTACATGATGGTGGCGACGCCCTCGGCCAGGAAATAGGCGCCGACCACGATGGTGAGCGTCAGGATGCCCTGCGCGGGGCGGGCAAGCAGGAGGCCGCCGGCGAGCACCGCGAGCGCTGCCGAGAGCAGCGACCACCAGAATCCCGGCATCTGCCGTGCCCAGAACGTCACGACCAGCCCGGCAATGCCGCTGATGAGAAACATCCAGCCGAGGAAGATGGTGATCGCGAGGCTTGCCAGCGGCGGCACGATCATCGCGGCGAGACCGAGGATGGCGAGCACGATGCCCTCGAACAGGAAGGCTTTCCAGTGCGCCTTCACCGCGGCGTTCATTTCAGACTGCAATTTGGCGATGTCGTCGAGGGGAAGGGGCACTGCAATCTCCGAGGCCTGCGCACAGTATGAGCCGTCACTATAGTTCGTGCGCGGCTTGCGGGTAAAAATTGTTCGCTGGTCCGCTTGAGCGAGATCAATGACGGCGGGGCAGGGGCTCAGCCCGGCTTGTGGGCAGATGAGAAGCCCTCAGAACTGGTGCGGATTCTGTTGCGGCCAAAAACATAGACCGCGGTGGTGGCCAGCAGCAGCGCGAGCCCGATCAGGATCGACGTCAGCCCGAGCGGTATCAGCAGCAGCGAGACGTTGCGGTCCGGGTTGATGAACCAGTGATGGAACGAGGTGAACAGAAATGCCGCGCCGGCGAAGCCCGCGCCGCCGCCGACGACCAGCAGCGCCCACATCCGCCGCAACTGGCTCAGCCGTTCGCGCCCGAGCGGGGTGCGAGGCGCATGATGGCGGCCGACGCGCCGTACCAGCCGCACCGCAAATCCGATCGAACTGAATCCGATCAGCAGGCTCGCCGCCCCCAGCAGCGTCCTGGCGGTGGAATCGAGCTCCGGATGCTTCTGCAGGGTCAGCAGCGGAAAATCGAATGCGGCATGCAGTGCGATCGGCGCGAACAGCGCCAGTGCCCAACTGGAGATCCGCGCCCAGTCGCGGTGGTGGCGGTGGGCGCCCAGCGCCGTTCCGGCGCGGGCGATGGCGATGTAGGCGCCGGCGATGATGCCGAGCGCACCGTGGAACGGTACGGTCAGCACGCTGCGCAGCGCCGCCAGTGACCGCCACATGTCGGAGTGCTGGACGAGATAGGCGAGGTTTTCGTAGGCGGCGAAACCGAGGCCGGCGGCTGCGCCATAGACGACGGTATCCATCGGATCGGCGAAGGTGCGCCGGCGCACCGATACCAGGATGATGACCAGCACCTTGACGATCTCTTCGGGAGCAGCAACGCCGAACACCGAACGCAGCGCCTGCGTCATCCAGGGATTTCCCGGTACGGCGAGAATGGCCGCGAACGGCGCGCGCGCGAGGCCAAGCAGCGAAATGCTGGCGGCGCCGAGCACGAAAGCCAGCCAGACGCGCGCCGGCGGACCGGGACGCTCGTCGGCGGCAACGACCAGCCAGAGCACCAGCAGGGCCGGAGCGATGGCGGCGACGCCGAGCGATGTAGGAAGGGCCTGGAGCAGCAGCATTTCGGGAACTTTGCCTCGAATGGCGAAAATGGCCGCAAGCCAAGCTGTTTGCAAGAAATTCCAACGCGACCCGTTGTCGCCAGATTGCCGTCACCGCAAGGCGCCGCCGCGGGGGTCGTTGTCGCCTATTGCGTCAGCAGGCGGCGGCAGGCATCGACGAAAACCTGCGCGCCGGTGACGATGTCGGCGTCATCGGTGTTCTCGGTCCAGTGGTGGCTGATGCCGCTGATCGAAGGGACGAACAGCATGCCGGCCGGCATGATCGTGGCGAGGATCTGGGCGTCGTGACCGGCGCCGCTCGGCATGCGCAGCGATCGGCCGTCGGCGAAGGCTGCGCTGGCCGCCTCGATGGCCTGCTGGAACGCGGCGTCCATCATGGCGGGCGCGCCGGCGCGGATACGTTCTACGGCGACGCTGCAGCGGCCCTGCGCGCCGACGTCGGCGGCCATCTGATGAAGCATTGCTTCCAGCCGCGCGATCACGGCGGGGTCGTCATCGCGAATCTGAAACAGCATCTCCGCGGCGCCGGGGATGATGCTCGGCGCGCCGGGATCAAGGGTGACGCGGCCGGTGGTCCAGACCGTGCGCGGCCCTGATAGCGCCGGGAAGCGGTCGTCGATGTCGACGCAGAACCTGGCGAGCGCGAGGCCGGCATCCTTGCGGACCGCCATCCGCGTGGTGCCGGCGTGGTTCTGCTCGCCGGTGAACGTGATCCGGTACTGCCAGATGCCGACGATGGAGGTGACGATGCCGATCGCAAGGCGGCCGCTTTCCAGCGTCTCGCCCTGTTCGATATGGGCCTCGAGATAGCCGATATGCCGGCCGCGCTCGCAGGTTGCGCGGGAACGGCCGGCAAGACCGCTATCGCGCAGCGCCTCGCGCATGGGCTTGCCGCTGGAGCGATCGTGCGCTGCGTCGATGTCGGCCTCGGTGACGGCGCCGATATAGGAGCGGCTGCCGAGGAAATGGCCAAAATGGCCTTCCTCGTCGCACCATGACACGACCTCGACTGCGCCGCTCAAGCTTGGATCGGGATTGATGACGCGGGCGGCTTCGAGCGCATAGATCACGCCGAGCGGACCGTCGAGCCAGCCAGCGTAATTCTGGCTCTCGAGATGCGAGCCCGCCAGCAATTTCGGTCCGGCCTTGCTGCTGACGCCGAGGACGTTGCCGATGCCGTCGATCTCGGCCGCGAGGCCCGCTTCGGGAAGTCGGTCGGCCAGCCACGCCAGCGAGCGCATATGCGGCTCCGAGAAAGTCGGCTTGTGGACGCCGGTCTTGTAGGCGCCGATGGCGCGCAGCGCGCGCAGATCGGCAAGGACCCGGTCGCCATCGACGCGCAAGCTGTTGTCCACCATGAAACTTGTGCTCGCAGCTACGTAGTTCTCCGGAGTAGAACAAAGTTCCACCGACGATGCCAGTCGACTCTAGCCGGTTGACAGGATCGCCAGCGCCACGATCGCAAGCCATCCCACGATGACCAGCGCTACAATGGCGCCCGCGGTGATCTTCGCTTTCTCCTTTGGCGTGTAGTCGTGCACTGGCTTCTGCAAAAAGTTGTGAATTTACTCGGGCAGATGCTGAACTGTCTCACGATGCGCCGTTCCATCGGCCGCATCAATCTCGATACTAAAACGAGAATCCAAAGCCAGCCGCAATCGACCGGGCGATCCCGGGGAGGGCTGGAACCAGCCGGCCGCCATAGGCGAGCTGGTCGAAGGCAGCAAATGCGATCCAGCCGGTGGCCATGGCGATGAGAAGCTTCATGTCACGACTGTGACGCACAAGATTTAAACGTTTCTCAATTTGGTCTGTAACCGCTTGCACTTCTTTGTGGAATTTCCGTGCCGGTTCCGGTCGTGGAACTCAATTCCGCTTTGAACTGCCCGTTCAGAACGATCCCACTGCGGTGCCAAGTGCGATCACGGCGACGAGCGCGATGATCGAACTCACAATTCCGACCATCACGATATCCAGATAGCTTTCGCGATGGGTCATGCCGCAGATCGCAAGCAGGCTTACGACCGCGCCATTGTGGGGCAGGATGTCCAGCGTGCCGGAGCCGATGACGGAGACGCGATGCATGAGAGCGGGATCAATTCCCACCCGTGCGGCGATCTCCATGTAGGTCTGACCCAGCGCATCGAGCGCGATCGTCAGTCCGCCGGAGGCCGACCCCGTCAGCGCAGCCAGCAGGTTGGTCGCGACGGCAAGCGACACCAGCGGTCCGCCCTCGATGCCGAGTACCCAGTCCCTCACCATGCCGAAGGCGGGAAGCGAGGCAACGACGGCGCCGAATCCGACCAGGCTCGCGACACTCAGCGCGGGCAGCACCGATGCGTTGGCGCCAGCGTCCATGGTTTGCCGCAGCGCCGGCAGTCGTGTCCAGTTGCAGAGGATGACCGCAACGATCGCTCCGCCCAGCGCCACGATCACCGACCAGACACCGGCAACGGCGGTCAGCGACGTGCCGCCCCAGCGTGCTTCAGCCAGAAACGAGAAGTCGAGCCGCGGCAGGACGAGGAATGACATCACGAGATTGATCACCATGACGACGACCAGCGGAAGAATGGCGTTGAACGCCGGGACCGCAGCCTGGCTGTGATGCCCGCGGCTGATCTCGGCCGTATCGAATTCCCGCGCCGTCGTGGCCCGCTCGCGCAGCAACTCGTCGTCGGCCGCATTTCCGGTGGTTGCCGCAGGCGCTTCGCCATAGCCTTCGCCGGCGCGCCGCGCCGCTTTCTCGGCGCGAAGCAGCCACCACAGGCCAACGCCGAGCATGATCAGCGAAGCGATGATGCCGAGGCCGGGAGCGGCGAACGGCGTGGTGCCGAAGAAGGGCATCGGAATGGCGTTCTGGATCGACGGCGTGCCGGGTAAGGCCGACATGGTGAAGGTAGAGGTGCCGAGAATGACTGCGCCTGGCACCAGTCGGCGCGGAATCCCGGCCTTGCGGAACAGCGACTGGGCCATCGGAACGATCACGAAGAAGGCGACGAACAAGCTAACGCCGCCATAGGTGACCAACGCACCCGCAAGCACAACGGCAAGAATGACCCGGCTTTCGCCGAGGCGGCTGGTGATGAAGTTGGCGACCGACGCGACCGCGCCGCTGTCGTCCATCAATTTCCCGAAGATGGCGCCGAGCAGGAAAATCGGAAAGAACTGGGCGAGAAATCCCGCCGCGCTGCCCATGAACGTCTGCGTCCAGTTCGCCAGCAGCGGCTGGGCGCCGAAGGCCGCGGCAATCAGGGCGGCGGCCGGCGCCAGCAGCAGGACGCTCCAGCCGCGGAAGGCAAGCCAGACCAGCAGTCCAAGCCCGACCAAAATGCCAAGGAGACCCATGACGTCAGCTCTCGGTCAGCAGAAGATCGAGATTGGCCGTCGACCGTACGCCGAGATCGGCGCCGTGCGCATCGATGAACTCACTTGCGGCTCGTCGTCCTTCATCGCGCAGTTTGGATACGAACGCCCACTCGGCGTTCAATTTGGACGATGCACCGTAGGTTGCCAACTCGTCGCTCTTGATCCAGTGCGCCTTCATTTGCGCCCAGCGTGCGCCTTCTCCGCTGCCGGGGTCGGCAACCTGACGCAGCAGGGCGATCATGCGCAGTTCCTTGGTGAGCGGTGAATTGAAGGAAATCTCGTTGAGGCGGTCGAGAATTTCCGCCGCCGTGCGAGGTACCTCGAGCCGCTCGACCGGATTGATCTGTACGAGCACGGTGTCGCGCGCGTCCGTTTCGCGAACGAGCGGCGTGATCGTCGGGTTGCCGGCATAGCCGCCATCCCAATAGGGCTCTCCGTCGATTTCGATCGCGCGGAACATGGTCGGCAGGCAGGCCGACGCGAGCAGGACATCGGCATTGATCTCCGCGTTGCGAAAAATCCGGCCACGGCCGGTTCGCACCCGCGTGGCCGTCACGAACAGCTTGATCGGTGAACCCGCCAGACGGTCAAAGTCGATGCTCTCCGTCAGTATCTTGTGCAGCGGATTGAAGCCGGTCGGGTTGAGATCGTAGGGCGACAATACCCGCGACATCAAATCGGTGAACAGATAGGCGGGATTGGTGTCGAGCGACCATCGTCCCATGAGGCGGTCGAGCGGCGAGCGTTGCAGCGGACTGAACGCGGCGGCGCGCGAGACGCTTCGCCAGTATTTGTCCAGAGCTTCGCGTGCTCCGTCAGCGCCGCCCGCGGTCCAGCCGTCCGCCAGCACGGCCGCGTTCATCGCGCCGGCCGACGTCCCCGATATGCCCGCAATCTCAAACCACGGTTCTTCGAGAATCCGGTCGAGCACGCCCCATGTGAATGCGCCGTGCGAGCCTCCACCCTGGAGGGCCAGGTCTACGAGCACAGGGCTTCGGTCCATCTGTCATTCCGCCTTCTTCCCCGCCATCGGGAGCCGGACTATGCCGTACGGAATTCGAACATGCGAGGTCAAGTTGTAGTCCACCTGACGACTGTTCCTGCAAACTACATAGAAACCCGGAGTGCGGCTGCTGGATATGGTTCTTCGAGGTCGCGTGGGAATAGTCGCCACAGGCTGCAGCGATGCTGCAAGCGGTCTCCTTAAGCTCATGATTGGGTGGAGATTTCAGTTCAAGGCATTTTGCAGACTTTCGCCAGGCGATCGCGCGTGCCGCACAAGCGCTGCAAATAACAGAGCGTACCAGACTTTCTGCCGACGCATGAGGGGGCCAGCTTCCTGAACCATATGTCCGCTTTTCGAAAGGTCGGTCCGCATACTTGCGAGAGATCGGGATCGTAGTACCGTTACCCGTTGAAGACTTCGAGCAGTCCACTTGGCGGGTGAGCGATGAACTTCAAGGTCGGAAACAAGTATCGGCATCTTGCCGATGACGCGATTTGCGGGTGCTGCGATTCCAGGCTTCGGGATTTCACGACGCGCATGACCATGTCACGACGTGGCTTCCTGATCGGCGCAGGTGCGGCCGGAATTGCGCTCTCTGGCCATGCCAATGGAGCGCATGCGCAAACCAGCCAGCCGAATGGCGTGCTGTTCGAAAATGTCCTGATATTCGACGGCAAGTCCGACAGGCTTTCCGCGCCTTCGAATGTTCTGGTCGTGGGCAACGTCATCAAGTCGATTTCGACAGCGGCTATCCCGGCGCCGCAAGGCGTTGCGCTCACGCGGATACAGGGCGGCGCACGGACGCTGACGCCGGGGCTGATTGACGCCCACACCCACATCATGTTCGCGACCGTGCCGCAGTCGGCCGTGCTGACGACCGATATCACGTTCGTGACGGTTGCCGCGGTGAAGGAGGCCAGGGACTCGCTGTTGCGCGGCTTTACATCGATCCGGGACATGGGCGGGCCGAGCTTCGGCCTGAAGCGGGGCATCGATTCCGGTCTGACGCCGGGGCCGCGTATCTGGTCTTCCGGTGCGTTCATTTCGCAGACCGGCGGACACGGCGACTTCAGGCTGCCAAATGATCTTCCCTCACGGCCGGGAGATTTCACGTACAGCGAAAGAGTTGGCGGTGCGGCCATCGCGGACGACGCGGCCACGGTGCGTGTAAAAACGCGCGAACTGCTGGCGCTTGGCGCATCGCAAATCAAGCTGATGGCCGGCGGTGGGGTGTCCTCTGTCTTCGATCCGCTCGACGTCACCCAGTTCACTGTTCCGGAGATCCGCGCTGCCGTCGAGGCGGCCGAAAACTGGGGCACCTACGTCACCGTTCACGCGTACACGCCGCGCGCCGTCCGGCAGGCCATCGAAGCCGGCGTCAAATGTATCGAGCACGGCAATTTGCTGGACGATGCCACCGCCGCGACGATGGCGCAGAAGGGCACCTGGTGGTGCCTGCAGCCCTTCCTCGACGATCAGGACGCGACGCCGTTTCCGCCGGACTCCGCCAACCGGAAAAAGCAATTGCAGATGTTTTCCGGTACCGACAATGCCTATGCGCTGGCGAAGAAGCACAAGATAAAGACCGCCTGGGGCAGCGACACCCTGTTCGATGCAAAACTTGCGGCCCGGCAGGGCGCGCAACTGGCGAAACTAACGCGCTGGTACGTCCCTGCCGAAATCCTGCGGATGGCCACAGCAGACAATGCCGAACTGTTGGCGCTTTCGGGCCTGCGCAGTCCCTATGAGGGCAAGCTTGGCGTGGTCCAGGAAGGTGCGTTGGCGGACCTGCTGCTGATGAACGGGGATCCGATCGCAAACATCAGTCTGATCGAAGATCCCGCAAAGAATTTTTCCGTGATCATGAAGGACGGCACGATCTACAAGAACACGCTCGGGTAGATCGGCAGGGCCATCTTATGCTGTCAGGGCCCAACATGAAATCGAAGCGAAGAAAACCGCCGGCGCGGCTGCATTTCGTTAACCGCCTTGGTGTAGCCTCCTAGGTAATCGCGGAGTGCCCCCAAGGCCGCCGCGGGAGTAATGCGTAGGAAACCCGCCGTCTCAACCCGGCGGGTTTCTTTTTGCTCAGGGGCGGGAACGTCCCGGCCGGTTCGCGCTTATATTGGCGGCGACGGAATCTTGCGAGGAGCGGGACAGTCCCGGCAGAAGGCCATGCGGTGTAACGCCCGTCTGGCCTTTGTCTTATGCCCGGTGTCTTGCCATGGGAGTTCTGTCGTCGGTGCCCGCAGTCGATGTCTTGGCGTCGGTCTCTTGCCAGTTGATTGTTTTGCACTGCGGGAGATTTCCAGATTCTTGGTGCTGCCATTGTACCCGCACACTAATGCCTCAAACCGCCGTGCTAATGGGGTCAATGAATGCGAAGGGGATGTCGCATGTGGATGGGATTTTCATTTTGGGTTTTTGTCAACGCGTTGCTTGCAGGCATTCTGATCTGGGACCGGGTCATCAGGCCTAGACGCGCGGATCGACAAACAGCCGCGCAACGCGCGCGTTTTGTTCGACCCGACGGGTCTGCATCATCGCAATCCGGACGAGTATCGTCGGGCCGGTTCGGTTGACGCGCCCGCGACAAGCGCGCAATTCTACCCGTTTGAGGTTCAGGCTGCTGAGGTTCAGGCAGCGACCCTGTCGTCCCGGTCGGCGCCGCGCGCGACGATCCGGATCGCATGGTCGGGCAGCGGTCGCTGCAGCGCCTTGGCCTCTTCCCACGGCGCGCGCATCCAAACGTCGCGCTCCTCATCCGTGGTCAGGATCACCGGCATCGCCCTTGGGTATATGGGCGCGACCACCGTATTCGGTGTGGTCGTCAGGAATCCATAGACCAGATGCGGCCCAAGGACCGGCTTGCCTCGTGTCCCGCGATCTCCGTGGAACGTGGTCCAGATACCCGCGAAGGCGGTCAGTGGCCGCTCGTCATTCAGCGCAAACCAGATGGCGTCCTTTCCCTTCGTCTCGGGGTTAGGCTCCGGTGCGTATTCGGCAAAGCTGTTGAACGGGACCAGGCATCGGTTTTCTGGTTTCAGCCATCTGCGCCAGTGAGGCGAACTGGCATTCCCCATGTCGGTAACTGGCGGCCCGCCAACCCTCGGCGGCGGCGGCATGCCCCAGCGCATCACCGTCAGTTCGGTGCCGGCATCCGTGTTGCGGATCACCGGAGCGCGGTCGTCAGGGAGTACTCCCGACATTGGGGCAAGGTTGCCGACGTCGCGATGGCTCACGCGGAACAGCCGGGCAATCGCTTCTTGGTTCGTCGTGATCGAATAAAGGTTGCACATCGTCAGCCGTCCCAACACACAGGCAGAGGCAAGGTGGATAATCATTGTGGCCGCAGCGCGATCAGTTCGCTTCGCTCGTGCGGATATTTGGGGACCTCTTGATGAGAATCCATTTAAACTGGCCGGAATGTTACGAGGCGCGTGTTGCGGTGGCAGGGGCTCCGCACTACCACTGCCAGCGGGTGTTGATCCGCAACGGATCATCTCTCCAACTCCAAGACTCGGCCCCGCCTTCACAGGCGGGGTTTTTCATTGGAGGTCCGGGGCGATCCCAAGTAGACGCCCACGTCTTGGGCTTGCCAGTATCGGGGCCCAAGCACTAAAGCTTGAGTTCTGAATTGTCAGCACCGAAGCTTTGGGATTCCTGTTTTGACGGGTTTTTCCACTTTGTCCCAAAAAGCTCTATGCTGCTTGCTTGTTGATTAATCCGGGCCGCTGTCAGGTCTATGAACTCAGTACGCTTTTCCACACGCGAATTGCCCAGGCCACGCCAGCTTGATGCCTGGCGGGGTTGGTACGCCGGTAGTTTCGAGGTTGCTTCACTTGACGGCCCCGATTGCGGGTTTGCCGGGGAGAGCGAGGTATGGAAGCTCGATGGGGTGGCCCTCGTCAGCGTATCGGCCCCGTCGCTCCGCGCCATCAGGACGAAGACGCTGATCCGGAGGGATCCGACCGACCATTGGGTCATTACGATCGGCAAGCGGGCGGCAACCGGCCTCATGCTGAACAATGATCAGATCTCGGTTCCGGCCGGGGTGCCGTTCATTGTGTCGCTCGGCGAATTTTCTGCCAATCAGCGCGAGCTGGACGACAGGCTTCAGCTCAACATCGCACGGGATAAATTCGGCGCGATCGCGCCGGTGCTGGACGCCGCGCGGGGTCAGGCCCTGAACACGCCGCTTGGCGGCATGCTGGCAGAATATATCAGGCTGCTGGAACGCCAATTGCCAGGCCTGACGGAGGAAGACGCGCACCGTCTGCCACAGGCCGTTGCCGCGATGGTTGCCGCCTGCGTGGCGCCGTCCGGGGAGCGGATGATCACCGCACACGGGCAGATCAGCGCCACCCTGAAAGACAAGGCGCGACGTTGCATCCAGCAGAATCTGCGCTCGCATCGGCTAGGGCCGAACATGTTGTGCCGGGAGTTGGGAATGTCCCGATCGAGCGTCTACCGCCTGCTGGAATCGGAAGGCGGCGTCGCGCGCTACATTCAGCGTCACCGTCTGGCGGAGTGCTTCGCGCAACTGAGCGATCCGTCCAACACGAGGCCGATCGTCGAAATTGCCGACGAATTGGGGATACCGGATCCCTCGTCCTTCAGCCGTGCATTCCGCCGGCAGTTCGGCATCAGTCCGACCGACGTGCGCGAGGCCGCGCGGGCCGGGTTAGCCCCCTTGGCTGGTCGGGCGGGTCAGCGTGCCTGGGATGGCGCAGGCGTGGGCGGACTGCTCTCTCGCCTCTAGGCTTCCGTACCTGGCTCATCATGCAACAAATTGACGGCGGCCACTGCACGAGGAATCCCATGATGGGGCATGCCTGTACGCCCGCTGATCCGAAAGCCCAAATAAGGACGCCGCCGGTGTCGAAATACGTGACCGGCGGCGTTTTTGTCTCAAACTGAGGCGCTGAAATCCCTCGAACAGGTAATTAGCAATGCCTGTGCCAAGCGATGCGGCATTGGCCTCATGCTGCGTGAGTACGCTCTCTTCGCGGTCTGGATGGAGGCTGGCGCTCCCTAGCGGAATCGAACCGCTCTCTCCACCGTGAAAGGGTGGCGTCCTAACCGATAGACGAAGGGAGCAAAACAACAGGCTTTTCAATGCATTAGGGCTTGATTTGCCGTGTCGGTCGCCGGCATTCATGGTCCATGGAGGCCGCGACGGGCGAACGTATAGTGGCGTTTGGCCGGGCGGGCAAGCGGCCCGGGTAGCTGGTTCGCATCGATTGCGGAGACGGGCGGTCCGGCGAAACAGAGGAAAACCAGCGGTATTCCGCAACGGTTTTTAAAGCGGCTTGGATTAGGCTGGTGACCAGGGGAACTGTTGCCATGGGCCTACCTAAAGCAAGACTGCTGACCGCAAAAAAGCGCGAGGCGCGCAAATCATTGAGCCAGCCCGGCTGGATCACGCTGGATGGCGGCTTTGCCGCGCGCCAGTGTGTCGTCAAGGATATGTCCACGACGGGCGCGAAGGTCATCGTCGAAGATCCCAATACGCTGCCCGCCAAATTGCGGTTGGCGTTTTCGCGCGACGCCAGGACCGGGCGCGCCTGCGAGGTGGTGTGGCGCCGGGGCAAGTCGGTCGGCGTCAAGTTCGTCCGCTAAAGCGCTTTCCAGCGAACTGGAAACCGGTTCGCCTCAAAAAAGCGTGTTTCGATTCAATCGGAACGGAAAAGGCTCTGGTATGGCGCTCGCGAACGTGGGGCGATACAAGGCCGGATGCGAAACTACATCCTCGTGATCGTTGCGCTGGTCCTGCCGATGGCTGGAGCATTCGCCGAACAACCCCGTCTTCCAAATTCCGGCAAGGCCGCGTCATCGGGCAAGCTGCTGCCGCTGAAGAGCGCACGGCCGGCCAATTCGTGCGCGGATTACGGCGCGGGCTTCGTCAGGATCGAAGGCACCAACACCTGCATGAAGATGGGCGGAGCCATTGGTGTTGGAGTCGGCGTTTCGGCAGGCTCGCGTTAGAGCATTATCGGTTCTGATTGAATCAGAACCGAAGCTCTGGATTCTTGTTTTGACGCGTTTTCTTGACGCGAACCGGTATCCACTTCGCTCGAAAACGCTATAGCTGCCGTCAGGTCATCGGCGGCGCTAGGAACTTCACGAATCCCGGACGCGAGGCGAACTGAGCGAACCAGCGTTCGAGGTTCGGCAGCTTCGGCCTGGTGATGCCTGCCACGCCGAACCAGCGGCGCGCAAACGCGCCGAGCGCAATATCGGCAATGGTGAACTGATCGCCCTCGATGAAGCGACGCGTTGCAAGCTGCGCCTCGGCGACCTGCCAGACCACGGCCTCGGCGTCGGCGTCCTTCTGGATCGCGACCATGTCGCGCTTCTCCGGTGGTGTCCGCACCAGCGCCCAGAACACCGGCCGGTCGACCGGCTGCAGCGTCGACAGCGTCCAGTCGAGCCAGCGATCCACACCGGCGCGCGCTTTCGGTTGTGCGGGATAGATTGGCGACCGTTCGCCATAGGCGAGACACAGATAGCGCATCACCGAATTGGACTCCCAGAGCACGTAGTCGCCGTCCACCAGCGTCGGCACGCGGCCGTTGGGATTCATCGCCAGATAGGGCGCCTCGTTGTTCTTGCCGTACTGCATGCCGGCGTCGATCCGCTCATAGGCGAGATCGAGTTCGGCGAGGCACCACAATACTTTTTGCACATTGACCGAATTGGCCCGGCCCCAGACGGTGAGTTGTTGCTTGTTATTGTCCGCCACGCGTTATCTCCCGATGATCTGCTTATGCTCAGTTCATAGCGGAAGATCGGTGAAAAAGCGCGCGGCTTCCCGCTGGCGCGGCCAACAAAAAATCAGGCTCGCCATGGCGGCGAAGCCCGATCCTTGTCACGCGTCGTCGTTAGTTTCCGTCAACGTCCGAAGAACAACCACAGCAGAAGGATTACCGGGATAGGCACACCCAGCAGCCAAAGCAGAATTCCTCTTCCCATCGCAGCCTCCTCGATTTTCTAATCGCGAAGACAACGCGCAAGCGCGGGCACGGTTCCGGGACGCGCCTGCATTTCATGTGCAGGCGATGCGGACCGCGCGAGCAAAATGTGCCGGGCTTACCAGTGGCCGGTGTTCGGCATCGACGCCCACGGCTCTGCCGGCGGCTTCGGCTGCCCCTTCTGCAACAGCTCGATCGAGTGCAGGTCTGGCGAGCGGACGAAGGCCATGTTGCCGTCGCGCGGCGGCCGGTTGATGGTGATGCCGGCCTTCATCAGCCGATCGCAGGTTGCGTAGATGTCGTTGACCTCATAGGCGAGATGACCGAAATGGCGATCCTCGCCGTATTTCTCCTCGTCCCAATTGTAGGTTAGTTCGACCAGCGGCGCGCCGCGATTTTGCGGCGCCGCCTTGAACAGTCCTTCGTCCTCGGGCGCGCACAGGAACACCAGCGTGAAACGGCCCTTGTCGTTGTCGACCCGGCGCACTTCCTTCAGCCCCAGCGCGTCCTGGTAGAATTTCATCGCAGTATCGAGATTGCGAACGCGCAGCATGGTGTGGAGATAACGCATGTTTCTTGTCCTCCCTGAGAACGGTTGGAGATTTTCTGGTCTGGGTAGGTGGGCGATAGATAGCAGCAAAATGCGCCAGAGGGCAGGGTGTTGTGCTACGGATCGGATTGCGCGATCGACGCGGGCGTCTGCGGGTCACAGGACACCAAGCCCGGTTGCGCCACGCTCCAATACGCCGTGACGATTAAGCTGACCAAGCAGCAAAACGGGACGACACAGCGCAACGGCATCCCGCAAAATGTGCCTCATAATCAGCCAGCGCGGCGCGCCAAACTGTGTGCCAGTTCACTCAAAATGACTCCAGCCGCCGCTATGGTGCGGCCTGGAGGGGCGACATGTTTGATAGTAAAACGGTTGCAGACATGCGTAGTATTCTTGACGAGGTCTGCAGCCACTTGCCGGAATCCTCGACGGAAGCGCGAACGTTCGTGGCCTCCCGTATTCTTGAATGCGCGAAGCGCGGCGAGACAACCCACGCAGCACTTCTCGCCGCCGGCCGGCGTGCCGTACTCGACAGGTTTGCCAGCCTGGACGGCTTGACGAAGCGTATGCGATGAGACCGTTGCCTTCAGGGCCTAACGCGTCAATGCGGGTATCAGACTTCTCGAACAGTGCGACGAGCTTCTCGCCGGTCAATCCGACGGCGGCGATGATCGCCAAGGCGATAAACCCGGCGATGAGGCTGTATTCGATGGCGGTCGCACCGTCCTCGTCGCGCAAAAACTTCCGAAGCATTCGTTCTCTCCGAGTTCTGCTGGACCATGACACGCAGAAATTGCTCGCAAGAAAACCAAAATCTTAAAATTGTAAGTCTCTTTTTCTGGGGCCCATGGACGATTGTGGGATGACTTCTGGAGGCCGCAAAACCTGCCGCGTTGCGTCCTGAACTGAGTGGTGTCAGACAGCTTCAGTCATTCCTTGATGTTCTGCAACTGAGGTCAGATGGGCCGACACCAGAATTTATCCTCGATCCTGAGGGTAGCCCTCATCCCGATTTTCGTGTTTGCGGTAGTGAACGCAGCCATCTGCTGGTTTGCAGCCTGGGTATTCTGGGAGCGCTACGCATTCTCGGCAACCTGCCTTGGATTTGGTTGTGCGGGTATCGTCATAGCCCTGTGTTCGTATCTGTATGTTCTGACCAGCGAACTGCGTAAGTCGGGATCTACCGGATAACGCGGGTCCGTCCGGGGGACTTACGGTAAGGGTGGTCGCGCCGCCGGGATGAAGGCGAGGCGTGATTCCGCGCACATATTCGAACTTCGCTCTCGGTCATCTTCGGACAACGGAGGGATCGAATATGTTTCTGGTCTACAGCCTGATTGTCCTGGCGATGGTGTTCTTCCTCGTGCTTCCGATCACGGACGCCAGGACCGCGCGCATGAAGCTGTCTGTCGTCAGCAGTCTTGCCCTGCTGCTGGCGGTATCGGTTGTCGCGCCACGCCTGATGCACTAACCAGGGACGCGCGCTTACCCGGCAGCCGGCCGAGGCGAACGGGGGCTGACGCGTGGGTGTGGGGGGCTCGACATGATTTTGGTGACCGGCAGTATTCTGGCGCGGGAGGAGACGTTCGACGAGGTGCTTGCTTCCTGCCTCGAACATGTCGAGCGCTCCCGCAAGGAGCCCGGCTGCATCTCGCATGACGTCCATGTCGATTGCCAGAACCCGCTGCGCCTGTTCTTCTTCGAGCAATGGGCCGACGAGGCGGCGTTGCGCACGCACTTTGCCGTCGAAGGTTCGAAGGCATTCGTGAGATCGCTCAAGGGCAGGATCGTCGAGACGTCAGGGACGAAGATCTATCGCGCCGAAGCGATACCGCGATAGCGGACCGACGCGGACAATCTGCGCATCCGCAGACATCAGAGCAGCGGATTGTTGATCCAGTCTTCGGGCCAGAACCGGTTTCCGATCCATCCGAGAACGGCCGCGACCGCGAAGAAAATGATTGCGCTCGGGATCAGTTCGTCGGTGTTCAGGACGGTTGCCACGGACGGACCAGCCAAGTGCGCCGCGAGTTCGGCCAGACCGATTCCGATGCCGAACAACACGGATTGAATGGTCCAGATGGCGATGTTCCCAAGCAGCGTCATGGGCGAACGCTAGCAGCCGCGGCGACGGTGTGGATGTGACTGCGCGCACCTCCGCCAGCCGCGTGCTACGGCGATCGCGGGACGCGTCCCTGGCTCGTCAGACCTTGACGTCGAGCAGCGACGTTTCGTCGTCCTGCTTCTCGCGCTTCTCGGCAAGGGCCGCTTCGAGGGCGGCTGCCTTGGCGTGATAGACCGCCTGCAGATCCTGATTGATCGTGTTCGGCGGCGCCTTGGCGTTCTGGTCGACGACGAGCTGAATTCTTGCCTGTGTCACTTCAACCGGTATTGGATAAATGACCATGGGATGACCCTCCTGGCCCAAACCTGTCAGGTGCACATTTACGCCTTGTAAAGAGGTTGGGTTAACGGCAGGGGGCTTCTGCATGATTGGGTTAACAGGGGTTTAAGTCCCTGGTGCCCGTGCCGAGAAAAATCGGTCAGTGCTTCTGCTCGAGACGTTCGGCATAGAGCCGGAATTCCTCGGCCATCTCGTTGAGCTTCTTCGAAGCTTCGGGGTCCTTGACGGCCTCCGCCAGCCGCTGCGCCCGTCTGGACTGATCGCGGTAGTGTTCGGCCTGGGTCATGGCAGCACCTCCGTTGATAAGTACGGGGCGCGCCGAAAAGGTTCGATCGCGATCGGCAGGCATAGTCCGTGCGAAGGGAACAAACGGACGTAACGGCATTTTAACGCGGTGACAGTGCCTGAAAATGCGTCCCCTGTTCGTTCCACGAGAACAAAAAGAGTTTGGAGTTCAAGCGATCGGCCGACGCAGGCGCCCGAACGGTCCGTAGGGCCGTTCGCAATCATGGATCCAGCGATGTTTCGCTGGACGACCTGTGAAAACTGGCAACGCCGATGAAGCCGGCGTAACCGGCTACATTGATTAGAATTTCCATCCATACGGGCATGGTCCACCTCTGTGCATTGCAACAGCGGGGGACCAAATCCGTTCCTGCAATGGCTAGCGAGCGGATGGCCTTCGGCGCATGGCTCGCTTTTCGACGACCGTATTAACCCCACAGCCGCCACGCAGGCATCCACGAAAAACCCCGCCTGCATCCGAAGACACAGACGGGGTCTTACGTGCTTTCACCTCTCGCAAGGTTGCTGCACTTGACGAGAAAACCTGAAAACGGCGGTTTCGTTCCCCGGGTTCCAGAGAATTGTTGCTGGATCGTTGTTGCGCCGCAAACGGACTCAGCTCCAAAACGCGGGTCGACTGTATCCGCTCCAGGCATTGCCGAGGGTCGTTGCATAATATTCCTCGCGCTCGCGTTCGAACTTCCGCTGGGTTTCCTTGAAATGCGCCACGCGTGCCGCGATCTCTGCCCGTTCACGCGCCAGCCGTTCTTCCTTTTCCGTCATCGACCATCCCGTTGTGTGATTCGCGTCCCGCCATGATTGGCGGGCCCGAATGGGGCGCGAATGGGGAAACTGCGTTGCAGGATTGTGATCGCGCGCGTTGTGCACCGAACGCGGCTGCTGACGATGCGCGTCATGCGCATGCAGGCGTCGATCTGGCAATCCGGGCGCGTGTGCTTATAGTTGGAGCGGCCAACCAATCGGATTTGCAGTCGTGATTGCCAAGGATTTGCGCAGCGGCGTCGAACAACTCGGCAACATGATCGCTGAAGCGTCGTCCATTGTCCCGTTCACCGGCGCCGGTATTTCCACCGAGTGCGGTATTCCCGATTTCAGGTCACCGGGAGGCTTGTGGACGCGTAACCGCCCGATTGCATTTGATGAATTCGTCTCCAGTCCCGACGCTCGCGACGAAGCCTGGCGTCGGCGCTTCGCTATGGAGCCGACTTTTGCGGCTGCGAAGCCCGGCCGCGGTCACCGCGCGCTCGCTTCGCTCTACAGGGCCGGCAAGATCCCCGCGATCATCACCCAGAACATCGACAATCTGCACCAGATGTCAGGCTTCAAGGCCGACGACGTGGTCGAACTGCATGGCAACACGACCTATGCGCGCTGCATCGGCTGCGGTCAGGCCTATGATCTTCCTTGGGTAAAAGCCCGTTTCGATGAATCCGGCAGCGCACCTGACTGCTCGGCATGCGATGAGCCGGTGAAGACCGCGACCATCTCCTTCGGTCAGGCGATGCCGGAAGACGCGATGCGGCGCGCCACCGAACTCGCACAGCATTGCGATCTGTTCCTTGCCATCGGATCGTCGCTAGTTGTTTGGCCCGCCGCAGGTTTTCCGCTTCTCGCCAGAAATTGCGGTGCGAAGCTGGTCATTATCAACAACGAGCCGACCGAACAGGACGACGTCGCCGACCTGGTGATCCGTCACGACATCGGCGAGACGCTCGGTCCGTTCGTAGGCAATTGATCTCCGATTGATTCGCGGCTGTGCAAGCTGTTCATAGTTGCTCACTCTTTTGTTTTTTTAGCTATGCGCGGCAGTCCGTAGTGTTATCTTTTGATTAAGAGATTTGCGCGGCGTTATCATGGTGGTCATGGATGAGCGCGTGTTCCGGTCCACTGGGGGCGCTGGTGGACTACATATGGATTTGTGAGGTCCGGGGTCATGGGGTCGGACGGATTTGAAGTCCAAGAAGCTCGGGGGGCCGCCCACTGGCGGGACTGGGCAGAGCAGACTTGGACCAGGTGAATACTCTACCGGCACGGAGCGCGATCCGGCGATGGATGCGTTGTCGGGGCTTGGCGATACTGCAGCCAACCTCGTCGAAGTCTCCGGCGTCATCAAATGGTTCGACGCTTCGAAGGGATACGGCTTCATCGTTCCCGACAACGGCTGGCCCGACGTGCTGCTGCACGTCACGGTGCTGAGGCGCGACGGCTACCAGACCGCATACGAAGGTGCGCGGTTGGTTGTCGAATGCGTGCAGCGTGCCAAGGGCTATCAGGCGTTTCGCATTGTCTCGATGGATGAATCCACTGCGATCCATCCGGCGCAGATGCTGCCGCCGCGAACCCATGTCAGTGTCACGCCGACCAGCGGTCTGGAGCGGGCGCAGGTCAAGTGGTTCAACCGGCTTCGTGGCTTCGGCTTCCTGACCTGCGGCGAGGGGACACCCGATATCTTCGTGCATATGGAAACGCTGCGCCGCTTCGGCATGACCGAGCTGCGTCCCGGCCAGTATGTGCTGGTGCGCTTCGGGCCGGGCTCGAAGGGCATGATGGCGGCGGAGATCCATCCCGAGAGCGGATCACCGGCGCTTTCGTCGCACTGATCCGCCCATTCCACCGCACGGCCTGACGGAATCGTGAGCCTGAGAGCCCGTGTGCTGCCGCGGCCGCCTCTGGCGTTTGCCGCAATCATGGGGTTAGGGTTCCCGCATGGTTCGGTATCCGGCGTGAGCGCTTTGATGAATTTTGTTTCGATGGTTGTGCGGCATAGCCCATGGGGCCGCCTGGGCCGGCGTGGAGTGAAGATGTCGCTGGTTGCAGCGCTCGGCGTATTGATCGCCGTCTGCGTCAACCCTGCGGCCCGGGCGGCCAGCGTCCAGCCGCTTGAGATCGTCACCAAATCGGGTGTCCAGGTGTTCTCGGTCGAGATGGCGACGACCGAGGAGGAGAAGCAGACCGGACTGATGTACCGCAAGGAACTCCCAGACGGTAAGGGCATGCTGTTCGATTTCTCGCCGGAGCAGCAGATATCGATGTGGATGAAAAACACCTACATCTCGCTGGACATGATCTTCATCCGCGCCGATGGCCGGATCCTGCGGATTGCCGAGAATACCGAGCCGTTCTCGACCAAAATCATCTCCTCGGGCGGCCTCGCCAAGGGGGTGCTCGAGGTGATTGCCGGTACCGCGCAAAAATACGGAATTCAGCCCGGCGACCGGGTGGCTCACCCGCTGTTCAACAAGCGCTGAGACCTGTGACATCGCCTTGAAGGCCGGGACTTAAGCGTGTATCGACGCATTTCCAGCACAAATCGGGGTATAGCGCAGCCTGGTAGCGCGGCAGTTTTGGGTACTGCAGGTCGTTGGTTCGAATCCAGCTGCCCCGACCAATAGAATCAATGGCTTACCGTGCCATTTTCGACAGGAATCTTCCCAGAAGATCGAGTTGGGAAGTGCATGGAAGGCGATTGTGATCGTTGGCAGGACAACCGTTCTGGTGCAGCAGGCGCTTCTGTTCGCGCTTGCGCTCTGTTTCGCCACCGCAGTTCCGGGCCGGACGGCCACGGCCAATCCCGCGCAGATGATTTCTGATTTTCGGCTGAAGCACGGGGAGGGGCGCGTAACCCTGGATCCGACCCTCACGCGGATTGCGCACGACCAGGCTCAGGCTATGGCCGCGAAGGACCAGCTGGATCACGATGTTCTCGGTCGGTTCAATTCGCGTGTCAGTCCGGCGGGTGCCGGCCGTGCGGCAGAGAACATTGCGTTCGGCTATGAGAGTTTCCCCAAGACACTCGACCAGTGGATCAATTCGTCGGGGCACCGGAAAAACCTGCTGCTGCCTGGCGCCACCCGCGTGGGCGTTGCCAGCGTGAAAAGTGCGAAAACCGGCCGCACGTATTGGGCAATGGTGATTGCCGGCGACTATGAGCGTCAAAAGCCGAAGGCCTCGCCGAAGAACTCGAGCAAGGCAGCGAAGCAGGCCGACGTCGCAAAACCCAAATCTCGCGGCGGCGAAGCCTGCCGAGTGAAAATTCTGAGCCTCTGCTTCTAGGCCAAATAGACCGGCCGATTGAGGCGATTGCCTCACGTCCGCCTCAAGAATGTGCAGAGCTACAACAGGCACGATGCCTTTATCGTGACGTTCGGGTGCTCCATGAAGCGACGCGAGCTCATCAGGCTACTGGGCGGTGCGGTTGTGACGTGGCCGTTCGCGGCGCATGCACAGCAACGTGCGGCGCTGCCGGTGATCGGGTTTCTCGACCCCAGGTCGTCGAACGGTTCGTTCTCCGGTCAGATCGACGGATTTCGTCGCGGCCTTCGAGATATCGGATTCGTCGAGAACGAGAACGTCGTGGTCGAATATGCATGGGGCCTTGATCAGTCGGACCGGCTGCCGACGCTGGCGGCCGATCTCGTCAAGCGACCGATTGCCGTGCTCGTCGCGTCGGGAGGATCGCAGGTTGCCGTTATCGCCAAGGCTGCAACAACGACAATTCCCGTCGTCTTCGCTGTCGGCCATGATCCGGTAAAGCTCGATCTCGTGGTCAGCCCGGCCAGGCCGGGTGGCAACGCGACGGGCATCAACTATTTCAACGCCGAACCACACGCGAAGCGGCTCGAATTGATCGGCAGGCTGCTGCCGCAGCGTGCTCGCGTGGCCGTGCTCGTCAATCCGGCCGACGCTGCGACCGCGGAGGCCACGTTGCGCGAACTGGGCGCCGCCGCACGCTCCCTGCGACTGGAAACGATGATCTTCAATGCCAGCAGCAGCAAGGAGGTCGATGCCGCATTCGCGGATATTGCGAGCATAAAAGCCGACGCACTCTATGTCGGCGATGATGTGTTCCTGCAGAGCCGCCGCGACCAGATCGTCACATTGGCTTCGCGCGCTGGACTGCCGACAGCCTATCCGCAACGTGAATGGGTCGAGGCCGGCGGATTGATGAGCTACGGAACGAGCTTCCCCAACGTCTATCGTCTGATTGGCACCTACGCCGGACTCATTCTCAAGGGCGAACCTCCTTCAGAGCTGCCGATCATCCAGCCTTCCAAATTCGAGTTCGTCATCAATTTGAAGACCGCGAAAACGCTCGGCGTTACGGTCCCGCCAGCCCTTCTCTCGCTCGCCAGCGAAGTGATTCAATGAGACGCTGACGCGCGTCGCTGGCGCGAAGACAACACGGCACCAAAGGCGCGCCATGTCTACTTTGTAATCGCATGTCTCGTCGGGGTCACCGTCGAGGTCGGCGCGGCATTGGAGATGGCAAACGTCACCCAGACGTTCCACCCCTCGGGCCGGTTCTCCGAGGCAAACTCCTTGTAGCCCTTGAAGTTCAGGTATCCCTGCTTGTCGCCGATCGGAAACAGATAACCGAGCTGGGGACCGACCCCGAAAACGCGCGACCTGAAATCCGCCGAGGAAGGGGGCAGCACCGAAATCATCGGTGATCTGCTGGTAAGCGTATCCGACCAGGCCAACAAAGACCTGCTTGGACAGAAAACGCGATGCGCCCCAATCGAAATGGAAGTCGATGCCGTTTTGATACTGCGTGGTCGTATTCTTGAAATTGTAGGTGAAGCCGGCAACGCCGGAAAATTCCCATCCCGTCATTGGGTTGAGATAGGTGTAGCCGGCGCCGAGGTCGATGCCGCCGTGGCCGATGCCGATGTTGGACAGGCGGGTGGAATCGTAGGAGCCGACCGGGATGTCACCGAACCCGTAGACCATGTAGTTGTGGACGCCCTGATTCCATTTCAGCGTCACCAGCGGATAGAGGTCACCGACGCCGGTCAGCGAATCCGACAGGAATCCATTGCGTGTCGCGACAATGGGGCCGAGCTGTGCGGTCAGCGTACCGGCGATGCTGGTATCGAGGTGGCCGACAGCGCCGATGACCCCGACGGCCAGTTGGCCGCCAAGCACTGGCGTCGCGAAGGTGTAGGTCGGGGAAATAAACACCAGATTGCCACTGGCGTTCAGATTGGCGTTGAGATTGACGTTTGCCGTCGCCGGGACCTGCCCAATGGAGACTTGGCGTGCGGCCGCAACGTTGCCGGAAGCTGACACGCTGGTGTGATAGCCGACTATGCCGAGCGACCATCCCGGGACGGCCGGGGCGGCGGCCAGACTGCCGAACTGGCCCGGAAGCCAAAGGGAAACACCGTTCTCATCTGCGTGTGATGCTTGGGGATGGAGTGCGAGCGCCAGCGCAACGGCCCAACCGAATTTCGAAAAGGGACTTTTCATACGCACCCCCGCTGCATCCCGATTGGGCAGAGGAGATCACAATCCGACGCGTATGTCCGCGCCGAGCGGATGACGCAGCGCAAATTGGGAAGAACTGATGCGCCGCTGCAACTATCGCGCGACGTGGCCGTTGCCACGACGGCGCACCGCAACACCAGGATACCGTCGATCGTGTTCGTCTCAGCCAGTAACCTCGGCCAGTTCCCGCGGCGACTGCGACTGCTGCGCCTTGGCGTCGTGAAGGGAAAACGCCGGGCCATCGTAGAGAAACGAGCACTGGTGGATGATGACGTTGCCGCGGTCGAGATGGACCAGCCCATAGTCCGGAGCTTCATGCGTTCCTGGAATATGGTCTTCGGTCTCGAAGTCGAACGCCACCTGGTGCGTCAGCGCGCGCTGGATGTGAAACGGGATGCCGCGCCAGGCTCCGGCGATCGGCCGGTGCAGATGGCCCATGAACATGTAATCGGGCCTTCGGGTGCGGGCGATGACCTCCCATTCCGCCTCGCCGTTGGCGAGCTTGATGGTGTCCATGTAGCGTAGGCCGCTGTCGAATGGCGGATGGTGCTGGAACAGCAAGAGCGGCCGGTCGGTGGGAGCGGCGGTCAGTGTATCCGCGAGAAAACGCAGCCGCGCTTCGCACAGGATGCCGGCGTGATCGGGCGTTTCCTCGTTCAGCGTATCCAGCGTGACGACGGTCGCGGCGTCGAAAATGTGGACGCCCTGCACGAAGCCGTCGGTATCGCGATCGGCCCCGGCAAACTCGGCCCGGAACGCGGCGCGCTTGTCGTGATTTCCCATCATCAGGATGGTGGGCGCATCCAGTCCGGCCAGCACGCCCGCGAGGCTGGCATAGGCGGCCTGTTCGCCCCAATGCGCGAGATCGCCGGTCACGATCACGAAGGAAATGTCCTTGTGCGTCGCATTGATTTTCTGCACGGCGACCGTGAGCCGCTCTGCCGGGTCGAGCCCGTAAAGGCTGCGGCCGCGCGGCACGAAATGCGTGTCGGTGAGGATGACGAACTTCATCGCTGCATGGTCTCCCGGTCCCACATGGCATAATCCGGCGATCCTTCGATGCGGATCGCGCCCTGATAGCCGAACTCGACCATGTGCACGGTGACGTAGTCCGCCCCGACAAAGGCAACGCCATAGGCTTCGGGCAGGTCGGAGGCGCTCAGCATCACCTTCTCCGAAAACAGCGGGAAGCTCGCGTGGTTGGTGCCGCGCAGCGAGGTGGCGGGGACGCCGGCGACCGACCCGCCGAGCGGCAGATGGCAATGGCCAAAGAAGATGTGCCGGATCTTGTGGCGGTGGCGGCCGACGATCTGGCGGAAGCCGCTGTCGTCGAGCAGCCGGATCTGATCCATCGGACCGAGATGGGTCGGCATCGGATTGTGATGCATGAACAGCAGAAACGGCCCGTCATGCTCGGACAGCCGTTGTTCGAGCCAGTCCTGTCGCGGCGTGCAATAGCGGCCGGCGTGAGTTTGTGGCTCGGTCGTATCGAGCAACAGGCAGCGGCCGGCTGCGGTATCGTGAATGCTTTGCGCGAAGCCGTCGTGTTCGGCGTATTCGGGGAACACGCCAAGAAACGCCGCGCGATTGTCGTGATTGCCGATGCAGAGCCGGACCGGGAGAGGAAAGCTGTCGAGGCGGCCCCTCAACCATTCATAGTCCGCCCGGTCGCCCCAATCGGACAGATCTCCCGTGATCACCATCAGTTCGGCGTCGCTGTGATCGGCCAGCACGTGGCCGAGCGCGCGCTCGAAATTGGCGCGGGGATCGCGGCCGCCGATGGTGTTGCCGGGCGCGGTCAGATGGATGTCGCTCATGTGGATCAGTTTCATGGGGCAATCTCGCTGCTGGGGGCTCGCGAAGCGCCGTGGCGCTCCGCGGTTGATGTCGAAGGGCGAAAGCCCGGTGCAGCACCAATCAGCGCGCCGCACCGACCGATCGCGGCAGCAGCTTCTGCACGTCGGCAGTCATGTCGGCGAGCACGGCGTCGCGGCTCCTTGGTGCGCGCGCCGGTCACGATGCTGTTGAGGTGATCCTTGATGACGTCGGTGATCTTCAGGCCGTTGTCACCAGGGAAGGCGTACCACTTGGTCAGCAGCGGCAGTTGCTTGACGGCCGTGTAGTTGTTCGGGTTCTTGACGTAGAAGTCCTTCAGATAGACCTCGTTGGTGACCTTGTTGGGCGGCATGTAGCCGGTGGTTTCGGCCATGATCGCCGCGCCCTTCGGGCCGGTCCAGAACTTCACCACTTCCCACGAGGCGTCGCGCTTGGCCTTGTCCTTGGCGAGGATCATCACGACGTTGCCGCCGGCCGGCAATCTGCCGTTGGGCGCCACCACGTCGGGGAAGGTGTGCGTCTTCAGCGTGAACTTGTCGCCGACCATCTGCGTCACCTTGTTCAGATCGGAGGTCGAGGTGACGTGGATGCCGGTCTTGCCGGCAGCGAAGGCTGCGCGCATCGCAGGCTGATCGAGGTTGGGCATGCCACCGTCGCTGACCAGGCGTGCCAGCATCCGGATCGCGAACTGGCCCTCCGGTCCGTTGAACGCGACCTTGGTCTCGTCGGCATTCAACATCGAGCCGCCGCGTGAGAACACCGGCGCCTGCCACAGCCAGTTGCCGGTGATGTCCCAGGCGTAGGTGATGCCGTTGACGTCAGGCGCGCTGGCCTTGATCTTCTTCGCCAGGTCGATGATGCCGTCCCACGTCGTCGGCAGCTTCTCCGGATCGGCGCCGGCCTTTTTGGCGAGATCGAGATTGACGTAGACGATCGGCAGCGAGATCGCGAACGGCAGGGCGTAGACCTTGCCGCTGGAGGTGCCGATGTCGAACATCGCCTGGTGGAAGCCCTGCTTGTCGAAATCCTTCTCCGCGGCGATGTAGCCGTCGAGCGGTGCGGGAATGTTCTTGTCGACGAGAACGCGGATGCGGTTCAACCCCTGGAAGCTGACATCGGGCATCTGGCTGGTGACGGCCTCGCGCAGCACGCGCTGGGTGCCGTCCTCGTAGGATTCATAAGGCGCACGCATCGTAACCTTGATATCGGGGCGGACCTTGGCGAACTCTTCAGCGATTTTCTTGTGGGTCTCGGTGAACAGTTCCGGATACGGATACTGCAGCACCACCTCGGTCTGGGCCTGCGCGCCGGCGATGCCGGCTAGCAGGGCCAGTGCGGTTAACGTCGTTCTCTTCAGCATGGATGTCTCCCTTTTTGAGATTGCACCTAGAGGTCTATTTGATACCGGTCAGCGTGATGCCCTCGATGAACCGGCGTTGGGCTAGCAGGAACGCGACGAGCAGCGGCGCGATGATGACGATGGCAGCCGCCATCAGCGGGCCGTAATTGGTGCCGGCTTCCTCGTTGCGGAAGCTGGCGACGCCGAGCGGCGGCGTACGCAGATGCTCGCTGTTGAGCACGATCAGCGGCCAGAAATAGTCATTCCAGTGTGCGACCACCGAGAAGATGCCGAAGGCGGTCAGCGCCGGAATCGCGGTGGGCAGCATCACGCGCCAGACGATGCCGAATTCGGATATGCCGTCCATGCGGGCGGCCTCGATCAGATCGTCGGGCACGGTCTTGAAGAACTGCCGCATCAGGAAGATGCCGAACGCCGAGATCGTGAACGGCACGACCAGTGCGGCATAGCTGTCGAGAATTCCGAGCTTGTGAAACAGCAGGAACACCGGAATCGCGGTCGCCTGCGGCGGAATCAGGATGCAGAACAGCACCAGCGCAAACAGCACCTCGCGGCCGGCGAAGCGTAGCTTGGCGAGCGCATAGGCGGCCGGCAGCGCGACGAGCACCTGCAGGACGAAGATCGATACCGTGACGATGACGCCGTTGACCAGGAAACGCCACAGGTTGGCCTTGCCGAACGCGGTTGCGAAATTATCCCACAGCGCAAACGTGTAGGGGATGAAGTGAATGTCCTTGGTGAAGATTTCGGTCTGCGGCTTCGACGCCGTCGATATCATCCAGAGGAACGGCAGCAGGATGAAAGCGGCGCCGCAGAGCAGCAGCAGATGCCGGACAGCGGTCCAGGCGAGGGGTGAGCGGCTCGGCGTCATGCGTAGTGCACTCCGCGGTTCGCCAGCGCCGATTTGACCAGGGTCAGCAGCAGCACGAAGACCAGGAACACCACCGTCAAGGCGGCGCCGTAGCCCGAGCGGAAGAACTCGAAGCCCTCGACATACATGGTGTGGATCAGGACCTCGGATGATTTCGACGGTCCGCCCTTGGTCAGCACGTGCACGGTGTCGAACACCTGGAACGAACGGATACCGGTGATGACCACGACGAACACGGTGGTCGGCCCCAGCATCGGCCACGTCACCAGCCGGAATCTCGCCCAACTGCCGTGCGCGCCGTCGATCTCGGCGGCGTCGTAGAGCTGCGCGGGGAATCGAAACCAGGCCGGCGAGGAACAGCACCATGTTGAAGCCGAGCGCCTGCCAGATCCCGATGACGCACAGCGCATAGAGCGCGGTGCGGCGGTCCTGCAGCCAGCTATAGCCCTCGAACCCGATGCCGTGCAGCAGCCCGTTGATCAGGCCGAACTGCGGATGCAGCATGAACTCCCAGACGATCGACATCGCGATCAGGGTCGCCATGACAGGCAGGAAATAGACGGTGCGATAGAAAGCCCGGAAGGAACTGCCGCTCTCGATCAGCAGCGCGACGCCGAGCCCGAGACCGACGGCTGCCGGCACGACGATCACGACATAGGTCAGCGTGTTGCGCAGCGAGATCCAGAATACCCGGTCGGCCAGCATGTCCTGGTAGTTCGACAGGCCGATCCAGCGAGAACTGCGGGCTGCCGAGCTGGTAGTCGGTGAACGACAGCGCGATGACACCGAGCAGCGGGCCAAGCAGCAGGAGACACATCAGTATGAAGGCGGGCGCGACCATCGCCAGCGCCGGCCGTGCACGGCTGGCGGTGTGTTTCCGTGCCGGGACGACGCCAAGGCGTGCGGCCGGAAGCGCATGTGCTGTGAGCGTGTCAGCCAACGGCCTGCTCCAGAACGCGGCCGCTGCGAAGCGGCGTCGCCACCTCGATACGCTTGCCTGATGCGTCGAATACCCGGGCGGCGCTGGCCGGATATCCGAAATGGATATTGCTGCCGATCGCCGGAAGCTGCCTGTCGGGGCTGACACGCGCCAGAACCGGGAGCGCGACCTGATCGACCCTGATGTGAACGAATGCCTCGGAGCCGAGGTGCTCGAGGTGAACGACGTGGCCGGAGATGGCGCCGGGACCAGCGCCGAGTTCGATGCGTTCGGGGCGCACGCAAACCGAGCAGCGGCCCGGCGCGGCCGATGTGCGCAGACCCAGCGGCCGGCCCAGCACTTCCAGTCCGCCATCGTCGCGGATGACCCCGGGCAAGACGTTGATCTTGGGGCTGCCGACAAACTCGGCGACGCGGATGTCCTGCGGATTTTCGTAGACCTCGGCTGGCGTGCCGAGTTGAACGATGTGGCCTTCGATCATCACGGCAATTCGGCTCGACATCGTCATTGCCTCGGCCTGGTCGTGCGTGACGTAGACAAAGGTGGCGTTGAGCTCGCGGTGCAGTTGGGCAAGCTCCGCGCGCATATGCACCCGCAGCTTGGCGTCGAGGTTCGACAGCGGTTCGTCGAACAGGAAGCCGACCGGCTGGCGCACGATGGCCCGGCCAACGGCAACGCGCTGTCGCTGACCGCCCGACAATTGGCCGGGCTTGCGCTTGAGCAGGCCCGAAAGTTCGAGTTGGGCGGCGACGCGCTCGACCTCCTCGCGGATGCCGCGTTCGGTGCGGGCGCGGGCAGGGACGAGCCGTCCGAGCAGCGGCACAGCGCGCCAGCGCGGAATGACGCCGCATCCGGAGCGGCACGGCAATGTTGTCGAACACCGAAAGGTGCGGATAGAGCGCGTAGGACTGGAACACCATCGCGAGGTTGCGGGCGCTCGGCCGGATGCCGTCGACCTGAACGCCCTCGATACGAACCTCGCCCGACGTCTGAGGTTCGAGGCCAGCGATGACCCGCAGCAACGTCGACTTGCCGCAACCCGAGGGCCCGATCAGCGCGATGAACTCGCCGTCGTCGATCGTCAGATCGATGCCTTTCAGAATTTCCGTGGTGTCGAATGTCTTGCGGATTGCCGTCAGTTCGATTTTTGCCATTTCGCCCGCGCCCCAACTGCAATGCAGCAACGGGTCGAGGAATAGGGGCCGCGCTTGACAGTCACATAACAGTCAAAGGATTTTCCTATAGTAACTACAGGAAATACCTCTGGCGTCTTGTTGGGCACCGGGGAAAACCGTCGGAATGGGGCCTGATTTGACGTGGCTTTGACGTCTTCGCGCGTGCATGCCGTGAATGCGGTGTTTGAATCGGGAAATTTTTCGGCTGCGGCAAGACGCCTCGGTGTCTCGCAGTCATCGGTCTCGCAGCTCGTTCGCGAACTCGAATCCGAGTTCGATGTCAGGCTGTTCGACCGGCATGGGCATAGTCTGGTGGCGACGCCACTCTGCCGTCAGCTCTATGCGGCGACCAACCGTATCCAGGCGATGGAGGCCGATGCGGTCGCCATTCTCGAACAGCGCGAGGAGCTGGCGGGAGGTGAGCTGCGCGTCGGGCTCGGCAACTCGATGCCGGGAATGGCGCTGATATCGTCGTTCAAGGCGCTCTATCCGAAAATCCAGGTCCGCGTCGAGATCGGCAACTGGTCGGACATCGTGGCTGCCGTGATCGACCGGCGCGTCGATGTCGCTGTCCTGCCCGAGGTGCCTCAGGATCGCCGGTTTCGCTCCGAGGTTTGTCTAAGCCAGCGCGTCGTCGCAATTTGTCATCCCGGGCACCCGATCAATCGCGGCCAGGTGTCGATCGCCGAATTGATGCAGTATCCCCTGGTGTTCCGCTCCGGGAATTCCTCGACCCAGCGCGTCGTAGACAAGGCGTTCCGTGCAACAGGCTTGCGGCCCGAGCCGGCGATCTTCGTCAATACAAGGGAAGGCGTGCTGGAGGCGGTGGCGAACCATCTCGGTATCGGATTCATGTGGGAGCACGGCTCCAGCCGCATCGACCGGATTGCGAAAGCGGTGGTGTCGGAAATGGATGCCGAGCTGCCCGAATATATTTTCTCGCTGTTCAGCGCGAAAGGAAAGCTGGTCGAGTTGTTCTTCCACGCGCGCAACCTGTTGCCATAGCCTTCGCGCCGACCGTATCGGTCATCCCCCTGTCGCAAAACCTTCGGCCCAGAGTTCAAACAGGGCGGGCACCCTTCGTCTCGATTCGACGAGGGATGCCGGCATGCCGATTGCGCTACGCGGAAAACAGTCTCTGACCAGACGTCAATTGCTGGTTCGTTCAGCGTCTACCGCGGCGCTGGCGGGTTTGGGAGGGTTGGCGACGCCGTATCTGAGCCGGGCAGCCGATCGGCCGCGAAATCGCGGGCGGTATTGCCTCAGGCGATGTAAGCGCCGATGCCGCCGTGATTTGGGCGCGCGCCGATCGGCCTGCGCGCATGCAGGTGGAGTGTTCGACCGTCGAGAGCTTCGGGAAAATCATTGCCAGCAGTTCGTCGGATGCCTCGGTGGAATCCGACTTCACGTCCAAGCTGCTGCTCGACGGCCTGCCGGCCGGGCAGGACATTTTCTACCGGGTGCGTTTCACCGATTTCGATACCGGCGGATTTTCGGGCGAAACGCTGGTCGGGAGATTCCGCACCGCGCCGACCGAACAGCGCTCGGTATCGTTCGTCTGGTCAGGCGATACAGCGGGCCAGGGCTGGGGCATCGATCCCGCCCGGGGCGGCATGCGCACCTACCGGACCATGCTGGCGAACCGCCCCGACTTCTTCATCCATTGTGGCGATCACATCTATGCCGACTGCCCGATCGAGGCTCAGTTGAAATTGCCTGACGGCGGCGTCTGGCGGAATGTCGTCACCGAAGAAAAATCCGTGGTTGCCCAGAGCCTCGCGGAGTTCCGCGGCAACTACAAATACAACCTGCTGGACGAAAATTTGCGCGCCTTCAATGCCGAGGTGCCGATGCTCGCGCAATGGGATGACCACGAGGTGACCAACGACTGGTCGCCACTCGGCACCGCTGACGTCACCGGCTACGCCGAGGACGGAACGTCGCGACTGGTGGCGCAGGCGTCGCGGGCGTTTCATGAATTCATGCCGATCCGCACCGTGTCGGCTGCGGCAGGCCGGGTCTATCGCAAGGTCAGCTACGGGCCGCTGCTCGACGTCTTTCTGATCGACATGCGCAGCTATCGGGATTCGACGTTCAACAAGCGTGGCGACGGCAACGATGCCTGCATTCTCGGAACAGCCCAACTGGCCTGGCTGAAGCGCGAACTCGCAGCCTCCAATGCGACCTGGAAGGTCATCGCTGCCGACATGCCGATCGGCGTGATCAGCGAAGACGCGATTGCGCTCGGCGATGGTCCGCCGGACCGGCGCGAATGCGAGATCGCGGATCTGCTGTCGTTCATGAAGCGCGCAGGGATCCGGAACACGGTCTGGCTGACCGCCGACATGCATTATACGGCCGCGCATCGTTACGATCCGAACCGCGCAGTCTTTCAGGATTTCGAGCCGTTCTGGGAATTCATCTCCGGTCCGCTGCATGCGGGGACATGGGGACCGGGCGAAATGGACAATACGTTCGGCCCCGTCGTGGAATTTCAAAAGGGCTGCACGCCAGAGCAGGGCGAAAATCTCGCGCCGTGTTTCGGGCTGCAGTTCTTCGGCCGTGTCGATATCGATGGGCGTTCTGGCGTGATGACCGTGACGCTTAGGGATGTCGACAACCGTGACCTATGGTCGGTCGATATCGATCCGCGCCCGGATGCACGGCCGAACCGGATGCTGTCGCAACAGTTCTGATGCAACGACCGCATCCTTAAGCGAGGGCGCTGTCCTCAACTGGCGCGAGGCCGTATTGGCCGATGATCCTGAAGCGGGCATTCGCGTCGTCCTGCCGGAACAGCGTAATATTGTCGATCGGCAGCGTGTCGAGGCCTGTTGCGGCAAACCGGTCTCGCAGCATCGACAGCACTGGTTCGCGACTGTTGGCGTCGAGCCGGCAGGTCAGCGTCATGTGAAAGCGGAACTCCTCCATGACATAGGGATAGCCCCAGCGGTCGAGATGTTGGCGCTGCGCCTGCGTCAAGGCGGAAGGATTGCGCCTGACCCGATCGGCGTCGGTGAGCGGCGCACGGAACCTGTCAAATTCGCCGACGCAATCGGCCGCCAGCCGGATCAGCGCCGGCGGTGGCTCGGATGGAATCACGGCGATGAAGCCGCTGATCGACCCGACAATCGGCGCGATCACCGGTATCGCCCGCGGCGTTGCGGCAAACGTCGCGCAGGCGGAAATGAGGTCAGCTTCACTGCGGCCGGGCGTCAGAGCGAAGGGGGCTTTCAGGGTGGCATGAAAGCCGTATTTGCGGGGGTCTGAAGTGAGTTCGCGCCAGTCCGGCGCCTTGTCCAGAATGGCGCCGGGGAACGACAGGTCGTCGCCGTTGAAGGCGTCATAGCCCAGCAATTCTGCGCCGAAGTGATCGAGGGCGGTGCCGGGCGGGGGAGCGTAGTAGATCGCGTAGCGCGGGAAGTGGGCCATGGCAGCGGACTAAAGCAGCCGCTTCATGCGGCCGCAACTGCCTCGCGCCGGGTGGCGGCGTGGTGCTGCAACCGATCGGATTCGGTGAGGTGGACCAGCCGACCCGCAGCGATGACGCCGACGATGCGCGGGCGGAGCGGGATCGCGTCGTCGACAAGGATGATGTCGGCGCGGCGACCTTCGGCGAGCACCCCGCGATCGGTGAGGCCTGCCGCCATCGCCGGTCCCGCCGATACCAGGTCCCAGGCGTCGGCGAGCGGCAGGACGCGGTCGGCATCGAGGCGAAACGCGGCCAGCAACTGCGCCGGATAATAATAGTCGGAGGCCAGCACCGAACACAGGCCCTTGGCGATCATGTCGGATGCCCGGGTCCAGCCGGTATGGCTGCCGCCGCGCACGACATTCGGTGCGCCGAACACGATGAAGTCGCCATTGTCAGCTGCGGCGCGGGCCGTTTCCTCGTTCACCGGGAATTCGGCGATGCCGACGCCAATATCCCGAAACGACTGCCGCATCGCCGGGCTGCTATCGTCATGCGACAGCATCCGGACGTTGGCATCCCGGGCCGCCGCGGCGATGCGCGCGACTGACGCCGGGACCTGATCGGTGCGCGAAACGACGCGCTCGACCAGCCGGTCGAACGCCTCGCTGGAAAGGCCGGTACGCTCCACCATCCGGCTTCGCTTCTGTGGCTTGGCAAGGCTGGCGACCGTGGAATCCATATGGTCGTTGAACGCGAACAGATCGATCCGCCCCGAGGTCAGCCACTGGCTGATCTCGGTCTCCGCATCGAGGTTGAAGGTCTCGTGGCGCAGGTGGAAACGGGTGTCCGCCGCCAGCCGCGGCCTCAACGATTCAATCCCGTCGAGCAGGCGGCGGGCGTTGTCGGCGCTGCGCAATCCCGGCTCCCACGACCAGGTGGTTGCGTGGAACACCGTCGTGATGCCATTGGCGATCGCCTGCCGGTCGCTGTCGATCAGCGCCACGTCGACCGGAAAATCGACGCCGGGCCGGGGCATCATCTGCCGCTCGAAGGCATCGCCGTGCAGGTCGACGATGCCAGGCAGCACCTTCAGTCCGCTGGCATCGAGGGCAACGGCCGCCCGTGCATCGGAACCGACAGCGGCAATGCCGCGTCCCGCCACCCGTAGCGAGGTCTCAAGAAATTCGCCGCCGATCAGGGCCCGGCCGCCTTCGATCGATAGTTCGGTCACGACACGGCACGCCTGGTTTGCGGCAACCCGGAAGCTGCCTCGGTCTCGTACTTGGTCAGAAATTCCTCGACAGACAATTTCCGGAAGTCGGGCAGGGCACGGCGCAGCGTCTCGTGATCCCAATCCCACCAGGCCAGTTGCGTCAACCGGGCGCTGACGTCTTCCGGGAAGCGGCGCCGGATGATTCGTGCCGGATTGCCTGCAACAATGGTGTAAGGTGGAACGTCCTTGGTGACGATCGCTCCGGCCGCGATCACCGCGCCGGTGCCGATGTTCCGGCCCGGCAGAATGATGGCGCCGTGGCCGATCCAGACGTCATGGCCGATATGGATGTGGTGGCTGCGCCGCCATGCAAAGAATTCCGCGTCGTCACTCTCGTCCGGAAAATAGGCGCTGGCCCGATAGGTGAAATGGGCCTGCGTCGCCCGCTGCATGGGATGGTTGCCCGGATTGATCCTTGTCATGGCCGCGATCGAGCAGAATTTTCCGATCGTCGTATACGTGATCTGGGCATCGTTCACGACGTAGGAATAGTCGTCCATCGTCACTTCGTGCAGAATGGTGCGCGCACCGACCTCGCAATAGGCACTGAGCCTGGTGTCGTGCAGCTTTGCTGTGGCGTCGATGGTCGGCTCGACCGAGAGCATTTTGCCAGCCATGCCAGTTCCTGTGCGCGGGTCCGGTGTGATGAGCCCGCATGTCATCAGCAGGCTTGATGACAATATCATGACGAGTGCATGACGGCAGGCTCGACTGTGGAAGACGATCGCCTCGCAACGGGACTGTCACATAACTGTAGAATCCAGACGCTAGCGGTGATGGCAGACAGGCGCTCTGGAGCAATGCATGCTGGTAGTGGATGGTCTGACGTGCCGTTTCGGTACAAAAGCCGCAGTCGATAATGCTTCCTTCTCGATCGCCCCCGGCAGCTTCGTCGGCGTGATCGGCCGCTCCGGCGCCGGCAAGTCGACATTGCTGCGGATGATCAACCGCCTCGCCGAGCCCTCCGAAGGGCGTATCCTGTTTGAAGGCGTCGACGTTACGGCGCTGCGCGGCAGGGACCTGCGGCTATGGCGCGCGCGCTCGGCGATGATCTTTCAGCAGTTCAATCTGGTCGGACGGCTGGACGTCCTGACCAACGTGCTGATGGGCAGGCTTGCGACGGTGCCGACATGGCGTTCGCTGGTGCGGTTCTGGCCCGAGGAGGACAAGGCAATCGCGATGTCGGCGCTCGAACAGTTCGATATGGCGTCGATTGCTGCTCAGCGCGCCGATCAACTCTCGGGCGGGCAACAGCAGCGTGTCGCGATTGCACGTGCACTGGTTCAGCAGCCCTCGATAATCCTCGCCGACGAGCCGATTGCCTCGCTCGACCCCCGCAACACCCGGATCGTGATGGACGCGCTGCTGCGCATCAACAAGCATTTCGGGATCACCGTGGTCTGCAATCTTCATTCGCTGGACCTGGCGCGCAGTTACTGCGACCGCCTGATCGGAATGGCTTCGGGGCGGATCGTCTTCGACGGAGCGCCTGTGGCGTTGACCGAGCGCATTGCGCGCGAACTCTACGATCTCGAGGCGAATGAGGTAATGGGCGTGGCGCCAGAGCAGCGTCCGGTCGCTTCGCCGATTCCTGCCCTCGGTACGGTTGCTGCTGCCTGACTGCTTGCGACCGCAAACAAGGCTATGCGGCTTCATCACTGCTAAAACAGGAGACGTCATGTTCAATCGTCGTATGATTCTCGCCGTCGTGGCGGGACTGGCATTCTCGGCATCCGCCGCGTCGGCACAGGACTGGAAGTCAAAATATCCCGAACTGGTTTTCGCGAAGGTGCCCGATGAGAACGCTTCAGGCACGACCGACCGTTGGACGCCCCTGACGGAGTATCTTTCCCGCGAGCTCGGCACGAAAGTGACGTTGCGGATCGCCAATGACTATGCCGCCGTCATCGAAGGCCAGCGGGCCGGCAATATCCACATCGCGATGTATGGTCCCGCGTCTTACGCTCGCGCCTATATTATCGGCGCCAAGGTCGAGCCGTTCGCGATCGAAGTGAACGGTGACGGAACCAAGGGCTACTATTCGGTTCTCTACGTGAAGAGCGATTCGAGCTACAAGGACATCAAGGACCTGAAGGGCAAGAATCTCTGCCTGGTCGATCCCAACTCGACCTCGGGCAATAACGTGCCGCGCTTTGCGATGGACAAGATGGGTATCGACCCGGAGAAGTTCTTCTCCAAGGTGGTTTATTCGGGAAGCCATGAAAACGCGGTCATCGCGCTTGGCCAGGGAACTTGCGACGCGGCGTTCAACTGGTGGAACGATGAGAAGGAATCGAACCTGCTGCGGATGGAGCGGAAGGGTATGGCGAAGGCTGCCGACTTCAGGATTATCCTGAAGTCCGAGCAGATTGTGAATTCGCCGATGGCCTATCTCGGCTCCCTGCCTGCCGATCTCAAGGCCGCGATCAAGAAGGCGGTGCTGGAAATAGCGGTGAAGGACAAGGCCGCTTTCGACAAGATCTACGAGGGCAAGCAACTGCCTTTCGTCGCGGTCGACCACAAGGCCTATGAGCCCGTTGTCGATCTGATCAAGTTCGTCGACAGCATCCGCAAGCAAAAATCCTGAACGGGACCGCGAATCCAGACCATGCGGGCAGATCAGACGATCTGCCCGTTCCTTCGTCAGAAAATCTCATGTCAGCAGCAGTCCCCGAATATCCGCAGGCCAGACTGCAAGAGCTCGCTGATCGCTATGCCGCCGCCGTTGGCGCCAAACGGCGGCGCATATGGCTCGGTTCAGCGCTGCTGATCGTCGCAGCGCTTGCAGCGGGCTGGATGGGCGACGTCAACCTGACGAAGTTCATCGAGAATTTCTGGCGCTTCCCTGCGTATTTCGCCGGCACGGCGCCAAAGTTTTCGTTTTCGTCCGCATGGGCCGATCTCTCGGAATGGCTCTGGGGCTTGCCTCGCTGGGTACGGCTTCTCGGAGATACGTTGCTGATTGCGTATATGGGAACCCTTGCAGGAGGGATCTGCGGATTTGTTCTGTGCTTCCTGGCATCGGCCAATCTCGTCAAGTCGCGGACGATCGTTTTTGTCACGCGGCGCATCCTCGAATTTTGCCGGACCGTGCCCGAGATCGTCTTCGCCCTGATTTTCGTGCTGGCATTCGGCCTGGGGCCGCTGCCGGGCGTTCTCGCCATTGCAATTCATACCACGGGCGCGCTCGGCAAGCAGTTCGCCGAAGTTGTCGAGAACATCGATAACAAGCCGATCGAGGGGGTAGCTGCGACCGGGGCAAGTTGGATCCAGGTCGTCCGGTTTGGAGCGGTGCCTCAGGTGCTCTCAAATTTCGTGAGCTACGCCCTGCTGAGGTTCGAGATCAACGTGCGCGGCGCGGCGGTGATGGGTTTTGTCGGCGCCGGCGGAATCGGACAGGATCTGATCGAGGCCGTGCGCAAGTTCTACTACACGGACGTCAGCGCCATCCTTTTGCTCATTGTCATCACCGTCATGCTGATCGATTTCATCACCGAGCGCGTGCGCCACCGGCTGCTGGGGTTGGAGGGCGCAGGCACATGAACTCCTTCACGGTCCAGGACCAGGCTGACATCATCCAGCGCTATCCGGATATCTTCCGTCCGAACTGGTGGCAGAGGGGAAAACTCGCAATCGGAATCGGCGTGGCCGTCGGGCTTTTTATGTTCGGCATCATCCAACTGGATATTCCGTTCAACCGGCTTTCTGACGGAATGGTCAGGCTGGGTGGATTCCTTCGTCTGATGTTGCCGCCGGACCCTGGTTCACTGGCCGAATCGCTGAAATATCTGCATGCGCTGGGCGAGACGGTATCGATCGCGTTCCTGGGCACGCTTGGCGGAGCGCTGCTGGCATTGCCGATCTCGCTGCTGGCTGCGCGCAACGTAGTAGCAAATCGGATCGTTCATTTTTTGACACGCCGAAGCCTTGATACCATCCGCGGCGTCGACACCCTGATCTGGGCACTCATCTGGGTCGGCGTAGTGGGATTGGGCCCGTTTGCAGGTATTCTTGCAGTCATCTGCAGCGACTTCGGGAGTTTCGGGAAGCTCTTTTCGGAGGCCATCGAGGCTGCCGACAAGAACCCTGCCGAAGGGGTCCGGTCGGCGGGCGGCAGCCATCTACACGGAGTGCGGTTCGGGCTGCTGCCGCAGGTCTTCCCGATTTTGCTGAGCCAGGTGCTCTATTATTTTGAGTCGAATACGCGCTCGGCGACGATCATTGGAATCGTCGGCGCCGGAGGAATAGGCCTTCAGCTTGCCGAACAGATCAGGGTCCTGGAATGGCAGAAGGTGTCGTTTCTGATTCTGCTCATCCTCGTCGCGGTATCGACCATCGACTGGCTTTCCGGCAAACTTCGTTTTGCGATCATCGGACGGCGGGCGATCGCCTGAAGTCACGCATCCCAGGTTAACCGTTCTCAACCAGGAACTCGACCCGCTCGGCGGCAAAGCGCGAGCGCTTGGTCACGATCGGATGGCCGGCGGTATCGACATCGGTGCTGTCGACGACGAGAATCGGGCGTCCGAGCGCGAGATCGAGCCGTGCCGCGTCGGTGGCATCGACGATCCCGGCCGTGATCCGGGTTGAAGCGCGGCGGAAATCCCTGACGCCGTAATGCGCCAGCAACTGCGTCATCGAGCGAAGACTGGCGAAGATCCGCCCGGCGTTGGGGAATTGTTCGGCTGAAAGCCACGTGGTGCTCACACAGATCGGCGCGCGGTCGGCAAGCCGTACGGATTCGATCCGAATCAGGGGCGCGCCGGACTTCAGCCCGAGTTCCCGTGCCAGTTCGCGGGTGGCGATTTCCGCCGCCGCATCAATGAACTGCCCCCGAGGCTCGCGCCCGCCGGCGCCAACGATCTCCGAAAATCGGGTGCGCGCGCGCAATGGATAGGCCAGCCGCCGCGTCTCGACATAGGTTCCGCTGCCACGCTCGGCGCGAACCAGTCCGCGTTCGGCAAGCGTCGCGAGCGCCCGCCGCACGGTGTGGCGGTTGACCCGGTAGGTCTCGGCAATTTCGATCTCCCCCGGCAGCTTTTCGCCCGCGGCAAATCGGCCCTCGGCGATGCCGCGCTCGATGCCGTCGGCAACCTGCCGCCACAGGGCGACGCCGGAGGCGGTGTCCTGCATGCTCATGGCTTGAAACGGGGCATCGGGAAAAATCACCTCATTGTCACGAAATGGTCATGGCGTTTCGTTATCGAGTTGTCTAATAACATAGACAACTTGATTCCGGCAAGGCCGGTGTTGGTCAGGACCGAGGCATGGTCGGAACCGAAGACATGATCTAGAGCAGACGGCGCCAAGCAGGCGCAGCGCAAGGCTGCGATGGCCGTGCTGACGCATTCCGACGCCGTCGAGATCGCCAGACTGCTGGATGAGATCACCGCGCCCGCCTACGAAAACCTGCGCGAGTCCGAGAACGGGCTGGTGATGGTGCGCGGCCGGATCGGCGGCGACGGCGCGGCATTCAATCTCGGCGAGGCCACGGTTTCGCGCGCGGCGGTACGGCTTGCGACCGGCGAGGTAGGATTTGGCTACGTGCTGGGCCGCGATCGGCAAAAGGCGGAGATGATCGCGTTGTGCGACGCGCTGGTGCAATCGGACGAATATTCCGAGGCCGTCGAGGCGCGAGTGGTGGCGCCGCTACGTGCGGCGATGCTCCGCGAGCGAAACCGGAAGGCAGAGGAAACTGCGGCGACGCGGGTCGATTTCTACACGCTGGTTCGTGGCGAGGGGTGAAGCGATGACGATGGTGACCGAATTGCCCCCAGGATTCGCCGACAAGGTGCTATCGGCGCAGACGACCTTTCGTTCCGTGATGGATGCGATGGCGCGCCCGGGCAGCGTGCAACGCATCGCGGCCGTGGCCGGATCGCCCGCGCCGATGATGCGCGGAGCGGCTGCGATTGCACTGACGCTGTTCGATCACGATACGCCGCTCTGGCTGGATGCGCAGATGTCCGAAACGCCCGATATCGCCAAATGGCTCAGGTTCCACACCGGCGCACCCGTTGTCACGGAATCGTCGATCTGCAGCTTTGCGCTGATTGGCGATGCGCGCGTGCTTCCGGCACTCGATCGCTTTGCGTTTGGCAGCAACGAATATCCGGATCGTTCAACGACTTTGATCCTGCAGATCGAGAGCCTGGCACAGGGGCGCGTATTCGAGCTGCGCGGCCCGGGCATCGACGGCACGGCTACTTTGCGGGCCGCGGTGGAGCCGGCGGACCTGTTCGGCCGTCTGGCCATCAACGTGGAACTGTTTCCGCGCGGCATCGATGTCGTTCTGGTGGCCGACGATGCCATCGTCGCGATACCGCGCACGACGCGGGTCACGGTCAAGGGAGGGTAGATATGTACGTCGCCGTCAAGGGAGGCGAACGGGCCATCGAGAACGCCCATCGATTGCTGGCGCACGAGCGCCGCGGCGACCGCGACGTTCCCGAACTTTCGATTGCCCAGATATCGGAGCAACTCTCGCTTGGCGTCGATCGCGTCATGACCGAGGGTTCGCTGTACGATCGCGAACTTGCAGCGCTGGCGCTCAAGCAGGCGCGCGGCGACATGATCGAGGCGATTTTCCTGGTCCGCGCCTTTCGCGCCACGCTGCCGCGCTTCGGCGCGACGGAGCCGGTCGATACCGGGCAGATGCAGGTCCGCCGCCGAATTTCCTCGACCTTCAAGGACATTCCCGGCGGACAGATTCTCGGACCGACGTTCGACTACACCCATCGCCTGCTCGATCCGCAACTGGCCGAAACCTCGACGCCGGATGCGCCCGAAACCGCGGAGGCGACACAGGCCGCCATGCCGCGCGTCACCGATATTCTGGGCCGCGACGGCTTGATCGAAGCCTCGCCGGAGGCCGATGCCGGTGAGGCCGTCGGCGATCTCACGCGCGAGCCGCTGAGTTTTCCGGCCGGCCGCGACCTGCGGCTGCAGAACCTGGCGCGGGCCGACGAAGGCTTCCTGCTGGCGCTCGGCTATTCGTCGCAGCGCGGCTACGGCCGCAACCATCCCTTCGCCGGCGAAATTCGACTTGGCGAGGTCGAGGTGGAGTTCATGGCCGAGGATGCCGGATTCGCCGTCCCGCTCGGCACCGTGACGCTGACCGAATGCCAGATGGTCAACCAGTTCAAGGGGTCGGCGACCGAGGCGCCGTGCTTTACCCGGGGCTATGGCCTTGCTTTCGGACAATCGGAACGCAAGACCATGTCGATGGCGCTGGTCGACCGCAGCCTGCGTGCCCGCGAACTCGGTGAGGAGGTGATCGCGCCGGCCCAGGACGAGGAGTTTGTGATGTCGCATTCCGACAACGTGCAGGCGACCGGCTTCGTCGAGCATCTCAAGCTACCGCATTATGTCGACTTCCAGTCCGAACTCGGCCTGCTGCGGAAATTGCGCCAGGAGTTCGCGGAAGCCGCCGAGGCCGCGCCGATGCAGGAGGCCGCGGAATGAACGCGCCGGCTTACAATTTCGCCTATCTGGACGAACAGACCAAGCGGATGATCCGCCGCGCCATTCTGAAGGCGATTGCGATCCCGGGCTATCAGGTGCCGTTTGCCAGCCGGGAAATGCCGATGCCCTATGGCTGGGGCACCGGCGGCGTGCAGGTTACCGCGGCGATCCTCGGCCCGCAGGACGTGCTGAAGGTCATCGATCAGGGCTCCGACGACACGACCAACGCGATCTCGATCCGGAAATTCTTCGGCAAGACCGCCGGTGTCGAAACCACGACGTCCACCGAGCACGCCACGGTGATCCAGACCCGGCACAGGATTCCCGAGGCGCCGCTGCATGGCGGGCAAATTCTGGTCTATCAGGTGCCTATCCCGGAGCCGCTGCGATTTTTGGAGCCGCGCGAAACCGAGACCCGGCGTATGCATGCACTCGGCGAATACGGCCTGATGCACGTCAAGCTCTACGAGGACATTGCCCGCTTCGGGCATATCGCGACGTCCTATGCCTATCCGGTGAAGGTGAACGCCCGCTACGTGATGGACCCGTCTCCAACGCCGAAATTCGACAATCCGAAGATGGACAATTGTCCGGCGCTGCAGCTATTCGGCGCCGGCCGCGAGAAGCGCATCTACGCCATTCCGCCATATACGACGGTGGTCTCGCTCGACTTCGAGGACCATCCGTTCACCCGATATCGTTTCGACGCGCCGTGCGCGCTGTGCGGGGCCGACGATTTCTATCTCGACGAGATCGTCACCAACGACAAGGGGGGCCGGATGTTCGTCTGCTCGGATACGGATTACTGCGAGACCCGCCAGTCCCATGGGCATCGCGGCAGCGAAAGCGCGCCATACCGGGAGAAGGCCCATGGTTGAGGAAAGCACAGCGCGGAACGGCGATCAGCCGCTGTTGTCGGCAGAGGGGCTCGGCAAGAATTATGGTCGCCTCGCGGCCTGCCGCGACGTTTCCTTTGCGCTCTACCCGGGCGAAGTGCTGGCGATCGTCGGCGAATCCGGTTCCGGCAAGTCCACCTTGCTGCAATTGCTGTCGGCGCAGCTGGCGCCAAGCGCCGGGCGGGTGTCGTACCGGATGCGGGACGGGGTGATGCGCGATCTGGCCGCCCTCGGGGAAGCCGAGCGGCGTTTTCTGTTCCGGACCGATTGGGGATTTGTGCATCAAGACCCTGCTCAGGGCCTGCGGATGGCGGTCTCGGCCGGCGCCAATGTCGGCGAACGGCTGATGGCGGTCGGCTGGAATCACTATGGCCGCATTCGCGATACCGCGTCGTCCTGGCTGGAGCGCGTCGAGATCGACATCGCACGCATCGACGACGCGCCGCGGACCTATTCCGGCGGCATGCGGCAGCGGCTGCAGATCGCGCGTAATCTCGTGACCCAGCCGCGGCTGGTGTTCATGGATGAGCCGACCGGCGGCCTCGACGTGTCGGTGCAGGCCCGGCTGCTCGATTTGATGCGCAACCTCGTGAGCGAGCTGGAGCTGGCGGCGATCGTTGTCACCCATGATCTCGCGGTCGCGCGGCTGTTGTCGCACCGGGTGATGGTGATGAAGGGCGGCTTTGTGATCGAGACCGGATTGACCGATCAGGTGCTCGACGATCCCCGCGAGCCCTACACCCAACTGCTCGTTTCCTCGATCCTGCCGGCGTGAGGATATCATGACTGCGATGATCGACATCCGGAATGCGGAAAAGACCTTCACCATGCATTTGCAGGGCGGCGTGCGGCTGCCGGTCGTGCACGGCGTCTCGTTTCAGGTCGGGCCGGGCGAATGCGTGGTCCTGTCAGGTCCTTCGGGCGCGGGAAAATCATCGATCCTCAAGATGATCTTTGGCAACTACCGCTGCGACGGCGGCCGGATCGGCATCCGCCACAATGGCGCAGAGATCGATCTTGCCAGCGCTGAGCCGCGGCAGATCCTCGGCGTGCGCCGTACCACCATCGGCTACGTCAGCCAGTTTCTTCGCGCGGTGCCGCGGGTGGCCACGATCGACGTCGTCGCCGAGCCGCTGATTGCGGGCGGTGTGGCCCGCACTGAGGCGAGGGAGCGGGCAGGGCAGTTGCTTCGGCGACTCAATATTCCCGAGCGGCTCTGGGCGCTGCCGCCGTCGACGTTCTCCGGCGGCGAGCAGCAGCGCGTCAACATTGCGCGGGGGTTCATCTCCGATCTGCCGATCCTGCTGCTCGACGAACCGACCGCCTCACTGGATGCGGCCAACCGCGCGGTGGTGGTCGAACTGATCGACGAGAAGAAGCGCAAGGGTGTCGCCATGGTCGCCATCGTCCATGACGACGAAATCCGTCATCTGATAGCCGACCGCATTGTCGACGTGACATCGTTTGCATCTGCGGCATAGGAAGAGAATTGACATGACTTCGACCGGTTCCGACACTGTTATAGGCAATGCGAGGATCGTGCTGGCCGATCGCGTGATCGAGCGCGGGTGGGTCGCTCTCGCCGATGGGCTGATCGCGGAAGTTGGCGAGGGTAGTGCCCCGGCCGGGAGTGAGGACGTGGCTGGCGATCTGTTGATGCCCGGCCTGGTGGAACTGCATACCGACCATCTCGAGGCGCATTATGTGCCGCGGCCGAAAGTGTTCTGGGATCCGATCGCCGCTGTTGTCTCCTATGACGGCCAACTGGCGACATCCGGGATTACCACCGTGCTCGATTCGTTGCGGGTCTGGCGCGAGGACGGCGCCGAGGACGTCGATGGCAGGGCAGGCGTACTTGCCGCCGCGATCTCGTCGGCCCGGGAGTCCAGCCTGTTGCGCGCGGATCACTTCCTGCATCTGCGCTGTGAAATCCCGATGCCCGACGTGGTCGCGGAAGCCAAGGAACTGATCGGGCGTCCGGACGTGCGCCTGATGTCCTTGATGGATCACACCCCGGGGCAACGCCAGTTTCGCGACGAAGGCAAGCTTCGCGACTACTACCGCGGCAAGGGCGCCGGCATGACCGACGCCGAACTCGACACGCTGTTCGAACGGCGGTTCGCCTACCAGAAGGCCTATGCTGCGACCAACATGCGCGAGATCGTGGCGCTGGCGCATCAGTACGCCATCCCGCTCGCCAGCCATGACGACACGACCGAGGAAAACGTCACCGACGCCGTCAGGGACCGAGTCTCGGTGGCGGAATTTCCGACCACGATGGAAGCGGCCCGCGGGTTGCACGAAGCCGGCATCGGCATCCTGATGGGTGCGCCGAACGTGGTGCGCGGCGGCTCGCATTCCGGCAATATCGCCGCGGTGGATCTCGCCCGCGAGGGATTGCTGGATATTCTTTCGTCCGATTACATTCCATCCAGTCTGCTGATGGCGGCGCTGCAATTGCCACAGCGTGCGCCGGCCATCGATCTGGCGTCCGCCGTTCGTACCGTCACCAAGGCGCCGGCCGAGGCCGTCGGCCTTTCGGATCGTGGCGAAATCGCCACCGGCAAGCGCGCCGACCTGATCCGCGTTCATCTGGCGCGCGATATTCCCGTGGTTCGCTGCGTCTGGCGGGAAGGGCGGCGGGTGGCATGACGGACGTTCTGACTTCATCCACCGATCAGTCGGCCGCGATCGGGCCGGGCCGCCTGATCCTGGTCGTCGGGCCGAGCGGCGCCGGCAAAGACACATTGCTGGGCCTTGCGAAAGCGGCATGCGCCGACGACTCCAATATCGTCTTTCCACGCCGTATCATTACGCGACAGGCCTCGGTATCCGAGGACAATGAGGAAGTGAGCGCGGGCACCTTCGAAGAAGCGCTGGCGCGGGACGAGTACGCCATGCATTGGCAGGCGCACGGTCATCGCTACGCATTGTCCCGCGTAATCGACGACGATATCCGCGCCGGACGTACCGTGGTGGCCAATGTTTCGCGCACCGTCATTGTCGCGATGCGTCGCGTCTACGCGCAGGTTGTCGTGGTCTCGATCACGGCGCCGCCCAACGTTCTGGCCGAGCGGCTGGCGATGCGGGGCCGCGTCAGCGACGGCAGGATCGAACAGCGCATGGCCCGCACGGTGGATGAGACGGCGGCCGCGCCCGACACCACCATCGTCAATACCGGCAGTGCAGATTATCACGGGCGCCAGTTCGTCCGGGTCATCAGGGGCGATCACTGGTCTGAATAGGCAGAGGAAGGCACATGTCCATCGTTGCGACGATTGAACAGCTCGAAGCGATCTACGGGTTTCCCAACGACGCCTCGACGGTCAAGGTCGCCGATCGTGTCACGGCGCCATATCGCATCCTGATCGAGAAGTCGCCGTTTGCGGCGCTGGCGACCTGTGGGCCCGAGGGGATCGACTGCTCGCCGCGTGGCGATCTGCCCGGCTTCGTTCGCATCCAAGACGAGCGGACACTGATGATGCCGGACCGCCGCGGCAACAACAGGTGCGATTCGTTGCGCAACATCGTGCGTGATCCCAGGGTGGCGCTGTTGTTTCTGATCCCGGGCTCCGGCAGCACGCTGCGCGTCAATGGCCGAGCGCAGGTTTCGGCGGAACCGGAACTGCTGACGTCGTTCACGTTCGAAGGCAAGACGCCACGCACGGTCATCGTGATGACCGTGGAGGAAATCTACTTCCAGTGCGCGCGTGCGATCGTGCGGTCGGACCTCTGGAACCCGGACAAGCGGATCGATCCCAAGACCCTGCCCACTCCCGGCCAGATCCTGGCCGAGATGAGCGACAATGCGGTGGGCGGCGAAAAATACGACCGCGACTGGCCGGAACGGGCGCGTCAGACGATGTGGTAGGGCGGCCTTTTGCACAGCAGAAAAGGGGACAGTTTACGTTGCTCTCTTGCATATTTGTTCCTGTTATGTTCTGATCGGTCATCGTCGGAGGTGACCCATGAATGTCGAACAGCAGCAGGAAATCATCAGGCTCTGGAACCGGATGCGCCGGGTCGAAGGTCCGGTCGCGGAGGAAATCCGGATCCAGATACTGGAGCGCTTTGCCCGGCCTGAGAAGCCGAACACGCGGATGAGTGACCGGCGTGCGGTGCTGGCTCGCTTGCCCGTTCGGACCGCTCAGGTGTATCGCATCGGCGAACGCGGCAACGACGCAACGCTTTGAGGGCTTCATGCCTGGGAGACGTCGATTCGGTATCGGTCAAGATTGACGAAATCGCCGCACGGTGCATGCTACGCGCATGTTGTCGCGTGTGCGCAAAAAATTCCAGGGAGCGAAGTTCGCCCGCATGAGCAGCGGGACGTATTGCGTCATTCGTGATCTCGGCCTGGTCAAAGGCGGTAAGGGGATGCGGCACCATGAGGTGCTCGTCACCTTCAGCTTCAAGGCGTTATGGCGCGCGATCGGTCTGATATGCCGTCATCTCTTTGGTGCGGTGAGGCGTCGGTTGTCTCGGCTGCAACGTGTGCCGCAGGGTTTCGACCCAGGCGTTGCACCGACTGCCGTGCCGGAACGAGTGATCAGGCGATAGGCCGCGCCTTCCAGCGCTCTTGAAACCGCCGTAGGCGCGCCTGAGCGATTGATCCATCGCAAATCATCGGTACGGCAGGAAGTGCTACCGGCATCAACAAAGCGCGCCGGTCGGCGCCGGTGCCGGATCAACCCAACCGATGAATTTCGACTACAGCGAGAAGGTCGAAGCGCTGCGAGCCCAGCTCGCCGATTTCATGCGGTATTACGTCGAGCCCGCCAACCATGAATGGCACCGCGAGACTTCAGCGGGGCGCTATCCTACAGCCCTGATCGAGCGATTGAAGTCGCGCGCCTTCTCCGAAGATCTCTGGAACCTGTTTCTTCCGGGCCTTGCAAGCGACCAGCCGGGGCAGCGTCTGAGCAATATCGAATATGCGCCGCTTGCGGAAATCATGGGCCGCGTTCATTGGGCCTCCGAAGTGTTCAACTGCAGTGCGCCCGATACCGGCAACATGGAATTGCTGAACCTGTTTGCGACGCCGGCCCAGCGCAGGCGATGGCTCGACCCGCTGCTGATCGGCGAGATCCGGTCGTGCTTCGCCATGAGCGAGCCGGACGCGGCCTCGTCGGACGCGCGAAACATCCGCACCACCATCACGCGAGACGGCGACGATTATGTGATCAATGGCCGCAAATGGTTCATCACTGGCGCGCTTCACCCGGATTGCAGGTTGGCGGTCGTGATGGGCGTTACGGCCGAGGATCGTTCCGACACGACGGAACGCCATTCGATGGTTCTCGTCCCCATGGATACGCCAGGCCTGCGCATCCTCCGCAGCATTCCGATCATGAATTATCATTCGCCGGAAGGGCACTGCGAACTGCTGTTCAGCAATGTGCGGGTACCCGCTGCCAATCTGCTCGGCGAAGAGGGCAAGGGCTTCAGGCTGGCGCAGGAGCGCCTTGGGCCGGGTCGGGTGCATCACTGCATGCGCACGATCGGCCAGTGCGAGGTTGCGCTTGAGCTGATGTGCGAGCGCGCGCTGGAGCGCAAGGCCTTCGGGAAACACATTGCCGACTTTGCCAATATCCAGGACTGGATTGCGGAATCGCGGCTGGAGATCGATCAGGCGCGGCTGCTGGTGTTGAATGCGGCGCACCGGATGGACCGCGACGGCAATGCCGCGGCGCGCGTCGACGTCTCGGCGATCAAGGTCGTATCGGCGCGCTTGCAGACGCGGGTCGTCGACCGCGCGATGCAGGTGTTCGGCGCGATGGGACTGACGACGGACACCCCGCTTTCCTATCTGTGGACCTGGGGCCGGGCCTTGCGGCTGCTCGACGGACCGGACGAGGTTCATCTTCGCGTCGTCTCGCGGGCTGAACTGGCAAAATCAAAGGCCGCCATCGGTCGGAATGCGGCGCATTTCGTTCCTCCCGCGGCATTGAGCGCGGACGCCGGCCGGTAGCCGCGGCGCCAATTCGGCGCAGTTTGCGTTCCGACAAAGAAGCCGTGTCTCCCGGCATTACTGATGACAGCATGGACCGGCCGCCGCTCGCGGAACCGAAACATGGGGCTCAGGCGACCGGACGAGGGGAGGATGCAAGTGATTGGCGCGGCGCTTTCCCGCTGGACGATGTCGTATTTCGCAGCCGCGCTGCTCTCGCTGCTGGCGGCGGAAGCCATGATGGTTGCGGGATTCGGCTTTCCGGCGGATGCGCTGCGGGCGCCTTCCACGCTGGTCGTGGTGCACCTGGTTACGATCGGCTGGCTCAGCCTGACGATGTGTGGCGCACTGTGCCAGTTCATTCCGGTACTCGTCGAAAAGCCGCTCCATAGCGAACGTCTGCCGCTGCCGGCGCTGGTGTTGCTGGTTGCCGGCCTGATTGCGCTCGTCGCTGGCTTCCTGCGGCTCGATGGGCGCGTTCGCCTTGAACTGCCGTTTCTCTCCATTGCAGCACTTTTGCTGGGGGCCGGTTTTGCGCTCGTCATCTGGAACCTCGCGTGCACGCTCTGGAGCGCCCGTCCGCTGGCGCTGCCGGCCCGGTTCGTGGCGATCGGGCTTGCCGCGCTTGGAATCGTTGCCGCACTTGGAATGATCTTTGCGCTGGTGCTGGAACAGGCCGTGACCGGCGACTTGCTTGCCCGCGTCCATGCGGGCGCGTTGCCGATCCACGTCGTTGCCGGTCTCGGCGGTTGGCTGACGATCACGACCGTCGGCGTCAGCTACCGTCTGCTGGCGATGTTCATGCTCGCGCCTGACATCGATGACGCGAAGGGCCGGACGACGCTCTGGTTTGCTGCGGGCGCGCTCGGGATGACGGTCGCCGGCGGATTTGTGGCTGTCCTGATCGGAGGGAGGTTCGCTCCCAGTCCTGGCTGGGTCTCTGATCCTGGCGGTCGCAGCGCTGGCGCTGTACGGGCGCGATGTCGCAACCCTCTACCGGTTACGGCGGCGCCGGGCGCTCGAACTGAACAGCAGGATGGCCGCGATGTCGCTGGTGAACCTTGCGCTGTCAGCGGCGTTTTGCATCGTATTGGCGGTCGATGGACGGTTTACCGAGCATGTCGGCGCCGTCGTCTTTCTTGTCGCATTCGGCTGGCTGTCGGGGCTCATGCTGTCCCAGATGTACAAGATCGTCGCGTTCCTCACCTGGCTCGAAGTGTATGGCCCGGTGCTCGGCAAGACGTCGACGCCGCGCGTCCAGGACCTTGTCGCGGAGCGGCCGGCAGCGCGCTGGTTCGTGGTTTTCTTTGGCGGCGTATGGGCTGCCACCGGGGCGTTGATGGCGGCCAATCCATCGATATTCCGCATGGCTGCGCTCGCCATCGCGATAGCGACCTGCGGCATCGTTTCGGAGATAATGAAAAGCCGAAGGCTCTCGCACGTACCGGCCGCGTTGCGGCTGCCCGCCAACACCGTGCCACCGATGCTTTTGCTCGCATCAACCCCACCGACTTCAGGGAGATGACCATGACGACAGAGTTCGTAGACGTCGATGTGAGGCCGATTCTGCGGGCCGGCGGCGAGCCGTTTTCAGTGATCATGCAGGCCGTCGAGGGATTGCAGCCCGGTCAGGGCGTGCGGCTGTTTGCAACCTTCAAGCCCATTCCGCTGTTCGGGGTGATGGGATCGCGGGGATTCAGCCATGAAGCTACCGAACTCGATAATGGTGAATGGGAGGTGCGGTTTCGGCCCGCCAGAGCCGAGTTGAGCCCGCCGCCGCCCGCTGCAGGCAGCGATGATGCCGCCGTGTGGCCGGAACCGTCGATCGATCTCGACAATCGCGATCTCGATCCGCCGGAGCCGATGGCGAGAATACTGGAAGCAATCGAGCGATTGAATCCAGGCGAGGTGCTTTCTGCGCTGCTGCTGCGCGAGCCGCGTTTCCTGTTTCCGGAGCTTGCCAAGCGCGGCCATCAATGGCGCGGCGGGTTCGATCCGGAGCGGACCTCCTACAAGATACTGATCCGGATCGGCAGCGGGGGGACCGAGCGATGAATACGCCGCACATCGGCAGCATCAGGGACGCGTTGCGCCAGGTGCTCGATCCTGAGCTTGGCTACAATGTCGTCGACCTCGGATTCATCTACGACATCGCGGTCGAAGAGGGCGGCGTCGTCTGCATCACGATGACGACGACGACGCCGGGTTGCCCAGCCGCCGGTTATCTCAAGCGAGGCGTTGCGAACAGCGCCTGGAGCGTACCCGGCGTCGAGTTCGTCGACGTCAAGGTCACCTTCGAGCCGCCGTGGAGGCCTGATATGATGACCGCCGAGGCAAGGGCCGATCTGGGATTCGCCTCATCCCACTGACCCACGCCTGCCAATATAAAATGCCCCGCTACGCCAGATCGTGGACCGGGCGGAGGCGGGGCAGTCATAGGAGAAAACGGCGAGATCGCCGAAATGATGCGACACCTTCGTCGGCATCATATGATTCATATCATTGGTTTTTTTGACCGCCTCGCATTGACCTGAATCAAAACGCCCCTGAATCAAAAGGCCGCTGAATCAAAAGGTCCCGGTTCAAAGAATTCGAATCAATAGATCAAGATCAGGACTGCAATTTCATTATTCACGAGGTCGGATCATCGATGAACCGCTGGGGACGCGCGAAGGTTTCAAGCAACTCCTTCTGGTCCATCACGATCTCGCGGCCGCGGACCCTCACGCCATGGTCGGTCAGCAGCGCCAGATTGCGCGACAGATTTTCGCGTGTGGTGCCGATATGGGAGGCCAGCGTGCCGCGATCGAACGGGATCACCACCGTTTCCTGGGCGCCGCCCCGTTGTGCCTCGGTCAAAATCCAGTTTGCCAGGCGCTCGACGGCCGAGCGCGCCATATAGCCCTTCAGCTTCTTGATCGCCCCGCGATAGGCAAATGCCAGCTCGCGCGCCACGAGGCGCGCGAAAGCGACGTCCTGATCGAAAATTTCGCGGACGCGGCGAGCGGGAATCAAGAGCACGCGCGATTCGGCGAGAGTTCGCGCGGAATTCAGGTAGGGCTGGTCACTGACCACGGCGGCGAGAATGAACGTCGAGACCGGGTTGACCAGGGATATCCCCCATTCGCCGCCGGATTGCTCGGTGTAGATCTCGACCAGCCCGTCGACCAGGACGTGCAGGAAATCGGCGGGCTCGCCCTCGCGCAGCAGGGTCACACCGGTCGGAAACTGCTGCAGTAACGCCGCGTCGAGCAACCTTTCCAGGCTTGGCGCGGTCATCTCGGAAAAGAGCGGCAGCGATTTGAGCTGGAGGAGTTCGTGGGTACGCAACGATTTGGCCCTCGATCATGCGAAACAAGGTTTGTGACATTCATCAAAAGGCTTCGTGATGAATGGCAATATATTAGCTGACTGCTGCGAAGTTGATCCAGCGCAAAACAAACTTTCCCCGACATGGCGATCTGTGCCCCGTCGCCGCTCCTCGGGGGATTCACTATGGTCGCCGCAGATACTCGTACCGTGCATCAGGGCCGGGCACTCTGGCTCTCAACCATTGCTTTCACGATCTGCTTTGCGGTCTGGACGATCTTCTCGATCATCGGTATCCGCATCAAGCAGGAACTGGGGCTGAACGACACCCAGTTCGGCCTTCTGGTCGGAACGCCCATCCTCAGCGGCTCGCTGATCCGGCTCGTGCTCGGCATCTGGACCGATCAGTATGGCGGCCGGCGGGTCTATACCGCGGTGATGCTCTCTGCGGCGGTCGCCACCTACCTGCTGACCTGGGCGCATACCTATCCCGAATTCCTCGTCGCTGCATTCTTTGTCGGCATTGCCGGCGGTTCGTTTGCGGTTGGCGTCGCCTACGTTTCGCGATTTTACCCCGCAGGCAAGCAGGGCACCGCGCTCGGCATCTTTGGTGCCGGCAACGTCGGCGCGGCCGTCACGAAGTTCATCGCACCCTTCATACTGGTCGCCTATGGCTGGCAGACGGTCGCGCAGGTCTGGGCGCTTGTCATCGGCTTGATGGCCGTCGTGTTCTGGCTGTTCTCGGAAGAGGACCCCGTCGTTCGTGCGCGACGGGAGAAGCATGAGAAGCCGAAGAGCGCATGGCTCGAACTGGAGCCGCTGAAAAACATCCAGGTCTGGCGCTTTGCGCTGTACTATTTCTTCGTGTTCGGCGCCTTCGTCGCGCTGGCGCTGTGGCTGCCGCAATATCTCATCAAGGTGTACGGCGTCGACATCAAGACCGCCGGCATGGTCGCTGCGATGTTCTCGCTGCCTGCCAGCGTGTTCCGCGCCTATGGCGGCCATCTCTCCGACCGCTACGGCGCGCGGCGCGTGATGTACTGGACCTTCCTGGTCGGTGTCGCCACCACGTTCGTGCTGTCCTATCCGCCGACTGATTATGTCGTAAAGACGGTCAGCGGTACCGTTGCCTTCCATCTGGAAATGGGGCTGGTGCCGTTCACGGTAACGGTGTTCGTGCTCGGCTTCTTCATGGCGCTTGGCAAGGCCGCCGTCTACAAGCACATCCCCGTTTACTATCCGAACAATGTCGGCGCGGTCGGCGGACTGGTCGGAATGATCGGGGGTCTCGGCGGCTTCGTGCTTCCGATCGCGTTCGGTGCGCTGGTGGATTTGACCGGACTGTGGACGAGCTGCTTCATGCTGCTGTTCCTGCTGGTCACGGGTTCGCTGGCCTGGATGCACATCTCGATCCGGCAGATGGAACGCGGCGTCGTTGGCGAAGCGTTGCAGAAGCTGCCCGAACTTCCGGAAATGGAGGAGATACACAAGCCCGAGCACGTCGGCGCGCTGTCCGGCGCCGTGCTGACCGACTGGCGTCCCGAGGACAAGACGTTCTGGGAAACCACCGGGCGCGCAATCGCACGGCGCAATCTCTGGATATCGATCCCCGCGCTGCTGCTGTCGTTCGCGGTCTGGCAGGTCTGGTCGGTCGTGGTGGCGAAGCTCCCTGCCGTCGGCTTCAAGTTCACTACCGCCGAACTGTTCTGGCTGGCGGCGCTACCGGGCATCTCCGGCGCCGTGCTTCGGATATTCTATTCCTTCATGGTGCCGATCTTCGGCGGCCGGCTCTGGACCACATTGGCGACGTGGTCGCTGCTGATCCCGGCGATCGGTATCGGCTATGCCGTGCAGAACCCGTCGACTCCCTATCCCGTGTTCCTTGCGCTGGCGCTGCTTTGCGGGTTCGGCGGCGGCAACTTCGCCTCGTCGATGGCCAACATCTCCTTCTTCTTCCCCCGGGCAGAGAAGGGCAATGCGCTCGCGCTGAATGCGGGCCTCGGCAACCTCGGCGTCTCGACCGTGCAGTTCGTGGTGCCGATCATCATCACGGTCGGCGTGTTCGGATGGTTCGGCGGCGATCCTGCCACTGTCACCAGCGGAACGCAGACGGCGTCGCTGTGGCTGCAGAACGCCGGCTTCATCTGGGTGCCGTTCATCGTCGCCAGCGCGTTCGCGGCATGGTTCGGCATGAACGATATCGCTTCGGCCAAGGCTTCCTTCGCCGATCAGGCGGTGATCTTCCAGCGCAAGCATAACTGGATCATGTGCTGGCTCTACACCGGGACGTTCGGCTCCTTCATCGGCTACTCCGCCGGCTTCCCGTTGCTCGCCAAGACCCAGTTCCCAATGGTCGACGCGCTGCCGTTCGTCTTTCTTGGACCCTTGGTCGGCGCGCTGTCGCGCTCGGCAACGGGCTGGATCTCCGACAAATGGGGTGGGGCGCGCGTTACCTTCTGGGTGTTCCTGCTGATGATGGCCGGCGTGCTCGGCATCCTCTACTTCATCGGCATCAAGGATCAGCCGGGCGCGTTCTGGGGATTCTTTGCGATGTTCCTCGTCCTGTTCTTCGCAACGGGCGTTGGCAACGCATCGACCTTCCAGATGATCCCCAACATCATGCGCAAGGAGATGGACCGGTTGATGCCGACCGCCGATGCCTTGACCCGTCAGCGCCAGGCCGAGAAGGAATTGGCCGCCATCACGGGCTTCACCTCGGCGATCGCAGCCTTCGGTGCCTTCTTCATCCCGAAGTCCTACGGGACCTCGATCGATCTCACCGGCGGTGTGCAGGGCGCGCTGTGGGGGTTCTTCATCTTCTACGTGATCTGCGTCGTGATCACCTGGGCGGTCTACTCCCGCAAGGGCGGTCTGCTCCATGACGTCGAACGCGGCGCCCGGATTTCACCCGTCACACAAGCTGCCGAATAAGGAAGCGAACGATGAGTTATTTTCTCGACAGGTTGTCGTTCTTCACGCGAGCCAAGGCCGAATTCGCCGACGGGCACGGCGTGATGACCACCGAGGACCGTTCCTGGGAGGACGGTTACCGGAAGCGCTGGCAACACGACAAGATCGCCCGCTCGACCCACGGCGTGAACTGCACGGGCTCCTGCTCGTGGAAGGTCTATGTCAAGGGCGGCATCGTGACCTGGGAAACCCAGCAGACCGACTATCCGCGGACCCGACCGGACCTGCCCAATCACGAGCCGCGCGGTTGCGCGCGCGGTGCGAGCTATAGCTGGTACCTCTACTCCGGCAACCGGGTGAAATATCCGCTGGTGCGCTCGCGGCTCCTGAAGCTGTGGCGCGAGGCGCGTGTCCTGATGACGCCGGTCGCGGCCTGGAAGTCCATCGTCGAGGATCCGAAGAAGCGCGCTTCCTATGTGCAGAAGCGCGGGCTCGGCGGCTTCGTCCGCGCGAGCTGGACCGAGGTCAACGAGATCACTGCCGCCGCGAACGCGTATACCGCCAGGACCTACGGCCCGGACCGCGTGTTCGGCTTCTCGCCGATCCCGGCGATGTCGATGGTCAGCTACGCGGCGGGGGCGCGCTATCTGTCGCTGCTCGGCGGCGTCTGCATGTCGTTCTACGACTGGTATTGCGACCTGCCGCCGGCCTCGCCGCAGACGTGGGGCGAGCAGACCGACGTTCCCGAAAGCGCTGACTGGTACAATTCCGGATTCCTGATCCTGTGGGGATCCAACGTGCCGCAAACGCGCACGCCGGATGCGCACTTCTATACGGAGGTCCGCTACAAGGGCGCCAAGAGCGTCGTGATCAGCCCCGATTATTCCGAAGCCTCGAAGTTCGCCGACCTCTGGGTTTCGCCGAAGCAGGGGACCGACGCGGCGCTGGCGATGGCGATGGGCCACGTCATCCTGAAGGAATTCCACGTCGATCGACAGGCGAAGTACTTCAACGACTATGTGCGGCAATACACCGACATGCCGATGCTGGTGCGGCTCGTGAAGCAGGGCGACCACTATGTCCCCGAGCGCTTCCTGCGCGCATCAGACTTCGTCAAGGGAATGGGCGAGGCCAACAATCCGGAATGGAAGACGGTCGCCTATGACGAAGCATCCGGCGAGATCGTCGTGCCCAAGGGCTCGGTCGGCTTCCGCTGGGGCGAGAAGGGCAAATGGAGCCTCGAAGAAAAGGCGGCATCCGGCAACCAGGACACAAGGCTGCGCCTGTCGCTCGCTGACATCAAGGACGGTACTTCTTCGGTCGGGTTTCCGTACTTCGGCAACCGCGAACACGATCATTTTGCGGGCACCGATCATCCTGACGTGCTCAAGGCGGAACGTGCCGACCAAGACGCTGCAACTCGCCGAGGGCGAAACGGTCGTGGCGTCGGTTTTCGACCTGTTTCTTGCCAATTACGGCGTCGATCGCGGCCTTGGCGGCGACAACATCGGCAAGACCTACGATGATCTGCAGCCATACACGCCCGCCTGGGCGGAGAAGATCAGCGGCGTTCCGCGCGACCAGATCATCACGGTGGCGCGTGAGTTCGCACTCAACGCCGAAAAGACCGGTGGCCGGTCGATGGTCATCCTCGGCGCTGGGTTGAACCACTGGTACCACATGGACATGAACTACCGCGGCATCATCAACATGCTGGTGATGTGCGGCTGCATCGGGCAGTCCGGCGGCGGCTGGTCGCATTATGTGGGGCAGGAAAAGTTGCGGCCGCAATCCGGCTGGACGCCATTGGCATTCGGTCTCGACTGGGGTCGTCCGCCGCGCCAGATGAACTCGACGTCCGCATTCTATGCCCACACCGACCAGTGGCGCTACGAGACGCTCGACGTCACCGAGATCCTGTCACCGACGGCGCCCGTGGGCCCGTGGGACGGCGCGATGATCGACTACAACGTCCGTGCCGAGCGGATGGGCTGGTTGCCGTCCGCACCGCAACTGCAGACCAATCCGCTCGAGGTCTCCAAACAGGCCGCTGCGGCCGGGATGGAAGCCAAGGACTATGTCGCCAAGGCGCTGAAGTCGGGCGAACTGAGCCTGTCCTGCGAGGATCCCGACAACCCCAGCAACTGGCCGCGTAACCTGTTCGTCTGGCGTTCGAACTTGCTCGGCGCGTCGGGCAAGGGTCACGAATATTTCCTCAAGCACCTGCTGGGCACCAAGCACGGCGTGATGGGCAAGGACCTCGGCGAACATGGCCTGAAGAAGCCGGTCGATGTGAAGTGGCACGAGGAAGCGCCGGAAGGAAAGCTCGACCTCCTGGTCACGCTCGATTTTCGCATGTCCACCACCTGCATGTATTCGGACATCGTGTTGCCGACCGCGACCTGGTACGAGAAGAACGATCTCAACACTTCCGACATGCATCCCTTCATCCATCCGCTATCGGCCGCCGTCGATCCGGTCTGGGAGTCGCGCAGCGACTGGGACATCTACAAGGGTATTGCGGAGGCTTTCTCGCGGGTGGCGCCGGAAGTGCTCGGTGTCGAGAAAGACGTCGTGCTGACCCCGATCATGCACGATACGCCCGGCGAGATCGCCCAGCCTTTCGACGTCAAGGACTGGAAGAAAGGCGAGATCGAACCGATCCCGGGCAAGACCATGCCGGCAGTGACGGTGGTCGAGCGTGACTATCCAAACCTCTACAAGCGCTTCACTTCGCTCGGGCCGTTGATGAACAAGCTTGGTAACGGCGGCAAGGGCATGAGCTGGAATACCGACCATGAGGTCGAACTGCTCAAGAAGCTCAACGGTATCGTGACCGAAGATGGAGCGAGCAAGGGCCTTGCCCGCATCGACAGCGCGATCGATGCCTGCGAGGTGATCCTGAGCCTGGCTCCGGAAACCAATGGCGAGGTCGCGGTCAAGGCATGGGCGTCGCTCGAGACGTTCACCGGGCGAGACCACCAGCATCTGGCAATTCCGAAGGAAGACGAGAAGATCCGGTACCGAGACGTCGTCGCACAGCCGCGCAAGATCATCTCTTCTCCGATCTGGTCAGGTTTGGAATCGGAGAAGGTCTGCTACAACGCCGGCTATACCAACGTCCATGAATTGATCCCGTGGCGGACGCTCACCGGCCGCCAGCAACTCTACCAGGATCATCTGTGGATGCGGGCGTTTGGCGAGGGCTTCTGCGTATACCGGCCGCCGATCGACACCAAGACCGTCAAGCCCGTGATCGACCGCAAGCCGAACGGCAATGCGTCGGTGGTGCTGAACTTCATCACGCCGCACCAGAAATGGGGCATTCACTCGACCTATACCGACAACCTGCTGATGCTGACGCTGTCACGCGGCGGGCCGATCGTCTGGATCAGCGAGATCGACGCCAAGGCCGCCGGGATCGTCGATAACGACTGGATCGAGGCCTACAACACCAACGGTGCGCTGGTCGCACGTGCAGTGGTCTCCCAGCGCGTCAAGCAGGGCATGTGCATGATGTATCATGCCCAGGAAAAGATCGTGAACGTGCCCGGTTCAGAGCAGACCGGACAGCGCGGCGGTATCCATAACTCGGTCACCCGGGTCGTGACCAAGCCGACGCACATGATCGGCGGTTATGCCCAGCAGTCCTACGGCTTCAACTATTACGGCACGGTCGGCGCCAACCGTGACGAGTTCGTCATTGTCCGGAAGATGGTGAAAATCGACTGGCTCGACACGCCGACATCCGATCAGCCTGGTTCCCCCCGTTTGGAGGCCGCAGAATGAAAATCCGTGCTCAAATCGCCATGGTGCTGAACCTCGATAAATGCATCGGGTGTCACACCTGCAGCGTCACCTGCAAGAACGTGTGGACCAGCCGCGAAGGCATGGAATACGCGTGGTTCAACAACGTCGAAACCAAGCCCGGCATCGGTTATCCCAAGGATTGGGAAAACCAGGCGCGCTGGAAGGGCGGCTGGAAACGCAAGCGCAACGGAAAGATCGAACCGCGCATCGGCGGCAAGTGGCGGGTGCTGGCGAACATCTTCGCCAACCCCGATCTGCCCGAGATCGACGACTATTACGAGCCGTTCACCTTCGACTACGCGCACCTGCAGCAGGCCAAGGAAATGCCGGCGATGCCGACCGCGCGGCCGCGCTCGCTGGTGTCTGGTGAGCGGATCGAGAAGATCGAATGGGGCCCGAACTGGGAGGAAATCCTCGGCGGTGAATTCGCCAAGCGGTCGATGGACGCTAATTTCGAAGGCGTCCAGAAGGACATCTACGGGCAGTTTGAAAACACCTTCATGATGTACCTGCCGCGGCTGTGCGAGCACTGCCTCAATCCGGCCTGCGTCGCGGCGTGTCCGTCGGGCGCGATCTACAAGCGCGAAGAGGACGGCATCGTCCTGATCGACCAGGACAAGTGCCGCGGCTGGCGCATGTGCGTCTCCGGCTGCCCCTACAAGAAGATCTACTACAACTGGTCCTCGGGGAAATCCGAGAAGTGCATCTTCTGCTATCCGCGCATCGAGGCCGGCCAGCCGACCGTGTGCTCGGAGACCTGCGTCGGTCGCATCCGCTATCTCGGCGTGGTGCTCTACGACGCCGACCGGATTGCGGAAGCAGCCAGCAAGCCGGACGAGCGCGACCTCTACCAGGCCCAGCTCGACGTTTTCCTGGATCCGAACGATCCCAGCATCATCGCCGAGGCGGAGAGGCAGGGTATTCCGCACGCCTGGCTCGACGCCGCCAAGGCGTCGCCGATCTGGAAAATGGCGATGGAATGGAAGGTCGCATTCCCGCTTCATCCGGAATACCGCACGCTGCCGATGGTCTGGTACGTGCCGCCGCTGTCGCCGATCACGTCGGCTGCGTCCGCCGGCAAGATCGGGCTCGACGGTCAGATGCCTGACGTGAAGTCGCTGCGGATCCCGATGAAGTATCTCGCCAACCTGCTCACGGCGGGTGACGAGAAGCCGGTGACGCTGGCGCTGGAACGCATGCTGGCGATGCGCGCCTATATGCGGACCAAGACCATCGACGGCGTCGTCGACGAGGTGATCGCCCGGCGGGTCGGACTGAGGCCGGAACAGATCGACGAGATGTACCACATCATGGCGATCGCCAACTACGAGGACCGGTTCGTGATTCCGACCGCGCACCGCGAACTCGGCGCGGATGCCTACGACATGCGCGGCTCCTGCGGCTTCACCTTCGGCAATGGCTGTTCCGGCGGTGAAAGCGAAACCAACCTGTTCGGCTCACCGCGCAAGGCCAAGAACCCGATGGAGATCGCGTGATGAAGACGTTCAAGGTTCTGTCGGCACTGCTCAACTATCCGACCCAGGGGTTGATCGACGCAGCGCCGGAATTTCTCGCCATCCTCGATGCCGAGCAGGTGGTACCTGCCGCATGTCGCGGGCCGCTCGATCTTCTGATCGAGGAGATTGCCGTCGGTGAGGCTTACGATTTGCAGGAACGCTACGGCCTGCTGTTCGACCGCAGCAAGACGCTGTCGCTGCATCTGTTCGAGCATGTCCACGGCGAAAGCCGCGACCGCGGCCAAGCGATGGTCGATCTCAAGGCCATGTACGAAAAGGCCGACCTTTTCATCGCGGCGAACGAACTGCCGGACTTTTTGCCGTTGTTCCTGGAATTCCTGTCGACCCGGTCGCTTGCCGATGCCCGGGAACTGCTGGGCCAGACGACCCACATCCTTGCGGCGCTCGCCGAACGGATCGACCGGCGGAAGTCTGCATACAAGGCGGTGTTCGATGCGTTGGTCGCGATCTCGGCGACAGCTCCGTCGCGCAAGGTCGTGGATGAACTGTTGAAGAGCGCCGATCCCGATCCGATGGACCTCGTGGCGCTCGATGCCGCCTGGGAGGAGGAGGAAGTGCGGTTCGGTCCGGGCAGCCAGGGGCAGGGCGCCTGCGGTCACGAATCCCTGATCGCCAAGCTTCGCCATGCCAGACGCGCGGTCGATCCCGCGCCACATCAGCAGTGAGGAGGCCGCGTCATGCAAACGCTCAATTCAATCGTCTTCGGCTGGTATCCCTATCTCTGCCTGACCGTGTTTCTGTTCGGGAGCCTGTTCCGCTTCGACCGTGAGCAATATACGTGGCGGACCGGGTCGAGCCAGTTGCTGCGGCGGCGGCAACTGATGTGGGGCTCCAACCTGTTTCACGTCGGCATTCTCTTCATTTTCCTAGGCCACTTCGTCGGCCTGCTGACCCCGATCTGGGTGTTCGACTGGCTCGGCGTCTCGCATGGCTTCAAGCAGATGCTGGCGATCGTGGCCGGCGGCGTTGCGGGCCTGATGTGCCTCGTCGGCATTGCGCTGCTGACGCACCGCCGCCTGTTTGACCCGCGCATCCGCGCCAACTCCTCGTTCGGCGACACCGCGATCCTGCTGCTGCTGTTCGCGCAGCTGCTGCTCGGGCTTGCGACGATTCCGGTGTCAATGGGCCATCTCGATGGCCACGAGATGGTGAAGTTCATGGCCTGGGCGCAGGGCATCCTGACGCTGCAGCCCGGCGTCGCCGCCAATATTCTGGATGTGCATCCGATCTTCAAGGCGCATCTCGTGCTCGGCATGACGCTGTTTCTCGTGTTCCCGTTCACGCGGCTGGTGCACATCTGGAGCGCGCCGGTCTGGTATCTCGGCCGGCGCGGCTATCAGGTCGTTCGAAGCCGCGACGGTTCGCTCAGGCCCATTCAACCGGCGGAGTAGGTCATGGATTGCTCGGTGACGAACGCGCTGCCCAAGCCCAAGACGATCAGCGTCAACGGCAAGGTAATCCCGCGTGAGGTGATTGCCCGCGAGGTGCAAAACCATCCGGCTGAAAAGCCGATCCTGGCATGGCAGGCAGCGGCGCGGGCGCTGGTCGTGCGTGAACTGCTGCTGCAGGAATTGACGCGGCTGGGCATCGAAGCGGAGCCGTTACGCGATGCCGAAGGGCGTTCCGAGACCGACGAGGAGGCGGCCATGCGGGCGCTGATCGAGCGGGAGGTCGCAACCCCTGAACCGGACGAAGCCGCGTGTCTTCGCTTCTACGAGCACAACCGGCAGCGCTTCCGCTCCGGCGACCTCTACGAGGCGGCGCATATCCTGATCAGTGCGCGTCCCGGCGACGACGCGGCGCGGACCGAGGCCCGGTTGACCGCCGAAAACATCCTGGCGGCGGTCCAGTCCGATCCGGCACTGTTTGCGGAGTTTGCCCGTAGTCAATCTGCCTGCAAGACCTCGGCGCAGGAAGGAGGGCGGCTCGGCCAGTTGACGCGCGGACAGACGGTTGCCGAATTCGAGGCGGCGCTGGAGCGGATGCGGCCGGGTGAATGTGCCATCGCTGAAACCCGCTACGGCTTTCACATCATCCGTCTCGATCAGCATGCTCCGGGGCAGATACTTCCCTTCGAGCTCGCACGCGATCGCATCGCCGACTACCTCACGACAAGCGTGCAACATCGCGCTTTGGCGCAGTACGTGTCCGTGCTGGCGGGTCGCGCCGACATCTCGGGTATCGCGCTTGCGGCGGCGTCATCGCCGCTGTTGCAATAGGAGCGGCCGATGCAGCTCGGCGACATCATCCGCAGTTTCAGCGAGGACGCAGCCGCCAGCGAGGCGCTGCTTGCCTGCAACGATATCGTGCTGTTCACCCGCGTCGGCGAAACCGCCAACCGATATGAGGAGACCGTCGGCGAGTATGCCTCCGGCGCCGTCAGGCGTTTCGCTAATCTCGCCGGCAGCGAGGACTGGCTCGGCTTGATGAATGTCGTGGAGCGTACCGATGATCCCGGCACCGGTTGCCTCGTCTACATGGTCAACTGGTCGCTGAAGAAGGACGAGGCGCCCGAACCGCCCGCGCATGCAGGCTGTACGTGCGGCGGCGGTGGAGGTTGCTCGTGATCGGCGCGGGATCGTGACATCAGATGATCGACGAGCTGTTCGACCGCAATGTGGCGTGGGCGACGGGTAAGACCCGCAGCGATCCCGATTATTTTCGGCGACTCGCCGAGCAGCAGTTGCCGCGTTATCTCTGGCTGGGCTGTTCCGACAGTCGCGTGCCCGCCAACGATATCGTCGGCCTCGATCCCGGCGAGGTGTTCGTGCATCGCAACGTCGGCAATGTCGTTCACACCGGCGACATGAACCTGCTGTCGGTGCTGGAATTCGCGGTCGAAACGCTCCAGGTCAAGCACGTCATCGTCTGCGGTCACTATGGCTGCGGTGGTATTCGCCGCGCGTTTGAGCCGCCGGGCGGTGGAAGCCTGGTCGATCACTGGCTGGCGCCGGTGCGCGAAATGTGCCGGCGATGCGCGCCCGATCTGGCGCGGCTTCCGAACGACGCGGCAAGAATGGATCGAGCCTGCGAACTCAACGTCGAGCTGCAGCTACGGCGGATCGCCGCGACGCCGATCCTGCGCGGCGCCTGGCAGCGGCAGCAGGCGGTCACGGTTCATGGCTGGATTTATGGTCTGGGTGACGGCCTGTTGCGCGACCTCGGGCTGAAGCTGTCGTCGCTCGACGAAGCCGAGACGCTGGACCGCGAGAATGACTATGCGGGGCTGGCCGAGCCAATCACGATGGTTCGCCGCCATGCTGAGGAAGCGTTTGCGGGGTTGTCCATGCTGGAACCGCAGTTTCTCGAGGAGGGCTGACATGACCGACAATCGGCTCGCGCGCATTGGCATATTGACGATATCGGACCGCGCCAGCCGTGGCGAATATGAGGATATCAGCGGCAAGGCCATCAACGATTTCCTTTCCCGCGCGATGCAGTCGAATTGGGTCGCCGTCGTCAGGATCGTGCCGGACGGAATTGAAAGCGTAGCGCAGGCGCTGATCGAGATGGCGGAGCAGGAAGGATGCGACCTGATCCTGACCACCGGTGGCACCGGTCCGGCGCCGCGCGATCTGACGCCGGAAGCAACGCGGATGGTGATCACGCGCGAACTCGAAGGCTTTGGCGAACTGATGCGCCGGATCAGCCTCGAACAGGTGCCGACCGCCATCCTCTCCCGGCAGACCGCCGGGACCCGCGACAGGTGCCTGATCGTCAACCTGCCGGGGCGGCCCTCGGCCATCGATGTCTGCCTGCATGCCGTCTTTCCCGCAATTCCCTACTGCCTCGATCTGATCGGGGCCCGACGAATAGAGGTAAATCCAGATGTATGCGTTGCATTCCGCCCCGCCGCCTAGCTCAGGCCTGCGGCCACAGCAGGCATTGGTGGCGATCGTCTACGCCAACGAGGCCTATCCGCAATCGACCTTCGAGCGGATCGTGGCCGACTGCCGCAGACGCGGGCTCCGCGTCGCCGGGGTGTTGCAGCACCCGGTGTGTTCTGACGCGGCCGGCCATTGCGACGTGGCGCTGGAAGAGCTCACTACGGGTGTGTGGACGGATCTGTTCGAGGATCGCGGCCCGGGTGCCAGCGGATGCCGTCTCGACGTTGCGGCGCTGGCCGAGGTGAACGGGAAGGTGGCGCGCTCGTTCGATGCCGACCCGGCGCTCCTGGTGCTGAACAAGTTCGGCAAGGTCGAGGCGGAAGGACGCGGGCTGCTCGATCTGGTCGCCATCGCGGTCGATCGCGGCATTCCCGTGGTGATCGGAGTGCCGATCCGAAACCTGCCAGCCTGGCGCGCTTTTGCCGGCGACCTGTCGGTCGAATTTTCAAGCGATCCGTCGGAGATCACGGATTGGTTGGACAGAACGTTTCCCGTTGCGATAACGCAACGTCCCGAGCCGGCGTCCTGCTAGACAGGAAGGCATCGGAGAGACCTTGCGGAGGCAAAATGTCCGAGGTGCTGCATGTACAGATCGACACCTGCCTTCCTGCTTCAAAGGCGGACCTCGCGTCGGTAGGCGAGGCGCTTGCGAGAGGTATCGAGGAAACGCGGCCCATCGCCGAAACCGAACTGGTCGATCTGTCCGCAGTGACCGGCCGCGTTCTCGCCCAAGCCATCAGGGCGGATGCACCGCTGCCGCGTTTCGATTACAGCGCGATGGACGGCTATGCCGTCGACACGTCCCGCCTGTCCGCAGCATTCCCGGTCCGGCTCACGATCGCCGGCAGCATCGCTGCCAGCCGCACCATCGGAAAGCCGGAGCTTGGCGACGGCTGCGCGTTTCGAATCCTGACCGGCGCGCCGATTCCTGCCGGCGCCGACGCGGTGATTGCCCAGGAGGACGTGCGCTGCGAGGGCGACCGTATCGTTCTCCTGCATGCGCCAGAGCCGGGCGAGAACATCCGACGACGGGGCGAGGATGTCGGGCAGGGTGACTGCCTGATCGAGGCTGGCACCTTGATGGGACCGTTGCAGGCGGGCGTTGCCGCTGCCTGCGGCTATCCCGGCGTTCGTGCGTTCCGAAAGCTGCGCGTCGCGCTGTTCACCACCGGCTCCGAGCTTCGGCAACCCGGCGAAAGCATTCGACCAGGCGAAATTTATGATGCCAATCGTTTCATTCTGCGCAGCCTGCTTGCGAAACCGTGGATCGAAATCGTCGATCTCGGCAGCCACAGGGACAAGCCGTCCGAACTGCGCAAACTGTTCCAGGCGGCTGCCGCCCGCGCCGACGTGATCGTCAGCGCCGGCGGCATATCGGTCGGCGACGAGGATCATGTGGTGGAGGCATTCCAACGCTGTGGCGGCAAGCTGTGGATTCGCAAGGTCGCGATCAAGCCCGGCAAGCCGCTCGTCCTCGGCCGGGTTGCCGACGCCACCTATGTCGGCCTGCCCGGCAATCCCGGCGCGCTGTTCACGACGTTCAAGATCATCGTCGAGCAAATTCTGGCGGTCCAGGCTGGTCTCAGGACCACGGAGGGCAGTGAATGTGCGGCGATCGCCGACTTCGAATGGAAGGGGCGGCCGGGCCGCAGCACGTATCTTCCTGCTGTGATGACAGGCAGCACGCAGGGCCTGCCGCAGATCGACCTGCTGCCGGACGCCAACTCGGGCAAGTTGCATCAGCTCAGTCGCGCAGATGGCTTTGTCGTGGTCTCACCGGAGACCGAACGCATCACCCGAGGCGCTACGATACGCTGGCGACAGCTTCAGGGATGAAGCTTGGCGAACCGCTGCGATGCCTGCAAGGTCAGCGGTTCGTGATCGGTGAGCCAGATACACACGGACCTCAAGAAGCCGATTTTCTCGACTTCGAGATCGTTGATGTCCACAATCAAGCCAGATCAGGAAGGACTTCAGCGAGGGAAATGCAATGGCGCGCAAGTTGATCGATATCTCCGTTCCGCTGCAAAACGACGTGCCCGCCGATCCGCCAGGCGGACATCCGACCATCCAGTACATCGATCACCAGCAGGGCCTGCCGCGCATGCTGCAGTTTTTCGAGGGGCTGAAGGCGGAGGATCTGCCCGACGGCCAGGGCTGGGCGGTCGAGCAGGTGCAGCTTTCCACCCACAATGGCACGCATCTGGATGCGCCCTGGCATTTCCATCCGACGATGAATTGCGGCGAGCGGTCCTGGACCATCGACGAGGTGCCGCTGGAATGGTGCCTGCAGCCGGGCGTCAAGCTGGACTTCCGGCATTTTCCGGACGGCTATGTCGCGACCGCCAGGGATGTCGAAGCCGAACTCAAGCGGATCGGCCATTCCTTGTCGCCGCTCGAGATCGTCGTGGTCAACACCAGCGCCGGCAGCCAAATATGGTCGGCAGGATTACGTCACCTCCGGCTGCGGCATGGGCTATGAAGCGACGACGTATCTGCTGGAGAGCGGGCGTGCGGCTGACCGGCATCGACGGCTGGAGCTGGGACGCACCGTTCGTCTACACCGCGAAAAAATACGCCGAGACCAAGGATGCCAGTCTGATCTGGGAAGGCCACAAGGCTGGCCGCCACATCGGTTATTGCCACATCGAGAAACTGCACAATCTCGAGCAGTTGCCGTCGACCGGATTCATGGTGTCGTGTTTCCCGGTCAAGATCGAACGCGCCTCGGCGGGCTGGACCCGGGCAGTTGCCATCATCGAGAGCTGATCGTCCAGCGCGCCAGAAATTCGCTCAAAGAGAAAGGGCGCACCGGTTGTCCGGCACGCCCTTGATCAAATTTCCAATCGCTCTAAACGCGACGATCGAGCCTCTTCACTAGCGGCAGACGCGGACACCGTAGGCATTCCACCAGCAGCGGGGAACGGGCCGTACAACGATGGGGGCGCCATAGTAGCCGTAGCCCCGGCCGTAATAGCCGCGGCCCCGACCGCGGCCATAACCGCGTGCGTACCCACGAGCATAGCCTCTGCCCCCCCTGCCACCGCGCGCCTGCGCTGATGTGGTCGTTCCGCCCACGAGAATTGCAGAGCTGCTTGCGACGTAGACGAACAACAAAGCCAGGGCTGCGAGGCAGCGCGTCAGGATATTGTAGCGTTTGGCCATTCGAGGATCTCCCGGTCACTTCCGATGCATCTGGACTGCGGCACCATCTCACTTGGACGTGTGAGAAAAAGATTCGGTTCAGATGCGGTAAGACGATATTTTTACTAAGGTTCTTGCGGGCTCTTGGGACTCTATGGGGATGGGGAGGTAAGGTCAAGTTACAGTGCCTTTTGGAGGAGAGTTCTCGCGTGCGCCATTCATGTTCCTGAACGCAGGATTGTGTGTTGCGGAACCTGACGTGCAAAATGTAACGGCTTCGCCACGCCAGCAACGCGATGTCGACACGATCCCCACCTTAGAGCGCTACAATCCCCGTCCTGACGAGTACCCATGCCCAAAAATCACACCTATGTTCTCGGCCTGAACACTTACGACCATGATGTGAGCGCCTGCCTCTTGCGCGACGGCGCCATCGCGTTTGCGATCGCCAAGGAACGGATCACGCGGGCCAAGCATGCGTCGGGCTTCTACAAGGAAGTCATCGACTATTGCCTTGAAGCCGAGGGCATCACGCTCGACGACGTCGATCTAGTGGTGCGCAATTGCTACATCCTGCCGGTTCCCGAAATGGAGGAACGGCTGGTCTATTTTGATGCGCCGGGCTTTCTTCCCGAGTTCGAGCGGGCTGATGCGGCCAGGCATCCGTTGTATCTGTCCCGGCAGGACAAGGTCGTCACGATTTCGCACCATCTGGCCCACGCCTACAGCGCGTTCGCGGTTTCGCCGTTCGAGCAAGGCGCGGTGATGATCGTCGATGGCGTCGGCAGCTATCGGTCCGACGTGATGGAATCCTTTCCAGCGAGTGACGTGGCGACGCCGCTTGCGCGGGAATCGGAGAGTTATTATTCGTTCAACGGAACTTCGCTCGAATGCCTGAAAAAGGTCTGGATGGAACCTGACCGCGGATTTCTCAGCGACGAATTCTACAACATGCCCGGTCTCGGCGCGCTCTACAGCCGCGCTTCGACCTATATCTTCGGGGACTGGAACAAATGCGGCGAGCTGATGGGCCTGGCGCCCTATGGCCGCAGGGATCAGGTCACGCATCTGCTGGAACTGCACGACGGCAGTTTGCGCGTGCCGCACTGGACGGTTGATTTCAAGGAACCTTACGTCTTCGACGGCTCCAGCAACTGGGAGCGCAGTCCCTCGATGCAGCACTGGCAGGATCTGGCCTGGCGCACGCAGGACGACACCGAGAATGTGCTGCTTGCGCGTGCCCGCTGGCTGCGCGAGGCCACCGGTGCGAAGAACCTCTGCATGGCCGGCGGCGTGGCGCTGAACTGCGTGGCGAACGGCCGTGTCGCCCGCGAGGCCGGATTCGAGAACGTCTGGATTCAGCCCGCGGCAGGGGACGACGGTATTGCCATCGGCTGTGCCTATTACGGCTGGATCGAGATCCTGAAGCAGCGCCGCTCCTTCGTGATGGAACATTCCTACGTCGGCAAGCGCTATGGCGACCAGGACGTCGCCGACGAACTGCAGAAATTTCTGGTGCGGATTCAAGTCACGGCAAAACGCAGCGAAAATGTCTGTCGCGACACCGCCAGGCTGCTCGCCGACCAGCAGGTGATCGGCTGGTTTCAGGACCGGTCGGAGTTCGGGCCGCGCGCGCTGGGCAATCGCAGCCTGCTCGCCGATCCACGCAAGCCCGAAATGAAGGACATCCTGAACAGCCGGGTCAAGCACCGGCAGGCGTTCCGGCCGTTCGCGCCGATCGTGCTCGCCGAACGCATGAAGGAAGTCTTCGAGGGCGCCGAGGATTCACCCTTCATGCTGATCGCCAAGCCGGTTCGTCCGGAATGGCGCGACAGGATTCCGGCGATCGTGCATGTCGACGGCACCGCGCGCGTGCAGACCGTGCGCGAAGAGACCAATCCGATGCTCTATCGCCTGTTGAAGGAGTTCGAGGCGCTGACCGGCGTCCCCGTGCTGATCAACACGTCATTCAACATCAAGGGTGAGCCGATCGTGGAAACGCCGCAGGATGCGGTGAACTGCTTTCTGACCACGGGCATCGATCACCTCGTGATCCACGATACGATTGTGTCCAAGGCTGCAATGCACAAGGTGGTCGCGCCGCTGGTCAACGTTTACGCCGACGTGCGGACGCTGGTGGCCTCGACCGCGCAGCCGGCGTGACGGCTGTCGCGATCCGGCCGAAAGCGCTCAGGCGGATTTCGGCGGTGCCGTCTTGGGCAGCGGCTTGTCCTGCCGCTTCGACCAGGAGATGTAGTAGGCAACGATGGTCATGATCGCGATGCCGGTCACGCTGACGAGGACCTGCACGAGCAGCGAGCCCGAGCTTAGCGACAGCATGAAATGTCCGACGAAGGACAGGAACACGCCGACGCAGAACACCGCGAGCGATTGCTGGCCACAAACGACGAGCGGATCGAAGACCTTCCACTCCAGGCCCGGCCACTCCTTCGGCACGAAACGGATCACCAGGATCACGATCGCCACGAAGTGCAGGAAGCGATAGGGCGCGAGGTTGGTCTTGTCGTTCGGGTTGAACGTCGAATAGAGCCAGTGCGGGAACATCTCGCCGAACGCGGGAAACCGGCCGGCCATGGTCATGGCCAGCGCCAGAATGAGATAGGCGATGCACACATACAGCGTGATTGGCGCGTTGATGATCGCGAGATTATTGCGGGCGCCGCCAAGCGCACACCACGCGCCGAACACGAACAGCACCTGCCAGGCGAATGGATTGAAGTACCAGGTGCCGACCGGGTAGGCGGGCAGGTTCCAGCCGGTCTGCCGGGACACCAGCCACAGCGCGATTGCGGCCAGCATGGTCCAGTTCGGCTGGCGCAGCATCAGCCACAGCACCGGCGGGAACAGCCCCATCAGCACGATGTAGAGCGGCAGCACGTCGAGATTGACGGGCTTGAATTTCAGGAACAATCCCTGTCGCAACGTTTCGGTCGCATTGTCGATCAGGCCGACGACGTTGAACTCGTTGACCAGTTCGGAATCGCCGAATCGAAGCGCCAGATAGCTGATCGAGGCAATATAGATCACGAACAGGATGATGTGAGCGACATAGAGCTGCCAGACGCGCTTGGTCAGCCGCGTGGCGCCGACGATGAAGCCGCGCTCGATCATCATCCGCGCGTAAACGAAAGAGGCGGTGTAACCGGAAATGAAGACGAAAAGATCGGCGGCATCGCTGAAGCCGTAATTCCGGGTCGTAATCCAGTTCACGACATTGTCCGGAATATGGTCCAGATAGATCGCCCAGTTCGCGACCCCGCGAAACAGGTCGAGGCGGAGGTCGCGTCCTTTTTCGGGCAGGGTGGCGTTGATTTTCATGGATGCCGCTTCGAGGTGATGCTGTCGGGGAGATGGCGCCGTGAAACAGGCTCCCGGCCGCCGGATAGTCCAAGATTGTCAGAGTACGGCATAATGACTATACCGGTACGCAAATGATACTTCCGGGTTTGTGGAATCACCGATCAAATCTATTGAAAGGTGTCTCTATACTATCCCGGCCGTTTCCGCCAAACGGTACCATGTCGCATTTCGCCGAGGATTCAACCGTCCATGTCCGCACGCATTTTTAAGCCCGCCAAAAACGCGATGCAATCGGGGAGGGCCAAGACCCGGGAATGGCAGCTCGACTATGAACCCGAGCAGCCGCGGGCGATCGAGCCCCTGATGGGCTGGACCTCTTCGGGGGACATGAAACAGCAACTCACCCTGCACTTCGACACCAGGGAAGACGCTGTGGCCTATTGCGAACGCAAGGGCATTCCCTATCAGGTGATCGAGCCCAGGGATTCGGAGCGACGGTCGGTCGCCTATGCCGACAATTTCGCCTTCCGGCGCGTCGAGCCCTGGACCCATTGTCTAAGGGCCCTCCGAGCCGATCCGGACACGACCGTTACGGCTCGGGTGGCGCCGGATAACCGGGGATTGGCAGTGGCGCATCCTTGGCGACCCCCAGCACTGGGAACGTCCGGATATTCCGCACCTCGGGCATCGCCGAAAACTGCAGCAACTGCCGGTGCATGCCGTCGACGTTTCGCGCGACGCATTTGAGCAGATAGTCGGCATCGCCCGAGATGCGCCAGGATTGCTGGACCAGCGGTATTGCGGCCACCGATTTCTCGAAGGCCTGCAGCGTCGGCTGGGCCTGGCTCTGCAGCTGGATCAATACGTAGGAAATCACTTCGTAGCCGAGCAGCGTCGCGTCGAGCGTGGCGCGGATCGCGCTGACATAGCCGCGCTCGCGCAAGGCGCGAACTCGCCGCCGGCACGGCGGTTCCGAGAGCCCGACCCGCTCGGCCAGTTCGTTGTTGCGGATCCGTCCGTCCTTCTGCAGTTCGGCCAGGATCTTCAGGTCGATGTCGTCGAGGGAATGACGTTCAGCCATGGACGGTCATCGGCGCTAGATCCCGCGCGTCGCATTGCTGCGGGAAGGCGAGTAATCGGCGTAGGCTACGTTGCGGGCGGGGGAAACGCTCGACAGCACCATCTTTTCATGGGCGGCAACGATGGCTTCGCGGGTTAGCCGGCCGCCGGGCCGGTACCACGTGCAGATGCCGGTCAGAAGCGCGATGATCGCGAATGTCGCGACCTGGATGTCCACGACCTCGAACTCGCCCTCCGCCACACCCTCGGTGAGAATGGCCGCCAGCCGCTGCTCATAGGCGCCGCGCAACGCCACGATCGCCTCGTAGTTCTTCGGTTCCAGGCTACGCAGCTCGGAATTGGCGATGAACACCTCGCGCTTCTTGGTCATGTGGTAAGTAACGTGGAACGCGACGAAGGTACGAAGCTTGTCGGTTGGCCGTTCAATGCCTTGCAGCGCGCGGTCGAGTTGGCGAATCAATTCGTTGATATGATCGCGCACCAGTTCGAACAGCAATTCCTGCTTGGTCGCGATGTGATTGTAGAGCGAGCCCGATTGTATCCCGACCTCGGCTGCGAGCTGGCGCAGGCTCATCGCCGCGTAGCCATGCTCGTAGATCAGGCGCAGCCCCGCCTTGCGGATCGCCTCCATCGTTTTGGGGCCGTGAGAGCCGATCGTGCGTGCCATGCGGTCTTTCGCGTTTGCAACGATCGCCCGCAGTAACTGTAGAAACGGACGATTGATCGTATATTTATTGCATGAAACATAAGTATTTTCAATGCTATGTCTTCATATATAGAGAGCGCATCAGCACCTCTTGCGGTCATAGTAAAAAAACGTATGATCGTTTAATTACAGGGAATAATGGGAGGGATTGATGGCCTCGAACAGGGCGCTGCTTCTCAACTTCGATCTTGGCGAAACCGCGGATGCGATACGCGAGACGGTGCATGCGTTCTCGCAGAACGAGATCGCGCCGCGCGCGGCCGAGATCGACCGCAGCAATCAATTCCCGCGCGACCTCTGGCCCAAGATCGGCGCGCTCGGCCTGCACGGCATTACCGTCGAGGAGGAATACGGCGGCACGGGCCTGGGCTATCTCGAACATTGCATCGCGGTCGAGGAGATGTCGCGCGCCTCGGCCGCGGTCGGTCTGTCCTACGGTGCGCATTCCAACCTCTGCGTCAACCAGATCCGCCGCAACGGCAGCGAGGCACAGAAACGGAAATACCTGCCGAAGCTGATCTCCGGCGAGCATGTCGGTTCGCTCGCGATGTCCGAGCCGGGCGCCGGCAGCGACGTGGTCTCGATGAAGACCCGCGCCGACAAAAAGGGCGACCGCTTCGTGCTCAACGGCAACAAGATGTGGATCACCAACGGCCCGGTCGCCGACACGCTGGTGGTCTACGCCAAGACCGACCTCAACGCCGGCCCGCGCGGCATGACCGCCTTCATCATCGAAAAGGGCATGAAGGGATTTTCCACCGCGCAGAAGCTCGACAAGCTCGGCATGCGCGGCTCCGACACCTGCGAACTGCTGTTTCAGGATTGCGAGGTGCCCGAGGAGAACGTGCTGAGCGAGGTCGGCCGCGGCGTCAACGTGTTGATGAGCGGCCTCGACTACGAGCGCGCGGTGCTGGCGGCGGGCCCGATCGGCATCATGCAGGCCTGCATGGACGTGGTGCTGCCCTATGTCCACGAACGCAAGCAGTTCGGCGAGCCGATCGGCACCTTTCAACTGGTGCAGGGCAAGATCGCCGACATGTACACCACGATGAACGCCTCGCGCGCCTATGTCTATGCGGTGGCGAAGGCCTGCGACCGCGGCGAGACCACGCGCGAGGATGCGGCCGGGGCCATTCTCTATGCGGCCGAGAAGGCCACCCAATGCGCGCTGGACGCGATCCAGCTCCTGGGCGGCAACGGCTACATCAACGACTACCCGACCGGGCGGCTGCTGCGCGACGCCAAACTGTATGAAATCGGCGCCGGCACCAGCGAAATCCGCCGCATGCTGATCGGGCGGGAGTTGTTCGAAAAGACCGCTTGAACTTCACATTCCGGCCAAGATGGTACAGGCTGTCTCGCCTGTCCAAACGCACCGTTCCGACCGCCTCGAAGCCAGCCCAACGGTCCCACCCAGCATCCAGAAAACGCCGATCATGCCGCTTCATTCGACCATCGATCCAAAATCCCCGGAATTCGCCCGCAACGCCGACGTGATGCGGAGCCTGGTGGCGGAGCTTCGCGACAAGCTCAAGGTCGTATCCGGCGGCGGCGGCGAGACTTCCCGCAAGCGGCATACCTCGCGCGGCAAGATGCTGGCGCGCGAGCGCGTCGACCTGCTGGTCGATCCCGGCACCGCGTTTCTTGAACTGTCGCCGCTCGCCGCCCACGGCCTCTATGGCGGCGACGTTCATTCGGCCAGCGTCATCACGGGGGTAGGGCGCATCTCGGGGCGCGAATGCGTCATCGTTGCCAATGACGCCACCATCAAGGGTGGCACCTACTATCCGATGACGGTGAAGAAGCACCTGCGCGCGCAGGATATCGCCCGGCAGAACAATCTGCCCTGCGTCTACATGGTCGATTCCGGTGGCGCGTTCCTGCCGATGCAGGACGAGATATTTCCCGACGAGCGGCATTTCGGCCGCATCTTCTACAACCAGGCGCAGATGTCCTCGCAGGGCATTCCCCAGATCGCCATTGTGATGGGTTCCTGCACCGCCGGCGGCGCCTATGTGCCTGCCATGTCGGACGAGAGCATCATCGTGCGCAACCAGGGCACCATTTTCCTCGGCGGGCCTCCGCTGGTGAAGGCTGCGACCGGCGAGGTGGTGACGGCGGAAGAACTCGGCGGTGCCGACGTACACTCCCGGCATTCCGGCGTCACCGATCACTATGCTCAGAACGATGCGCACGCGATCGGGATCGCCCGGCGCATCGTCGCGACGTTGAAGCCTCCGACACGCGCGAACCTGAACGTGCGCGAACCCAGGGCGCCGCTGTTTCCAGCCGACGAAATCTACGGTGTGGTCTCCGCCGACGGTCGCAAGCCATTCGACGTCCACGACATCATCGCGCGGGTCGTCGACGGCTCCGAGTTCGACGAGTTCAAGAAGCTTTATGGCACGACGCTGATCTGCGGCTTCGCCCATATCTGGGGCTACCCCGTCGGCATCATCGCTAACAACGGCATCCTGTTCAGCGAGAGTTCGCTGAAAGGCGCGCACTTCATCGAACTGTGCTGCCAGCGCAATATCCCGCTGGTGTTCCTGCAGAACATCACCGGCTTCATGGTGGGCAAGAAGTACGAGGCCGGTGGCATCGCCCGCGACGGCGCCAAGCTGGTGACGGCGGTCGCCACCGCCGGCGTGCCGAAATTCACCGTCGTAATCGGCGGCTCCTACGGCGCCGGCAATTACGGCATGAGCGGCCGTGCCTACAGCCCGCGTTTCCTGTGGATGTGGCCGAACGCCCGCATCTCGGTGATGGGCGGTGAGCAGGCGTCCATGGTGCTGAGCCAGGTCCGCCGCGACAATATCGAGGCCAAGGGCGATAGCTGGTCGGCCGAGGAAGAGGACAAGTTTCGCGCGCCCATCCGCGCGCAATATGAACACCAGGGTAGCCCCTATTACGCGACAGCGCGGCTGTGGGACGACGGCGTGATCGACCCGGCCGACACGCGGCTGGTGCTGGGCCTCGGACTGTCAGCCGCGGCCAACGCGCCGATCGAACCGACGAAATTCGGCCTGTTCAGGATGTGATGCAGGAAACGATGATGGACCGCTCGAAACTCTACCGGCGTTTTCGTACGCTTCTGATCGCCAACCGCGGCGAGATCGCCTGCCGCGTCATTCGCTCCGCGCGGGCCATGGGCCTGCGTACCGTCGCGGTCTATTCGGAAGCTGACCGCGACGCCATGCATGTCGCGATGGCCGACGAGGCTGTCCTGCTTGGACCAGCCCGGGCGCGCGACAGCTACCTCAACATCGAACGCGTGATCGAGGCCGCTCGCCAGACCGGCGCCGAGGCGGTTCATCCCGGTTACGGCTTCCTCTCTGAAAATGCCGAGTTCGCGCAAGCCTGCCTCGATGCCGGGCTGGTGTTCGTCGGTCCCACCGCCGCGATGATGACTGCGATGGGGTCGAAGTCCGGCTCCAAGGCGCTGATGGAGAAAGCCGGCGTGCCGCTGGTGCCCGGCTATCACGGCGAGGCCCAGGACGAGGCAACGCTGGCGAAGGCCGCGGACCGGATCGGTTTCCCGGTGCTGGTGAAGGCATCTGCCGGCGGCGGCGGACGCGGCATGCGCGCGGTGAGTTCGGCCACAGAACTTGCCGCCGCGATCGTCAGCGCCAAGCGCGAGGCCAAGGCGGCGTTCGGCGACGACCGCATGCTGATCGAGAAGTTCGTCCAGAACCCCCGGCATATCGAGGTGCAGATCATCGGCGACAGCCATGGCAATCTGCTCTCGCTGTGGGAGCGCGAATGCACGCTGCAGCGGCGGCACCAGAAGGTGATCGAGGAAGCGCCGTCGCCGACGCTGGATGCCAAACAGCGCGACACGGTCTGCGCCGCCGCGCGCAAGGCCGCCGCCGCCGTGAATTATGTCGGCGCCGGCACCATCGAATTCGTCTCCGACGGCAAGGAGGTGTTTTTCATCGAAATGAACACGCGTCTGCAGGTCGAACACCCCGTCACCGAGCTCATCACTGGCGTCGACCTGGTGGAGTGGCAGTTGCGGGTGGCGTTCGGCGAGAAGCTGCCGCTGGCGCAGGACGAAATCAAGCTCAACGGCCACGCCATCGAGGCGCGGGTGTATGCGGAGAATCCGCAGAAGAATTTCATGCCTTCAGTGGGCCAGATCAGGACCTGGCGCACGCCTGATGCAGTTGACGGCTTGAGGATCGACGCCGGCTATCGCAGCGGAGATGCGGTGTCGCCTTACTACGACGCCATGCTGGCCAAGGTGATCGCGTGGGCGCCGACCCGTCAGGCCGCGATCGAACGGCTGAACCGCGGGCTGGAGGAGACTGACGTCAGGGGCATCGTCACCAACATCCCGTTCCTGTCGGCGCTGATCACGCACGCAAGCGTCCGCGCCAATACCATCGATACCAGCTTCATCGAACGGGAGCTGAAAGCGCTGACGGACGCGGCGGCATCACTCGGCGATCTCGAGCTTTGTGCCGCCGTCGCCGCCGTCGTCAATGACGAGCAGGTGCTGGCGCACCGTGAGGCCCATTCGCCCTGGCGGACATTCGGCTGGATGCCGGTCGGACAGCGGCAGCGGGTTTTCACGTTCCGTCAGGGCCAGGGCGCCGAGCATAAGGTGACGCTGCGATATGGCAGCGGGCCGTCGACGATTGCGATCGGTGAACGGGAGTTCGTCTTCACAACGTCGCCGGCGGATGGCGGCGGCTTCAACCTGACGCTCGACGGCGTGAAGTCGCGCGTCATGGCCGTGATCGAGGGCCATGAACTCTATCTGCGGACCCGCAACGGCCGCTTCGACCTGCACTGGGTCGATCCGTTTGGCGGCGAGACCGAGGAGCAGGTCGGCGAGGACAAGATCGTGGCGCCGTTGCCCGGCACGGTGGTGGCGTTGCTGGCCGAGGAGGGCGCGACGCTGGAGAAGGGCGCGGCGATCCTGACGCTCGAAGTCATGAAGATGGAGCAGACGCTGCGCGCGCCGTTTGCGGGCGTGCTGAAGAAAATCAAGTGCAAGGTCGGCGACATCGTCGGCGAAGGCGTCGAACTCGCCGAAATCGAACCCGCGGCGGCGTGATGAGCGATACCGTCTCCATCGTCGAAGTCGGCCCGCGCGACGGGCTGCAGAACGAGAAAACGCCGATCAGCGTCGCCGACCGCATCGCGTTCATCGAGGCGCTGATCGCCGCGGGGCTGCGCAACGTCGAGGTCGGCGCGTTCGTCTCGCCCAAGGCGATCCCGCAGATGGTGGGCTCGGCCGAGGTACTGCGCGGTGTCAGCCATCACACGGAGTGCGAACTGCCGGTGCTGGTGCCGAACGAGAAGGGCTATGAAGCGTCGCAAGCCGCAGGCGCCAAACTGATCGCGGTGTTTGCCGCCGCCTCGGAAAGCTTCTCGCGCGCCAACATCAATTGCTCGATTGCGGAATCGATCGAACGGTTCAAGCCGGTGATTGCCCGCGCCAAGGCCGATGGCGTGCGGGTGCGCGGCTATATCTCATGCGTGCTCGGCTGCCCCTATGAGGGCGAGATCAGGCCGCAGGCGGTGGTCGATGTATCCAGGGTGTTGTGGGATATCGGCTGCTACGAAATTTCGCTCGGCGACACCATCGGCGTCGGCACGCCCGTGAAGTCGCGGCAGCTCCTGCGCGCAGTGGCAGGTGATGTACCGATGGCCAATCTGGCGATGCATTTCCACGACACCTACGGCCAGGCGCTCGCCAATCTCTATGCGGGAATGGAGGAGGGCTGCCGGGTGATCGATTCCGCGGCGGGCGGTCTCGGCGGATGTCCCTACGCGCCCGGTGCGACCGGCAATGTCGCGACCGAGGACGTGGTCTACATGCTCGAGGGCATGGGCGTTGCAACCGGCGTCGACATGACCAGACTTGTCGCAGCGACCAATGTCGTGAGCCGTCTGATCGGCCGGCCTCCGGTCAGCCGCGTGGCGGCGGCATTGAATGCGAAGGCGAGGGTCTCGACCTAATCACGTCATTGCGAGCGAAGCGAAGCAATCCACCTCTCCGCGCGGGGATGGATGGACCATGCATGCCGCGATCAGCGGACCATGCATCATGCGGCGACGTCGCTGGCGAGTTTCAGCAATTTGGCCGATGTCGCCGTCTTGGCGCTGTAATCTTTCCAGGCGGTATCGCGCGCAATGTCCCGCCACTTGTTGACGGTTGCGACGTCGAGCGGGCTGACCTTGGCGCCGGCCTTCTCGTAGACCTTGGCGACTTCGATGTCGTCGTCCTGGGCGCCCTTGCGGCCGAACGCTTCCAGTTCGGTGCCGACCGAAAGGATGATGTCCTGCTGGTTCTTGGGCAGCTTGTCGAAGATCGCCTTCGACATCATCAGCGGCTCCAGCATGAACCAGTAGGAGGCCCCGGCGCCCGAGGTCAGCGACTTTGCGACCTCTTCGAGGCGGAACGAGATCAGGCTGGTCGAGGAGGTGATGCCGGCATCGCATGCGCCGGTCTGCATCGCAGCGTAGATTTCGTTCGACGGTACCGACAGCACGGCCGCGCCTGCGGTCTGCAGCACCATGTCCATTTCACGCGAGCCACCACGCACTTTCAGCCCCTTGGCGTCTTCGGGAGCGACGATCGGTCTGGAACGGCTGGCGACGCCGCCGGCTTGCCAGACCCAGGTGAGCAGGATGATGCCCTTGTCGGCAAGGAAATCGGTCAGTGCCTTGCCGACCGGCTCCTTCTTCCAGCGCAGACCCTGGTCGTAGGTCGAGACCAGGCCCGGCATCAGGCCGATATTGGTCTCCGGCAATTCACCGCCGGCATAGGGCATCGGGTAGAGGCTGATGTCGAGCGCGCCCTTGCGCATCGCCGAGAATTGCGCGGTGGTCTTGATCAGCGAGGAGTTCGGATAGACCTCGGCGGCGATGTCACCACCGCTGCGCTTGGTGACTTCGGCGGCGAACATGCGGCAAAGGCGGTCACGGAAATCGCCCTTGTCGATGGTGCCAGCCGGGGAACTGGTGCGAGATCTTCAGCGTGGTGGCGGCGTGCGCGGTACCGGTGCCGAGACGGAGGATGGCGGGTGCGGCGAGCGCGGATGCAATGACGTGGCGGCGTGTGAGCATGCTGTCTCCCTGGATGCGATGTCTTGGTTGATCGAATTCGGAGGGCTGTCTGATCGAGGTGGTGCGTAGTAGCAAGTCGTCACTCCGGCCGAGTTTCCACGCGAAGCGGATGTTGCAGCGCCGCATATGCAGGAGCAGCCATTCGATCATGGCCCGGACGACAATGTGACCAAGCTTGGGGGCTCGTGCGAACGTTGGCTCGCATTTTAATCGTCCACTTCAACAAACCGTGACATTGCCGATCGCGCCGACGTGGCGGGTAACAAAAGCGGCTGCGCGATCGTCGTTGGGAGGGAAGCGGCTGACGTCGCTTCAACAAACCAGCAAGGACGACCACCCATGATCAGCACCACCCGCATTGCGCTCGGCGTCTCCGCCGCCATTGTCTCGCTCAGCCTGGCGTTCGCGCCGGCAGCCTTCGCTCAGGACAAGATGGGCAAGGACGACGGCATGAAGAAGGAGTACGATGTCGAAGGATGCGATGAAGAAAGACGACGGCATGAAGAAGGACGGAATGAAGCACGACGGCATGACGAAGGACGGCATGAAGAAAGACGATGCGATGAAGAAGAACTGAGCCGTCTGGCTTTCCCGGCAGGCTCGCCCGCATCGACCGGGCGGGCCTGCATCGGCCGGACAGCCTCGGCGGCGGCCTACTTCTTCTTGCCGCCCTTGCCCTTGCGCGCGGCGTAACGCGCATCGCGCTTGGCCTTCTGCTCGGCCTCGAGGGCAGCGAGCCTGGCCGCCTCTTCTTCTTTTTGGCGGGCGAGCAGCGCGGCCGCTTCTGCGGCGCGCGGCGGCCTCGCGCGCCTTCTCTTCGGCCTTGGCGGCCTCGCGCGCCTCCTTCGCCTTGGCGCGTGCGGCGGCCTGCGCCTCGCGCTCGGCCTGTCGGCGCTTCACCTCGGGATCGTCGAGGTCCCGGCGGGCGCGAAACTTGTTCAGGATGTCCTGCCGGGCCTGCATCGCGGCCTTCTGGCGGTCCGCGAAGCTCGGTTCCTTGAATCCACTCATAAAATAGGCCTTGTCGCTTTCATTTCCAGGGGGTGGCGCGCAACGGCGCGGAATGTCGCCTTGGTAAGTGAACCCGCGGCAAAATACCAGCGTCGAAAGGGGCAGGCAAAGCCCGGGGTGGCTGCGCGTTGCTACCCGGGATCCGGCCCGGGCGGGGCTTTCGCCAAAAAACGCCTAGCTGTCGCGCTGTCCGCCGGGTCCGAGAAGCCGGGTGACCGTCAGCGTCGTCATCGCCACCCGATCCGACATCCGTTGCGCTTCCAGCCTGTCGCGAGCGTTTTCCCGGATCATGATGTCGATCAGTTCGAGACGGCTGGCTTCGTCGACCGCCTCCGCCAGCAATTTTCTGTAGCGATTGTAGTCGTAGCCCGCTTCCTGATTGTCCATGGCACGCCCCGCACACGCGCTCCCGTAAGCTGCAACTCTTGATCAACGTCCTGTTGTACGCAACGGAATTGCTGGAGTTATACCCATCTCCGTTGCCGGTCTGGCCGGCCACCGGAAAGTGATGGGTCGTGTGAAGCCGTTCACACAAGCAGGGGCGAGGCGATCCTATTGTCCCGGCTTCCCAACAGGAGCCACCGCCATGCCCCATCACTGGTGGAACCGCAGAACACTCATCCTGGTCGCCGCCGTGGCCTCGCTGGCCTTTGCCACGAGTTTCGTCGCATTCGGGATGTCCCATCCGGATCCCGCCGCGAGCGCCGCGCTCGGCCCGGACTGGCAATGCAGCCGCCTGGCATTCGTCTTCACGACCTGCGGCCGGGTCAAGCATACCCAGTCCGCCTCGGTCCGGATCGCCAGAATCCCGGTGTGCGGGCGGCTGCGAACGTAATAGTATCCGGCAGCCAACGGATCAGGCCAGAATGGAGTGTTTCATGCAGAAATTTTCCAGCTTTGTCGTCGCCGCATCGGCGGCGGCCTTCATGATGTTGCCGGCGGGCGCTGCGCTGGCCCAGAGCGCGCCAGCAGCAACCGATACAACGACGACGGCTCCGGCTGCCGCCGCTCCGGCTGCCGCAGCTCCAGCCGCTGCTGCTCCAGCCACTGCAGCTCCAGCCGCTGCTGCTCCAGCAACTGCAGCCCCGGCCGCCGCGGCGTCGGATACGACTACGTCGGACAAGGACAAGTCGGGGACGAAGAAAAAGAAGCCGGCGAAGATGACCCGGCAGCAGGAGATCGATCGCTCGGTCGATCGCGGCACGGTGCCCGCTCGCTACCGCAGTTCGGTGCCGAAAGAATATCATCAGTATATTCCGTTCGATAAGAAATAGACCGCGCCACCACGCGGACTGGCCGGACGCTTCCGGCACACATTCGCGATCTCGCGGCATGTCCTGCCCGAGGTTTGCATTTCGTTCGCCCTCGAAAAGGGAGGGCGCAGGGAAGGCCGGGTGCGCGCTGCACCCGCGGTCTCGTGTGCAAAGTGCGCAAAAGGAGGCGCACACGAGCATACAGGTTCAGCGGAGAGCATCCGGCCTTCCCTGCGCAGTGGGTTGACGGCTTATATCGTGATCTCCCTGGTGAGACGCGCTCTGTTGCCACCATCGCCCGCAGCAGCCTTGCTGCTGCGGACTTGACGCCAGCTTCGGGCGTCAGGACCACACGACTTCGCCGTACGCTTCCGCCACGCTCGTCAGTCGCAGCATCAGCGTCCACCGCATCCCACCGCACGTTCGTGACGATCGCGAGCCGCCCCTCTCATCGGGTGAGACGGGCCAAATCAAGCCACTGATTTGCCCGACGGGTTAAGCGGAATATTTTTTGCGGGAGGACTGGACAGCGCGCCGCATGCCACGAAGTTGATTTGCCCGTCGTGCACCGGGCGATGCGCGCGCTTCGATCAATCACCGTACTTGTACGGGTTGGCTCTGAAGAGCGGAGCTATCTATAAGGGCGTCGCTTGCAGCGGGGGACAAGGGCGTTCGTTTCAGACGGACGTTCCCACTGGAGGCTAACGAGGCCCGGACTCCTAGGCACTCCGGGCCTCGTCTGTTTTCCAATCATGCTCCCCTCGCTGCAGATCGCGCAGCCCAAGGCCAATCCGGCGAATTGCCGGATCGTCCAGCCGCATGACGCAGAAAATCACACCGAACCGGCCCGATTGCAGCCCGGCGGTGCCCGGGTTCAAAATTAGCCTTAAATCGGCGTTTTCCCGCGAAGGCGAAGTTTCGGTGCTAAGCCGGTCCCATGTGGAATGGCTGGCGAAAAGCGGCAATCGGGATGAGCGCGTTGCTCACCTTCATTTTGCTTGAGCTGACGGCGCTGTTGGCCGGTGTCGCCGTATTCCTGAGTGTCGTTATGGACGTGAATTTGCCGTTCCTGGCTGACACCGACAACTAGATGCCGGTAAATCAATCAGCGGACATCGGACCGGGTTTCCGCTCCTGAAAGGTATCCTGGTCAGACAGGTTCCAAAAATCCTTTCTGCCTCAATGTCTTTTTAAATTTCCCTTAAGTCAGAAATGAGTTGCTAGTCAGGCCGCACCGCCGCGCGGCCCGAATAGCCGGGCGCCGCCCCTTCACCTACCCCAGGGAGACGCGCGCTCGGCTATTGTGGGCACACGATAGCCCCTTGCGGGCGTCCAATTCAATCGACCAGCAGTTGCCAGGGGTGAAACGGCTTTTGCAGGAACCGTGCATTGACGGCCAGTTCCTTGACCGCTCCGCGCAAATTATCGTCGCCCGATATGACAATTACACGAAGATGCGGAAACCGCGCTTGGGCAAAAGCCGCCAGGTCGAGGCCGGTGCCTTCGCCCGCGAGATGAAAATCGGCGACCATCAAGCTCAGTTCCGCGCCTACCCGGGCGATGATGAGTTCGGCCGCCTCCGCGCTCTCGCACTGAATGACATCGAGGTTTTCTTCCTTGAGGAAGTCGCTCAGGATCTCGCGCTGGAATTCATCATCCTCGACAACGAGCGCAAGTTTTGGTGCCGGCATTCCGATCTCCGTCATTCCGACGTCAAGTCGTCGGGCCGACAAAGGTTCATGCAAGGCCGGTATTCACCGGCAAGGCGCACGCGAACCGGGCGCTATTCGTAGCCGGCTCGGCGGATGGTGACGCGGCACAGGCCATCGCAGCCGATCTGACGGGCGGCGCCGAGCGAGAAGTCGAGCACCCGGCCGCGCGCATAGGGGCCGCGATCCTGCACCGGGCAGTTAATTTTCTTGCCGTTCTCAAGATTGGTGACGACGAAGATGGTGCCGAACTTTTCGGTGCGGTGCGCGCAGGAAACCTCGTTAGCCCGGAAACGCTTGCCGCGCGCGTCCCACTTGTCTTCCCAGTAGACGGAGGCTTCCTGATCGTCGGCCGGCGGCCGCGCAATCCGACCCATCCACTTTTCCTGGAACGTGTCGGCGCAGGCAGCAGATGACGTCAGCGCGAGCGCGAGCGCGGTGAGTCCAATTCTGCAAGCACCGCGACCCTCGCGGTGACGATACGCTGCCATGATACGCCAACATTCTGTTGCTGGCAGGGCGGACCCTGCCGGTAGTTCCCGCCAAGGTTCCTCGGGGACTTTGGCAACCGCGTGGCGGTGGTAAGGCGACAATTTGCCCGGCGACACCGCCAATTTCGGGTGGGTGATCCAGCCTCCAGCTTCCGACGTTTCCCGGAAGTTGTGCTGGCCGGTGCGCCGTGGCTGGATCGCTGAAAGGATAGACCTGTGCCGAGATCAACGACGAGTTTGCTGCTCTTCATCGCGCTCGTGCTCGGGACGGGTATTGCGATCGGCGTGCTGAATGCCCCGGAAGGCTGGTACGCGGCATTGGCCAAGCCGTCTTTCAATCCGCCCAACTGGATATTCGGCCCGGTCTGGTCGATCATCTATGTGCTGGTGGCGATCGCGGGCTGGCGAACGTGGCGCGCCGACAGAAGCGGCGTGGCAATGGCGCTATGGTGGGTGCAGATGGCGCTGAACTTCCTGTGGTCGCCGACATTCTTCACGGCGCATCGGCCGGACATCGCGCTTGCCGTGATCCTGATGCTGTTCGCCGCGATCCTCGGATTCATCGGAAAGCAATGGTCCAACGACCGGGCGGGGGCGATGCTGTTTGTTCCGTACGCGGCATGGGTCGCGTTCGCTTCGATCCTCAATTTCGAAATTGTCCGCCTCAACTGATTTACGGCTCTCAATTCTTGTCTGACGCGTTTTCTTCACGCGAACCGGTATCCACCCCGGATCGGGTGCGGAGGCCTTCGCTCGAAGACGCTCTAACCGACCGCCGCCGCCGGGCGCTCGGCAAATGCCGTGCAATCGGTCCGCACCGTTTCCAGCGTCCGGCGCAGCCAGGTCTTGATCGTTCCCACCGGCACGCCAAATCGCTGCGCCAGCGATTGCCGGCTTTCGCCTTCGAGATAGGCGAGCGACAGCAATTGTTGGCGCTCATCCGGAAGCTGACCGATGGCACGGGCGGCGATGGGACGGGCGCGGTCGTAGTCGAACTCCTCGGCCGCATCCTGCGGCGGCTCGGCAATCATGAGCGCCTGGTCGAGATCCGTGGTCGGCAGCGCCTTGAGGCGGGCCGCATCGATCGCGGTGTTGCGGACGATGACCGACATCCAGCTAATGGGAGAGGAACGGTCCGGATCGAAGCCCGGCGCATTGCGCCAGATCTTGAGATAGGCGTCCTGCAGGATGTCCTCGACCTCAGTACCGCGCGCAGAGACCGCACGCGCGGTTTTACGCATCTTCCGGTGCGTGAGCGCGTAGAGTTCCGAGAATGCTGCGTCGTGTCCGTCGGCGGCCCGCGCGATCAGTCGCGAGAGATGATCCCTGGCTTCGGTAGATCGAGCGGTCGCGGTATTCATCGGCAGCACCCGGATTGGAGCGTCATCTTCGGTTGAAACGAAGCGGCCGCGCGGGTGGATCACTGCTGGGAGAAGGCCGGCCGTTTTGCCGCAGCGATCGGGATCAGAGGCGCACGAAGGGGCCGATGAGACGACCGAAAAAGCCGTTCATGCGGAGATCGCCGGTCATCGCCACCAGGCACAGGCATGGCTCGCCAGTACCGACGATCGGTTGATGGTCCAGCGTCTCGTCGCCGAAATCGAAATCGCCGGGGCCAAAACGGCCGCCCTCATGGCTGAAACTGCCTCGCAGGACGCAGGTGAGTTCGATACCGGTGTGGGTGTGCTCGAGCATCCGCGTTCCCGGGCTCGATTCCAGCAGGAACGCCCGCGACGCCGATGGCGGCAGTTCGATGGGCCGCATGCTGATCCCCGGCGCGACACGCCGCCGACGCCCGATCCGGTAATGCCGCAGCAGTTCCGGCAGGTCGGCATCGCGATCCGCCTGGTTGGAGACAGGGGCGGGCGAGGGAGCCGGCGACCGATCGAGCTTCGCCATGACGGCCTCGAAGGCGCCGGCGCTCATCGGCGCGGGGGCGGACGCCTCAAGCGCCGATCCGCCGATCACCTCGATTGCGCGCACGAAACGTCGGCAGGCCGGACAGCGCGAGACGTGGACGCCGACGACGAGTTGCTCGCCGGCGTCGAGCGTTCCGGCAGCAAAGCCTGCCAGCAATTCGGGCGAAGGATGGTGGGTCACGCTCATCTTTTTTCGTCCAGCAAGTCTCGCAGGCGGTTCATCGCCAGTCTGATCCTCGATTTCACCGTCCCCAACGGAATGCCGAGGACGCCGGCGATTTCGGAATGCGGTCGCTCCTCGATAAACGATAGCCGGATCGCGGTGGATTGCTCCTCGGTGAGGCGCGACAGCGCGACGGCGATCTGCCTTGCCTCGGCTTGTCGCGTCGATCGCTTCGTCAGGCGGCTCGGCGGGATCGACGAGGTAGTCGAGTTCGGCTTGATGGTCGATGGCGCCGGCACGTGCCGACCGCCGCACCGCATCGATCCGCAAATTCCGGGCGATGGTGTAGATCCAGGCCGAAGCTCCGGAAGAGGCGGGATCGAACTGGGCAGCCTTCCGCCACACCGCCAGCAGGGTGTCCTGCGCGATCTCCTCGGCTTCTTCGCTCCCGGCACCGGCCTTCAGCATCAGGCCCTTTACGCGCGGGGCGAAATGCTCGAACAGCCGTCCGAACGCCTCGCGGTCACCTGCCGCGATACGCCCGATCAATGTGGCCCAATCCACCGTAATCCTGACCGTTTTCCCGGGCCGTTCGTCGTCGCATCGGCGTATGCGACCCGAGCGGAATCCCGCCATCGAGACCGGCGGTTTTGACAGCATCCTGATCGCTTGGAAACCACGGGTCATCGCGCCGCTCAAGGGAACTTACCCCTGGGAAACGAGCGGGACTGCGGTTTGGATCAGTTGGACCCGCCGGGAGAGTGCGAATTCCGTTATTGAGACGGCCGCTTCTGGCGCTTGCCGCGTGCGGGGGGCGGCTTGCCATAACCATAATAGGGATTGACGACGCACTGGGCGGCGCGGCCGGACGCCGACATCGCACACTGCGCCATCGTTTGATAGGTACAGTCGAAATAGAAGTCCACCATGCTCTGGTAGACCTGCAGGCACACCGGATAATCCGGATCGTAGGTCTGCGCGCGCGCGGACGAAGCCATGGCGCCCAATGCCGTCAAGGCGATCGCGCCGGCAAAAGCGTGTCGCAGTTTCATGCTGATGTCCTTCCGAAAATCGCGCGCCGAATATTACCTCGCAAAGCGCGTTTTGATGGCGGTGCAGGGATTAACCATATCCGCGCTTCGGGCGGCGCGCGGCCCAGGCTTAATGCGCATTTAACAGTTCTGCACCACTGATTGGAGATCAGCGCAAAACATCCTTCACGCTGCAAGAATTGCAGGCCGCACTCAACCTCTTCAGGAGGGTCTTTTGAGGACGCTACTCATTTGCGCGCTTGCCGCAACCCTGATCGGTTGCAGCCGTCAACCGCCGCCCCTTGTGCCATCATGTTTCGGTTCGAACCCGCTGGCCTGCGCCACGGCCGTTCATGTTCCCCTCGAACCTGACCCGCCGAAGGTCGCCGCCCCGCCAGCGAAGCGCACGTACGCTATCGCATCGTGGCATCGCGAGCGTCCGGCGCGGCCCTATCCGCGTCGGACGACAGTTCGTCCGCTGCCGCAACCTAAACCGCCGGCGCTGGCGAGCGCCGGGCCGGGCACGCGCGTGACACCACCTGCTTCGGAAGCGAGCCAGCAGACCACGGGCAAAGCCGTCGCGACCCAGGCGATAGCCGCAAACGCTTCGCCACCGGCAAGCGTCACCGCGCCAGCAAACGCCGCAGCCCCGGCTAACGTCACAGAACAGTCCTCAACGACAGGCATTGCCAGGACGAAATCAATCCAGGAGCAGGTGGTGGCGGCCGCGAGCATCGCCGAGAAAATGTCCGCTGCGACAGCAGCTTCCTCACCGGACGCGCTGGTGGCCGTGCTGATGGCGGGTCCCGATGTCAAATCGGTCTCGGAACTGACCGGCAAGACGATCGCGATCGACGATCGCTACGGCGCCGCGAACCGGAGCGTCCGGACCGCCATCGCGGCCGCGGGCGCGCTCGAAATCCAGTTGAGCGAGGGACAGACCACCGCGATCAACCGGCTGGTGACGAAGGAAGTGCCGGCCGCCGTGGTCGCGCTGGTCTCCGCAGGCGCGGCCGACGGCTTTCCCGAACTCGCAGGGTTCAAGACTTTTCAGATACCGCTCTCGCCGCGCTCCCTGAACCGGTAGCACCGGCCACGGAACGGGCTTACCGATCGCGGATCAATAGCGAACCGAAAGGACTTTTGCCGCCTAAATCGAAGGGTCGCAAATCAGGATCGGGCCATAGCGGTACTCATGGCGCCGAAAGAACGGCTCCCAATTGGCGGCGGGATAGACGTAGGTGAGGGGCGCCGACGGCTCGACGCACGCGCCCGCGCTCACCACATAATCTGCGTGCCGGTAACGCCGGGCTTCCGCGAAATTCGTGGTGGCGACCGCCGTCGTCCCGATCACGAGCGATGCAGTCACGATAAGCCGGGCGATTTTCATGAGGTCTCCTGCGCGGATGGTAGGTTGGTGGCATCCTGCCTGCGACCGGAGGGGCCGCGCAAGCGCAATTTCTCCTTATGAGGGAGTTGCTTATTGAAAAACAGGCAACCCGGCGCGGCTGATATTCAGCAACTCGCCAGTACCAGCGCTTACCATTGGTATGGCTGGTACTGCCTGGGGCCACGCCGCTGCTGGGCGAAGGCGTATTGGGGATTGATGCCGCAATATGCATCGGTGCCGCTCGCAGTGGCCATGCATTGGGCGTAGCTGGAGAACTGGCAATTGCCGGGATAACCCCATTGGCGTCCCTGCAAGCAGTAGCGGTCCTGTCCGGCATCGGCAGGCGAACTCGATGCGACTGCGGTCAGAGCGGAAATAGTCGCCAGGACGGCGAGCGATATACGACGTGACATGGCGAAACTCCTTTGGTCTGTATCCATGATACGGTTCAGACCCTGAACAAGTTCAATCACACGGATCAAATTGCTGTCATGGCTGCACGCCTGAAAGTCAATTCTGCGACCCTGCGGATGGATGGCAGGGAGCGGAACTCTTGAGACCAAGCCATTGATTGATAAACAGAATAATTGGCGATCCCAGCAGGATTCGAACCTGCAACCCACGGAGTAGAAATCCGTTACTCTATCCAGTTGAGCTATGGGACCGTCCGGGCGGCATCCGCCATGGCCTTCGTCAGGCCTTTCTAGCACTGCCAATATGAAAAATCCGCTTTTCCGCCAAGCGGCTCGAACCGATTTCCTCACGCTTGAGACAAAGCCAGACGGCGGACCACAGCGTTCGCGCCCGTCAATGCCACCACGCCCGCGCCGGCCAGTCCGCCGCCGGGCGGCCGGGACTGTCTGGACTGCCAAAGCCATGGATGCGACCTATCCGCAAGCCGAATCGCAGATCGAATTCCCGGTCATCAGTCCGTCACCTTTTCGCGCATTTTTTGACGTTACGCGGGCTCGAGCCTGCGGAAGGAGCTCCATCATGATCGGTCTGGTTCGCGCCACAGTGATTTGCGCCACGTTGGCGCTTGGCCTGACGGCGGCAGGCGCTGCGGACAAGGCCTTCAAGCGCGACGATCTCGCCGATTCGGCCGTTAAGCTGGAGGCGCAGATCAAGAGCGAGGCGGGGCCGGTCGCGAAATCCGCCGCGACGCTGCGCAACGATGCTGACGCCGCCTTCCGGCGCAACGACTACCGCGTCGGCCTGCAGATCCTCGGGCAGATCGCGGCCACGACGCCTGAGGACAGCGCCAACTGGCTGAAACTTGCCAGAACCATTTTCCAGATCCGCACCAGCAGTTCCAGCGAACAGACTTTCCTGCTCGAGCGCGCCTCGACCGCGGCCTACATCGCCTACCAGCGCGCCGGCAACCAGACCGAGGAGGCGGACGCGCTCGCCGTGATCGGCCGGGCGATGTCCGACCGGAAGCTGTGGCGTCCGGCGCTGGACAGCCTGCGGCTGTCGCTCGATCTGCGCGAGGTCGCCGAGGTTCGCGGCCAGTACGAGAAGATGCGCGACCAGCACGGCTTCCGGCTGCTCGATTACACCGTCGATTCCGATGGCGCCTCGCCGCGGGCCTGCTTCCAGTTCTCCGAGGACCTCGCCAAGCGCGTCGACTTCGCGCCATATCTCGCTCTGGCCGGCACCGACAAGCCGGCGCTGACGAGCGAGGGCAAGCAGCTCTGTGTCGACGGGCTCAAGCATGGCGAGCGCTACAACATCAATTTGCGCGCCGGCCTGCCGTCCACGGTGAAGGAGACGCTGCCGAAATCGGCCGAGTTCAACATCTACGTCCGCGACCGCAAGCCGTTCGTGCGTTTCACCGGACGCGCCTATGTGCTGCCGCGCACCGGCCAGCGCGGCATCCCGCTGGTCAGCGTCAATACGCCTGCCGTGAACGTCAACGTGTTCCGGATCGGCGACCGCAACCTGATCAATACAGTGGTCGACAGCGATTTCCAGAAGACGCTGTCGAGCTACCAGCTCTCCGATCTCGGCAACGAGCGCGGCGTCAAGGTCTGGTCGGGCGAACTGGCAACCGCGAGCACGCTGAACCAGGACGTGGTGACGGCATTCCCGGTCGACCAGGCGCTCGGCGACCTGCAGCCGGGCGTCTATGTCATGACGGCATCGGCCAAGGGGCCCGGCAGCGCTGACGATGACGGCTCGCTGGCAACGCAGTGGTTCATCGTCTCCGACATGGGACTGACGGCGTTCTCCGGCAATGACGGCATCCACGTGTTCGTCAATTCGCTGGCGTCGACCGCGGCAGTCGCGAAAGCCGAGGTGCGGCTGGTCGCGCGCAACAACGAGATTCTCGGCGACCCGCAAGACCGACGATTCCGGCCATGTGCTGTTCGAGGCCGGGCTGGCGCGCGGGGAGGGCGGGCTTTCTCCCGCTCTTCTGACGGTCATGAGCGAAAAGGCCGACTACGCGTTTCTCAGCCTCAAGACCAACGCCTTCGACCTCACCGATCGCGGCGTATCCGGCCGCGTCGTGCCAGCCGGCGCCGACGCCTTCGTCTATGCCGAGCGCGGGGTGTATCGCTCCAGCGAAACCGTCTATCTGACCGCGCTGCTGCGCGACGGGCAGGGCAATGCGATGGCCAGCGGCCCGCTGACGCTGGTGATCGAGCGGCCTGACGGTGTCGAGTATCGCCGGGCGCAGCTTCCCGACCAGGGCGCCGGCGGACGCTCCATGGCCGTTCCGCTCAACTCCGCGGTGCCGACCGGCACCTGGCGGGTGCGGGCCTTTACCGACCCGAAGGGTTCCTCGGTGGGCGAGACCACCTTCATGGTCGAGGACTACATCCCCGAGCGGATCGAATTCGAGCTCTCGGCCAGGGAGAAGGCCATCAAGGTTGAAGCTCCGGTCGAACTGAAGGTCGCCGGCAAGTTCCTGTATGGCGCGCCCGCGTCGGGCCTGCAGCTCGAGGGCGACATGCTGGTAGCGCCGGCATCCTCCGGACGGCCCGGCTATCCCGGCTACCAGTTCGGCGTGGCCGATGAGGAGACCGCCTCCAACGAGCGCACCCCCATCGAGAACCTGCCCGAAGCCGACGCCAATGGCGTCGCGACCTTCCCGGTGTCGCTCGCCAAGGCGCCGACCTCGACCCGCCCGCAGGAAGCGCAGATCTTCATCCGCATGGTGGAGACCGGCGGCCGGGCGGTCGAGCGCAAGCTGGTGCTGCCGGTAGCGCCGAGCACAGCCTTGATCGGCATCAAGCCGCTGTTTGGCGACAAGAGCGTGGCCGAGGGCGACAAGGCCGAGTTCGACGTCGTGTTCGTCGGCGCCGACGGCAAGCAACTGCCGCGCGACGGCCTGCGCTACGAACTCCTGAAGATGGAGTCGCGCTATCAATGGTATCGCCAGAACTCGTCGTGGGAATATGAGCCGGTCAAGTCGACCAAGCGCGTCGCCGACGGCGACCTGACGCTTGTCGCCGACAAGGCGGCGCGGGTGTCGCTCGCGCCGGAGGCCGGCCGCTATCGGCTCGACGTCAAATCGAACGAGGCGGACGGGCCCGTGACGTCCGTGCAGTTCGATGTCGGCTGGTACTCCGAAGGCAGCGCCGATACGCCGGACCTGCTGGAGACCTCGGTCGACAAGGCTGAATACGTCTCCGGCGATACGATGGTGGTGTCGGTCAACGCCCGCACATCAGGCAAGCTGACCATCAACGTGCTCGGCGACCGCCTGCTGACGACGCAGACCGTTGACGTCAAGGAAGGCACCCAGCAGGTCAAGCTATCCGTCGGCAAGGATTGGGGCACCGGCGCCTATGTGCTGGCGACGCTGCGCCGTCCGCTCGATGCGGCGGCATTGCGGATGCCGGGGCGGGCGATCGGCCTGAAATGGTTCGGCATCGACAAGAAGACGCGGACATTGCAGGTCGCGCTGTCGCCGCCGCCTTTGGTCCGGCCCGGCACCGCGCTGAAGATCCCGGTCAAGCTCGGTGGGCTCAACGCCGGCGAGGACGCCAAGATCGTCATCGCCGCGGTCGATGTCGGCATTCTCAATCTGACCAACTACAAGCCGCCCGCGCCGGATGATTACTATCTCGGCCAGCGTCGCCTCACGGCCGAGATCCGCGACCTCTACGGGCAATTGATCGACGGCATGCAGGGCACGCGCGGCCAGATCAGGACCGGCGGCGATTTCGCAGGCGCCGAATTGCAGGGCTCGCCGCCCACGCAGAAGCCGCTCGCGCTATATTCAGGGATCGTCACGATCGGCGCCGACGGTACCGCGGAAGTCAATTTCGACATTCCGGAGTTTGCCGGCACCGCGCGGGTGATGGCGGTGGCGTGGAGCGCAACCCGGCTCGGCCGCGCCACGGTCGATGTCACGGTGCGCGATCCCGTGGTGCTGACGGCGACGCTGCCGCGCTTCCTGCTCAACGGCGACAAGGGCACGATGAGTTTCGACCTCGACAATGTCGAGGGCGCGCCCGGCGACTACAACATCAGCGTCAAGACTTCGGGGCCTGTGAAGGTGACCGGCAATCCGGTGACGACGGTCAGGCTGGCAGCGAAGCAGCGGACCTCGATGGCGCTGGCGCTTGACGCCGGCGGCGCCGGCACCGCCAATATCGACGTCGATATCAAGGGACCGAACGGGCTGACGCTGGCGCGGCACTACGCGCTCGACGTCAAGGCGGCGACGCAGATCCTGGCGCGGCGCTCGATCCGCACGCTGGCCAAGGGCGAGAGCCTGACGCTGACGTCGGACATGTTCTCCGACCTCGTGCCGGGAACCGGCGGCGTGTCGCTGTCAGTGAGCCTGTCGACCGCGCTGGATGCCGCGTCCATCCTGAAGGCGCTGGATCGCTACCCGCACGGCTGCTCCGAACAGATCACCAGCCGCGCGATGCCGCTGCTCTATGTCAATGACCTGGCAGCCGGCTCGCATCTGGCGATGGATACCGCGGTCGACCAGCGCATCAGGGACGCCATCGAGCGGCTCTTGGCGCGGCAGGGCTCGAACGGCTCGTTCGGCCTGTGGTCGGCGGGCGGCGACGACGCCTGGCTCGATGCCTACGTGACCGACTTCCTGACCCGCGCGCGTGAAAAGGGCTTTGCGGTGCCGGACGTGCTGTTCAAGAATGCGCTTGAGCGCATCCGCAACTCGGTGGTCAACGCCAACGAACCGGAAAAGGACGGTGGCCGCGATCTCGCCTACGGCCTCTACGTACTTGCGCGCAATGGCTCAGCGCCGATCGGCGATCTTCGCTACCTTGCCGATACCAAGCTTTCGAACCTCGCCACGCCGATCGCGAAATCGCAACTCGCGGCGGCATTGGCGCTGGTCGGCGACAAGACGCGCGCCGAGCGGGTCTATGGTGCGGCGCTGGACGCGCTGGCGCCCAAGCCCGTGCTTGAGTTCGGCCGCGTCGACTACGGTTCGGCGCTGCGCGACGCAGCGGCGCTGGTCTCGCTCGCGAGCGAAGGCAATGCGCCGCGGGCGACGCTGACGCAGGCGGTTCAACGCGTCGAAGTGGCGCGGGGTTTGTCGCCCTACACCTCGACGCAGGAGAACGCCTGGCTGGTGCTGGCCGCGCGCGCGCTGTCAAAGGAGACGCTGGCGCTCGACATCGATGGGCAGCCGGTCAAGGCCGCGGTCTATCGCAGCTACAAGGCGGAGGCGATGGCAGGCAAGCCGGTCAAGATCACCAACACGGGTGACGCGCCGGTGCAGGCCGTCGTTTCGGTTTCGGGCTCGCCGGTGACGCCGGAGCCTGCGGCGTCGAACGGCTTCAAGATCGAGCGCAGTTACTTCACCCTTGATGGCAAGCCGGCGGATGTGTCCAGGGCCAAGCAGAACGATCGCTTCGCCGTGGTGCTGAAGATCACCGAGGCCAAGCCGGAATACGGGCACATCATGGTGTCCGATTATCTGCCGGCCGGCCTCGAGATCGACAACCCGCGGCTGGTGTCGTCGGGTGATTCAGGCACGCTGGACTGGATCGAGGACGGCGAGGAGCCCGAAAATACCGAGTTCCGCGACGACCGCTTTACGGCGGCGATCGATCGGGCCAGCGACGACCAGTCGGTGTTCACGGTGGCCTACATCGTGCGCGCGGTATCGCCGGGCAAATACGTGTTGCCGCAGGCCTATGTCGAGGACATGTACAACCCCTCGCGCTACGGCCGCACCGGCACCGGCTCAGTCGAGGTGCGCCCGGCGAAATGAGTGAGCACGCGCCCATAGCGCCGCCTGTCCCTCGCGGAGGGGCATGGCGGACGACCGGAAAGGCGGCGGCGATTGCGGCCGTAGCCTGCCTGGTCGTGGCTGCCGCCTTCGCGGCCTGGGTCGTCTCGCTCGGACCGCTGCCGCTGGAGCCCGCGCGAAAGGTCTCGACCACGATCGTCGACCGCAACGGCAAGCTGCTGCGGGCCTATGCCATGGCTGACGGACGCTGGCGGTTGCCGGTGGACGCCAAGACAGCGGTCGATCCCGGCTATCTCAAGCTGCTGCTGGCCTATGAAGACCGACGGTTCTGGTCGCATGGCGGCGTCGATCCGCTGGCGCTCGGCCGGGCCGCGCTGCAACTCGTGACCCGCGGGCACATCGTCTCCGGCGGATCGACCATCACGATGCAACTGGCGCGGCTGATCGAGCCGCGGCGCGAGCGCTCGGTGTACGCCAAGCTGCGCCAGATCGTGCGCGCGGTCGAAATCGAGCGGCAACTGACCAAGGACGAAATCCTCGATCTGTATCTGGCGCTGGCGCCGTTCGGCGGCAACCTCGAAGGCATTCGCGCCGCATCCATCGCCTATTTCGGCAAGGAGCCGAAGCGGCTTTCGCTGGCGGAATCCGCGCTGCTGGTAGCGCTGCCGCAATCGCCGGAACGCCGCCGCCTCGACCGCCATCCGCAAGCAGCCCATGCCGCGCGCGATCGAGTGCTGACGCGAATGGTCGAAGACGGCATCGTCTCAGCGGAAGACGCGGCGCAGGCGAAGTCGATCGGCGTGCCTAAGTTGCGCAAGCCGATGCCGATCCTGGCGCCGCATTCCTCCGACGCCGCGACGGCGACGGTGACGGATGCGCCATTGATCAAACTCACGCTGGAATCGGGACTGCAGAAGACGCTGGAGGCGCTGGCGCGCGATCGCGCGGCGGCGCAGGGACCAAACATCTCGGTCGCCATCATTGCGGTCGACAATGAAAGTGGCGACGTGCTGGCGCGCGTCGGCTCGTCCGACTATTTCGACGAGCGGCGCGCCGGCCAGGTCGACATGACGCGCGCGGTGCGCTCGCCCGGATCGACGCTGAAGCCTTTTATCTATGGCCTCGCTTTCGAGGACGGCTTCGTGCATCCCGAAAGCCTGATCGACGATCGTCCCATTCGCTTCGGCTCCTACGCGCCGGAAAATTTCGACATGACATTTCAGGGCACGGTGCCGGTGCGCAAGGCGCTGCAGCTCTCCCTGAACGTGCCGGCGATTGCGCTGCTCGATCGCGTCGGCTCCAGCCGGCTGTCGTCACGGCTGAAACAGGCCGGCGGCCATCTGGTGCTGCCGAAGGATGAAGCGCCGGGGCTGGCGATGGGGCTGGGCGGCGTCGGCGTCACGCTGCAGGATCTGGCGCAGCTCTATGCGGGACTGGCGCGGCTCGGCTCGGCGCGTCCGCTGCGCGAGATCATGCTGGAAGAGGACGAGCGCGAGCCGATGCGGCTGATGGATCAGGCCGCCGCATGGCAGGTCGGCAACGTGCTGCTCGGTACGCCGCCGCCGGAAAACGGCGTGCATAACAAGATCGCGTTCAAGACCGGCACCAGTTACGGCTATCGCGATGCGTGGTCGGTCGGGTTCGACGGCCGCATCACCATCGGCGTATGGGTCGGGCGTCCCGACGGCGCGCCGGTGCCGGGCCTCGTCGGCCGTACCGCCGCCGCGCCGATCCTGTTCGACGCCTTTGCGCGCACCGGAAAGATACCGGCGGCACTGCCGAAGGCGCCGAAGGGGGCGCTGATCGCCGGCAACGCCAAGCTGCCGCTGCCGTTGCGGCGCTTCCGCCCCGTGGGCGAACTGGTCAGGACCGGCAGCGATCAGATGCCGCGCATCCAGTTTCCGATCAATGGCTCGCGCATCGATGTCGATCGGTCCGGTAGCGGGGAAACGACGCCGATGCCGGTCAAGGTCGCCGGCGGCGTGCTGCCGTTGACCGTGATGCTGAACGGCGCACCGGTCGGCGAGATCGACAGCCGGCGTCAGCGGCTGGTCGATCCGCCCGGTCCGGGTTTTGCGCGATTGACGGTGATCGATGCGACGGGGGCGGCAGATACCGTTGTGATCCGGGTACAGTAAGGAAAAAGCTACCGGGGACAACCGGATAGGGGAAATCTGTGGTGTTGTTTGCGGTGCGGTTTCATCGTATGCGAACAACATGGTTGAAACCGTGCAACCCCCGCGCTTTGGAGCAGGCCAACAGTCTGTGAAACCTGCGAATTCCAGCCGCAGGCTGGTCGCGGCGTTCGATTTTGCGACCGCCAGCCACGGACGCGCGATGGTGCTGCTGGTGCTGTGCGGCCTCGTGCTGTTCCTGCCCGGTTTCTTCACCATTCCGCCGATCGACCGCGACGAGGCGCGCTTCGCGCAGGCCACCAAGCAGATGGTGGAAAGCGGCGATCTGGTCGACATCCGCTTCCAGGACGACGTCCGCTACAAGAAGCCGGTCGGTATCTATTGGCTGCAGGCCGCCGTGGTCGAAAGCGCCTCGCAGCTCGGGCTGCAGCGCGCGGAGATCAGGATCTGGCTGTACCGGATTCCGTCCCTGATCGGGGCCATCGGCGCGGTGCTGTTGACCTATTGGACGGCGCTGGCCTTCGTGACGCGCCGCGGGGCTGCACTTGCGGCGCTGATGATGGCAAGTTCCGTGCTGCTCGGAGTCGAGGCGCGGCTGGCCAAGACCGACGCGATGCTGCTGTTGACCGTTGTCGCCGCGATGGGCGCGATGGCGCGGGTCTATCTGGCCTGGCAGCGCGGCGAGGATCAGGCACGCCCGCCCTGGTCGGCGCCGGCGATCTTCTGGACCGCGCTGGCCGGCGGCATCCTGCTGAAAGGGCCGCTGATCCTGATGTTCGTCGGCCTGACCATCACCGCGCTTGCGATCCTCGACCGCTCGGCGGCGTGGCTGTGGCGGTTGCGTCCGGTCTGGGGGCTGATGTGGACGCTGGTGCTGGTGCTGCCATGGTTCGTTGCGATCTTCTGGCGGGCGGGCGAAGCGTTCTTCTCCAACTCGCTCGGCGGCGACATGCTGAGCAAGATCGGCGCACAGGAGTTGCATGGTGCGCCGCCAGGCACCTATCTGCTGCTGTTCTGGATCACCTTCTGGCCGGGCGCAGCGCTGGCCGGGATGGCTGCGCCCGCGGTCTGGCGGGCGCGGCGCGAACCCGGCGCGCAATATCTTCTGGCGTGGCTGGTGCCGTCCTGGATCCTGTTCGAACTGGTGCTGACCAAGCTGCCGCATTACGTGCTGCCGCTCTATCCGGCGATTGCGATTCTCACGGTCGGGGCGCTGGAACGCCGGGTACTGTCGCGCTCATGGTTGAGAAGGGGCGCGGCCTGGTGGTTCTTGATCCCGGCGCTGGGTTCGGTGATTGCCGTCGTGGGGGCGATCAAGCTGACGCATTTTCCAGCGTTCCCGGCCTGGCCGTTTCTGGCGGCGGCAATGATCTTCGGACTGATCGCCTGGTGGATGTTCGAGGACAGCCGCGCCGAGCGCTCGTTCCTGAACGCGGTAGTCGCCGCTATGTTTCTGGCGATCGGAATCTTACGGCGTCATCATGCCGTCGCTGACGGCGCTGTTCCCGAGCGCCGGCATCGCGCGCGCGCTTCGCAACGTGGTCTGCGTCGGTCCGAAAGCCGCGGCTGCGGGCTTTCACGAGCCGAGCCTCGTCTTCATGGCTGGCACCGATACGCTGCTGACCGACGGATCGGGCGCCGCTGATTTCCTCGGGCAGGGAAGCTGCCGGTTCGCGCTGGTGGAAGCCCGGTCCGAGCGCGTGTTCGCGCAGCGCGCCGAAGCCATCGGGCTGCGCTACAACGTGGCAACCCGGGTCGAGGGCTACAACTTCTCGCAGGGCAAATCGGTCTCGATCGCCATCTTCCGTTCCGAAGGCACGGAGTAGATGGTCGCGCACCCGCGCATCGGCGAATCCAGCAGCTATCTTTCGCGCCTGGCGACACTGTCGTGGCGGTCGCTGGCGCAGCTTGTGCGGCGTCCCTCGCATTCGCGGCGCGCGGAAGCCGCGCGGCGGGCAGCGCGCCATGGCCTGTGGCTTGCGGCGGCTCTCGGCGCGGCGATCATCGTGCTGATGTATGCGATCGACGTGTGGGAAATCAGCCAGATGCCCAAGCGGGGCACGCCCTCGCTGTGGTGGGTTCGCATCCTCACCGACTTCGGCAAGGACGAATATGTGCTGGCGGTGCTGGCTGGCCTGCTGATCGCAGTTGCACTTGCAGCACCGGCCCTGCACGGGATACGGCGCGCGCTGCTGCTTGGCCTCGGGACACGGCTGCAGTTCATCTTCTTCGCGGTCGCTTTCTCCAATCTGGTGACCGAAGTGCTGAAATATGCCATCGGCCGCGGTCGCCCGTTCGTCGGCGGTGAGCCCAACGCATTCAACTTCTCGCACTTTGCGGGCAACCCGGCCTACTACAGCTTCCCCTCCGGTCACGCCACGACAGCGTTTGCGCTGGCGTTGGCCGTATCGGCCGTCTGGCCACAGGCGCGGGTTGCGATGGCCGTCTATGCCTTGATCATCGCGGCCACCCGGCTGGTTCTGCTGGCGCATCATCCAAGCGACGTCGTGGCCGGTGCGCTGGTTGGAACCATCGGCGCGATGTTTGTCCGATACTGGTTTGCGGCCCGGCGGCTGGGATTTGCGATCCAGCGCGACGGCCACATCGTGTCGCTCGCCGGGCCCTCTTCGGGCCGCCTCAAAAGGGTTGCCCGGGGCGCGTTGGCCCCATAAAAGCGGACGCCGCCAGACGGCCCGATCGGCCCGGTTCCGGGCGCTTTCCAAACCAACCAGACGAGTTTCGTTTTGATACCTTCCGACAGAGATGCGGTCGCCGTTTCCATCGTTGTGCCGGTGCGCAACGAGGCGGACAACGTCGCGCCGCTGATTGCGGAGATTGTCGCCGCGCTCGACGGCCGCTGGGTCTACGAGATCATCTATGTCAACGACGGCTCGACGGACGCGACCGCCGATCGGCTGGCGGCGCTGATGAAACAGCACGCGCAACTGAGGCAGTTGAAGCACGTCAATTCATCCGGACAGTCGGCGGCGGTGCGCAGCGGCGTGCGGGCTGCGCGCGGTTCCATCGTGGCGACGCTCGACGGCGACGGGCAGAACAATCCGGCGTTTCTGCCCGACCTGATCTCGGCGATCGAGGCGGGTGGCGGCCGGGTGGGACTTGCGGCCGGCCAGCGGGTCGGGCGCAAGGATACCGGCTTCAAGAAGATGCAGTCGCGGATTGCCAACGGCGTCCGCAACGCGATCCTGCGCGACGGCACCCGCGATACCGGGTGCGGATTGAAGGCGTTCCCGCGCGAGGTGTTCCTGTCGATGCCCTATTTCGACGGGCTGCATCGCTTCCTGCCGGCGCTGGTGCGCCGCGAGGGCTTTGACATCGCCTATGTCGACGTCATCGACCGGCCGCGCCATTCCGGCGTGTCCAATTACGGCTTCTTTGACCGGCTATGGATCGGGATCATGGATCTCGCCGGCGTGTGGTGGCTGATCCGCCGCAAGAAGCCGACGCCCGTTGCGACCGAGGTTATCTGATGCTGATTCAATACGGCCAGGCGCTTGGCGACTATCTCTACGACGTGTTCGTCGCCAAGTTCGATTTCTGGCTGGCCTTCGGGCTGGTCGCGCAATTGCTGTTCACCGCCCGTTTCCTGGTGCAGTGGATTTCGAGCGAGCGCGCCGGACAGAGCGTGGTGCCGATGGCGTTCTGGTTCTTCTCGATGGGAGGCGGGCTGATGACGCTGGTCTACGGCATCGCCAAGCGTGAGCCGGTGATCATCCTCGGCCAGTCGATGGCGACGATCATCTACATCCGAAACATCATGCTGATCGTGAAGAACCGCGGCAGCGCATCGAAGACGCTGGATCGTTGATTTATCCGCGGCTGTGCACCGGCGCCGGCAGTGCGGCCAGAACCGCCTCGGCGCTGCGATAGGCGGCGAGTTCGCCGGCGGCATCGAGCACGGGATAGGCGACCGAGCAGATGTGCGAGTGAATGCGCCGGAGATCGCGCAGCACGTCGAGGTGAAGCGAGGTGGTCTCGATCGTCTCGGGCCGGCCCTCGCGCAGGCGATCGAGATGACGTTCGGCGGCGGCCAGCTCGGCGTTGCGAAGGGCTGATTTTTCGGCGAGCAGCTTGCGCGCCTCGTTGACGTCGCCGGACATGAAGACACCGAACGCAATCCGCAGCGAATCCATCGTGCGCTTGTGGAAGGCCGAGAGCTCCTCGGCGCCCTCGGCCGAGAACTGGAACCGGCGCTTGATCTTCTTGGTCGCCAGTTCGCTCAGATTCTTGTCGATGATGTCGCCGATGTGTTCGAGGTTGATGGCGAACGAGACGATCTCCATCGCCCGCTGTCCCTCGCGCTCGTCGAGGCTGCCGCGGGTGAGCTTGGTGACGTAGAGCTTGATCGCCTCGTCGAGGCTGTCGACGCTGTTGTCCATCTGCGTGACCTGGTCGACCAGCGCGCGATCGTTGGTCATCATCGCCGCCATCACCTTGCGCAGCATGATTTCGACGTGATCGCCCATGTGCAGCGTCTCGCGCGCGGCGTCTGCCAGCGCGAGTGACGGCGTCTCCAGCGCGCTCTCGTCGAGATAGCGCGGCCCGGATGGATCGGCCTCCCTGACGCGCTCGGGCAGCAGCTTCTTCAATATTGCGGCGAGGCCATCGAGCAGGCCGATGAACGCGACCGCGGTCGCAACGTTGAAGGCGATATGGAACAGCGCGGTCGCCTTGGCGAGGTCCGGTTGCCATGACTGCAGGAGCTCCGCGATCGGGCCCAGGAACGGCGCCACCAGCAGGATGCCGGCAACGCGATTGATGAGGTTGCCGAGCGGAAGCCGATAGCTGGCTGGATTGTCGCGACGCGCGCCCTCGACGAGCGGATTGATCGCGCTGCCGAGATTGGCGCCGAGCACCAGCGCCAGTGCGGCCGGCGGCGTGATGAAATGGGCGTAGGCCAGCGACATGACCAGCAGCACGCTGGCGACGCTGGAGTGCACCAGCCAGGTTATCACCGCGGCGAACAGGATGCAGAGGACGGGATCGCCGGTGATGGCGTTCATGAAGACGCGCACGCCGGGCGCGTTCTCCGCCGGCGCCAGCGTGTTGAGCAGAATGTGCAGCGCCAGCAGCATCAGGCCGAGCCCGATGAAAACCCGCCCGACGTCCTTGATGCGCGAGCGCGGTCCGCTGCGGAAGGCAACCAGTCCGACGATGAACAGCACGGGCGCCACGGCGGCGATGTTGAACGACAGCACCTGGACGATCAGCGTGGTGCCGACATTGGCGCCGAGCATGATGGCAAGGGCAGGGACGAGGCTGACCAGGCCCTCCGAGGTAAACGAACTCGTGATCAGCGCGGTCGCGGTGCTGCTCTGGAGCAGCGCCGTCAGGCCGAGGCCGGCGGAGAAGGCGGTCAGGCGGTTGCCGAGGGCTCTTCCGAGCAGGTGGCGCAGGTTCGGCCCGAACGCGCGCAGGATGCCGCTGTGGACCATGTGCAGGCCCCACAGCAGCAGCGCGACGCCGCCCATCAGGTCGAGAAGAACGAGGCTTCCCATGGCTTGCCGGGTTCCCGCAATTCGAGTCGAAGCGGTCAGGCTATCGCCTGCCGAGAGCGGATCAACCCCTTAATTTTTCCGAAAATTGCCACGAAATACGCCATAGCCGGCGTCATTCGCTGCGCGCAGCGACCGGTTTAGGTAAAGGAAATGCGGATGCGATCGATACATTGCTAGCTGTCGCGATAGCTCTATTCGAACAATTCGCCTGTAAGGATGATGCACTACCGGGTGAAGCCATTCGAACAGGGCCAGGGATCATATGTTAGCCAATCGCCGCAGAAGCGAACGTCGGGCGTGCAGAAGCTTTGCAAAGATACAGTTCGCGACCGGCGGATTGCCGCGCGACTGCATGATCTCGGACATGTCGGATGGCGGCGTGAAGATCATCGCCGAATACCCGGAGATCCCGCCCGAATTCACGGTGATCTTCTCGGAAGGAAGGCCGCGCCAGTGCAAGCTGGCCTGGCGGATCGGCTGCGAACTCGGCGCCCAGTTCGTCGATTAGAACGACAGGCCCATCTTCATTCGGCCGCCAATGGTAGTCCCTCCGGCGTGCCCCGTCCGGAGCGGGTGAGAAAGCGGCGGCACTGCTGCTCGCGGTCGTAGCCGAGCAGCGTTCCGAGCATGAAGTCTTCCTCCACCGTGAGGGCGTTGAGCGGGCGTGTCACGAAGGAGCGCGCCACGGCGACGAAGGCGGGCCGACCAAAGAACAGGTTCACCTTGACCGCGCTCACGTCCTGCACGAAGTGATGGATGCCCTGCGCCTCCAGCTTGCCGATCACCAGCGCCAGTTCCCGGCGGCTGATGGTCATCAGGAACAGGGCACGAACACCACGGCTGTATTCGTAGGCGTGGTGATGGAACAGCCGCAGCACCGGCGCCGCATCGGCCGACCGGCGGGGCGGGGGCGGGAGAGGCACGACAGCCTCCCCGATCAAAGCGACTGGCTCAGCCATGCGGTCAACCTTTTTCGATCATGCCGGCGTGAGTGCAAGCAGATGGCTCAGCCATGCCGTCACTCTTTTCTCGGTCATGCCGGACTGGGTATCCTGGTCGAGGGCGAGGCCCACGAACTTGCCGTCCCGCACGGCGGTGGATTCGATATAGTCGTAGCCCGCGGTCTCGGTGAAACCGATCACCTCGGCGCCGAGCGCCGAGACCTCCTCGTAGAGGATGCCCATCGCATCCTGGAAGGAGAGCGGATAGGTCTGCTGGTCGCCGGTGCCGAACAGGGCGACTTTCCTGCCCTTCAGGTTGGCGCTGCGCAGCTTGTCGATGTTTTCTTCCCAGTCCGTCTGCAAGGTGCCATCGCCGTAGGTGGGCGAGCCCAGGATCAGCAGATGGCAATTCTCGAAGTCATCCGTCGTGGCGTCCTTGATATCGATCGACCGCCCCTGGCTTTTCTTGGAAATCTTGGAGGCAACGCCCCTTGTTGCCCCACCGTCCGAACCGAAGATAACCGTAACGCTCATGCCCTGACCTCTTCCTGCCATTTCGACTGATCACGAGCGGTGGTCACGCAGGAATGCGGAAACAATCGCCTGCGGAAAAGGCCCGTGAACTACGCGTGCAATATGAGGCAACGCTGGCAGGCTGTAATCATCACCAACGCTGGAATTGTTTTAGAAGCCGCGATGCTCATTAGATTAGTTTCAATCAGGCGGGGCTGATCGTCGGGAAGCCTCGCAGCTTCCGCTTGCCTGCATGGCCGCGGGGCAGGGGCCTGCGAAGGTCGCCGATTACCGCAAAAGTGTGGCGGCTTAACCTGAACTTAGGGTTAAGCTGTGAACACTTCTGGACAGTCGCCTCGTGAGTCCAGCTCGATGTTCCAGAAGTCGTCTCTTCCATCCCGCATCGCGAGACTGCTTGCGTGTTCGTCTTCCCTGATCCTCGTGCTGGGGCTTGGCGCCTGCCAGACCTCGGGCCTGTCCGACATCACCGGCTCGCTCGGCGAAACCGCCGAGACCAGCCGCTCGGCCGATCCGCGCCGCGATATCGAGACTTACCAGGAACGCTATCGCGCCAATCCGAAGGATGCTGACGCAGCGATCAAATACGGCAAGGCCCTGCGCGCTACCGGACAGCGCTCGCAGGCCGTTGCGGTGCTCGAACAGGCTTCCATCGCCCATCCCAGCAACAAGACGCTGCTCGCGGCTTACGGCCGTGCATTGGCCGACAACGGCAATTTTCAGCAGGCATTCGACGTGCTCGGACGCGCCCACAGCCCTGACGATCCCGACTGGCGTCTGCTTTCGGCGCAGGGCGCCACGCTTGACCAGCTCGGTCGTTTCGAGGAGGCGCGGGCATACTATGCGAGCGCCCTGAAGATCTCGCCCGACCAGCCTTTGGTGCTGTCCAATCTCGGACTGTCCTATGTGCTCTCTAAGGAATTGCCGAGAGCCGAGGACACGCTGCGCCGCGCCAACAGCCTGGCCAAGAACGACGCGCGGGTTCGCGCCAACCTCGCGCTGGCAGTTGGCCTGCAGGGCAACGTCGCCGAGGCCGAGAAGATCGCGAAGGCCGATCTGCCGGCCGCCGAGGCGGCCGCGAATGTCGCGCAACTGAAGCGGATGCTGTCGCGGAAGGAAGCCGCGCGGGCGGAGATGGACAGGATGCCGGTTGCAGCCTCAGGTCGCGCCGACTGAGCGCGACCGCTTCTCCCACACCAGAACTGCTGCGGCTCAGGCCCGACGTTTGGCTTGCAGCTTCTGGAGGATCGGCGTCAGGAACGAGACGCGGGATTTCTTCGTCACGGCATGGCCGGTCAGGCGCTGGGCAATCTGCAGGAACATCGCCGTGGTGCGATGTCTCGCCGAGACTTGCGAAATCATCTGGCCGTTATTGGCGGCGGTGCCGAACAGCTTCGAGTTCGAACGGAATCGCCGCGATCGGCTGGCTCTCGATCGCCTTGGCGAATTCGCGGGCGGTGATCTCGGGCCGCTTGTGCATGCCGACCTGGTTCAGGCAATACAGCGGCGGCCGGTCGTTGGGGCGCGCCGCCTTCAGCACGTTCAGCATGTTCTTGGCGTTGCGCATGTTGGCGAGATCGGGCTCGGCGACGATCAGGATGTCGTCGGCGCCGACCAGCGCCCGCTTGGTCCACGCCGACCACTGATGAGGAACGTCGAGCACGATGCAGGGCGTGGTCATGCGCAGCGTGTCGAAGATCGCGTCGAAGGCGTCGGCGCCGAAATCATAGACCTGGTCGAGCGACGCCGGCGCAGCGAGCAGGCTGAGACGGTCGGTGCACTTCGCCAGCAGCCGTTCCATGAAGGCGCTGTCAGGTTTTTCCGGCTGCGAGATCGCGTTGGCAATGCCCTGGATCGGATCCTGGTTGTAGTCGAGGCTTGCGGTGCCGAAGGCGAGGTCGAGGTCGATCACGACCGAATCCAGCGCGAGGTCGCGCGCGATCGCCCAGGCGACGTTGTGAGCCACCGTGGACGCGCCGACGCCGCCCTTGGAGCCGACCACGGCGATGATGCGGCCGACGGCAACGTCCTCTGACGCCGCGTAGAGCCCGCAGATCGCGCGCACGACGTCGATCGGCTGCACCGGCCCGGTCACGTAGTCGCTGACGCCGCGCCGCACCAGTTCGCGGTAGGGCGTGACGTCGTTGGCGTTGCCGATCACGACGACGCGAGTGCCGGCGTCGCAGACGGAAGCGAGGTCATCGAGGCCCTCGAGAATGTCGCGGGCCGGATCGCTCTCGAGCAGGATGACGTTCGGCGTCGGTGCCTTTTCATAGGCCTCGATGGCGGCATCGATGCCGCCCATGTGAACCGACAGATGGGTCTTGGCGAGACGACGGTCTTCGCTCGCCGCACGCACCGCGGTTGCGACCGCGACGCTTGCGCAAAAGGCCTGTATCGATACGCGCGGCGCGGGCGAGATATATTCCTCGTTCTGCGCGGGCGTAGCTTCGATCTGGTCGTCGGAGTTTTGAAAGACGCGGCTGATCATTTGCCTGTATCGCTGAGTTTGGCCTTGTCGGCTTCCGGATAGGTGGTGGTGGTCGGAGTACCGCGGCGATATTTGTCGAAGGCAATGCTGCGCCGTGGCGTGTAGGCCGGGGTCTCGGGACGCGGCTGCTCGAGATCAGCCGGGTTGTCGATCATGGCGGCGAGGTTGCGCTGGGTGGCGCAGCCGAAATTGTGGTATGGGCGGTTTTCGTTGTAGCCGCTGTTGTCGATGTTCGGGCCGAGATCTTCCGGCCAGAGGCCGCAGGGGCCGGCCACCGCCGTAATCTTCGGATAGTTCAACCGGATCGTGGGCAACTCGCGGGGATCGTGCGGTCGGTAATGGCGCATCGTCACCGCGCGCGACGGCACGCCGCCGGCGATCAGCACCGAACGGATTTCCTGATACGAGGCTGCGGCCGCGCGCGCGTTCGGGGTGTCGATCGGCACGTCGACGATGATGGTGCCGGTGCCTTCGCGCACCCAGGCATAGGCCAGGCCCGTGACGTCGGTACGCTGCGGCGCGGAGAGGCCGCCGCGGCCGCTGCCGACGAACACCACGATCGAGCGGTTGGTCTCGGTGACGGCGATCGGATGGCGCTGGCGGTAATCGTTGGGTACGCTCGCGGTCACGATCTCCGTGCTCTGCGAGCAGGCGCCGAGGACGGCCGAAAGGCCGAGGAGGGCGCCGAGCAGTCCTGGCGCGCTGGAGCCGTTTCGCTTCCGATTGAATTGGAACGGGGCTCTGAATTCCGGTGTTCTGCTTGTCATCGTTCTGTCCCGTCCCGACGGTGAAGCGTTTGGTCTCAGTCAATGATGAAGCCGAAATTGCCCTGGGGGCCGGCGACGGGATCGACGCGGGCGACAAGGCCGTAGGTGCGATTGATGCGCGCCAGCAGCGCCGACTGCGAATCGGACGGCCGGCGCGAACCCGTCATCCGGACGCGACAGCTCTTTTTGCGCGACGGCGCGAACGACATAGGGCGTCACCAGCACCATCAGCTCGGTCTGGTTGTTGACGAAGTCCTGGCTGCGGAACAGCGCGCCGAGCACCGGCAACTGGTCGAGGCCGGGCAGGCCGTTGATGGCCTGCTTGGTCTGCTCCTGGATCAGGCCTGCCATCGCCATCGACCCGCCGGAGGGAATCTCCAGCGTGGTTTCGGCGCGGCGGGTCTTGATCGAGGGAACGGTCAGCGAATTGCCGCCCTGGTTCAGCGTGATCGCGTTGTCGTTGGAAAGTTCGGAAACTTCGGTCATCACCCGCAGGCTGATGCGGCCTTCGGTCAGCACGACCGGCGTGAAGTTGAGCGAGATGCCGAACTTCTTGTACTGGATCTGGGTGGTGCAGACACGGGTAACCGGATCGCAGGAATAGCCGGCAGGGATCGGAAATTCGCCGCCGGCAATGAAGGTAGCGGATTCGCCCGAGATGGCCGTCAGGTTCGGCTCGGCCAGCGTTCGCACCACGCCTGCGCTTTCCATCGCGCGCATGGTCGCGGTGACCGTCGGCAGTCCCTTGAGGATGCTGGAAGCCTGCAATCCGTTGTCGGACACCAGCGGCCGGCCGAACGCGGTGAACGGGTTGCTGTTGTTGAAGTTCACGACCGCCGTGCCGTAGTTCATGCTGGCCGAGAGATCGACGCCCATCTGCTTGACGATGTCGCGCCGTACTTCCGAGACGTTGACCTTCAGCATGACCTGGTCGCGGCCACGCACGACGATCGAGTTGACGACCCGCTCGGCGCCGCCGACCAGCCGCGCCGCGATCTCGCCAGCCTGTTGTGCCTCGACCGGGCTCGACACCGAGCCGGTCAGCAGCACGCTTTCGCCGACGCCCTCGATCTGGATTCCCGGCAGCGACTGCTGCAGCGCGGCCCGGATGCCGTTGAGGTCGCGCTTGACCGCAATGTCGTAGGAAGCGACCTGCTGGCCGTCGGCGTCGAAGAACACCACGTTGGTCTGCCCGACCGCGCCGCCGATGATGTAGGCGCGCTGCGAGGAACGAACGACGGCATTGGCAATCTTGGGATCGGCGACAAGCACATCCTTCACGTCGCGCGGCAGGTCGACGATGACGGACTTGCCGATTCCGAGCGAAAGAAAACGCGTCTTGGCAGGGGACAGCGAGCTTGCCGAAACGCGAATATCGGATTCGGCCGCCAGCACTGGCAGCAGTGGACTGAGCGTCAGCGCGGCGACGGCCGAGAGTAGCAGCGCCTTGGCAGCGAAGCTTCGCGCTGCCAGCTGATTTTCCCCAAACTTCATATCGGGCATCCTTTCGGTCACTTCTGTGCCGTCGTCTCGTTGGCGATCCCGTAGCGAACTACGTTGACGCTCTCGTTTCGCTTCCTGGGCCGGTCTTCGGACCGGCCTTCGGTGTTGTTGACATCGGTAATGCTGCGCAGGGCGAGCGACAGCGAACCGCTTTGGCGCGAGCGCGCCAGCGTCTCGGCCTGCTCGGGCTTCAACTCGAGCGTCGCGGTTCGCCCGACGAGCGAGTTGGTGCCTTCTTTTTCTTTCGGCGCCTGGTCGATCGCGAGCACACGGACATTGGTGAGAATGGTTTCCGACGTGGCGAGGTCGGTCGCGCGGCCTTCCTCTGCCTTGTCGCGCCGGGTAAGGATCACGTCGACGCGGTCGTTGGGCAGGATGAAGCCGCCGGCGCCGGTCTCCGGCGAGACCTCGGTCGATACGGCGCGCATGCCGGTCGGCAGGATCGCAGCCATGAAGCCGGAGCCGTTGGCCTTGACCAGCTTCTGCTCGCGGATCGGTTCACCCGCAAAGAAAGGCGTGCGCACGATCGAGCCGGCAATTTCCTTGACTGCATCGGCCTTGCTGGAGCGGTCGATGAGATTGCTACTGGCGTTTGCCGCCGGCCAGCTCGCCCATTGCAGGTCTTCCGGCTTGACCACATGGCCGAGTCCGATGTCAGACTTTGCAATCAGGACTTCCACCGTCGGCAGCGGTGCCGGTGCCTCGACCGTCGACCGAGACTTCTCTTCAGTTCCCCGGGCAAGATAGGCGGCCACGCCGCCGGCGCTGAGGGCAATGATCAGAACGACGACACGACCGATATTCATACGCTTACGATCTACTCTTACGCCGGGACGCCCCAACGGCACGGCAGTGACGGCCATCCCCTCAGGCATGACTAGGCTTGAAAGGTATAAGGGGGCTTGAGGCGTGAATTATTTGGCCGGTCAGACAGCGGGATTCGACGTCATGGTGAACGGCTGGTTACGGTCGCAAGCCATGGTCCGCAAAAACCCGGAATTGTGCCGGGCATCGTGCTTTCAGGATCGTAAACGGGACGGTGCGTCGCAGCTTGTTTGACGCATTTTCCTGGTGCGAACCGGTCTCCACCCCGGATCACGTTCGGGGAAAGGCTTTCGCTGGAAAGCGCTCTAACTGGCGGCTTTCAGGGCCGCAAAGCCGCGCTCGATATCTGCCTTGAGGAATGGTCACCGATATATTTGGTGGCGGCCTCCATGCTGATATCGACGTCTTGGTCAAGCGCGCGTGAAACAGCGGCGTTGCCCAGGTGTTGTCGTCGATGATCGGCGCGCCCTTCGCATGGGCGACCGTGGCGATCGCCGGAATGTCGCTCATCTCGAATGATTGCGAGCCGGGCGCTTCCACCAGCACCGCGCGCGAGGTCGGAGAACCATGACGGCCGCCGGAGAACTCGGCGCGATGGGCGTGCTGGTCTTCGGCGGTCGGATAGAGAAGGATCGAGCCGTGGAACACCGCCGGATTGACGAACCCTCTCTGGCCCTTGGTATCGCGGCCTGCGGTTACCAGTCTGGTGTCGGGTTTATGCGGGCCGGATGGTTCGTCATTCGAAGAACTCAGGCGTATCCGCCACCCAAGACGTTATGCCGCAGCCGCAACTTGATCGCGAAAACCCCGCCGGCGGCGGGTCGAGGGCCGGGTGAATTAATGGGAGGACGCAGAAGACCGCAGTCAACCCCTTGACCCGGCACGCTAGTCGTTCTGTGATGGCTGATAACTATCCGCCGCTGCAAGTTGAGGGGCCTGCTGCGTTACCAGATCCACTACCTGACCGAAATTGCAGGTCCAACTGCAAGGTCGGAGCTAAGCTTTTCAGCGAGGGATCAGCGGGTTGGCCCCATGACGTCAGGCGCGCTGCCTAAAAAATGACCTCCGGTCGACTGCTTGAAAGGCCTAACCCATGAAACGCGTATCTCTGGTTGTTACTCTAGCCCTGGCTGCCGGCCTCTCGGCACAGGCTGCCTCGGCGCAAACGCTCAAGACGGTCAAGGACCGGGGGATGTTGTCCTGCGGCGTGAGCCAGGGCTTGCCGGGTTTTTCGTCCCCGGACGACAAGGGTAACTGGACCGGGCTCGACGTTGACATCTGCCGGGCGATCGCAGCGGCGATCTTCAACGATCCGACCAAGGTCAAGTTCGTGCCGCTCTCGGCCAAGGACCGCTTCACGGCGCTGCAGTCCGGCGAGATCGACGTGCTGTCGCGCAACACCACGTGGACGCTGTCGCGCGATACCTCTCTCGGCGCCAACTTCACCGGCGTGACCTATTATGACGGCCAGGGCTTCCTGGTGAAGAAGTCGCTGAAGGTGAATTCGGCGCTGGAACTGAACAGCGCGTCCGTCTGCGTGCAGACCGGCACCACCACCGAGCAGAACCTCGCCGACTACTTCAAGGGCAACAACATGAAGTATGAGGTGATCGCGTTCGCTTCCGCCGACGAAACCGTCAAGGCCTATGAATCCGGCCGTTGCGACGTCTTCACTTCCGACGTTTCCCAGCTCTATGCCGAGCGCCTGAAGGTCGCCAATCCGGCCGACCATGTGGTGCTGCCCGAAGTGATCTCGAAGGAGCCGCTCGGGCCGATGGTCCGCCACGGCGACGATCAGTGGTTCGACATCGTCAAGTGGACGCTGTTTGCGATGGTGGGCGCCGAAGAGCTCGGCGTGACCCAGAAGAACGTCGACGAAATGGCCAAGTCCGACAAGCCCGAACTGAAGCGCGCCTTCGGCACCGACGGCAATCTCGGCGAACAGCTCGGCCTGACCAAGGACTGGATCATTCGGATCGTGAAGGCAACCGGCAATTACGGCGAGTCGTTCGAACGCAACGTCGGCGCCGGCTCCAAGCTCGGCATTTCCCGCGGCCTCAATCAACTCTGGAACAAGGGCGGTATCCAGTACGCACCTCCGATCCGCTGATCGCCCGCAACAGGAGCTGCGGCGATGGCCATCGAACCCCGACAACCACCGTCGCAGCTACTCCCCAAGCTGCAGCGAGCACTCGGCGGCCGTGCGGGCTGGAGCGGTTTCGTTCTCCAGCTCCTCTTCGTCGCCGCACTCGCCTGGATCTGTTACGAAATCGTCGCCAATGCCCGCGCCAACCTGCAGGCGCAGCGGATCACCGCGGGCTTCGGCTTCCTTGCCAACACCGCAGGCTTTGACGTCAGCCAGAGCCTGATCCCGTATTCGGGGTCCGACACCTATACGCGCGTGTTTCTGGTCGGACTGCTCAACACGCTGCTGGTCTCGGTGATCGGCATATTCTTCGCGACGCTGATCGGCTTCATCGTAGCCCTCGGCAGGCTGTCGCCGAACTGGCTGCTGTCTCGGATTTCGGGTGGCTATGTCGAACTGATCCGCAACCTGCCGCTCCTGTTCCAGATCCTGTTCTGGTATCTCGCGGTGCTTGCCGCATTGCCCAATCCGCGGCAGAGCATTTCGATCTTCGACAGCATCTTCCTCAGCAATCGCGGTCTCGTGATTCCGAAGCCGATCGGCAATCCCGGATTCGAGCCGTTCGTCGCCGCGATATTGATTGCGATCGTGGTCGCCATCGTGTTGTGGCGCTACTCGCGCCGGGCGCTCTTCGAGAGCGGCAAGGTGATCAAGGTATGGCCCTATGCGCTGGGTCTCCTGGTTGGCCTGCCATTGCTCAGCGCGCTCATATTCGGCGCGCCTGTCACCTTCGAGGTGCCGGTGCTCAAGGGTTTCAACTTCGCGGGCGGATCCCGGGTGATCCCCGAATTCGTGGCGCTGACGCTGGCGCTGTCGACCTATACCGCCGCCTTCATCGCCGAAATCGTGCGCGCGGGCATCATGTCCGTCCACAAGGGACAGATGGAAGCCGGCTCCTCGCTGGGGCTGCAGCGCGGTTCGGTACTGCGACTGATCGTGATCCCGCAGGCGATGCGGGTGATCCTGCCGCCGCTCACCAACCAGTATCTCAACCTGACCAAGAACTCCTCGCTGGCGGTGGCGATCGGCTATCCCGACCTGGTTTCGGTGTTTGCGGGAACGACGCTGAGCCAGACCGGACAGGCGATCGAAATCATCGGCATCACCATGGGCGTCTATCTGCTGATCTCGCTGGTTACCAGCGCGGTGATGAGCTTCTATGGATGGCGGATCAGCCGGAGCATGAGCGGATGAGCGAGCGTCCTTCATCCATTTTCGTCCGGCAGGAACTGGTGCCTGAGCGGCCGGCGCCGGTGAAGACCACCGGCTTCATAGGCTTCCTGCGCACGCGCCTGTTCAACTCACCGACCAACATCCTGATCACCATCGTCAGCGCGCTGTTGCTGTGGTTCATCCTCGTTCCGGCGATCCGTTTCGTGCTGATCGATGCGGTCTGGACCGGTCAGGATCGCACGGCCTGCCTGCCGAAGAATCCGGGTGATGTGGTCGGCGCCTGCTGGCCGTTCATTCAGGCCAAGTTTTCGCAGTTCATCTATGGCTTCTATCCGGAGGCTGAACGCTGGCGCGTCAATCTTACCTTCATTCTCGCCACCATCCTGCTGGTGCCACTATTGATTCCACGGTTGCCGGCCAAAGGCCCCAACGCCATCCTGTTCTTCCTTGCGCTCCCCGTCGTCGCCTTCTTCCTGCTGCACGGCGGAGGGCTTCAGGGCCTCGGCGTGAGCTGGACGGCCGCACTTCTCTCCGGCTTCAACGACAGTATCGGGGACGGCGGACGGAAACTGGCGGTCGCTGGCGAGACCACGGCCGTGATCGGGCCGCTATTGTGGTTGCTCGGCAAGCTGCTCGTGCTCATCAGCACGGCGGTCGGCTGGGTGCTTCTGCCGCTGACCTGGCTGCGCGATCAGATCCAGGCCTTCGGCCGCCCGGTCTGGGCCGATCTGGTGGCGACCGCCGTGATCGTCTCGGCGCTGGTGTTCTGGTTTGCCGGCAGCATGCGGGCCGCGGTCACCAGCCTGGCGGTCTTTGCCGCGATCGGCGTGGTGATCGCCGTGATGGGGCTGGATCGCGGCGGCCTGCCCGTCGTCGACACAAGGCTGTGGGGCGGCCTGCTGGTGACGCTGGTCGTGTCCGTTACCGGCATCGTTGCCTCGATGCCGGTCGGCATCGCGCTCGCGCTCGGCAGGCGCTCGACCATTCCGCTGATCCGGATCTTCTCCATCGCCTTCATCGAGTTCTGGCGCGGCGTTCCGCTTATCACGGTGCTGTTCTTCGCAACCTACATGCTGCCGCTGTTTGTTCCCGCCGGGTTCACCATCGATGGACTGATGCGCGCCTTGATCGGCATTGCGCTGTTCGCCGGCGCCTATCAGGCCGAGGTGATCCGCGGCGGCCTGGCGGCGATCCCGCGCGGGCAGGGCGAGGCGGCGAGCGCGCTCGGCCTGTCCTGGGGCAAGACCACGGCGCTGATCGTGATGCCGCAGGCGCTGCGCCACGTCATCCCCGGTCTCGTCAACAGCTTCATCGCGCTGTTCAAGGACACCTCGCTGGTCTCCATCGTGGCGCTGTTCGACCTGCTGGGACAGCTTCGGGCGTCGTTCTCCGATCCGGTCTGGTCCACGCCCACGACGCTGTTCACCGGCTTCGCCTTTACCGGGATGATCTATTTCGTCTTCTGCTTCGGGATGTCGCGTTACTCGCTGTTCGTCGAGAACCGGCTGAACGCCCATCGGCGCAACTGAGTACATCACCATGGCTGCAAACTCGATCGTCGGCATCAACGCGCTCAACAAATGGTACGGCGACTTTCACGTGCTCCGCGACATCAACCTCGATGTCGCCAAGGGCGAGCGCATCGTGATCTGCGGCCCGTCTGGCTCCGGCAAGTCGACGCTGATCCGCTGCATCAACGCGCTGGAGGAGTTCCAGGAAGGTCAGATCGTTGTCGAGGGCATCGAGCTTGGCCCGAACCTGCGACGGGTGGATGAAGTCCGGCGTGAGGTCGGCATGGTGTTCCAGAGCTTCAACCTGTTTCCGCACCTGACCGTACTGGAGAACTGCACGCTGGCGCCGATCTGGGTGCGCAACATCCCGAAGAAGGACGCCGAGGCGACGGCGATGAAATTCCTCGAGCGGGTCAAGATCCCGCATCAGGCCAACAAATATCCGGGCCAGATGTCGGGCGGCCAGCAGCAGCGTGTCGCCATCGCGCGTGCGCTCACCATGAACCCGAAGGTCATGCTGTTCGACGAACCGACCTCGGCGCTCGACCCCGAAATGGTCAAGGAAGTGCTCGACACCATGGTCGATCTCGCCAGGGAAGGCATGACCATGCTGGTGGTCACCCACGAGATGGGATTTGCGCGGGAAGTCGCCAACCGCGTCGTCTTCATGGACGCGGGCCAGGTGATCGAGTCGAACACGCCGCAGGAATTCTTCGCCAATCCGCAGCACGCGCGGACGAAGCTGTTCCTCAGCCAGATATTGCGGCACTAGCCGGGCCCACAGACCTCATCCTGAAGTCTGACGCAAGAAGGCAGCCAATAGGATCAGGCACTTTTCGCCCAGCCGTCGTCATGGCCGGGCTTGACCAGGACAAGCCCGGCCCTGACGAAAACTGAATCAGTTTCAATTGGTTAGGTAGACGGGAGTTCGGTCAAGCTCTGAGGGTCGGCCGCTGCAGCAGCACGAATTTCTGGCTCAGTTGGCGGCCGCTTTCATGCCAATCGGAAGCCACTGCCCTGTGTTGTGAAACTGCGCCCAGAGTACCCATTGCTGTTCGCCACTGTCGAGGAAGCGCAAGCATCCAGCGCGACCTTCATCTCGAATCTCGGCAATGACGGCCTGTCTGCTGTCGACTATGTTCTCGAAAGCCTGTCCAATAGCAAAGCGCATCGCTTCACCTCCGATCGATCGAGGACGAATCACTAACGGCCGATTTGTGTCAGGTCGTGGCAGGCAGTCTTCTGTGCCTGTAGCCGCACGATATCCGTTATTGCCGCATGTGCGAAAGAGCGTGCCTCCTCGGATAATACCGGATTCGCGCTGCTCTTGCTGAGCGACGCACGAACTCCCATGTCAGGATTTGCCCGACAAAAACTGCGAGATGATCTCTGCTAGCTTGAGCTAGATGAGGCCGCTTTTTTCCGAGGCAATGGCTACTGAAGAAGATATGACCGTTAAGAATGGTCATCACCATACCTTCCGAGTAGGGGCCCGCATTCGTCTGAATGAGTTGGGCAAAAGCCGCTCTCGGGTCCGGGTCGAAACCGGAGAATTGGTCAAGCTACCCAAACCCGGGTCCGGCGGAAGAACGGTTGAAGTCCTATTCGACGGCAACAAGCTTACTACGCGGGTTCACCGGTCCTATATCGAACTAGACTGCTAGGATGTTGATGGAAACACAGGCGCTCCAAAGCGTTATATCACCTCCAAGACGAGTTGCATCCAATTGTCGAAAGTTGTTCTTGATCCTACGTTAAGCGGACGTGTGGCGGCCGCTCAGAGCTGTATTCGATCCTGAGCGCTGCGCGGAGGTGCCGATGAAGGCCCTGGGTTGGGCGCGCAACGGCGCTATTGCAGTCTTTTTATGTGCGCTCATAGCGGGTCTTGCACTGTACTCACCAAAGTCCCCAGAGCCGTCATCAACTATTTCGCTGCGGGAAGTGCGGATCAAAGACGCGGCTGTGTTCCATGGTCCAAGCCATGATACCAGCAAGTTCGTCGCGTTCGTCGAAGCCGTGATTAAGAAGACAGGCTCAGCTCCCATGCAAGAGTGTCGGATGGAGCTATTCCTGGTTGATCAGTCGTTCTTGAGCAGTCGTAGGAGGGAATTTGGACCCGGTGACAGCGATTCCGTGGTGAGCATTCTCATATTCGTGCCGCGAGGCATGTACCGAAAGGCAGGAAACGTGCGCATGGTCTGCAAGACCGGTGTAACCGACTTGTATCCAGTCGAACTCCCCGACCTTGAGGAGACGCGACGCGGCGTCTCGAAGGATCGGGCAGGGGCCACATAGTTCGAGACGCGCGAATACGCGCTCCTCACCGTGGGGGCAGCAGCGCCCTCACACCTTCTCGAACGGCACGGCGATGTTGCTGCGCTTCTCCAGCCATGCCGGCACCGGCAGGTTCTTCGAGCGCATGAACGCCGGATTGAACAGCTTTGACTGATAGCGGCCGCCGGAGTCGGCGAGGATCGTGACGATGGTCTTGCCGGGTCCGAGCTGTTTCGCGAGCCGGATCGCGCCGGCGACATTGACGCCGGTCGAGCCGCCGAGACACAGGCCTTCGTGCTCGACCAGTTCGTAGATCACGTTCACGGCTTCCTCGTCGGAAATCAGAAAGGCGTCATCGACCTTGGCGGTTTCGATCACGGGCGTGACGCGACCCAGTCCGATGCCTTCGGTGATCGAGTCACCCGGCGTCGACTTGGCCTTGCCGTTCTTGAACAGCTCGTACATCGCAAAGCCGTGCGGATCAGCGCAGGCGTTGACGATGCCCGGATGCTTTTCCTTCAGATAGCGGCTCGTGCCGGCCAGCGTGCCGCCGGTGCCGACCGCGCAGATGAAGCCGTCGATCTTGCCGCCGGTCTGCTGCCAGATTTCCGGTCCGGTGGAGTCGTAATGCGCCTTGGCATTGTCGAGATTGTTCCACTGGTCGGCGAACAGCACGCCATTCGGCTCGGTCTTGCGAAGCTGCGCGGCCAGCCGCCGCCCGACATGCTGGTAGTTGTTGGGGTTGGCGAAGGGCAGTGCCGGCACCTCGATCAACTCGGCGCCGCACAGCCGCAGCGTGTCCTTCTTTTCCTGGCTTTGCGTTTCCGGGATCAGGATCAGCGTGCGATAGCCGCGGGCGCTGGCGACGACGGCGAGACCGATGCCGGTATTGCCGGCGGTTGCTTCGACCACCAGCCCGCCGGGCTTGAGGTCGCCGCGCTTCTCGGCCTCGAGGATCATCCATTTGCCGGCGCGATCCTTGACCGACTGGCCCGGATTCATGAACTCGGCCTTGCCGAGAATGGTGCAGCCGGTGGCTTCGGAAGCGTGCTTCAGCTTGATGAGCGGCGTGTTGCCGATCGCTTCGACGACGTCTTTGTTGAAGGTCATTTTATCAAATTGCCGGGTTGCCTGCCTGATCGCCCGGCGACCCTAAAGGACGGCCGCAGGGCATACAAGCCAGCGATTCTGCAGTGCCGTCAGGTGGATTTGGCGAATACGACCTGGCGCACGTCGATATTTCCCGACAGGAAACCGGCCTCGCAATAGGCGAGATAGTATTCCCAGAGCCGGCGGAAACGGTCGTCAAACCCTGATGGCGTCAGGTTCGGCCAGGCCGCGCGGAAATTACTTCGCCAGATGGCGAGCGTCTTGGCATAATCTTGCCCAAAAATGCGCTCGCGGATGACAGGAACACCGAAGCGCTCGCCAAGTGCTTTCAGAATCTGCGGCGAGGGCAGCATGCCGCCGGGAAAAACATAGCGCTGAATGAAATCGACTTCGCGGCGGTAGGTCTGGAACAGGCTGTCCTGGATGGTGATGGCCTGGATGCCGGCGAGCCCGCCCGGGAGCAGGCGGTCGCGCAACTGCGAGAAGTAGTTCGGCCAGAACTGCTCGCCGACCGCCTCGATCATTTCGATCGAAGCGATCCGGTCGTAGCGGTCGCGTTCGTCGCGGTAGTCCTGGAGCCTGATCTCGACCCGGTCGCTGAGCCCGGCGTCGTGGATGCGCGCCTGCGCGAAATCGCGCTGCTCCTTGCTGATGGTCAGCCCGACGACCTTCGCGCCGAAGGTCTTGGCGGCGTACTCGGCGAAGCCGCCCCAGCCGCAGCCGATCTCCAGCAGCTTCTGGCCCGGACGCAGATCGATGGCCTCGGCGAGCCGGCGGTACTTGTTGTGCTGCGCGGCGGTGAGGTCCGCCGTGTCGTCCTCGAACAGCGCCGACGAATAGGTCATGCTGGGATCGAGCCACGCCGAATAGAAGGCGTTGCCGATGTCGTAATGTGCGTAGATGTTGCGGCGCGCCTGGCGGCGGGTGTTGCGGTTGAGCCAGTGCCTGACGATCTGGAAAGTGCGTGTCAACGGCTTGCCGATCAGCATCGTCTGCATCCAGTCCTGGTTGACGCAGAACAGATACAGGAACTGCGTCAGGTCGGGCGTGTCCCATTCGCCGCGCAGATAGGCTTCCGCGATGCCGATATCGCCGCCGCGCAGCAGCCGCGAGGCGAAGCCGTAATTGTAGATGGACATGGCGGCGGCCGGGCCCGGACCGTTGCCGCCCAGACGGACGATGCGGCCGTCCGGCAATGTCACGTCGAGCGTGCCGTGTTTAAGCCGTGAGCCGAAGCCCAGCGCCAGCCGGACCAGGCGGGGCAGTTCCGGAAACGTCGCGTCTACGGTTTCCGATGTGACCGAAATCAGCTCGGACATGGGCGATCCATCAACGGCAGTTGACCCGGGCTTCGCATGGCCGATCGACCCTGCGTCAATCTTGGGCACGGGTGGACAACACCGGCGAAGTATAATCGTTGCTTTTGCCGGTCGCCAAGCCGGTATTGGGGGCGGCTTGCGGTCGCGGCACCAGCCGCGCCCCCTTGAGCCAGAGCCGCAGCGCCTCCCAGTGGATCGCGGCCATGATCTTCAGGGTGACCAGCGGGAGAGCAAAGAATGCGGCGAGCAGCGCCTTCGAGTTGAGCGCGCGGCGACGGCCGCTGAAGGTTGCCGCAAGCAGGGGACCGTCACGGTCGGTTTCCAGGATCCGCAATCGGACGCAGTCGCCTGGCGGCAGAATGCGGAAATGGTAGCGCATCGCCATCTCGACGAACGGCGAGACGTAAAGCAGCTTGTCCTGCTGCTGCCGGACACCGGCAGCGCTGATTTCGCTGGCCTTCACAGGTAGCACGTAAGCGTGGATTTCGCCGAACGTGTTGCGCACCTCATAGATCAGGAGGGCCAGTTCGCCGTTCGCACGATAGCAGAAATAGACCGACAGCGGATTGAACGTGTAGCCAAGCAGGCGCGGGTAGCACAGCAACAGCACCCGGCCGCCGGTCAGGTCAACGCCGCGTTCGGCCGCGCAATGCTGCGCATAGGCTCGCAGCGCCGATCCGTCGCGCGCGCCATGGTCGGCTTCGCGGAAGCTGTAGAGTGCTGCGCGGTTGACGCCGAACAACGGCGATTGCCGGTCAGCTTCCGGCAGCCGGTCGAGATCGATCAACAGGCTCATGACGCGATAGCTGAAGCGATGGCCGATCGGCTTCAGCCGCGCGTGCATCACCTCGCCGACATAGAGCGCCGCGGCCGCATCGACGGGCGTTTCGTCTCTGTCTCGTTGGGGGCGGCGTGCGAACATGGCTACTCCGCGGCTTCCGCCAGTGCGGCCGGCGGCAGGCGCCATGGCGCGACCGCGCCCAGCGCCTCCGCCACGGCGAGGCCGGAACGCAACCCGTCTTCATGGAAGCCATAGCCGGTCCAGGCGCCACAGAACCAGGTGCGCCGCCGGCCCTGAATTTCGGGCAGCCGCTTCTGGGCGGCAAAGGCGGCGGCGTTGTATTGCGGATGCTCGCAGTGGAATTTGCCGAAGGTCAGCGCCGGATCGGGCTCGACCGGCGGGTTGAGGCTGACGAACAGCGGCTTGTCGTCGTCGATGCCTTGCAGCGGGTTCATCCAGTAGGTGACGGAAACATCGTTATCGACATGGTCCTCGCGCGGCCAACGCAGGAAATTCCACGACGCCCAGGCGCGGCGGCGCTTCGGCATCAGCCTGGGATCGCGATGCAGGTAGACAGTGTTCGGCGAATAGCCGATCGCACCGAGGATCGCGTTCTCGCGATCGTCGGCGTCCGACAGCATCTTGAGCGCCTGATCGCTGTGCGAGGCGATCACGACGTGGTCGTAGGTGGCGGCCTTGCCGTGGCTGTCATGGACGACGACGCCATGCGGCGTGCGCTCGATCGCGGTGACGGCGCAGCCGAGCTTGATGCGGTCACGGAACGCGGCGGTCAATTTCTCGACATAGCGCTGGCTGCCACCCTTCACCGTACGCCAGGTCGGGCGATCATATTGCAGCAGGCGATGGTTGGAGAAGAACGCGACAAAATTCTCGGCGGGGAAATCCAGCATCTCGCTCGACGGCGCCGACCAGATCGCTGCGCCCATCGGCGCCAGATAGTCGGTCAACAGCCTTGGCGAAAAATGACGGGTGCGGAAATACTCGCCAAGCGTCAGGCCTGCGAGGTTGCCGGCGGCGTAATCCTCTACGCTCTGCTGGTTGAAGGTGAGGATGTCGCGCAGCATCCACAAATACGAGGGCGACAGCAGGTTGCGCGGCTGTGCGAACAATCCCTTCGCGGTCTCGAACCAGTTGCTGCCGCCACCACGCCACTCGAAGCGGCCGGTGTCCGCAGTCACCGCAAAACTCATGGAGCTTTCGACGGTCTCTACGCCAAGATGCGCGAATAGTGCGGTCAGGTCGGGATAGTTCACTTGGTTGTAGACGATGAAGCCGATATCGACTGCGAGTTGAGTGCCGTCATAGTCGATGGTGACGGTGTGGCTGTGTCCGCCCGGCCTGAGTTCGCGGTCGTAGACGGTGACCGGATAATGCTTCGACAAACTCCAGGCCGCGGCGTTGCCACTGATTCCCGTTCCGACCACCGCGACCCGCATTTTTGCCCCTCCGTTGCACCGTTCAAGGTACGGGGGGCGATTCCTGGGGTTTCAAATTGGCCGCCGGCACGGCATTGGGCGCTCCATGCTGGTTTTGGCGTCGAGAATAGGGGGAAAACCCCCATGAAATCTTCGTAAGAATTGCACGGTGGGCCATGGCCCGACGGGGCTCCAAGGCCCATGAAATAAGGACAACTTGAATTTTGATGCACCGTTGAAGCCTGTGCATCCCCGCTTCCCGGAGGTCGCGCGGGACTGTCCGCGTTCACCTCGCACGGGTAGTATCCGGGTCAGGTTCCAACGGAAGTATTACCCCCTGTGAACGTGCCGCAAGCTACCCTGAAAAGCGTTCGTCGCGCGCCGGGCATGGAACTGCCCGGCGGAGAACGGGTGTGACCCAGCGAAAGCCAGCGGCAGTCGTCGAGGCTTGGCTTGCCCGCAATCCCGGCGGCCAGCGGCTGTTGCGATGGAGTGCGGTGCTCGGCCTCGTCGCGTGCTCCGCGGGCTGTATTCTGACCAAGGATCTTCCCGACCCCGCGCTTGAGATCCCGGAAGGCTACAAGTCGGCCCGGCGATCGACCGCGACCGACGCGCCGCCGCCGCTCGACTGGTGGCGCGGTTTCCGTTCCCGGGAACTGACAGGCCTGATGGAGGAGGCGCAGACCGTCAATCTCGACATCGCCGCCGCCACCGCGCGGTTCAGGCAGGCCGATGCGCAGGCGCGAATCACGGGCGCGGCGCTGCTGCCGAGCCTGAGCGGCACCGGCCAGGAGAGCTATTCCCGAACATCGGGGTCGAGTTCCAGCGGCCTGACCAATGGCGGCCGCGAGGTGGTGAACTATTCGGCCTCGTTCAGCGCCAGCTATGAGCTCGATTTCTGGGGCAAGAACCGCGACGCGGCCCAGGCAGCGGAAGAGACCGCCTCCGCGACCCGCTTCGATCGCGATGTCGTCGCGCTGACGACGCTGACCACCGTCGCCAACGCCTATTTTCAGGTGCTTGCGGCCCAGGATCGGCTTCGCACCGCGCAGCGCAACATTGCCAGCGCCGAGCGCATTCTCAATGCCATCAAGGATCGGCTCCGCGCCGGCACCGGCAACGATCTCGACGTCGCACAGCAGGAGAGCGTGGTCGCCAACCAGCGCGCGCAGGTGCCGCCGCTGCGGCAGACGCTCGACCAGAACATCAATGCGCTGGCGACGCTGGTCTCGCGGCCGCCGGAAGCGGTGCGCGTCATCGGCGGGTCGCTCAACAACATCGCCTCGCCGCGCGTCACGCCCGGCCTGCCGTCAGAATTGCTGACGCAGCGTCCTGATATTCGCCGGCAGGAATCTCAACTGGCTTCGGCGACCGCCAATGTCGGCAGCGCCCGCGCGCAGTTTTTCCCGAGCATTCAGTTGACCGGGCAGGGCGGCTATCAGAGTTCGGCGCTGACGTCGCTGTTTCAGCCGCATGCAGCTTTCTTCAGCATGGTCGGCAGCCTGACCCAGCCGATCTTCGACGGCGGCAGGATCCTCGGCAATTTCGAGTTCACCAAGGCACGGCAGGACGAATTGCTGCAGACCTACCGCAAGACCGTGGTGCAGGCGTTTGCCGATGTCGACAATGCCCTGATGTCGATCCGCCAGACGACGGAGAGGCTTCGGCTGCAGCGCCAGGTGGTGTCGGCATCGCGGCGGGCGTTCGATCTGTCCGAGCAGCAGTTGCGCGCCGGAACCGCCGATATCGTGACTGTGCTAAATACCCAGACGACGTTGTTCCAGGCAGAGGATCTGCTGTGGCAGGCCCAACTTGCGCGGTTGCTCGCGATCGTCAGCCTCTATCAGGCGCTGGGGGGCGGCTGGGAGCCCAGGATGGAAAGGCCGGTCGATGCTCTTTAAGCCGGAAGACGACAAGGCAAAGACGGCCGGCAAGCGCGTGGCGCGCGGCATCGGCCGCCGCTTCGTATCGCTGACGATCACGCTGCTGATCCTCGGTGGCCTCGGCTATCTCGGATGGAACGCGTTTCAACAGAAGCAGACCGCTGGCCGTGGCGGACCCGGTGGCCCCGGCGCGCGCCTCGACCTCCCGGTGCCGGTGCTGGCGGCGACGCCGCGCATCCAGGATGTCCCGGTGTATCTTGACGCCGTCGGATCGGTTCGCGCGCTGAACAACGTTGTGGTGCGCGCGCAGGTCGACGGCAAACTGATCGCGGTGAATTTCACCGAAGGCCAGGACGTCAGGAAAGGCGACGTGCTCGGCGAGATCGATCCGGTGATCTACCAGGCGCAATACGACCAGGCCGTGGCCAAGAAGGCGCAGGACGAGGCGCTGCTGGCCAACCAGAAGCTCGACCTTGCGCGCTATCAGCAGCTTGCGGCGTCGAATGCCGGCTCCAAGCAGCAGGCTGACACGCAGCGCGCGGTGGTGGCCCAGCAGGAGGCGCTGGTGCAGGCCGACCAGGCCGCGATCGACAACGCGAAGGCTACGCTCGGCTATACCAAGATCATCGCGCCCTTGTCGGGCCGCGCCGGCCTGCGCCAGGTCGACCAGGGCAACATCATCCGCGCTTCCGACGTGACCGGCCTCGTCGTCATCACGCAGTTGCAGCCGATTGCAGTGCAGTTCAGCCTGCCGCAGCAGCAGATCGTGCGCGTCAACGCCGCCGCCGCCAAAGGTTCGCTGGCGGTGGACGTGTTCGGCAATGACGGAATCACGGTCATCGATACCGGCATGCTGAAAGGCATCGACAACCAGGTCGATCCGACAACGGGGACGCTGAAGCTGAAGGCCGAATTTCCGAACGCCAAATTCCAGCTCTGGCCGGGACAGTTCGTCAACGTGCGGCTGAAGGTGGAAACGCTGGAGAAGGCGGTCGTGGTGCCGACGTCGGCGGTGCAGCGCGGCCCGGCGGGAACCTTCAGCTACGTCATCGGCCCTGACAATGTGGCGACCGCCAAGCCGGTGGTGGTGACGCAGCAGAACGAAAGCGAGGCGGTGATCGCGAGCGGGCTGTCGACGTCCGACCGCGTCGTGACGACGGGGTTTGCCAATCTGTCCGACGGCGCCAAGGTCCTGATCGGGAGCGACGATCGCGCACCGACGGCGGACCTTGCGCCACGCAAGCGGAGCCGCAGTCCTGACGCCAAGGGCGGCCAGGCCAAGGAGGGGCAAGCCAAGGACGGTCAGACGGGCGAAGGCCAGGGCAAGGAAGGCGAGCGCCGCGGCAAGCGCGAACCGTGAGGACGCAACCATGAGCGTCTCCGAACCATTCATCCGCCGGCCGATCGCGACTTCGCTGCTCGGGATCGCGCTGATGATCGGCGGTGCGCTGGGTTACTGGGCGCTGCCGGTATCGGCGCTGCCGCAGGTCGACTTCCCGACGGTGCAGGTGACGACGCAATTGCCCGGCGCCAGTCCCGACGTGATCGCCTCGCTGATCACGGCGCCGCTGGAGCGCCAGCTCGGGCAAATCCCGTCGCTGACGTCGATGCAGTCGACCAGTTCGTTCGGCGTCAGCCAGGTTTCGCTGCAGTTCGACCTCAACCGCGATATCGACGGCGCGACCCAGGACGTCCAGGCCGCGATCAACGCGGCGGCCGGGATCCTGCCGAAGAACCTGCCTTATCCGCCGACCTACGCCAAGGTGAACCCGGCGGATGCGCCTGTGATGACGCTGGCGCTGACCTCGGACACGATTTCGCTGCGCGCGATGAGTGATATCGCCGACACGATCCTGGGCCAGCGGCTGAGCCAGATTTCCGGCGTCGGCCGCGTCGCGGTGCTGGGCGGCTTGAAGCCCGCAGTGCGGGTCCAGGCCGATCTGGCGCGGCTCGCCGCCTACGGCATCTCGATGGAGGATCTGCGCAACGCCATCGCGGGCGCCAACGTGTCGGGGCCGAAGGGATCGCTCGACGGCGCGCATCAGGCCTATACCATCGCCGCCAACGACCAGATCGCGGTCGCGGAAGCCTACAAGCCGATCATCATCGCCTATCGCAACGGCTCTCCCGTGACCATCGGCGACGTCGCAATCATCGTTGACGGGCTGGAGAACGATCGCACCGGCGGCTGGTACCAGGGCACGCCGGCCGTCATCATCGACATCCAGCGGCAGCCCGGCGCCAACGTGATCGAGGTGGTCCGGCAGATCCGCGAAGAGATTCCGAAGGTGCAGAGGTCGATTCCCGCCGGCGTCAACCTGACGATCGTCTCCGACCGCACCGTCACCATCCGCGCATCGGTGCGCGACGTGCAGTTCACCCTGATCCTGAGCGTGGTTCTCGTCACGCTGGTGGTGCTTCTGTTCCTGCGGTCACTGCGTGCGACGCTTATCGCGGGGGTGGCGCTGCCGCTGTCGCTGATCACGAGCTTCGGGATCATGTATTTCGCGGGCTTCAGCCTCGACAATCTGTCGCTGATGGCGCTGACGATCGGCACCGGCTTCGTGGTCGACGACGCCATCGTGATGATCGAGAACATCGTCCGCCACATGGAAGACGGCGAGTCCGTGATGGAGGCGTCGCTGAAGGGCGCCAGCGAGATCGGCTTCACCGTGATCTCGCTGACGGTATCGCTGATCGCGGTCTTCATCCCGCTTCTGTTCATGTCCGGGCTGGTCGGGCGCATGTTCCGCGAGTTCGCGCTGACGCTCACGATCGCGGTGGTGACCTCGGCGGTCGTCTCGCTGACGCTGACGCCGATGATGTGTTCGCGTCTGTTGAAGCATGTCGGCGAGGAGATGACGGTGCCGGGGCTGGCCGCCGTCAGCCGCGGCATCGACCGCATGGTCGCATTCTACCATCGGACGCTATTGTGGGTGCTGCAGCGCCAGCGCGCCACCCTGTTCGTGACCTTCCTGACCATCGCCGCGACGCTGGCACTGTATGTGATCGCGCCGAAAGGCTTCCTGCCGCTGCAGGACACCGCGTCGATTACGGCGGTGACCCAGGCCGGACCCGATGTTTCCTTTGCCGAGATGCAAAGCCGGCAGGCTGCGGCCGCCGCCGCCATCCAGGCCGATCCCGACGTTGTCGGCGTCGTCTCCGTGATCGGGGCGGGGGCCGTCAATCCGACCACCAATGTCGGGCGGCTGGTGATGACGCTGAAGCCACGCGGCGAGCGGCGCGACGATATCGCGGTCGTGGTCGACAGGCTGAAGCAGCGCACGGCGACCATTCCCGGCATGACCATCTATTTCCAGCCGGTGCAGGACGTGCAGATCTCGACGCAGTCGAGCCGCTCGCAGTACCAGTACACGCTGACCGGTACCGATGCGGCGCAGGTGACGCTGTGGTCGCAAAAGCTCGTCGCCGAAATGCGCCGCGATCCCCTGTTCCGCGACGTCTCGTCGGAAGCGCAGGAGGGCGGGCTGCGGGCCGCGCTCGACATCAATCGCCAGCGCGCCGGCCAGCTCGGCGTCAGCATCCAGGCCGTCAACGACACCCTCAACGATGCCTTCGCGCAGCGGCAGATTTCGACCATCTACGGCCAGGCCAACCAGTACCGCGTGGTGCTGGAGGCGATGCCGATGTACCAGCGCGATCCGTCGATCCTCTCCAAGCTCTATCTGCCGGGCGCTGCCGGGACCGCCGGTGCGCCCGGCGCCCAGGTGCCGCTGTCGGCAGTGGCGACGCTGACGCGCACCACTGCGCCGCTGGCGATCTCGCACTATGCGCAGTTTCCGGCGGTCTCGCTCAGCTTCAACCTCGCGCCCGGCGAGGCGCTCGGCGACGCGGTGGAAGCCGTGAAGGCGATCGAACGCAGGATCGGCATGCCGGGCAGCATCGTCGGCGTCTTCGGCGGCGATGCGGCAGAGTTCTCCAAGTCGCTGGCCGGGCAGCCCTGGCTGATCCTGGCCGCCATCATCACGATCTACATCGTGCTCGGCGTGCTCTATGAGAGCTATATCCACCCGATCACCATTCTTTCGACGCTGCCTTCCGCAGGTGTCGGCGCCATTCTGGCGCTGATGCTGTTCGGGCAAGACCTGTCCGTGATCGGCCTGATCGGCATCATCCTCCTGATGGGCATCGTGAAGAAGAACGCCATCATGATGATCGATTTTGCGCTGGACGCGGAACGGCACAAGGGCATGTCGTCGCACGACGCGATCGTGCAGGCGTGCCTGTTGCGCTTTCGTCCGATCATGATGACGACGCTGGCCGCCCTGTTCGGCGCGTTGCCGCTCGCAATCGAAAGCGGCACCGGCGCCGAATTGCGGTTCCCGCTCGGCATTTCCATCATCGGCGGATTGCTGCTGAGCCAGTTGCTGACACTCTACACGACACCGGTGATCTATCTCGCCCTCGACCGGCTCAACCGCAAGATCGAGAAGGCCGTGCCCGACCCGGGCCCGACAGGACCGCCGGTCGCCGGCGCCACCGAGGGGATGCAGTAGATGGCATCGATTTCGGAGCCCTTCATCAGGCGGCCGGTCGGTACCACGCTGCTGGCGATCGGGCTCTTTCTGGTCGGCATGGTCGCCTATGTCTTCCTGCCGGTTTCGGCGGTTCCCAACGTTGATTTTCCGATGATCCGGGTCTCAGCAACGCGTCCCGGCGCCGACCCTTCCGTCATGGCGGCCACGGTTGCCGCGCCGCTGGAGCGGCGGCTGGGGCAGATCGCGGGAATCGACCAGATCACCTCGACCAGTTCGCTCGGCACCACCAGCATCCAGTTGCAATTCTCGATCGGCCGCAACATCGATCGCGCCGCACGCGACGTGCAGGCCGCGATCAATGCGTCATTGGCCGACCTGCCGACCGACCTGCCGTCGCTGCCGCGATTCCGCAAGGCCAATCCCGCGGCGGCGCCGGTGTTTGTGCTGGCGCTGACCTCGAAGACGCTGACCACCAGCGCGATGTACGATGTGGCCGATACCGTGATCGCGCAACGAATCTCGCAGGTGCCGGGTGTTGGCGAGGTCACCGTCTCCGGCGCCGATCAGCCCGCGGTCCGGATCGCGCTCAACCCGGTGGCGCTGTCGAACGCCGGGATCGCGACCGACGACGTGCGGCTGGCGGTCATCAACGCCAATCCGCTGGGGCCGGTCGGGATATTCAATGGCGACCGCCAGAGCGAAACGATCTCGACCAACAAGCAGATGCGGACGGCGGCCGAGTTTCGCGACATCATCATCAAGAGTTCGGCGGGCAATTTCGTCCGTCTGGCTGACGTCGCCGACGTCGAAGACTCCGTCCGCAACACCCGCTCGATCGCCTGGTTCAACAAGCATCCGGCGGTGCTGATCCAGATCACCAAGCAGGGCGACGCCAACGTCATCGACACCGTCGACCGGGTGAGGGCGCTGCTGCCGGAACTCAAGCAATGGCTACCCGCAGGCGTCGAGGTTTCGACGCTGGTCGATCGCACCGGCACCATCCGCGCCAGCGTCCTCGACATGCAGTTCACGCTGCTGGCGACCGCATTCCTGGTGATGTTCGTGGTGTTCGTGTTCCTGCGGCGGCTGACGCCGACGATTGCGGCCGGTGTCTCGGTGCCGCTGGCGCTCGCCGGCACTTGTGCCGGCATGTGGCTTGCGGGGTTCTCGATCGATAATCTGTCGCTGATGGCGCTGGCGATTTCGGTTGGCTTCGTGGTCGACGACGCCATCGTCATGATCGAGAACATGCACCGCAATCTCGAGCAGGGGATGGCGCCGTATCCGGCGGCGGTGGAGGGCGCCAGGCAGATCGGCTTCACCGTGCTGTCGATCAGCCTGTCGCTGATTGCGGCGTTCACGCCGCTGATCTTCATGGATGGCATCGTCGGCCGGCTGTTGCGCGAATTCTCGCTGACGCTGACCTTTGCCATCATCGTGTCGACCGTGGTGTCGCTGACGGTCACGCCGATGATCTGCGCGCACTACATCAAGGAGGCGACTTCCGACCGGGCAACCTGGTTCGACCGGCTGGTCGAGGGCACGCTGTCGCGCATCGTTTCGTTCTACACATGGACGCTGCGGGCGGTGCTGGACTTCCCTTACCTCACGCTGATCGTGTTCTTTGCGACCATCGCCTTGACCGTGGTGCTCTACATCAAGACTCCGAAGGGTTATTTTCCGACCGACGACAGCGGCTTTGTGATCGGCGCGACGCGCGCCTCGCCCGACACCTCGTTCCAGGCCATGCTCGGGCTGCAGCAGCAATTGGCCGATATCGTGCTGGCCGACCCGGCCGTCGCCAGCGTTGGCTCGTCACTCGGCGGCAGCGCCGGACCGGGCGGCGGCGGCTCCAACCGCGGTACCATGTTCATCAGTCTGAAGCCGCCCGAGGAGCGGGCGGGCATGTCGACGGCGCAGGTGATCGACCGATTGCGCAGGAGTCTCTACCGGGTGGCGGGCGTCCGCCTGTTCATGTTCGCGGCGCAGGATATCCGCGCCGGCGGCCGGCAGAGCGATTCTGATTATCAGTACACGCTGTCGAGCCCCAACCTCGATCTGCTGCAGAAATGGGCGCCGCTGGTCGCCAAGCGCATGGAGACCGTGGAGGGCATCACCGACGTTTCCAGCGACCGCGACCCCGGCGGACTGCAATTGTCGCTCGTCATCGACCGGAAGACCGCCTCGAGCCTCGGCGTTCGTGTCCAGGATATCGACAACGCCCTCAACAACGCGTTCGCGCAGCGGCAGATTTCGATCGTCTATACCCAGCGCAACCAGTACATGGTGGTGCTGGAGATCGATCCGAAATTCCAGAGCGATCCCTCCAATCTCGACCGCATCTTCGTTGCGGGCGCCAATGACGCGCAGGTACCGCTGTCGGCCGTTGTGCGGTACGAGCGCGGCTTGTCGCCGCTGGCGATATTTCACTCGCAGTCGTTCCCCTCGACGACAGTCTCCTTCAATCTCCTGCCCAACGTGCCGCTGGAAGTCGCGACATCGAACATCCAGCGCGCGGTCGACGAACTGCACATGCCGGAAGGCATTCGCGGCAGTTTCGACGGCAACGCCGGCGATTTCAACAAGACCAGCGGCCGGCAGCCGCTGCTGATCCTCGGCGCGCTGGTCGCAATGTATATCGTGCTGGGCGTGCTGTATGAGAGCCTGGCGCATCCGATCACGATCATCTCGACCTTGCCGTCGGCGGGACTCGGCGCGTTGCTGGCGCTGCAGATCACCAACACGCCGCTGACCGTGATCGCCTTCGTCGGCATCATCCTGCTGATCGGCATCGTCAAGAAGAACGGCATCATGATGGTCGATTTCGCGCTCGATGCCGAGCGCCACCGCGGGCTGTCGTCGGCGGAGGCGATCTTCGAGGCGTGCCGCGCCCGCTTCCGGCCGATCCTGATGACGACCATGGCGGCGCTGTTCGCCGGCATCCCGCTCGTCATCGCCACCGGTCCGGGCACCGAACTGCGCCGGCCGCTCGGCATCACCATCATCGGCGGATTGTTCGTTTCGCAGATCCTGACGCTGTACACGACCCCGGTGATCTACCTCCTGATCGACCGGTTGCGGCAGCGATTCCGGCCGGCACCGATTCCCGCGCCTGCCGAATAGTTGAATTACTGGCTGCGAAGCGTATAGCGGGCGGATGTCAGAACAATCCAAACCCAAGGCTGGCCCCGCCGAAGAGGCGGTCGCTGAGTGCCCGCATTGCGGCAAGCCGCTGCCGCTTTGCATCTGCGACAGCGTCACGCCGATCGAGAGCCGTATCTCGCTGCTGATCCTGCAGCATCCGCAGGAGCAGGACAGGGCGCTCGGCACCGCGCGGCTGACGGCGATGCATTTCAAGGATGCGGTCGTGAAAATCGGATTGTCCTGGCCGAGCCTGTCCAAGGCGTTCGGACGGCCGGTGCATGATCCATCGCGCTGGGCGGTGCTCTATCTCGGGTCAGCCAAGGTGAGCGACCTCGATACCGAGGCGGAAATCGTGGCGATCAACCGCAAGGGTGAGGTCGAGCCGCACCAGCGCGCCATTCTCGCCGACATCGAAGGTGTCGTCCTGCTGGACGGCACCTGGAGTCAGGCCAAGGCATTATGGTGGCGCAACGCCTGGATGCTGAAGTGCCAGCGGGTCATTCTGGGGCCGAAGCGCCCGTCGCGCTACGGGCAGTTGCGGCGCGAGCCGCGCCGCGACGGCCTAGCCACCATCGAGGCCGCCGGCCTGCTGCTGGCAGGGCTGCAGAAGCGGCCGGAGATTGCCGCGACACTCGACGCCAGTTTCGAGCGGATGCTGGCGCGCTATCGGGAAGTGCAGACCGAAATGCCTGAACTCGCGCCGAAGCCGAAGAAGCGGGATTGGCGGCGGAAGGGACCGAAATCCGCGGCCAGGCAAGGCTGATCGATGCGGGTTGGTTGCCTATCCGGGACGGGGCGTATATGAGTTTCGCCGATGGGGCCACGTGGCGGAGTGGTTACGCAACGGTCTGCAAAACCGTGTACACCAGTTCAATTCTGGTCGTGGCCTCCATCCATATAATCAATCAGTTAGACCGACTATATGAGAGGCTGCAGCAGGCGTGCTGCGGTCAGCAGGCGGCGTACCAGCCCTCGGGAAACGGCACCAAGGGCCACGGAGCTCCGTTGTCGTTGGCTGCGAGCGGCGTGGAATAAAACGGCAGGATCTGAGCCACGGAATCATCCTCCGGTACTGGCGCGATGGCCGTCTGAACGGCTTCCAGCAATCGATCGAATTCGGCTTCACTCATCGCACTCTCCGGGGTTCCAGAGGCGATGATCTCAAAAACGGCTTGTTGCCAGATTGAACGGATCGCTCGAATTTTAGCGATCGACGCGGCCCATAGCAGATCTGGTTACTGAAGCGTTACTTCCCCGCACGAACGGTAGTTCGGTACTGGCGGAACCAGTGTGAGAAAAATCACATTTTGCAAAAATCAGTTCGCGTATTCGGCTTGATACCGCGCGTCTTGTCAAGGCGCGCCTATCAGGGAGACGCGGTCATGAAGGCAAGGTTTGCACGAAGTGCGGCGCCGCTGCGCCGCTCCAGCCGGGTTTCGGTGCTGGGTTTTCTGCTGACATTGTTGGCAAGCGGAACGGCTGCTGCCCAAGGCACGCCTGAGCAGCGCAGGGCGTGCACGCCGGACGTCTACCGGCTCTGCGCCGGCGAGATTCCCAACGTGCGCGCCATCACCGCTTGTCTGCGCCGGCAGAAGGCCAGTCTCAGCCCGGCATGCGCAGCACTGTTCGAGCAGTGATGCGAACGCCACCGCGGAATCACTGGACAGCGGGTTCGGCTTTGCTGGCGAGGACCTTGTCGATACGCCGTCCGTCCATGTCGACGATTTCGAACCGCCACTCCTGATAGTCGAACTTGTCGCCGACCGATGGCAATGCGCCGAAGTGCTGCAGAACCAATCCCGCCACGGTGTGAAAGCGCCGCTTGTTCGGCAGCGTGATCGCGAGCAGGTCGCCGAGTTCATCGGCCGGCATCCATCCGGAAATCAGATAGGAGCCGTCGTCCCGCCGCACGTAGGATAGTTCGGCCGGACCAGCCTCCGAGCCAAACGATCCCACGATGGATTCGAGGATGTCGGCGGTGGTCACCACGCCCTCGAACACGCCGTGTTCGTCATAGACCAGGCCCATATGAACCTTGGAATTTCGCAGTACCGCGATTACGTCGCGTGCGTCCGCCGAAAAGGGAATGACGGGAGCCTCGCGAACCAGTGACCGGAAGTCTGGAGTCTCGCCGCGCAAATAGCTGACCGCGAGGTCCTTGGCCTGAATGATGCCGATCGGGTTGTCGCGGTCACCGTCGGAGACCGGCAGTCGCGAATGCGGACTTGCGCTCAGCGTTCGCCGGATTTCGTCCGGGTCGTCCTTGAGGTCGATGGCGTGGACGTCGGGACGCGGAGTCATGACGGCTCCGACCGGGCGGTCACCCAATCGCATGACGCCTGCGATCATTTCCTTTTCGCCGGGCTCCAGTACGCCCGCGCTCTCGGCTTCGACGACGAGGCTGCGGATTTCGTCCTCGGAGACGTTCTGTTTGGCCTTTCCGCCCTGGCCCAGCAGCAGAAGGATAGCCCGGCCCGAAAAATCCAAAATCACGACCAGTGGGCGAGAGATCGTCGAGAGCGCCGTCATCGCCGGCGCGACCATGCACGCGATGGCCTCGGGGTTGCGAAGCGCGACCTGCTTGGGAACGAGTTCGCCGACAATCAACGCGGCGTAGGTGATCAGCGTGACGACAAGTCCGACGCCGAGAATTTCCGCAGCCGTTGACGGCATCCCGAGTTCGGCAAGCCACTGCGTCAATCGCAGTCCGAGGGTTGCACCCGAGAATGCGCCTGACAGCACGCCCACCAGCGTGATCCCGATCTGAACGGTCGACAGGAACTTGCCGGGATCGGAAGCCAGCGCCAGCGCACGGCGCGAGCCCTTGACCCGCTTTTGGGCGAGCGCGGCGAGACGGGACGGCCGGGCCGAGACGATGGCGAGTTCGGACATCGCGAGCAGGCCGTTCACCACCGTGAGAACGGCAACCACTCCCAGCTCTATCGACAGCATCCCGTGCCAATCCACCCCGATTGCGTGGCGAGCGCCACCGAAAACGATAGATATGTCGATCCTGACGCGGTTTTAGTGCGCCCGATTGCCCCGGTCGGCCTGTCCGAGTTCACAAGAGCAAGCGGGCAATTGGCTCAACGTCTCGTGCCATTCCATGCCTCGCGCTCGGCGAACACGCGCGCGACCTCAGCCATGTTTTCCGTGCCCCAGGTGCAGAGCGGCACGAGGGCCGCCGGCGAGGCTGAGGCCCAGCGGGGTGAGGCTGTAATCCACCCGAGGAGGGATCTCCTTGTAGTCGGTCCGCTTCACGAGGCCATCAGCCTCCAGCTCCTTGAGCTGCTGAATCAGCATCTTGTCGCTGACGTCGCGCACGGCGCGCCGCAGCTCGCCGTAGCGGGTCGGACCGCCTTGGGCGAGGAAGTACAGGATGAGCGGCTTCCACTTGCCCGCGATGACCCGCAGGGTCGCGTCGAGGCCGCAGGTGAACCCCGGCAATGTCGGGGTGCAGGCCTGATCCGGAGACGAGGTCTGGGTCGAGGGCGGGTTCGATTCTGAGCGGTCTGACGACATTTTTGGCACTTACCAAAAGGTGCATACTTGTCGATAGGTGTGTAGGCCGCCAGCTATGTGCAACCTCAATGAAGGAGCACATCATGAGAAGGTTGGAAAACAAGACGGCGGTGGTGACAGGCGGCGGAACCGGCATCGGTCTGGGCGCGGCCAAGCGGTTCGTCGAGGAAGGAGCGTTCGTCTACATTTTCGGACGACGGCAGCAGACGCTCGACGCCGCCCTGACGCAGCTCGGACCCAACGCCCGCGCGGTGCGGGGCTCGGTGACTGACCTGGCCGACCTCGATCGGCTGTACGAGACGGTGAAGGCGGAGCGGGGCGGGCTCGACATTGTGTTCGCCAACGCCGGCACCGGGGCGACTGGCGGCGTTCGGCGCGATCACGCCGGAACAGTACGACCGAGACCTTCGATATCAATGTGAAGGGGACGTTGTTCACGGTGCAGAAAGCACTGCCGCTGATGTCGGCGGGGCGTCGATCATCCTCACCGGTTCGAGCACGGGGGTGATGGGGACGCCGCAGTTCAGCGTCTACAGCGCCACCAAGGCCGCGATCCGCAACCTGGCGCGAAGCTGGGCGCTCGACCTGCGGGGGACCGGCATCCGCGTCAATGTCCTTTCGCCCGGGCCGACCAAGACAGAACTGGCGATCGAGGTCATGGGCGAAGAGGCGATGGACGCGATGGGCGCCACCACGCCGCTCGGACGCATGGGCGATCCGGCTGAAACGGCGGCCGTCGCGGCGTTTCTGGCATCTGGGGACAGCAGCTTCATGACCGGCAGCGAGGTATTCGTCGACGGAGGTCTGGCGCAGGTCTGAGACGCGGCGTTCCTGAGCGTGAGGGCTTCGACAACCGGAATCGGAGCCCTCGATCCGCTGCGAGGGAGCCTGTCTCGACGGCAGTCGCGATTCTCCGGGGAACTCGCGCTTTCGAAAGGCGACGGTACGCAGAAGGCTGCTGGCTTTCTCCTCGGGAGCCAGCATACGATACGGGACGACGTTCTGCCGAGCGAGAGGTCTTGGCCGCCCCGATGGGTCTCACCGGAGTGACCACGGAAATGTCGGTTAGCGAGCTCCGCCGCTCACCATGATGATTTCGCCTGTGAGCCACTTCGCTTCTTCGGAAGCCAAGAAGGCAGTGAGGTTCGCGATGTCCTCAGGAAGTCCCATCCTTCCCAAGGGAATTGTTGCTACTAGTCCCTTCTCAGTTTCCTCGCTCAACCCCGCTTTCTGTGCGCCCTCAGTCCGGACGGGTCCCGGGTTGATCTGATTGACCCTGATTTGTCTTGGAGCCAGCTCTTTGGACAGAACCCTTGTAATCCCCTCGACCGCTGCTTTGCTGGACGAATAGGCGACGGAATTTGGAGGAGCCATTGTCGACACAATAGAACCAATATTAATGATAGCTCCGCCGTCGTTGAAATTCTTAAGCGCCGTCTTGATCGAAAATATAGAAGCAAACACGTTTGTCGTGAACAGACGGTTGACCTCCGCGACTTCCGTCGCATCGATCGCGTTAAAGGTGAAGACACCGGCATTGTTCACGAGAATATCGAGGCCGCCGAACTCGCTGTGCGCGGCCGCGAACAGGGCGTCGAGTCCTTCTTGTTCGGTGACGTCCGCCTTGACAGCTTTCACTGGCGAGCCGGATTTCTCAAGCTCGGCGACCAACTTGGCGGCCGCGTCGCCGTTCGCGAGATAATTGAAGACTACGTTCGCGCCCTGCGCTGCGAGCTTCTTGACGATACCGGCACCGATCCCCTGAGATCCGCCGGTGACTACTGCTGTTTTTCCCTGGAGCGAGGACATAGTTGCATCCCTTGTTGATAGATTTGCGTGTTACCCGGAGTTCTCCTGTCGAAGCCCGGTGTACTATCAACATGAGGTGAAGCAGAGAGAAGTGGAAGTACGCACAAAAAAGTCAGTAACAGAGAAATACGTGGGTAGGTCTCGTAGAAAGTGAGTATCAGGAGCTCAATCGGGCGGCGCGAGCCCTATCGTGTGCAGCCCTGTCACAGGCGATAGATGACGGTCGAGCACCACGCGCTCTCAAGACCCGGCTGATGTTGCTCGATCCTGTGGAAGAGGCGCTAAGCGACAGCGCCTCGGGCAGCTTTTCCGTTCTCGGCCCACTCTCGCAGGGCCGTAATTGCCGGGGCAAGGGAGCGGCCGAACTCCGTCAATGAATATTCCACTTTTGGGGGAACTTGAGGATACACAGTCCGGCGAATTAGCCCGTCTTTCTCTAGCTGTTTAAGTTGCTGGATCAACATCTTCTGTGTGACGCCGTCGACTTGCCGCTCTAGCTCCGAAAACCGAATAACATCGTTTGCGAAGAGCTGCGCGATGATCACGAGCTTCCATTTCCCTTCCAAGAGCTGGAGCGCCTCGACGGTCTCATTCGTGCAGGTGGCGAACCTCACCGGATCGTTGAAGTATGTCGTATCGGTGCTCAATACCGTACCTTTCGTGTGCTGCTACCCTTTTAGGGTGTTCACCACACTATCACAGTTTCCGCCGTGGGGTCTCGGAGCGATCCGTGAGCTGCTAACCCGGACGACCTACATCGGCGTTCATCGCTTCAATGTCAGCGGGAAGCGGAAGGGACCAAGAAGAGCCGAAGGACATCGTCGAAGTCGAAGTTCGGTCGATCATCGAGCCCGAGGAGTTCGAGGGGGTCCAGGAACTGGAATGGATCAACGAGTTCGCGAGGTTGGCCCGACAGGGGCTGCGTAAGGAAGATGGCACCTTTCGCAGGAGCCACATTCGACGTCTTGTCCAGCGGGCTGAGGTCGGAGCTGATCAGATTATGATCAAAGGTTCAGCCCTCAAGCTCCTCCAGACCCTCGCCGAGGCGTCTGGAGTGGAAACGGGGCGCTAGGCGTTCGCAGTTTCGTACCGAAGTGGCTCCCCGGGCTGGATTCGAACCAGCGACCATTCGATTAACAGTCGAATGCTCTACCGCTGAGCTACCGAGGAATAGGCGAACAAAGGTTCGCGAGCGGGGAGCGTATAACAAAGCCTTCCCGGCTTGCAAAGGACCAAATGACAGGCTGCGGCCTGGCGTGGGTAGCCGCAGGAAAGTGGCTACGGTCCAACGATTTGCGGTCATCCTTGCATACGGGGCAGGGCCTGGAACCGGTCGGTCATATCGCGGGTTATCGCAAGGGCGTCATTGATCGAACCCTGCTCGACTGAATTGGGCGGAGTATTCCGGACGCCGGGCTTGAGGAGACCGATTCGATGCCAGTCATTGCAACTGACCCGATCCGTACCGTGCCTTCGATCGTCCCGAGCGACATCCCGGCGCTCAGCGACGACGAGTGCCTGGTCAGGCTCGCGCGCGCCGTCGAAGACCCTGATACCGAGCACATGGATCCCGAGCATCTGGAAGAGGTTGCGCGCCTGATCGCACGACTCGCGGTGCCGATCGAATAGCACCAGTACGGGGAGCGGGCGCCGCCTCGTTGATCGCCCTTGCCGGCGTGTTGCGTTTTGCCGGAGCATGTTCCAAAGAAGGGCGGTTTCAGCTCTCCCGGCGTCAGCGCCGCATGCTTGCAGGGTCCTCGTCATGTCCGGTTTTGCAACCGCACGGCAGAAAATGGTCGATGGTCAGGTGCGTCCGAGCGACGTGACCGATATCCGAATTATCGACGCGATGCTGGCGGTGCCGCGCGAGGCTTTCGTGCCGGAGGACAAGCAGGCGCTGGCCTATCTGGATCTCGACCTGGATGTCAGCAAGCCCGGTTCCGCCACCAAGCGGTACCTGATCACGCCGGCGGTGCTGGCGAAGATGCTGCAGGCGGCAGATATCAAGGAGACCGATCGCGTTCTGGTGGTCGGCTGCGCCAGCGGCTATGCGGCGGCCGTGGTCGCAAACTTTGCCGCCCAGGTGACGGCAACCGAGAGCGATCCGGCGCTGGCCGCGCAGGCCAAGGATGTCCTGGCCCGGATCGGCTGTGGAAATGTCACGGTGCGGACCGCCGCGGCGGCCGAAGGCGACCCGGCAAACGCACCCTATGACGTCATTCTGCTGAACGGCGCCACCGAGGTCATCCCGGAGCGGCTCTACGCACAACTGCGCGGCGGCGGCCGGCTGGTTGGCGTCTTCGCGATGTCGCAGCCCGCACGGGCCACTCTTATCACCTGTTCACATGGCGATTACGGGCATCGGATGCTGTTTGACGCGGTTGCCCCGGTGCTGCCCGGCATGGACCGCGTTCCCGCCTTCGTTTTCTAGCGTTTCGGCCGTCCCCACGCCCTACAAACGCCCGTCGGGGCCCCCCTAAATCCTCTTGGAAATCAGAAGTGTGGCCCGATTGCCCCACGTAAAGAGTTTCGATGGAGTTTACCTGTAGGGTGGTTCCGTCCAGCTTGCGTGCGGAATAAGGTGAGCCGGGACTCACTTCAACTGAAGCGAGGTGTCCGGTGCATGTTCCCAGTGAACATGACCCGGCGGGATGTAACGAATGGATTGCTTGGGATGCGTGGGGTGAAGGCCATTACCGGAGCGGCTGCTTCGGTCCTTCTTGCAGCTTTGTTGGGCCCGACGCCCGCCCTTGCCGATACGATCGAGGCGGCGCTGGTGCGCGCCTATCAGAACAATCCGCAGCTCAATGCGCAGCGCGCGCAGGTGCGCTTCACGGACGAGAACGTTCCGCAGGCGCTGTCGGGCTACCGTCCGAAGGTCGCCGTCACCGCAAGCGCCGGCTATCAATACACCGACACGCTCAGCACGGCAGGCGGCAACGCCAATACGCTGGTGCGTACTCCCATCAACGGCGCCAACCCGCCGCGAAGTGTCGGCGCCACCGTGACGCAAACGCTCTTCAACGGACAGCAGACCGCGAACCGGACCCGCGCAGCAGAGAGCCAGGTGTCGGGCGCGCGCGAGGCGCTGCGGGTGCTTGAGCAGGCCGTGCTGTTGCAGGCCGCGACCATCTACATGGACTATCTGCGCGACTCCGCCATCGTCGAAGTTCAGAAGAGCAACGTTCGCGTTCTCGAACAGACGCTGAAACAGACGCGCGACCGGTTCAACGTCGGCGAAGTGACGCGCACCGACGTCGCGCAGTCGGAGGCGCAACTCGCCGCCGGACGGACACAGCTCCTAACCGCGGAAGCCAACCTGAACACGACGCGATCGAATTTCCGGCGGATCATCGGTAACGAGCCCGTGGCGCTTGCGCCGGGCTCGCCGGTTGACCGCTTCCTGCCGGCGACGCTGCCGAACGCGGTCGAACTCGGCCTGACGCAGAACCCGAACGTCACGGCGGCGATGTTCGGCATCGATGTCAGCTATCTCCAGGTCAAGGTGGCCGAAGGCGCGTTGCTGCCGACCGTGACGCTGCAGGCTGCGGTGCAGCAGAGCTATGAAACCACGATGACGCTGTATCGCTCGTTCGGCGCTTCGGCGACGGCGCAGCTCAACGTTCCAATCTATCAGGGTGGCGCCGAATACGCGCTGATCCGTCAGTCCAAGGAAACGCTGGCGCAGCAGCGCCTCGTTCTCGAGCAGACCAGGGATCAGACCCGCGCCAACGTCGTCACGGCTTGGGGACAGCTCGTCGCCGGCAAGGCGCAGGTACAATCGGCGCAATCGCAGGTGCAGGCGTCGGAAATCGCGCTGAACGGCGTGCGCGAGGAAGCCAAGGCCGGACAGCGCACCACGCTCGACGTGTTGAACGCGCAGCAGGCGCTGGTCAACGCGCGGGTCGCGCTCGTCACGGCGCAGCATGACCGCGTAGTTGCATCCTATTCGGTGTTGAACACGGTGGGACGTCTGTCGCCGCTGGTTCTTAACCTGCCGACTACGGTCTACGATCCGAGCGTGCACTATCATCAGGTGCGCGATAGCTGGGCTGGCGTTCGCACGCCGGATGGCCGCTGATACCTGAATAGATACCCGCGCAGACGGAATGAATGTTGTCGCCCGGCGTCCAAAGCGCCGGGCGTTTGCTTGCAATCTTTTGCACCCATGACGTACCGTTTCCTGGGTGAGCTGAGCGATTCGCGCCGCGTCTTGCATTACATGGCCGTGCGTTGGGTTGCCACGAGGGGAGCGGGGCCCCGCGCGATGCATCGGGCGGGCTTGATCTGGGGACAAGTCAGGCTAGCGCGATGAAAATCCCGGCCTGCATATCCGGAACCGGCAATTCCTTCGTGGCTTGGTGTTAAAATGTTTTCGATGTGGAGTTGGAGATGACGCAACCTGCAAAGGTCCAAGAGCCCTCGATGGAGGAGATTCTGGCGTCGATCCGTCGTATCATCGCCGACGACGAGGCCAAACCGGCTGCCGCCGAGAAACCTTCCAGCCCGCCGCCCGCCGCAGCCAAGCCGGAGCCTCCGGCGAAGCCGGTGATGAAGGATATTCCGCCATCGGCGATTGCGCCCGCGCCAAAGCCGGCTCCCAAGCCCGCGCCGGCCCCACCACCGCCGCCTCCGGCGCCCGAACCGGCGGCTGCCAGCAACAACCAGGACGACATCGACGCGATGCTGGCCAGCCTCGATGCGGCAACGGCCGAGCCCGAGGTCAGACCGCCGCCGCCCGAAGCCGACGTGTTCGAGCTGACCGACGAGATGGCGGTACCGGACCCGGCGCCGGCGGCGTCGTCGTTCAGCAAGATCGAACCGGAGGACGACATCGAGTTCAGCGAAAGCGCCAGGGCAGCGCGGCAGCCGGCCTACGAGCCGCCGCCATTCGAAAGCGCCACGCCGATGCAGCAGATCCTGTCGCGTTCGACCGTCTCTGCCGTCGAATCCGCTTTCAACTCCCTGGCCAATACCGTGCTCAGCAACAACGCGCGGACGCTGGAGGATCTGGTCAAGGAAATGCTGCGGCCGATGCTGAAATCCTGGCTCGACGACAATCTGCCTGGCCTCGTCGAGCGGATCGTCAAGGCCGAAATCGAGCGGGTTTCGCGCGGGCGATAGCCTCGCAGTGGTCCAAAGGCCGGTTCTGCCGCCAGTTCGGGATATTCCGACACCGCTCCCCGCGGTCTCCAGCCTTCCTGTCAGGTTGACTTGCGGCGCTGCGGCGGCTTTCTAGAGCCGTCCGGATCCGATCAAGTCAGAACTGGACGCCAACTCGTTGTTTTGAGGCGTTTTCCCCGGGCAAACCGGCGACGGTTTGGCTCGAAAACCCCCATCAGCCCATTTTGCATTGCCATGATCGAGAAAAACTACCAGCCCGCCGATATCGAAAGCCGCATGTCCCTGATCTGGGAGGAGAGCGGCGCGTTCAGGGCCGGGCGGCCTGACCGCAAGGACGCCGCGCCGTTCACGATCGTGATCCCGCCGCCGAACGTGACCGGCTCGCTGCATATGGGCCACGCGCTCAACAACACGCTGCAGGACATCCTCTGCCGCTTCGAGCGGATGCGCGGCCGCGACGTGCTGTGGCAGCCCGGCACCGACCATGCCGGTATCGCGACGCAGATGGTGGTCGAGCGGCAGTTGATGGAGCGGCAGGAGCCGGGCCGTCGCGACATGGGCCGCGCCAAGTTTCTCGAGCGCGTCTGGCAATGGAAGGCGGAGAGCGGCGGGGTCATCGTCAACCAGCTCAAGCGGCTCGGCGCCTCCTGCGACTGGTCCCGCGAGCGCTTCACCATGGACGAGGGCCTGTCGCGCGCCGTCGTCAAGGTGTTCGTCGAACTGCACCGCGAAGGTCTGATCTACAAGGACAAGCGGCTGGTCAATTGGGACCCGAAGCTGCTCACCGCCATCTCCGATCTCGAAGTGCAGCAGATCGAGGTCAAGGGCAACCTCTGGTATCTGCGCTATCCGATCGAAGGCAAGACTTTCAGCCCTGATGATCCCGAGAGCTTCATCGTGGTCGCGACCACGCGGCCCGAGACGATGCTGGGCGACACCGCCGTCGCGGTGCATCCGGAGAACGAACGCATCGGGCATCTGATCGGCCAGCACGTGATTTTGCCGCTGGTCGGTCGCCGGATCCCGATCATCGGTGACGATTACGCCGATCCGGAAAAGGGTTCCGGCGCGGTCAAGATCACGCCGGCGCACGATTTCAACGATTTCGAGGTCGGCAGGCGTCACGGGTTGCCGCAGGTCAACGTGTTCGACCGCGAGGGCCGCCTGGCGCTCGTCGACAACGAGGACTATCTGCGCGGCCTGCCCGAAGGTGCGAGCCAGCTTGCGGAGGAACTGCACAACATCGACCGCTTCGCCGCGCGCAAGCAGATCGTGGCGCGCCTGGAGGATTTCGGTTTCCTGGAGAAGATCGAACCGAACACGCACATGGTGCCGCACGGCGACCGTTCCGGCGTGGTCATCGAACCCTATCTGACCGACCAGTGGTACGTCGACGCGAAAACCATGGCGCAGCCGGCGATCGCGGCGGTCCGTTCGGGCGCGACCACCTTCGTGCCGAAGAACTGGGAAAAGACCTATTTCGAGTGGATGGAAAACATCCAGCCCTGGTGCATCTCCCGCCAGCTCTGGTGGGGACACCAGATCCCGGCGTGGTACGGGCCTGATGGCAAGGTGTTCGTCGCCGAGACCGAGGAAGAAGCGGTCGGCAACGCGCTCGGCTATTACGTGGAACAGGAAGTCATCACGCCGGAGCAGGGGCAGGCGATGGCAGAAGACCCCGCCAAGCGCGAGGGCTTCATTACGCGTGACGAGGACGTGCTCGACACCTGGTTCTCCTCGGCGCTATGGCCGTTCTCGACGCTCGGCTGGCCCGACGAAACCAGTGAAGTCGCGCGCTATTACCCGACCAACGTCCTTGTCACCGGATGGGACATCATCTTCTTCTGGGTTGCCCGGATGATGATGATGGGGCTGCATTTCATGAAGGATGCGCCGTTCTCGACCGTCTACATCCACCGGCTGGTTCGCGACGAGAAGGGCGCGAAGATGTCGAAGTCGAAGGGCAACGTCATCGACCCCCTCGGCGTGATCGACGATTTCGGCGCAGACGCGCTACGCTTTGCGCTGGCGCGGGGCGCAGCCCACAGCCACGACATCAAGCTCTCGCCGCAACTGGTCGAGACCAACCGCAATTTCGCGACCAAGCTCTGGAATGCCTGTCGTTTCGCCGAGATGAACGGTTGCGCGAAGCCTGATGGCTTCGATCCGCTGAAGGCGAAGGAGACGCTCAACCGCTGGATCGCGCATGAAACGTCGCGCGCCACGCGCGAGGTGACCGAGGCGATCGACGACTATCGCTTCAACGATGCGGCCAATGCGATCTACCGTTTCGTCTGGAACGTCTATTGCGACTGGTATCTCGAACTCGCAAAGCCCGTCTTGATGGGCGACGAGAGCGCCGCAAAGGCCGAGACGCGCGCGATGATCGCGTGGGCACGCGACGAAATTCTCAAGCTGCTGCACCCGTTCATGCCGTTCATCACCGAGGAACTCTGGGCAGTGACAGCCGCGCGCAGCGGCTTGCTGGTGCTGGCCGAGTGGCCACGCAAGACGAACCCGGTGACCGCGGAGCAGATTGCGGCGATGGCGCTGGCAGGGCCAGGCGATCCCCTGATCGCGCCGGTCATGGCCGCGCTCGATGCCGGCGATTTTACCGATCCCGCGGCGGAAACCGAAATCGGCTGGGTGGTCGACCTCGTCACCGCCATCCGTTCGGTGCGCTCGGAAATGAACATTCCGCCCGCGACCTTGATTCCTCTGGTGCTGTCGGGCGCTTCAGCCGAAACCCAGGAGCGCGCGCGGCGCTGGAGCGATGTCGTCAAGCGATTGGCGCGGCTGGCTGACATTTCCTTTGCCGGACATGCCCCGGAAGGGGCCGTGCAATTGCTCGTGCGCGGCGAGGTGGTGGCGCTGCCACTGAAGGGCGTGATCGATCTTTCCGCGGAACGCGCCCGGCTCGACAAGGAAATTGCCAAGGCTGACGCCGATATCAAGCGCGTGGATGCGAAGCTCTCCAACGAGAAGTTCGTTGCCAATGCGCCGGAAGATGTCGTCGAAGAGGAAAAGGAAAAGCGCGAAGCGGCGGTGGAGCGAAAGGCGAAACTGCAGGAAGCGCTGGAGCGGCTGAAGAAGGCTTCGTAGCCGCCGCCGTCATTGCGAGTCGGCTCGCCGGTTCACTACCCGCCCGGCGCGCGTCTTGGAATCTGGATCGTCACTTGCGTTCCCTTGCCGGCTTCGCTGTTGAGACGAAGACGGCCTCCCAGCCGATCCGTCACGACGCTGTAGACGATGTGGAGGCCGAGGCCCGTGCAACCCTGATGTCGCCTCGTCGTAAAAAAGGGATCGAACGCCTGACGCCGCACATCGGAACTCATGCCGCAGCCATCGTCGGCAAAGACGATCTCGACGTCGTTGGTGCCGGCGGCGCTGACCCTGATATCGATGGACCCCGAGATATCGTTGTTGGGATAGGCGTGCGCGATGGAGTTGAGGAAGAGGTTGGTGAGCACCTGGCCATACGAGCCGGGGTAGCTGCTCATCGACAGGTTCGGCTCGCACGAGACGCGCAGCGCGACCCTGTTTTTCGGCAGCGCCGGACGCAGGCCGACCGCGACCTGCTCGGTCAGTTCGCCGAGATCGAACATACGCAGGTCGGAATCATTGCGGTCCGAGGCAACCTGCTTGAACGACTGGACCAGTCCGGCCGCGCGGTTCAGGCTCTCCAGAAGCTGGCTGGAGCCGCTGCGCACCGCGTCGACATATTCGTTCAGGCTCGAGCGCTTCAGCGTTCCGAGCGCTGCCTGGGCGGCAAACCGTTTGCATTTTTCTTCCAGCGAGGAGGCGACCGTCAACGCGGTGCCGAGCGGATTGTTGATCTCGTGCGCGACACCTGCGACGAGCCGCCCGAGTGCTGCAAGCTTCTCGGCCTCGATCAGCGAATGTTGCGTCTCGCGCAGGTTTCGTAACGCCGCCTCGGCAGCGTCCTTGGCCCTCCGCAGTTCGCGCTCGCTGCTCTTGCGTTCGCTGATGTCGATATGGGTGCCGATCCAGCCATAGACCGCGCCGGCGGGGTCACGCAACGGCACCACCCGTGTCAGGAACGGACGATAGAATTCCATCCTTTCCAAGCAGCGACAGTTCGGCATCGAGCGCGCTTCCCGCCGCCAGCGCCTCGCTCCAGCGCGCACCGAGAACCGTCTGCCAGCCATGTGGGTCGACTTCGCCAGCGGGCCTGCCCGTGTATTCGTACCAATGACTGTTGAACCAGTAGATCGATCCCAGCGCGTCGGCCATCCACACCAGTTGCGGGATGGAATCCGCCAGCGTGTGGAATTGGCGTTCGCTGGCCCTGAGCGCCGCCTCGGCGCGCTTGCGCTCGGTGATCTCCTCGGCCGCCACGTTGACGCCGACGATCTCGCCGTCAAGGTTGCGATGCGGGATGCCAATGCGTGATCCAGAAGCGTTCGTCGGCCTGGTCGGCCCGCTGGCCTGCGACCTCGATGCCGATGACGGGATCTCCGGTACGCATGATCGACTGCACGATGCCTTCGACGGCCTCCGCCAGCCCCGGCACGCAGTCTCTCACATGGCGGCCAAGATGATCCTCGACCGAGATGCCGCAGATTTCGGTGAGGCGCTGGTTGATCTGGAGGTAACGGCAGTCGGGCGACAGGAAGGCGAGCCCGATCGGCGCGGTATCGTAGATGAGTTGAAGTGTCGGCTGCTGGGCGGCGAACGCCGCCTCCGAAAACCGGGGCGGCAGGCCGGTCGAGATCGAGGCCGGGTAGGGCGTCATTGGCTGGCGTCAGTTTGCATCGCCGACCCTCCTGCGCTTCATGCATCCTGGTCCGAGGTGGCTGGTCGAAGTTCCACCATTTCCGCAAGGCGCGCGGCGGCCGGCGCTTTCCCTGAATAGTGATCGCTGGATCCCACCCCTGATTGAACGCCTCAATAGGGCGCGGTGCAATAGCGGTTGGACCTAGGTCCAACTCGACGCCTTCACGCTCCGGGTGTGCCATCGAGGGTAGTCGTGAAATCTGCGGGCACGACGCATGGAACATCCGGTCGTCCCGAAGGGCCGATCGGCAAGTGAGGCGATCAGTTCGCGGCGATGTTCGCGAGCCCTGGCCTGCACATTGCGAACCCGGTTTCTGAAGCCGCAATTCTCGGAGAAAGCCCCATCAAATCATCTCTCGATTGGAAAATGGAGAAAGCGCCATGGCCAGCAATCTCGTCACTGCCGTAATGCAATTCCTGACCCCGGACATGATCGCAAAGATCGCTTCCGCCCTGGGCATCGACCGCAGCGTCGCGCAAAAAGCGGTCAGCGGCGCTGTTCCCGCACTCCTCGCCGGCCTCACCGATCTTGTCTCGACGCCCAATGGAGCGCGCCAACTTGGCAACGTCCTGACGCAGCAGTCCGGTTCCCTCGACACTCTGAAGGGACTCTTGGGCGGTTCGGATTCGCGGTCGCTCGCAGACAGCGGCTCGAGCATGCTGTCTGGACTGTTCGGCAACGGGGCAATGGACACGATGGCGCAATCGATCGGCAAGTTCGCCGGCGTCGGCGACGGGGCGGGCAAGTCGATCCTCGGACTGCTCGGGCCGGTGGTCTTCGGCGTGTTGGGACAGCAACAACGGGGAGCGGGTCTCGACGCAAGCGGTCTGGCCTCGCTTCTGGGATCGCAGAAAGATCAAATCGCTGCATCGATCCCATCCGGCCTGGCCGATCAATTGAATGCCGCGGGCCTTCTCGACCGGGCCGGCGGGAGCTTTCGCAGCGGTGCGGCGGCGGCTTCCGCCGCGGGGAGCCGGCTGGCGAGTGCGTCGGAGCGCACGGCTTCGGAAGCTGCGCAGGCGGCCTATGCAGCCAAGAGTGCTACGTCGACGCAGGTGCCTTACTGGCTGCTGGCCTTGGCCATTGTGGGCGGTCTCGCCTGGTATGTGTTCGGTCGCGCGGACAACAATGTCGTCGCTGTGACGCCCCCCGCAACCACGCAGCCGCCAAACGTAACCGTCGGTACCGCGCCGGTGGATCTGACGGTCGGAGGGGTCAACCTGGCGAGCCAGGTGAATTCTTCGCTCGGCGCCCTCAAGTCCGTGCTTCCGGGCATCACGGATACCGCCACGGCCCAGGCAGCGCTTCCCAAGCTTCGGCAAGCAACGGCGCAGTTGAACGAGGTAGCCGCGATGGCGACCAATCTGAATCCGGAGCGGAAGAGTGCGCTTGCAAAGATGGTCACGGCGGCGGCGCCGTCGATCAATCAGATGTGTGACAAGGTGTTGGCGACGCCGGGTGTTGGCGACGTTGCCAGGCCAGCGATCGATGAGCTTCGTCGCAAAATCGATACACTATCGCGATCCTGAATTGGCTGCTGGCGCCGTGCGCCCAAGGCGCGCGGCGCGCATTTAACGGGAATGCAGATCGGGAGATGATCAATGGCTGACAAGACGAGCTTCACCAAGGACGAATGGACACTGCTTCTGAAGAGCCCGATGATTGCGGGAATGGCCATCACCGCCGCGGAACCCAGCGGATTGTGGGGTCTCCTGAAGGAATCGTTCGCCGGCGGCGCAGCGCTGAGCAAGGTTGCGACCAACTCCAGCGCCAACGGCCTGGTGAAAGCGGTCGTCGCCGATTTTTCGACCAGCGAGGGACGAAGCGCCGCGCGGGACGGCCTCAAGGCGGAATTCGCTGGCGCGAAGCCGGCGGAGATGAAGACCAAATCCGTCGATACATTGCGCCAGGTGTCGCAATTGCTCGGAGCCAAGGCACCAGGCGACGCAGCCGCGTTCAAGGGTTGGTTGCACCAGATCAGCCAAAGCACCGCCGAAGCCTCAAGAGAGGGCGGTAGCTTGTTTGGCGGAGGGGTTCAGGTGAGCGACGCCGAAAAGGCTACCCTTGGTGAAATCTCCTCTGCACTCGAAATTTGAGCAGATTGTCTGCGCCGCATCGTGAATACGAGGAGTTTCGCCAATGGGTTTCATCTGGACCATCCTGATCGGCTTTGTGGCCGGGCTCATCGCCAAATTCATCATGCCCGGCGACAACGAACCGTCCGGCTTCATCATGACCACGATCCTCGGAATCGTGGGCGCTTTCGTCGCCACCTTTCTGGGGCAGGCGCTCGGCTGGTATGCGCCGGGCGAAGGCGCGGGGCTGATTGGTGCGGTCGTCGGCGCTATTCTGCTCCTACTCGCGTATGGATACATTGCAAAGAACCGCACGGCTTGATGCAGGTCGCGCTACGTTTGTCAAAATCCGGTCGGTAGCGCTGGCGGCTGGCATCAGAACGGCTTGCTCAGAAACTTCGATCCTTTCAATCCGTACCGCCAGGGTAACTCGATCGCCTTGGTGATGCCGATCCGCACGCCTTCGACGATCTCAGGTGGCACGCTACGCGCATGCAGGGCGATCGGCGGTCGATCGAGCGGCAGTTCGTTGTGCTCGGCGGTGATCCCGAGCGCTTCACACAGCTTTCCGGGGCCCGAACACAGCGCGCGCTCGTCAGGCACGCCCCGGCGGCGGCGCATGACAGTGATGCCATGGGTCGGCTCCAGTGCCCGGATCAGCACGGCGCTCGCAGAACCCTCTGCCTCGCAGACGAAATTTACGCACCAGTGGATGCCATAGGAACGATAGACATAGGCAAAGCCCGGCGAGCCGAACATCACCATGTTGCGCGGCGTCGGCCCGCGGAACGAATGCGCCGCCGGGTCGGTATGGTGATAGGCCTCGACCTCGACAATCACACCACCGACGCCGTTCACCAGCAGCGTTGCTCCGATCAGGTCGGGCGCGACGTCATGCACGCTGCGGTCAAAAAATGAGCGTTTCAGCTTCTTGCCGAGGCGAGGGGATGCGGCATCGGCCGGCGTCGGATTTCGAGCCATTTTCAGGTGGGAATCACGGCGGAACAGGTGAAAACTGCCAATACCTTGCACGTTTCTGCTAGGTTGGGCGAGCCGGATCGCGGTGTTCCGCAACCGGGTTGCGGCTACCCGCAACACAGACTAGCTAGGTGTTCTCGCAAGTTTTTCCGGATTTGAAATGGTCGTGCTCGTCGATACCGTCTCCGCCAACCAGGTGCGACCGCGCCATCCCGAAAAGGTGAACCGGCCCGACGCGTTGTCGCCGCCCAAGCCTGCCTGGATCAGGGTACGTGCGCCGAATACCCGCGGCTACGCCGACACCCGCAACATCGTCAAGGAGAACGGCCTCGTCACCGTGTGCGAGGAGGCCGGCTGCCCGAATATCGGCGAATGCTGGGACAAGAAGCACGCCACATTCATGATCATGGGCGACACCTGCACCCGCGCCTGCGCGTTCTGCAACGTCAAGACCGGCATGCCGGGCGCGCTCGACGCCGCCGAACCGGAGCACGTCGCCGAAGCCACCCGCAAGCTTGGGCTTGCCCACGTCGTGGTCACCTCGGTCGATCGCGACGATCTCGCTGACGGCGGCGCCGAGCACTTCGCGCAAACCATTCGCGCCATCCGGGCGCAGTGTCCGACCACCACGATTGAAATCCTGACGCCCGATTTCCTGCGCAAGGAGGGCGCGCTGGAAGTCGTCGCGGCGGCGAAGCCCGACGTGTTCAACCACAATCTGGAGACCGTGCCGGCGCGCTATCTCGCTGTGCGGCCGGGCGCGCGCTACTTTCATTCGATCCGCCTGTTGCAGCGGGTCAAGGAGATCGATCCGACGATCTTCACCAAGTCCGGCATCATGGTCGGCCTCGGCGAAGAGCGTCACGAGGTGCTGCAGGTGATGGACGATCTGCGCTCGGCGGATGTCGATTTTCTGACCATCGGGCAATATCTGCAGCCGACCCGCAAGCATCACGCCGTCATGCGCTATGTGACCCCGGATGAGTTCGCGGGCTATGAGAAGGTCGCCTATACCAAGGGATTTCTGATGGTATCGGCGAGCCCGCTGACCCGCTCGTCGCACCATGCCGGCGAAGATTTTGCCAAGCTCCAGGCCGCGCGCGCTGTGCTGCACCGCTGAGCGTCAGATGCCGAAGTTCTCCAGTAAGCGCCGGGTTCATCACACCGCCGCGCAGATGTTCGATCTGGTCGCCGACGTCGAGCGCTATCCCGAATTCGTGCCGCTGTGCCAGTCGTTGAAGATACGCCAGCGCACGGCCAATCCCGATGGCACCGAGATCGTCGTCGCCGACATGACCGTTTCCTTCAAGCTGGTGCGCGAATCATTCACCAGCCGGGTGACACTCGACCGGCCGAACCTCAAGATCATGGTCGAGTATCTGAGGGGACCGTTCAGCAATCTTGAAAACCGCTGGACCTTCGAGCCGAAATCCGAGACGGACTGCGACGTCGGCTTCTTCCTGTCTTATGAATTCAGGAGCCGGATGCTGGCGATGCTGATGGGAACGATGTTCGATGCCGCGTTCCAGCGGTTTGCGGCAGCGTTCGAAAAGCGTGCCGATGCGGTTTACGGGAAGGCTTCCAACTAGGTCCGCGTCGGCCGGCGGCGTTTGACGGCGCTGCGCCGCGGCGTTCGCGCGACCCGCGGCCGTAGCCGGCTCATGGTCTGACGCGGCGGTTTGGCGGGCGGCTGGGGTCCCCGCGCCAATTCCATCAACATGCGCAGCGCCTCCACCACCGAGCGCTGGCGCACGGCGGTGCGGCCGATGGCGCCGAAGCGGAACTCACGGTGGAGAATCTTCCCGTCGCGCGACGCGACCGCGAAATGAACGAGGCCGACCGGCTTGCCCGGCACAGCGCCACCGGGGCCGGCGATGCCCGTGATCGAAACCGCCAGGTCGACACCGGCTTTTTCCAGCGCGCCGATCGCCATCGCGGTCGCGGTTTCCTTGCTGACGGCGCCAAAGGTCGCAAGTGTGGTCGCCTTGACGCCGAGCATCGCGCGCTTGGCGTCGTTGGAATAGGTGACGAAGCCGCGGTCGATCACATCCGATGAGCCGGGAATGTCGGTGAGTGCGCCCGCGACCAGGCCGCCGGTGCAGGATTCAGCCGTGGCGATCGTCAGCTTGCGCATCCGGCACAAGTCAAGCAGCGAGCGGGAGAGGGCGCGGGCGTCGCTGCCGCTCATGGCTTATGCGCTCCAGCCTTTATCGTCCCAGGGCAGGCGGATGGTGGCGCTCGCGGTTGCAGCGATGCCTTCCTCGCGGCCGGTGAAGCCGAGCCGCTCGCTGGTGGTGGCCTTGACGGCGACGCGCGAGACGTTGAGCCCGGTGATTTCGGCGATACGGGCGCGCATGGCATCGCGCAGCGGCCCGATCTTCGGACGCTCGCAAATCAGCGTAACCTCGAGATTGGCGATGCGGCCACCGCGCGCCGTGACCCGATCGACGGCGTATTTGAGGAACTTGTCGGAGGCCGCGCCCTTCCACTGCGGATCGCTCGGCGGAAAGTGCGATCCGATATCGCCGTCGGCCAGCGCGCCGAGGATGGCGTCGACCAGGGCATGCAGGCCGACATCGCCGTCGGAATGGGCAAGAAAGCCTTTGGTATGCGGCACGCGAACGCCGCAGATCATCAGGTGATCGCCGTCGCCGAACGCATGCACGTCGTAGCCGGTACCGGTCCTGATATCGCCGAGCTGCGCGGCGAGGCGGGCTTCTTCGCGAACGAAATCTTCCGGCGTGGTCAGTTTCATGTTTGCAGGATCGCCTTCAAAGGTCGCTACCGTCAATCCCGCCCATTCCGCAAGTGCTGCATCGTCGGTGAAATCGCTGCGGCCATCGCGCGCCGCGCGGCGATGGGCGTCGAGAATGACATCGAAGCGAAACGCCTGCGGCGTTTGCGCAATCCGCAACCGCGCGCGCTCGGGCGTCGCCTCGACATTGCCGGTATCGCCGACCTGCTTGATCGTGTCTGTGACCGGGATCGCAGGCACTGCCGCGCCGGTGCGGCCGGCGGCATCGATCGCGCGCGAGATGACGGCCGCCGTCACGAACGGGCGTGCGGCGTCGTGGATCAGCACGATGTCGGGTTTTGAACTCGCGAGCGCCTCGAGGCCTGCATGCACTGAAGCCTGGCGAGTCGCGCCGCCATTGGCGGGCGGCTGATGCCGCAGTCCTTCAACGGCCTGGCTGAACATCGCAGCGTCATCCGGATTGACCACCGGCTGCACGGCAAAGATGTCCGGGTGCCGGCAGAACGCTTCCATGGCGCGGAAAATCACCGGCTGGCCGCCGATCTCCCGATATTGCTTGGGGCCTCCGGCGCCGGCGCGCAGCCCGCGCCCGGCTGCGACGAGGATGGCTGCTGTGCGCTCGGATTTGGGCATCGGCACTCGAATATAAGCGAATCGGGATTACGAAAGAGGCGGTCGGCCCCATGGGCGCACAGCCCTTACCACGCCGAAACCGGAAAAACAGCGATTCCCGTCACTGTGAGAAAAGCGGTTTTTGTTGCAGTGCACTTGCACAAATGATAGTTCTGTCTAAAGTGTAGGCATGGAACTTGACTGCACAAGATTTGTGCTCAGAATAGGCGCTGACGGTCGCAATGACGCTGCCGCTCCAACCATGAGAACCCCGTGACCGGCGTGGATAATACATACCATAAGCCGTTGAAAATAGGCGAGATTGCTATCGCCAACCGGGTTCTTCTGGCGCCGATGTCCGGCGTCACCGATGCCCCGTTTCGACGTCTTGCGGCCAGCCTCGGTGCCGGCCTGGTGGTTTCCGAGATGACCGCCAGCGACGAACTCGTGCACGGCCGACCGATGTCGGTTCTGCGCTGTGAGGCTGCCGGTATCGGGCCGCACGTGGTTCAACTCGCTGGTTGCGAAGCCCACTGGATGGCCGAGGGCGCGCGGGTCTCCGAGGCTGCGGGCGCCGACATCATCGATATCAATATGGGCTGTCCGGCACGCCACGTGACCGGCGGCCAGTCCGGATCGGCGCTGATGCGCGATCTCGACCACGCACTGACGCTGATCGAAGCCACCGTGGCCGCGGTGAAGGTGCCGGTGACGCTGAAGATGCGGCTTGGCTGGGACGATCGCTCGCTCAACGCCCCCGAACTCGCGCGCCGTGCGGAGGCCGCCGGTGTGCAGATGATCACCGTCCACGGCCGCACCCGCTGCCAGTTCTACAAGGGCGAGGCGGACTGGGCTGCGGTGCGCGCGGTCAAGGACGCGGTCTCCGTACCGCTCGTCGTCAATGGCGACATTACCTCGTTCGAGACGGCGCAGCGGGCGCTTGATGCTATCGGGCGCCGATGCCGTGATGATCGGACGCGGCGCGCAGGGTCAGCCCTGGCTGCCCGGCCAGATCGGACGCCGGCTCGAAACCGGGATGGCCGAGACCGCGCCGCCGCTTTCCGAACAGCTTGCGCATGTCCGCGCGCTCTACGACGAGGTGTGCCGCCATTACGGGCTTCGCATCGGGCTCAAACATGCGCGCAAGCATCTCGGCTGGGCGCTCGAAGATCGCGGCGCCAGTGCAGCCACGCGCCGGCGGAGACGCTGAAGGGGTGGCGGCAGAAAATCCTGACGTCGGAGGATCCGCATCGCGTGCACCGATCGCTCCAGGACGCGTTCGACGACTTTGCATGGAGTGCTGCTGCATGAGCTCAGCTGCGGAACATCGCCGCCCCGTGCCTTCCGACAGCGAGGCGATCCTCAACGCATTGCCGAACCCGGTGCTGCTGGTCGCGCCCGACGGACGCATCGTCGACGCCAACATGGCGGCCGAGATTGTTCTTCGAGATATCGACGCAGTTCCTGCGGCGTCAGTCGCTGAAGGAACTGGTGCCGTTCGGCAGCCCGTTGCTGGCGCTGATCGATCAGGTGCGTTCGAGCGGCTCGCCCGTCAATGAATACAAGGTCGATCTTGGCACGCCGCGCATCGGCGGCGACCGCCAGGTGGACCTGCACGTCGCCCCGCTCACCGAGCGGCCCGGCCATATCGTCGTGATGCTGCAGGAACGCACCATTGCCGACAAGATGGACCGGCAATTGACGCATCGAAGCGCGGCGCGTTCGGTGATCGCGCTGGCCGCGATGCTGGCGCACGAGATCAAGAACCCGCTCTCCGGCATTCGCGGCGCGGCGCAACTGCTGGAGCAGGCGGCCTCGATCCGAAGACCGTACGCTGACGCGACTGATCTGCGACGAGGCCGACCGCATCGTCACGCTGGTCGACCGCATGGAGGTGTTCGGCGACGATCGCCCGGTGACGCGTGGACCGGTCAACATCCATTCCGTGCTCGACCACGTCAAGACGGCTGGCGCAGTCGGGCTTCGCCCGCAACATCCGCTTCGTCGAAGAGTACGATCCGTCGCTGCCGCCGGTGCTGGCCAACCGGACCAGCTGATCCAGGTGTTCCTCAATCTCGTAAAGAACGCTGCCGAAGCCGTCGGCGATCTGCGCAGCGACGCGGAGATCCAGCTCACCACCGCTTTCCGGCCCGGCGTGCGCCTGTCGGTGCCGGGCAAGAAAGTCGAGCGTTTCGCTGCCGCTCGAATTCTGCGTCAAGGACAACGGCCCCGGCGTGCCGGAAGACCTGCTGCCGAACCTGTTCGACCCGTTCGTGACGACCAAGCAGACCGGCACGCGGCCTCGGGCTGGCCCTGGTCGCCAAGATCGTCGGCGATCACGGCGGCATCATCGAGTGCGAATCCCAGCCACGGAGGACCACATTCCGCGTGCTGCTGCCCATGTTCAATCCCGCCAAACAGTTCGACCAAAGCAACCGCGATGGCGTTTCGGGGACGCTACCGCCTGCCTCACAGGACGCAAGATGAGGAACAACCATGCCCGCAGGTAGCATTCTCGTTGCAGATGACGATACCGCCATCCGCACGGTTCTGAACCAGGCGCTTTCGCGCGCAGGTTATGAAGTTCGCCTCACCGGCGAACGCGGCAACGCTGTGGCGCTGGGTAAGCCAGGGGGAGGGCGATCTCGTCATCACCGACGTGGTGATGCCTGACGAGAACGCGTTCGATCTGTTGCCGCGGATCAAGAAGATGCGGCCGAACCTTCCCGTCATCGTCATGAGTGCGCAGAACACCTTCATGACGGCGATCCGGGCCTCGGAGCGCGGCGCCTATGAATATCTGCCGAAGCCGTTCGACCTGAAGGAACTCATCACCATCGTCGGCCGCGCCCTCGCGGAGCCGAAGGAGCGGGTGGCGAATGCGTCCGACGACGGGGAGTTCGACTCGATCCCGCTGGTTGGCCGTTCGCCGGCCATGCAGGAAATCTACCGGGTGCTGGCGCGGCTGATGCAGACCGATCTGACGGTCATGATCTCCGGCGAGTTCGGCACCGGCAAGGAACTGGTGGCTCGCGCGCTGCATGACTACGGCAAGCGCCGCAACGGTCCGTTCGTCGCGGTCAACATGGCGGCGATCCCGCGCGACCTCATCGAGTCCGAACTGTTCGGCCATGAGACGCGGCGCGTTCACCGGCGCCAATACCCGCGCTTCCGGCCGCTTCGAGCAGGCCGAAGGCGGCACGCTGTTCCTCGACGAAATCGGCGACATGCCGATGGAGGCGCAGACGCGACTTCTGCGCGTGCTGCAGCAGGGCGAGTACACGACCGTCGGCGGACGCACGCCGATCAAGACCGACGTGCGGATCGTGGCCGCCAGCAACAAGGATCTGCGCATCCTGATCCAGCAGGGGCTGTTCCGCGAAGACCTGTTCTTCCGCCTGAACGTCGTGCCGCTGCGCCTGCCGCCGCTGCGCGAGCGGATCGAGGATTTGCCCGACCTGATCCGGCATTTCTTTTCGCTCGCCGAGAAGGATGGCCTGCCGCCGAAGAAACTCGACACGCTGGCGTTGGAACGGCTGAAGCAGCACCGCTGGCCCGGCAACGTGCGTGAGCTGGAAAACCTGGCGCGCCGGCTCGCCGCGCTTTACCCACAGGACGTCATTACGGGGTCGGTGATCGACGGCGAACTGGCCCCGCCGGCGGTGGCCTCTGGCGGCAATGCCTCGGTCGGAGTGGAAAATCTCGGCGGTGCGGTCGAGGCCTATCTATCCTCGCACTTTTCGGGCTTCCCGAACGGCGTGCCGCCGCCGGGCCTCTACCACCGCATCCTCAAGGAAATCGAGGTGCCGCTGCTGACGGCGGCGCTGGCCGCCACCCGTGGCAACCAGATCCGCGCGGCCGACCTGCTCGGCCTGAACCGCAACACGTTGCGGAAGAAGATCAGGGACCTCGACATCCAAGTCTATCGCAGCGGCGGGTAGGCCCCTACCGCCGCCATTCGGCCGGTCAGCAAGCTGGGGAGCGATCACTTTCGCGGCAGGATACGCCGTGGAATTGTCGTAATTCGGCAACATTGTGGTATGAATGCATCAGTTCGCCGCTGGCGAACCCAAAGCCTTTCAGCTCACCGATTGCCGGTATGACCACTGCAGAGACAACCTCAGCACCGCCATTCGACCCTTCGCGTTCGGAATCCACGGGAGGAATCCTGCGGAAATGGGTAGCGCCGTTTGCGGTCGGAATAGCGCTGCTGTCGGCGTTTCTGACCTTCATGGTGCTGAGCGGCCTGACGCCGATCGAGCCCACCCGCCACGTCGTTTATTCCTTCCTGCTGATCAACGCGGCGACCATCCTGCTGCTGATCGGGATCATCATCCGCGAAGTATGGCTGGTCATCCAGGCGCGGCGCCGGGGCAGGGCGGCGGCGCGGCTGCACGTGCAGATTGTAAGCCTCTTTTCCGTGATCGCGGTGCTGCCGGCCGTGCTGGTCGCCATCGTCGCCAATGTGACCATCGATCGCGGCCTCGACCGGCTGTTCTCGGGGCCCACACGCGAGGTGATGCAGAATTCGCTGATCGTGGCGAGGGCCTATACTTACGAACACGCGCAGCTCATTCGTGGCGACATCCTGGGTATGGCCAACGACATTGCCCGGTCGCGGCCGCTGTTCGACCAGGACCGGCGCTCCTTTCGCGAATTGCTGACCGCCAGCGCGGCGTCGCGAAACCTTCCGGGCGCGATGCTGATCGACAAGGACCGCAATATACTCGAGACGGCTCAGACCGGCATCAAGCAGGAATTCACGACGCCTCCGCAGGAGTTCCTCAGCAACGTCGACGAGAACGAGCCACAGATCGCGGTCTTCCCCGAGGCGAACTATGTGGCGGCGGTGATCAGGCTGCGTGCGTTCGAGGATACGTTTCTCTACGTGGCGCGGCTGCTCGATCCGCGCGTGGTCACGCAGCTCAAGCAAACCGAGGCCAGCGTCGCCGAATACGCCCAGATCGAATCCCGCCGGCTCGGCATCCAGGTCGCCTTCGCGCTGATGTTTGCCGTGATCGCGCTCACCATCCTGATGGCGTCGGTGCTGATCGGGCTGAACTTCGCCAACTGGCTGGTGGCGCCGATCCGCGCCTGATGAGCGCGGCCAATATCGTCTCGACCGGCGACCTGCATGTCCAGGTGCCGGTCCATAAGTCCGAAGGCGATCTCGCGCAACTCGGCGAGACCTTCAACAAGATGACGGCCGAATTGCGCAGCCAGCGCGACGAACTGGTCAGCGCCAGCGGAACTGATCGACAGCCGCCGCCGTTTCATCGAGGCGGTGCTGTCGTCGGCCAGTGCCGGCATCATCGGCGTCGATGCCTCCGGCAGCATCGGTATCCTCAATCGCTCGGCCGAAAAACTGCATCGGCCATCCCGAATCCGAGACGCTGGACCATCCGCTGTCCGACGTGCTGCCCGAGCTCGACGAGATGATGAAGACGGCGCGCGAGGGAACGCAGCGGCTGGTGCAGGGCCAGATCACGATCACCCGCGACGGCCACGAGCGCAATCTGTCGGTGCGAGTCAGCGCCGAACAGACCAGCCAGTCACGCGACAGCTACATCATCACGCTCGATGACATCACCGATCTCGTGTCGGCACAGCGCACCTCGGCCTGGGCCGACGTCGCGCGGCGCATCGCCCACGAGATCAAGAATCCGCTGACGCCGATCCAGCTTTCGGCCGAGCGCATCCGCCGCAAATACGGCAAGGTCATCATCGAGGACAAGGGCATCTTCGACCAGTGCACCGACACCATCGTGCGACAGGTCGACGACATCAGGCGCATGGTCGACGAGTTCTCGCGCTTCGCACGCATGCCGAAGCCGGTCATGGAAGGCGAGGATGTCGCCGACACCGTGCGTCAGGCGGTGTTCCTGATGAAGGTCGGCCATCCCGACATCGACATCGAGATCGAAATCAAGCAAGACGCCGATGCGCGCGCAGTTCGACCGCCGGCTGATTTCGCAGGCGCTCACCAACATCATCAAGAACGCGACGGAAGCGATCGAGCAGGTACCGGCGGAGGAGCTCGGGCAAGGGCCGCATCGACGTCAGTGGCGGCGCGCGAGAACGACGACATCGTGATCGATGTCATCGACAACGGCATCGGCCTGCCCAAGGCGAGCCGCGCCGCGCCTGCTGGAGCCCTATGTGACGACACGCGAGAAGGGCACCGGGCTTGGCCTCGCCATCGTCGGCGCGTGCTCGAAGACCATGGCGGCCGCATTGAACTCAAGGATGCGTCCGACTTCCGGCCCGGTCAGCGTGGCGCCTGGATGCGGCTTCGGTTCGCCGTATCGGGCCAGGCGCCGAAGGCCGAAGCAAAGCAGCCCGCTTCGGAAGCAAAACCGCGGGACGGCGAAACAAAGGCGCCAGCGGCTGAAACCAACGAGGCTGCATCGGCGACCAATCATGAATCGAAGATCGAAGCCGCAACCGGCAATTGACAAGACAGGTGTAACCCATGGCCAGTGACATTCTGATCGTCGACGACGAAGCCGATATTCGCGACCTCGTCGCGGGCATTCTGGAGGACGAAGGCTTCGACACCCGCACGGCGCGCGACAGCGATTCGGCGCTGGCCGAGATCGCCAATCGACGCCCGCATCTGGTGTTCCTCGACATCTGGCTGCAGGGCATCCAGGCTCGACGGCCTGCAGCTGCTCGAGCAGATCAAGAAGGACCACGCCGACCTGCCCGTGGTGATGATCTCCGGCCACGGCAACATCGAGACCGCGGTCTCGGCGATCAAGCGCGGCGCCTACGACTTCATCGAGAAGCCGTTCAAGGCCGACCGGCTGGTCCTGGTCGCGACGCGCGCGCTCGAAACGTCGCGGCTCAAGCGCGAGGTGAAGGAACTGAAGCAACTGCGCGCCGGCGGCCAGCGATCTGATCGGCCGTTCCGCCTGCATGAACCAGTTGCGCCAGACCATCGAGCGGGCCGCCAAGGCCAATAGCCGCATCCTGATCGTCGGCCCCTCCGGGCTCCGGCAAGGAACTGGCGGCGCGCACGCTGCACACAGCCTCGACCCGCGCCGACAGGCCCGTTCGTCGTCATCAACGCCGCGACGATCACGCCGGAGCGCGATGGAGGTCGAACTGTTCGGCATCGAGCAGTCGAACGGCGAGCAGGCGCGCAAGGTCGGCGCGCTGGAAGAGGCCCATGGCGGCACGCTCTTCATCGACGAGATCGCCGACATGCCGCGCGAGACCCAGAACAAGATCCTGCGCGTGCTGGTCGATCAGAACTTCCAGCGCGTCGGCGGCACCGCCAAGGTCCATGTCGACGTCCGGATCATCTCGTCGACCGCGCGCAACCTGGAGGCGGAGATCGCCGAGGGTCGCTTCCGCGAGGATCTCTATCACCGCCTGTCGGTCGTGCCGATCCGCGTGCCCGCCGCTGTCCGAGCGCCGCGAGGACATTCCGGAGCTGATCGACTATCTTCATGGATCAGATTTCGGTCGCGACCGGCCTGCCGCAAGCGCCAGATCGGCGAGGACGCCATGGCGGTGCTGCAGTCGCATGACTGGCCGGGCAACGTCCGCCAGCTGCGCAACAACGTCGAGCGGCTGATGATCCTCGCCGGTGGCGAGTCCCGAAGCCGATCATCACCGCCGACATGCTGCCGCCGGACGTCGGTTCGATGGTGCCGGCGATGCCGACCGGCAACAACGGCGAGCACATCATGGGCCTGCCGCTGCGCGAAGCGCGCGAGGTGTTCGAGCGCGACTATCTGATCGCCCAGATCAGCCGGTTCTCGCGGCAATATTTCCCGCACCGCCGAGTTCGTCGGCATGGAGCGCTCGGCCCTGCACCGCAAGCTGAAGGCGCTTGGGGTCGGTTGAGGATTGAGCCCATTCGCGCACGCGATTCGAAGCCTGAGCTGGCGCGGCCAATTGACCGCGCGCAAACCGATCCATGCACCTGCTTGGGAATATTCGTCTGTTTCTCGGCAGTTACGCAGAATGGTCGCCGGGTCCCGGGCGGGTGACGCGCGAACCGGCTTGCCTAAAAACCGCGCGTGCCCTCTAATCATCTTGCCGAGCCGACCGGAGGGGGATCTCAGGGGAAGCCGGCAAGTCGGGGCAGGCTCCGGAGAGAGCAATAGCCGGCTTAATAATAAAAAACACAGACGGCGGGACAAAAACAATGGCGGCAGACCGCGCACAAAACCTACAGGACACCTTCCTTAATCACGTTCGTAAAACAAAAACGCCACTGACGATCTTTCTCGTCAACGGAGTGAAGCTGCAGGGCATCGTCACCTGGTTCGACAACTTCTGCTTGCTGCTTCGGCGCGATGGACATTCGCAGCTTGTCTACAAGCACGCGATCTCGACCATCATGCCCGGCGCTCCGATCCAGTTGTTCGAAGGCGGCGAGGATGCTCCGGCTTGAGAGTGAACTGATTGGAACCCTGCGACCGTGAAGGGAGCGCCGACCGTCCGCGGTCGGCGGGGGGCGAAGACCGGGCGGGTGATCGTCATCGGCCCTTATTTGCGCATGCGCCGCGGCGACGCCGATGCGCAGGCGAATCGAGGTCGTGCGCGATTCCGAGGCCCGGCTCGATGAGGCGGCAGGACTGGCGCGCGCCATCGACCTGACGATCGCCGATGCGCTGATCGCGCCCGTCAGCCAGATCAGGCCGGCGACCTATCTCGGCAAGGGAAAGGTCGAGGAGATCGCCGGGCTGATCACCGGCCGACGACATCGAGCTCGTCGTGATGGATTGCGCGCTGTCGCCGATCCAGCAGCGCAATCTCGAGAAGGCCTGGAACACCAAGGTGCTCGACCGCACCGGGCTGATCCTCGAAATCTTCGGACGCCGCGCCAAGACCAAGGAGGGCGCGCTGCAGGTCGAACTCGCGCACCTGAACTATCAGCGCAGCCGGCTGGTGCGGTCATGGACCCATCTCGAGCGTCAGCGCGGCGGCTTCGGCTTCATGGGCGGTCCCGGCGAGACCCAGATCGAAGCCGACCGCCGGCTGATCGGGGATCGCATCTCGCGGCTCGAGAGCGAGCTGAAGAAGGTGCAGGCGACGCGGCGGCTGCATCGCGCGGGGCGGCAGCGGGTGCCGTACCGTGTCGTGGCGCTGGTCGGCTACACCAATGCCGGCAAGTCGACGCTGTTCAACCGGCTGACACGCGCAGACGTGCAGGCCGAGGACATGCTGTTTGCGACCCTCGATCCGACCCTGCGCGCGCTGACGCTGCCGCATGGCGGCAAGGCGATGCTGTCGGACACGGTCGGTTTCATCTCCGATCTGCCGACGCAGCTCGTCGCCGCGTTCCGCGCCACGCTGGAAGAGGTGCTGGAGGCCGATATCATCCTGCACGTTCGCGACATCTCGCATGAAGATGCGGAGGCGCAGGAGCGTGACGTCGATGCCGTGCTGCGCCAGCTCGGCATCGATCCCGATGCCGGCGCCCGCATCCTCGAAGTCTGGAACAAGATCGATCGCTTCGATCCCGAGGAGCGCGACAATCTGCGCAACATCGCGGCGCGCCGTCCGCCGGAGCGGCCGTGTTTCCTGGTCTCTGCCGTGTCAGGGGAGGGGATCGATACGCTGTTGGCGGCGATCGAGGACCGGCTTGCGGCGACGCGGACCACGCTCGATCTCTCCATCGACGCTTCCGACGGCGCCGGCATCAGCTGGCTGCACCGCAACGCCGAAGTGCTCAACAAGGAGCTGCATGACGGACGGTTCGACATGACCGTGCGCGTCGACGAGACCAAGCGTGACATCGTCATGTCGCGCTTCGATGCGGTGCCGCGCGTGGCGTGAATAGCGTTCAGCGTGCGCTCCCGGCCCGGGGCAGCGCAGCCGCCGCAGGCTTTTCCCCCTTCGCCTCGTTCCACAGCGCGTCCATCTCTTCGAGCGTGGCGTCTTCGAGCGCACGTCCCTTTGCGGCCAGCGCCCGCTCGATATAGGCAAAGCGGCGCTCGAACTTGGCGTTGGTGCTGCGCAGCGCGCTTTCCGGATCGGCGCCGACATGACGGGCCAGGTTGACCAGGGCGAACAGGAGGTCGCCGGTTTCTTCGGCGAGTTCATCGGCATCGTTGCGGTCGAGCGCCGCCTCGATCTCGTCGGCCTCTTCCCGGATCTTGCTGAGTACCGCGCGCGGGTCATTCCAGTCGAAGCCGACGGTGGAGGCCTTCCGTTGCAACGCCATCGCCCGGATCAGCGCCGGTTGTCCTGCCTTGACGCCCGACAGCAGCGATCCATGCGCCGTCTCGTCCGGCGGCCGACGCGCGGCGCGCTCGGCCTTTTCCTCCGCCTTGATCCGCTCCCAGGCGCTCTTGACGCCGGCGGGGGCGATATTGCCATCCTTGTCGGCAAACACATGTGGATGGCGGCGGATCATCTTGCGGGTGATCGCCTCGACCACGTCGCCGAAGGCGAAGGCGTCTTGCTCTTCCGCCATGCGGGCATGATAGACGACCTGCAGCAGGAGATCGCCCAGTTCCTCGCGGAGGTCATCGAAGTCGCCGCGTGCGATCGCGTCGGCGACCTCATAGGCCTCCTCGATGGTGTAGGGCGCGATGGTCGCAAAATCCTGTTCGAGGTCCCACGGGCAGCCGGTGACCGGCGTTCGCAGCGCCGCCATGATTTCAAGCAGCCGGGAAATGTCGCGGGAGGGGGTCATGTGATTTCCATCGCCGGAGAATACAGGCGCTTTATGACGCAAGCGGTGCAGCGATCCCAGCGGAACGAGGCGAAATAAGCCCAGTTTCCACCGATTGGCCTGAAGCTCCGGGGATGCTAATGGCCCGGTATGAGCGATCAAATATCGTCCGAAACCGCGCTGGTGCTGTTTTCCGGCGGACAGGATTCCACTACCTGCCTGGCGTGGGCGCTGCAGCGCTTTGCCAGCGTCGAGATGCTTGGCTTCAGCTACGGCCAGCGCCACGCGATCGAGCTTGAATGCCGGGACCACCTGCTGACGGGCATGAAGTCATTGCGGCCGGATTGGGCCGCGAGGCTCGGCGAAAGCCACACGCTCGACATCCCGACGCTGGCGGAGATTTCCGACACCGCGCTGACGCGCGACGTCGCTATTGCCATGGGCGCCGACGGCCTGCCGAATACGTTCGTACCGGGCCGCAACCTGGTGTTCCTCACCTTCGCCGCGGCGCTGGCGTACCGGCGCGGCATCCGTCACATCATCGGCGGCATGTGCGAGACCGACTATTCCGGCTATCCCGACTGCCGCGACGAGACCATCAAGGCGCTGCAATCCGCGCTCAACCTCGGCATGGCGAAGAATTTCGAGTTGCACACGCCGCTGATGTGGCTGGACAAGGCTTCGACCTGGAAGCTGGCCCACGAACTCGGCGGGGCAGGGCTGGTCGACCTGATCCGCGAGCACTCCCACACCTGTTACCTCGGCGAGCGCGGAGAGCAGCATGAGTGGGGTTACGGCTGCGGCGAATGCCCGGCCTGCGCATTGCGGGCCAAGGGCTGGCGGGAATATGCGGACGCGCAAGCGTCGCAATGACTGGTAGCCTCTACCTGAAATCCGCAGGCGTCAGTTGGATAGGTTTGCCGTGCGGCGTTCGGTCGGCGGCATGGTCCCAGGCATCGCGGTAGCGATGCAGGGTCTCTTGCGTCGTAACGCCTTTTGCGGCGACCAGTTGTTCCAGCGTCGCCAGCCAGTGCCGGTAATAGGTCTCGCCGGTGTCCGGATCGCCTGCGGCCTGGGCGCGCTTGATCTGATCGGCGAGGGCTGCAGCCCATTCGGGCCAGGTGAACAGTCCACGCCCGTGCAGCGCGAGCGCCATCGCGAAGGCATGCGCCTCCCACGGCTCGCGAAACACCGGGCCGTCGTCGTCGCGCGGAATGCCCGGAACATTGGCGGTCGCATGCGCGGCAGCCGAATCCATCACGCCGGCTCCAGATAGGGTTCGAACGCATCGATCGAAATCTTCACGGTCGGATCGGCGTCAGCGCCCCACAGTTCGGCGCCGTCGAACACGACCGTATACAGCCATTGCGGATTCTCCCCGGCCTCCATCGCGGCCGTGTCGGGATAGACGTGGCAGCCATGATCGCGCTCGACCACGCCGACATGGCCGCGCACATAGCGGGGCAGCCTGGTGTGGGTTGCCGGGTGAATGTTCCTGGCGCGGACGCGATCGCCTGGCTTGAACTTTGGACCGGCCGGCGCCGCGCGGCCGAATTTGCCGCGCACCATCACCCGTTCGACGTCGTCGAGGGCGAACTTGCCGTGCTTGAGCGGCTTGGCAGGCTGCACGGCGTGGCCGGCCGCGACGTCCTCGGCGGCAATGAAGCCCTTGTCGATCAGCATGTCTTCGAGGCCGAGAAACCACTTCTTGTAGTACGAACTCGCGAGATAGACGTGGGGCGGCAGCATCTCCCGATAGTAGCGCGACGTATCGATGTTGAACGCACCGGCTGCCCCCATCGCACGCACCATGGCGAGCACGCGCGCTTCCCACTCGGTGTGGAACATCGGCTCGTTCGGCTCGGGCTCGACCTTGCCGAAGCCGTCCATGCCGCCCATGTCGTGCACGCCGTTCATGAGGGCGCGCCGGGCGTTTTCGGAAAGCCGGTGCCGATCATCGAGTCGCGCGTTACCAGTTCCGCAAGCTGCTCCTCGCTCCAGCCCTCGGTGCCCTCGGGCCGCATCGGCAGCACCAGGAAACGCGTTTCGGCGGTGGAATCCCAGACCCGGATCTCGATGTCTTTCGACAGCGCTGACGCCAAAGTCCGCAAGCACGCCGCGCGGATCCTTGACGGCGCGCGAGCGATAGGGCGCGGCCTTGTACCAGACCGGCGGAAGGCCCAGCATTTCCCACGGGTAGCAGGAGCACAGCGTGCACACGACCATGTTGTGGCGCTGCGGGGTGTTCTCGACCGCCACCAGATGGTCACCGACGCGGCTGACATGGCCGAGCGTGCTGACCGCCCTGGTGGCGTCATCGAGCAGGGCCTGCTTGAACGCGGGATCAGTCCAGGCCTTGGCGACAACCCGTGCGCCATTATGCGGGCCGATCTTGGTTTCGTAGGCCTGGATAATGGCATCGAGCGCCACCGAGTCCACATAGCCTTTCTCGGTCAGGATCGTCTCGAGCGCGCGCACGCGCAATTCGGTTTCCGACAATTCCGAGTGGTCGTGATCGTGGTGGTGATGATCGTGATCGTGGTCGCTCATACGGTCAGGATAAGCGGAAAATCCGGGCTATGTCGAGGCAGGGACTCTGCTAGCCTCCGGCCATCGGGATCAGGGCAGGGAGGCACAGGTTGACTGAATTCGTGAAGATCGAGAAGGGTCTGGGGCCGGATGGCCGTATCGCAGCGGTGCGTTTCGACCGCGGCGACGGCATCAATGCGCTATCTCCGGAGGCTCTGCGGCAGCTCACCGACGCCGCGCGCAGTTTTGAGGATGACGCGGAAACCTCGGTCGTGGTGCTGACCGGCGCGAAGTCGTTCAGCGCAGGTTTCGACCTGAAGGATCCGGAAGGCCGCGCGCGCAAATCGATGGATCTCGGCACCCTGCGCCGCCATCTCAAGCTCGGGCCGCGGTTAACGCGCGCATGGCAGGAGATGGAGCAAATCACCATCGGCGCCATCGAAGGTTTTTGCGTCGGTGGCGGCGTCGCGCTGGCGGTCGCGCTCGACTTCCGCGTCATGGCCCGCGATGCACATATGCGCGTGCCCGAAATCGGCCTTGGCATGAACATGAGCTGGCAGAGCGTGCCGCGCATGCTGCACCTGATGGGGCCGGCGCGCACCAAGCAGGCGGTGATCCTGGCTGACCAGCGCATCTCCGCGGCCGAGGCCTACGAATGGCGGCTGGTGGAAGAGGTGGCCGATCCCGGCAAGGCCTTCGACGCCGCCATGGCGCTCGCCACCAAGGTCGCCGCCCAGCCGCCGCTATCGGTCGCCATGACGAAGCTGACGGTCAACCGCCTGGCCCACGCGCTTGACGATCTCGCCAGCCACATGGACATCGACCAGTTCGCGCTAGCCAGCATGAGCGAGGACCACAAGGAAGGTGTTGAAGCGTTCCTCGGCCGCCGCAAGCCGCGGTTCAGGGGAAGGTGAGGCGACCACGTTGCTTCAACCGTCACATTAACAATTCGCAGAATCGTCGAGGAATCAGAGGTATCGAAGCCAAAGCCAAACCAGCATAGCTGACTGCCGGGTCGCAATTCACGTTGCGCGCCGCCGAACGCAGCCTAGATGGATCAGTGGAACGAACAGAGAGGAACGACCATGAAGACCGTACAAGCGATGCTGGCGGAAGCTGAAGCCGCGGTGCTCAGGATCAGCCCGGATGAGGCCAAAGGCTTGCTGGGCAGGGCCGATGTCCTGTTCCTCGATGTGCGCGAGCCTGCAGAAGTGGCAACGACCGGGAAGGTGCCGGGCGCCCTTGCCGTGCCGCGCGGCCTCGTGGAATTCCGCGCCGATCCTGCCTCTGCGATGCATGACGCCGCCTTTGACCGGGCCAAGACCATTGTCGCGTACTGCGCCTCGGGTGGACGTTCAGCGCTCGTGGGCAAGACGCTCAAGGAAATGGGATACGCCAACGTGCGGAATCTCGGTGGCTTCAAAGGCTGGCTGGATGCCGGCGGAGAAGCGGAAAAGGCCTGAACGCCACCGCAGCGGCACTCGTCCGATTTACAGGATTGCGCGGTCGCCTGTGGCGGCCGTGAGGCGGTTTGCATGCGCCGCAGAGGGCCGGACCCCAAGGGCCGGACCCCAAGCTCGAGGGCAAGATCACCGCTCATACGGAAACATCTCCGATTCGCATAAGGTATATTATGGAATATCTATATGTATAATTAGATCAGATATTTAGCGGCATATCCTGCCATCCCAGAGGCCGCTGAGCGATCATCCGGCCGCCCGTGCTATTGCAGTCAAGCCATCGACGGCCATCGCATCGGTGTTCAACCGAAAGCGATATTGCCGCGGCTTCCTTCGGCTGCAATAAGCGCGGGCGCGAGTTTGCTGACGACCGCGTGGCAGCAGGTCCGTATCCGGTCGGACCTCAAGAACAATAACGCTCAAGGGAGACCCAGATGAGCTTCTCACGACGTACGCTTCTCAAGGCATCGGCCGCGTCGGCGGTTTTGGGCGGCGTCGGCGCGCCGTTCGTGGCACGCGCCCAGACAGCCGAGTTCACCTACAAATACGCCAACAATCTGCCTGACGGCCATCCGATGAACGCGCGGGCCAAGGAAATGGCTGCAGCCATCAAGGCCGAGACCAACGGCCGGTTTGATCTGCAGATTTTTCCGAACAACCAGCTCGGTTCCGATACCGACATGCTGAGCCAGATCAGGTCGGGCGGCGTCGAGTTTTTCACGCTGTCGGGCCTGATCCTGGCGACGCTGGTGCCGGCGGCTTCCATCAGCGGCATCGGCTTCGCTTTCCCGGATTACGATACGGTCTGGAAGGCCATGGACGGGGGCTTGGGCGCCTATATCCGTGGCGAAATCACCAAGTCCAATCTCGTCGTCATGGACAAGATCTGGGACAACGGGTTCCGCCAGACCACCTCCTCGACCAAGCCGATCAACGGCCCGGAGGACCTGAAGGGCTTCAAGATCCGAGTGCCGGTCTCCCCGCTCTGGACCTCGATGTTCAAGGCCTTCGATGCGGCGCCCGCCTCGATCAATTTCAGCGAAGTCTATTCGGCGCTCCAAACCAAAATCGTCGAGGGTCAGGAAAATCCGCTGGCCATCATTTCGACCGCGAAACTCTACGAGGTCCAGAAATACTGCTCGCTGACGAACCATATGTGGGACGGCTTCTGGTTCCTGGCGAACCGGCGTGCCTGGGAGAAGCTGCCTGAAGACGTGCGGACGATCGTCGCCAGGAACATCAATGCGGCCGGCGTCAAGGAGCGCGAAGACGTCGCCAAGCTGAACGCGGGCCTGCAGCAGGAACTGGCCGGCAAGGGCCTTACCTTCAACCAGCCCAACGTGACGCCGTTCCGCGACAAGCTGCGCTCCGCCGGCTTCTATGCCGAATGGAAGGGCAAATACGGCGAGCAGGCCTGGGATCTGCTCGAGAAGTCAGTCGGCAAGCTGTCGTAGCGATGGCTCATGCCGCAACGACCGAGGCCGCTGGCGGCGAGGTGGGGCAGTCCCCTCGCCGCCGTTCGCTGCTGGCTTCGGTCGAACATGGGCTGGGACTGCTGGTCGAGTTTCCGGCAGCGCTTCTGGTCTTTGCGGAAATCGTGATCCTGTTTGCCGGCGTCGTGGCGCGCTATGCGTTGCACCAGCCACTGATCTGGTCGGACGAACTGGCCTCGATCCTGTTCCTGTGGCTGGCGATGCTGGGCGCCGCGGTCGCGTTCCGGCGCGCCGAGCACATGCGGATGACGGCCATCGTTGCCAGCGCGCGGCCCGCCATGCGCGCCTATCTCGACCTGGTCGCAACCTCGGCAGCGCTGGCGTTCCTTGTCCTGATCGCCTGGCCGGCTTTTGAATACGCCTACGAGGAAAGCTACATCACGACGCCGGCACTGCAGATCCCGAACGTCTGGCGCGCCGCGGCGCTGCCGGTCGGCATCGGGCTGATGGCGCTGTTCGCGTTCCTGCGGTTGCTGCGCGCCGGCGACGTCCGTACCGTGCTCGGGGCGATGCTGTCGGTTATGCTCGTCATCGCGGTGTTCTGGCTGCTCAAGGGATCGCTGAAGCCGCTCGGCAATCTCAACCTGATCATCTTCTTTGTCGGCGTGGCCGGCTTCTGCGTGTTCGCCGGTGTACCGATCGCGTTCGGGTTTGGGCTGGCGACCTATGGCTATCTGGCGTTGACCACGGGCACGCCGCTGATGGTGCTGGTCGGCCGCATGGACGAGGGCATGAGCCACCTGATCCTCTTGTCAGTGCCGCTGTTCGTGTTTCTCGGCCTGCTGATCGAGATGACCGGCATGGCGCGTGCCATGGTGGCGTTCCTGGCAAGCCTGCTCGGCCATGTCAGGGGCGGACTGCATTACGTTCTGGTCGGAGCGATGTATCTGGTGTCGGGCATTTCGGGCTCCAAGGCCGCCGATATGGCTGCCGTTGCGCCGGTATTGTTTCCGGAGATGAAGGCGCGGGGCGCCAAGCCGGGCGATCTGGTCGCCCTGCTCTCTGCCACCGGCGCGCAGACCGAGACCATTCCGCCGAGCCTCGTGCTCATCACCATCGGTTCGGTCACCGGCGTATCGATCGCCGCGCTGTTCACCGGCGGTTTGCTGCCGGGTCTGGTGCTGGCGATCACGCTGTCGGCACTGGTGTGGTGGCGCTACCGGAACGAGGATCTGCGGCATGTCACGCGCGCACGCGGCGGCGAGATCATCAGGGCATTCGCCATCGCCCTGCCCGCCGTCGCGCTTCCGTTCGTGATCCGCTACGCCGTGGTCGAGGGCATCGCAACCGCGACCGAGGTCTCCACCATCGGCATCGTCTATGCGTTTGTGGTCGGCTACCTGATTTACGGACTCTTGATCTATCGCAACTTCGACTGGCGGCGGATCATGCCAATGTTGGTCGAGACCGCGAGCCTGTCGGGCGCGATCTTGTTGATTATCGGCTGCGCCACCGGCATGGCCTGGGGCCTCACGCAATCCGGCTTTTCGCGGACGCTGGCGGCCGCCATGACCGGCCTGCCCGGTGGTTCGGCGACTTTCATTGCGGTGTCGATCGTGGCGTTCGTGATCCTGGGCAGCGTGCTCGAGGGCATACCCGCGATCGTGCTGTTCGGGCCGCTGTTGTTTCCGATCGCGCGTGCGGTGGGCGTGCACGAGGTCCATTACGCGATGATCGTTATTCTCGCGATGGGTATCGGACTATTCGCGCCGCCGTTCGGAGTGGGCTATTATGCCGCCTGCGCCATTGGGCGCGTCGATCCGGCCGAGGGCATCCGGCCGATCTGGGGTTACCTGCTGGCGCTGATGGTCGGCCTGATCATCGTCGCGATCTTCCCGTGGATTTCCATCGGGTTCTTGTAGGGTCAAACTTTTGCAAATGGGACACAGCCGATGAGCGCAGCCCAGAACCAGTACGCGATCGGATTGGACAAGACGCCGGCGAATTACGTGCCGCTGACGCCGCTGAGTTTTCTCGTCCGCAGCGCGGCGGTATATCCCGATCACATCAGCACGGTCTATGAAGGCCGCAGCTTCACCTGGCGGCAAACCTACGAGCGCTGCCGGCGGTTCGCATCCTGGCTTGCCGGCCGCGGCATCGGCACCGGCGATACGGTAGCTGCGATGCTGCCGAACATCCCGGCCATGAACGAGGTGCATTTCGCGGTTCCGATGGCGGGCGCCGTGCTCAATGCGCTGAATATTCGTCTCGACGCGCCCTCGATCGCGTTTCAGCTCGATCATGGCGGCGCGAAGATCATCCTGGTCGACCCCGAATTCTCCGGCGTCATCGCCGAAGCGCTGACGCTGATGAAGGGACCCAAGCCGTTTGTGGTCGATGTCGATGACGCGGCGTTCGCAGGCGGCAAGCGCATCGGCGAACTCGAATATGAGGCCGCGGTCGCTGCGGGCGACGCCAGTTTCGTCGCAAGGCGTCCGGGCGACGAATGGGATGCGATTGCGCTGAGCTATACGTCGGGCACGACGGGCAATCCCAAGGGCGTCGTCACCCATCATCGCGGCGCCTATCTCAACGCGGTCAGCAATATCCTGGCGGGCAATCTCGGCCAGCATCCGGTCTACCTGTGGACGCTGCCGATGTTCCACTGCAACGGCTGGTGCTTTCCGTGGACGATCGCTGCCTCCGCCGGCATCAATGTCTGCCTGCGCAAGGTCGATCCGGCCAAGATCTTCGAGTTGATTCCGAAGCACGGCGTCACCCACATGTGCGGCGCGCCGATCGTCTACAACACGCTGATCAACGCGCCCGGCGCGCCCAAGGGCAAGACCGCGCGCCCCGTCGTCGGATTGATCGCGGGCGCGGCGCCGCCGGTGGCGGTGCTCGAAGGCGCCGAAAGCATCGGCATCAAGCTGACGCATGTTTACGGACTGACCGAGGTCTATGGCCCCGCATCGGTCTGCGCCGAACAGCCGGGCTGGGATGAATTGCCCGCCGACCAGCGTGCGCAACTCAAGCGCCGGCAGGGCGTGCCCTACCCGCTCGAGGAAGCCGTCACCGTGCTCGATCCCGAAACGATGCGGGAAGTTCCGCGCGACGGCGAGACCATCGGCGAGGTGATGTTCCGCGGCAATATCGTGATGAAGGGGTATTTGAAGAACGAGAAGGCAACAAAGGAAGCCTTCGCCGGCGGCTGGTTTCACACCGGCGACCTCGGCGTGCTTGACGAGCACGGCTACGTCATCATCAAGGACCGTTCCAAGGACATCATCATATCCGGCGGCGAGAACATCTCTTCCGTCGAGGTCGAGGATATCCTCTACAAGCACCCGGCCGTGCTGTTTGCCGCCGTGGTCGCCAAGCCCGATCCCAAATGGGGCGAGGTACCTTGCGCCTTCGTCGAGTTGAAGGAAGGCGCCAAGGCGACGGAAGCCGACATCATCGCCTTCTGCCGCAGCCACATGTCCGGCTTCAAGACCCCGAAGGCGGTGGTGTTCGGACCGATCCCGAAGACGTCCACCGGCAAGATCCAGAAGTTCATGCTGCGCAACCAGGTGGATTCGGCGAAGGCGATCTCGGCGTGAACAGGCGGGCGCCTTACCGCACCCGCTCAAATGTCAGCCTCATCCCGTCATAGGCCGGGATCACCCCTTCCGGCAGGCTTTGCCGCAGCACCTCGTAGTCGAGGTCGGAATGCATGTTGGTGATGACGGCGCGTTTCGGCTTGAAACGCTCGATCCATGACAGCGCATCATTGACGCTGAAATGGCTGGGATGGCCGGCATAGCGCAGCCCGTCGACGATCCAGAGGTCGAGGTTTTCCAGCAATGGCCAGCTCTCCTCCGGAATATCGTGAAGATCGGGTGTGTAGGCGGCGTCGCCAACGCGGAAGCCAAGCGCGGGAATCCTGCCGTGCTGGACCAGGAAGGCGGACAACTTCACCGGACCGCCCTTCCCCTCGGTGGTGTGGCTCTCGCCGGCCTCGATCGAGTGGCGCGTCAGGATCGGCGGATAATCGCTGCCCTCCGGCGCGATGAAACAGTAAGAGAACCGCGCCATGATGTCTTTTGCGGTGGACTGATTGAAATAGACGGGAATGCGACGGCGCTGGTGCATCACGACCGAACGCAGGTCGTCGATGCCATGGGTCTGGTCGGCGTGCTCATGCGTCAGGAACACCGCGTCGATATGATCGACATTGGCATCGATCAACTGCTCGCGCAGATCGGGCGAGGTGTCGATCACGATCCGCGTGGTGCCGTGAGCGCCGGTGCGCTCCACCAGCAGCGAACAGCGGCGGCGGCGGTTTTTCGGGTTGCTGGGATCGCAGGCGCCCCAGCCAAGCGCGGGCCGCGGCACGCCAGCCGAGGAACCGCAGCCGAGAATCGTCAGTGTCAGCGTCATGCCGCAGCCTTTGGCGCCGGCACCTTGGAGAACAGGCGGAAGAAATTCTCGCTCGTCTGCCGCGAAATCTGTTCCAGCGAGACACCCCGCGTTTCCGCGAGCACCTTGGCGACCTCGACCACGTAGGATGGCTCGTTGCGCTTGCCGCGAAACTTGCCGGGCGCCAGATACGGCGAGTCGGTCTCGACCATGATGCGGTCCGCCGGGAGTTCGGCTGCGAGTTCACGCAGCGCCTCGGACTTCTTGAACGTCAGAATGCCCGTGAACGAGATCGAAAGGCCCAGTGCAATCGCCTTCATCGCCAGTTCGCGACCGCCGGTGTAGCAATGCAGCACGGCGCGGAAAGGTCCCTTGGCGATCTCGTCTTCGAGGATGCGCCCGCAATCCTCGTCCGCCTCGCGGGTGTGGATCACCAAGGGCAGACCGGTCGCCCGCGCCGCCGCGATATGCGCACGAAAACCACGCTCCTGCGCTTCGCGCGAGCCGTGTTCGTAGAAATAGTCCAGCCCCGCCTCCCCCAGCGCCACGACCTTTGGATGGTCAGTCAGCTCGATCAGCTCGCTCGCGGGAATGCCGTCTTCCTCATCGGCGTGATGCGGGTGAGTGCCGACCGAACAAAAGACGTTGGGAAACCGTTCGGCGATGGCGAGCAGCCCGCCGAGCCGCCGCACCCGGGTCGAGATGGTGACGATGCGGCTGACGCCGGCCGTCTCCGCACGCGCGACCAGGGCGTCGAGATCCTCGGCGAAATCCGGAAAGTCGAGATGGCAGTGGCTGTCGATGAGCATGGCGTGCAAACCGCTCAATCTGCCTTTGGTTCGACGTAACGCGGAAATACCCCGACCGGCGGCGGCAAAGCCGCACCGGCCTTGATCCGCGTGCCGAGAGCCATGAAGTCACGCTCATCCTGAGAAACGCCAAGGCTGTCGAGCAGCTTGCCCGAAGCATCCGGCATGACCGGCTGGGTCAGGATCGCGACCTGACGCACCACTTCCGCCGTCACATACAGCACGGTCTTCTGCCGCGCCGGATCGGTCTTGGCCAGCGCCCACGGCGCCTCGCCCGCGAAATAGCGGTTGGCTTCGGCGACCACGGACCACACCGTGTTCAGCCATTGATGGATCTGTTGCGTCGCCATCGCCTTCCGCGACGCCTCCAGCATGGCGTCTGCTTCCGCCAGGATTGCCTTGTCATTGTCCGTGAATTCGCCGGGCTCGGGCAGCACGCCGCCGAGCTGCTTGGCAATCATCGACAGCGAACGCTGCGCCAGATTGCCGAGATCGTTGGCGAGGTCGGCATTGATGCGCGTGACGATGGCTTCATGGTTGTAGCTGCCGTCCTGACCGAACGACACTTCCCGCATGAAGAAATAGCGCACCTGATCGACGCCGTAATGCGCCGCCATGGCGAAGGGGTCGACGACGTTGCCAACGGATTTCGACATCTTCTCGCCGCGGTTGAGCAGGAAGCCGTGACTGAACACCCGTTGGGGAACGGCGACACCGGCCGACATCAGGAATGCGGGCCAGTACACGGCGTGGAAGCGCACGATATCCTTGCCGGTGACGTGCAGATTGGCGGGCCAGTAACGCTGGAATTCGTCGCTTTCGACATCGGGATAGCCGGCGGCCGTGATGTAGTTCGTCAGCGCATCCATCCAGACATACATCACATGCGATGGCGCACCCGGCACCTTGATGCCCCAGTCGAACGTCGTTCGCGAGACCGAAAGGTCCTTCAGGCCGCCTTTGACGAAACTCGCAACTTCATTGAGCCGCTCGCGCGGCAACACGAAGTCAGGCACATTCGCATAGAGGGCGAGCAATTTGTCCTGATAGGCCGACAGGCGAAAGAAATACGTCTCCTCCTCGGCCCACTCAACCGGCGAGCCCAGCGGTTCGCGGCGGATGCCGTCAGCCCCAACGGTGGTTTCCGCTTCGTCGAAATAGGCCTCCTGACGGACCGAATACCAGCCGGCATATTTGCCGAGATAGATATCGCCGTTCTTCTCGATCGCGCGCCAGAGAGCCTGGCATGCCCGCTCATGGCGCGGCTCGGTGGTACGAATGTAATCGTCGTATGAGATGTTGAGCGCGGCCATCATCTCGCGGAAGCGCGCGGAGTTGCGATCGGCAAGAGCGAGCGGGGTGAGACCCTCCGCGACAGCGGTTTGCTGCATCTTGAGGCCGTGCTCGTCGGTTCCCGTCAGAAAGCGGACATCGAACCCGTCGAGTCTCTGAAACCGCGCGATCGCATCCGTCACCATGGCGGTGTAGGCATGGCCGATGTGCGGTATGCCGTTCGGATAGAAGATCGGCGTCGTGATAAAATAGGTTTTGCGCGCGGCAACGGTTTCCGGCTGGACCGCGGGGGCCGCCGTCGCGGGCGCGGCCTTGACCGCCGGCTCGGCTTTCGGCGCTACAGCACGCTTCTTCGGCGCAGCCTTGCTCGCTGATTTTCCGGTCGTCTTTCTGGCTGATTTCTTGGCCGGCTTCCTGGCAGCTTTCTTCGCAGCTTTCCTTGGCGACTTTTTCGTGACTTTCTTTGCAGTCTTCCTGGAGCTCTTTCGCGCCTTCTTCACGACGCGCCTGCTCTTGGCTGCGCGCTTCTTGGCCGCGGCCTTCTTGCTCGCTTTGGCGGGAGGCTTGCGAACCTTCTTCGCCTTCTTTTTCGAAGCTTTCTTTCCAGCCTTCGCCACCACGAATTCCTTTTCAACTCAACGATTGTCGAAATTAATTGCCCGACGGAGCGCTACCGCGTTCGGAGCGTTACCGCGTTGCTTCCGCGAGCATCCCGAACACCGAAAAAACCAGCGGTTTTCGCTCCAGATTATAGGATTCGGTGTCGCGCGCGGCGCGGACGATCTTTTCCCATACCTCCGCCAGCCGTGCAAGGCGCGGCAGATTTGCATTGGCGTCCTCGGTGCGCAGCTTCGCGGCGATCCAGCGATCGATGCCGTCGACAAAGGCCGCCAGCGCCACGCGGTCGCTGGTGCCCAACGCATCGCCCAGCGCATGCAATTCGCGCGGATCGACCTGCGGCAGGGTGGCCAGCAGCGCCGCGGTGCGCTGCTGCAGCTTCAGCGCATCGCCGCCGAGCAGCGTCAGGGCGCGCGACACGCTCCCCTCCGCCGCGTCTGCGGCCTCCACCAGCGCCGGATCGTCGACCGCCATGTCAGCTGCGCGTGCTGCGGCGCGGATCACGTCGGCGGTCGCGAGCGGCCGCAACGGCAGTTTGCGACAGCGCGACAGGATCGTCGGCAAGGCCCGCGCCGGTGAATGGCTGACCAGCAGGAACAGTGACCGTTGCGGCGGCTCCTCGAGGATCTTGAGCAGCGCGTTGGCGGCGTTCGGATTGAGCTCGTCCACGGTATCGACGATGCAGACCCGCCAGCCATCGACCGCCGCCGTCGAGCCGAAGAACGAAATCGTCTCGCGCGTTTCGTCGACCGTAATCACGGTGCGCAGCACGCCGCGATCGTTGAGGCCCCGCTCCAGTACGAGCAGCCCGCCATGGGCATTGGCGCCGACCTGGCGTGCGACGGGATCATGGGGATCGAGCGCAAGCGTCTCGGCGCGCTGTACCGCTGGCGCCATCGGGTTGGCGTTCGCGAGCACGAACCGCGCCATGCGATAGGCCAGCGTCGCCTTGCCGATACCCTGCGGTCCGCCGATCAACCACGCATGGGGAATGCGTCCGCTGCGATAGGCATTCAGCAAGGTCATCTCGGCCTCGCGATGGCCGAACAGGTCGGCCGTCTCGCGGGGATGGCGAACCGCAATCTCCTGCTCGGTCTTGCGGGCGCTCATGCCGTACTCGCCTTCGGGATCGCGAACAGATGATCGCGCAGCGCCTTCCAGACGCGCCCCGAGACGGTCTCCGCATCGGCATTGGCGTCGATCAGGACGCAGCGCTGCGGATCGTCCGCGGCGATCTGCTTGTAGGCATCTCGCAGGTCCTGGTGGAACTGAATGTTTTCCGATTCGAAACGGTCCGGCGTCCCGCTGCCGCGACGGGCAGCCGCGCGCTTCAGGCCGACTTCAACCGGGATATCCAGGATGATGGTCAGGTCGGGCTTGAGGTTGCCGATGGTGACCCGTTGCATGGCGTTGAGAACATCAGGCGACACCTGCCCCAGCCTGCCCTGATAGGCGCGGGTCGAATCGGAAAAACGGTCGCACAGCACCCACGTTCCCTGGCTCAGCGCCGGCTGGATCACCGCATGCACATGATCGTCGCGCGCGGCGGCAAACAGCAGCGTCTCGGCTTCCGGACCGAGCAGCTTGCCCATGCCCGACAGCACGAGATGCCGGATGATTTCGGCTCCCGGCGATCCGCCCGGCTCGCGGGTGACGATGGCGCGCAACTTGGCGGCGGCAAGGCGCTCGGCGAGCATCTTGATCTGCGTGGATTTTCCGGAGCCCTCGCCACCCTCGAATGAAATGAACTTCCCCCGTCCGGAGGTCCGGTTCAGTGTCGCTGCTTCGGCCATGGTCAGAGCTTCTCTGCGCTCGCGCGGAACATGCCGATGACGAGTTCGCTGGCGCCGTCAATGGCACGACGCACCGTCGAGCCGGTGCCGACCGCTTCCGCGGCGTAAACGGGCGCCTCCACGGCGATGTTGGCGCCGCGCCACACGCGGACGACACCCACGGGCTGGCCGGACTTGATGGGTGCGCGAACCGGCCCGTTGTAGACGATGCGCGCGATCAGCTTCTCGCTGCCGTTCTTCGGCACCATCACCTTGATCGGCTCCGGACTGGCAAGTTTCACCGATCGGCTCTCGCCGCCGAACACCTTGGCGTAGCCGACCTGCTGGTTGGCGGCGAACAGCGTGCGCGCTTCGAAATTGCGGAAACCCCACTCGAGCATTTTCTTGGCTTCGCTGGCGCGATCGTCGGAGTCCTCGAGCCCGTTGACCACGACGATCAGGCGCGTGTCATTCTGGACCGCGGACCCGACCATGCCGTATCCGCCATCCTTGGTGTAGCCGGTCTTGAGCCCGTCGGCCCCGTTGAGCGAGTTCAGGAGCGGATTGCGGTTCTGCTGCCTGATCTTGTTCCAGATGAACTCCCGCTCGCCGAACAATTTGTACATTTCCGGATAGGTCAGGATCAGGTGACGTGCGAGCTTGCCCAGCTCCCTCACCGTCATCCGGTTGGCAGGATCGGGCAGCCCGTTGGAATTGCCGAATGTCGATTTCGTCAGGCCGAGCTCGCGGGCGCGCTTGGTCATGAAGTCGGCGGCGAATATCCGTTCGTTGCCGGCCATGCCTTCGGCGAGTGCAATACACGAATCGTTGCCGCTCTGGATGATCGCGCCCTTCAACAGGTCGTCCACCGACACCTTGCTGTTGAGGATGGCAAACATCGTCGAGCCGCCGGCCGGCGCGCCGCCCCTGCGCCAGGCGTTCTCGCTGATCCGGTATTCGTCGGTCAGCTTGACGTCACCTTTCTTGACGGCGTTGAACACCACTTCCACCGTCATCAGCTTCATCATGCTGGACGGCGCCCGCAGTTCGTCGGCGTTCTTCTCGAACAGCACGCTGCCGCTGGAAGCCTCGATCAGGATGGCGGTCGGCGCGTCGCCGTCAAAACCGCCGTCCTCCTTCTTGGCGCCCTGCACGCTGTTGTTGGCGGCATACACAATTCCGCACCAGCCGAAGGCAAGCGCCACGCCTCCCGCAATCAGGCCGCGCCGGGAGACGCCGGCCACGATTCGGATGCGTCGGAAAACGGAGGTCTCGGATGCCATCGGCGATGTCCTGAATCCGTGCCTTCTAACAGTTGGAAGTACCGCAAACAACACAGGTTTTTGGACTTGTGGCCGTGTCGATCGGATTGCGGCGCCGGGCGATCGTCCGTATCGTGCGAATGCTGCAACCTGCCGACAAGATACGAAAAACGGGGCGGAAACGCGATGCCTGAACTCACGGACCATTTCCGTCAACGGAATCGAACTGTACGTCGCCGAGCAGGGGCACGGTCCACTGGTGGTGCTTTGCCACGGCTGGCCTGAACTCTCCTACTCGTGGCGGCACCAGATCCCCGCGATCGCGGCCGCCGGTTTCCATGTCGTCGCCCCCGACATGCGCGGATTCGGGCGGAGCAGCGCGCCTCCAGACGTCCGCGACTACACCATCTTTCACAATGTCGGCGACATGGTTGGCTTGGTTACAGCGCTTGGGGAAAAGCAGGCTGTCATCGTCGGCCATGACTGGGGTGCGCCGGTGGCCTGGCATGCGGCGATGTTCCGGCCCGACATGTTCACCAAGGTCGCGGGCCTCAGCGTTCCGCCGCCGTTCCGCGGACGCGCCCTGCCCCTCGAAACCTTGCGGAGCAACGGCATCACCAATTTCTACTGGCAGTATTTCCAGCCGCCCGGTGTGGCCGAGGCCGAATTCGAGCGAGACGTCATGGCGACGATGCGAATCGTGCTGGCGGGGCGCGGCTTCTCCGATCCCACGGCCCACCAGTTCGTCGAGGAGGGCAAGGGCTTCCTCTATGGCGGCGACCCCAGCCGGTCGCTGCCGAATTGGCTGACCGAGGCTGACCTTGCGACCTTCGCGGAGATTTACCGGAAGTCCGGCTTCCGTGGCGGGCTGAACTGGTACCGCAACATCGATCGCAACTGGGAACTGACCGCGCCCTGGCAGGGCGCGCAAATCCGCCAGCCCTCCCTGTTCATTGCGGGCTCGAAAGATGGTGTCATTACCGGCCTGATCGGCGCCAAGCAGGTCAAGGAAATGGAGCGTGTGCTGCCGAATCTGAAGCAGAAACTGATCCTGGAAGGTGCCGGCCACTGGATTCAGCAGGAGCGGCCGGATGAGGTCAACGCTGCCCTGGTCGCGTTCCTGCAGGGCTAATACAGCCCGCGCGCGCTAAGCACTTCGCTTGGGCCCCGCGGATCGACAGGCAGATAAGCCGTCGTCGCCGTTCTCGGAGCGGCGTAGGCCGGGTCGCTCTCGTAGGATACCGCCCGCGCATTCTCGACGGCCCGACCGCGGCTACGGGTCCGGCTGGAAGCCGACATCTCGGATGTCGCGTTGACCGAGGCGCGGTCGGTCGACGTATTTCCGAGGCTATAGGGGCGCCCCTCCGGCATCGGCACATCGCCCCGGACCCGGCCTGCGGAAGCCGAGACCTCGGGAACGAACGGCCGGGCCGAGGCGACCCGGACCGTGGATGGCGATGGTGCGGGTTCCCCGGTCCGCAGGGTTGCCAGCAACTGGCGGTCATCGGAGCCCTCAAGCGGTGCCCGGCCGACATATTCCACGCGAACCTTGGCGACACCATTGGCTTTGAATTCAAGGAGTTCCGCCGCCTTATTGGAGACATCGATCAGGCGGTTGCCGTGATACGGGCCGCGGTCGTTGACCCGGACGATCAGCGACTTGCCGTTCCGGATGTTGGTGACGCGGGCGTAGCTCGGGATCGGCAGCGTTGGATGGGCGGCCGTCAGCGACGTCATGTCGAAAACTTCGCCATTGGCGGTCAGCCGGCCATGGAAATCATCGCCATACCAGGAAGCCATGCCCTCGGCCCGGTAGTTCGGATCCTCTTCCGGTACGTAGATCCGACCCGCAACCGTGTAAGGCTTGCCTATCCTGTACGTGCCCCCGCCTTTTGGCACCAATTCTCCGAACGCGACGACGCGGGGGCTGGACGAGACGCCGTATTTCGGATCGACGCGACTGGCGAATTTGTCCGAGGAGGCGCAGTTGGCGAGGACGAGGCAGGCGATCACGGCCGCAGCGCTGCGCGCCGCCAGCAGGATCGATTTTGACCGCCGAAATCCCCATCGCCCCACTTACCATTCCACCGGCCGGCTGCCTACTTTGAGACTGCACGGCCCCGCACCACGATGCGTCCCACCTCCGCATCAAGTCGTGAAGATATCGCAACCCGAACACGGCGGAAATGGGGTCAGCGCGCGCGTGGTGAATCAATGGTTGCCGCGCGCGACCGACGATCCGCGGCTCCAACCGCCGTTTGCCCGGTCTGCGACTGTGTCCCTCGCAGCAAGCTGTTGCCGTAAATCATCACTTGCGCCCGATCTCGATTCCCGCCCGTGAATCTTTTTGACTGTGCAAGGCTGCAGTCGTTCTGTTGCGTGCAGGGGGCGCAAAGGACTAGTGCGATGATTGAGACAGTTACAGCATTGATGGGCCTGGTGAGCGCCGGGATTTTTATTGCCCATGCATTTGAAGGCTATCGTTCCAGAGCTTGACGTTAAGCGGGTGGTTCGGGCGGTTTCGCCCGAATCCCATGCCGAGTGATCTATCGGTTTGGTCTATCGGTTGTTCCGAGCGGGGATTCGGAAAGCTTTAATAAATTCGAACGAGCATCCGAAGTGGTGGGTGTATCATGCGCAACCACGACATTGTCTCCAACGGATTCCTCACCCTGACCACCGTCAGCCTCGTCCTGTTGTGTTCGAGCCTGCTGGCGTTCGCCTTTGGGTAAGCATTGTTCCCGGCTGTAGACCCTGCATTTGCTGTGCGCCCGCAACCGATCTGAGGCAGCCTACGGTCAGGCTGATCGACAGAGCGTGGCGGTGTCAGCCAGGCGCCAAACCCGGCTGCCTCGAAAACCCCAGGGACGACGGTCTGGTGGGCCGTTTCACTGCACGATTATTCCGGAATCCGGAACTCGAAACCTGCTCGTTGCTCATTGAAAGAACAGATCATCGTCCGAAGGCGCTGCGAAGGCATCGCCGCCAAAACGCTGCGCGAACTCCGCCGCATTTTCCGGGTCTCTGAAGCAGAAAAGGATGCAGTCTTGCCGGTCGATTTGCCGGAAGCAGCCGATGCGAAATTCCTCACCATGCTCGAGGCAGAACTGGACCATCGCATCCAGATCCTTGCCGAAACCTCGTTCGGGCACATTGAGCTGGACAAAATGCGGACCAGCGATGATTGCCGGGGGCAACCCTCCGTTCAGGTATGACATAGCCAGCCCCTAGCTGCGGGTCGAGACCTCAGCGCTCGCGGAAGGCCCGGTTCATCTGATCGGTGAACGGCTTGGTCAGATAGGAGGCTACCGTTCTTTCCTCGGTCGAAACGAACACCTCCGCCGGCATGCCGGGGACCAGCTTCATGCCGTGGATCTTCACAATTGCATCCTCGGTCGGGAGCAGGCTGACGTATGCAATGTAATGTTCCTGGCCGTTGGTCGGATCGCGCGCCGAAGCCGGAGAAACCATGACGACGGTTCCCTTCATCTCCGGCGTCGTGTTGCGATTGAACGCAGTGAGACGAACCCGGGCAGGACGCCCTTCCCTCACCTGGTCGATGTCGGCGGGCGATATCCGGATTTCGAACTTCAGCTCTGCATTGACAGGAACGACGGTTGCGATTTTCGCGGCAGGCGTGATGACGCCGCCCACCGTATGGACGAACAGCTCGTTGACGTAACCCGACACCGGAGACCGTATTTCGGTGCGGGACAGACGGTCCTCGATCGCCAGTTTGCGTTCGCTCAATTCGGATATGCGGGCGTCCACGGTACGCAGGTCGCGCTGCGCCTCGGTGCTGGCGTTCTGGTCGACGGCGATGATCTGAACCCTGATTTCGCTGGCGCGGACCTTGGCGCGGGCAATGCCGGCCGAGATTTCACCGCGCTCCCCGAGTATCCGCGCCCAGTCACGGTGCGCCGAATAGACCCTGGTGTACTCGACAACCCGCTTCTCGAAGAGAGCGTCCAGCTTGTCGCGCTCGGTTCCGACCAGCTTGATTTCCTCCTCCTTGGCAGCAAGCCGTGCTTCCATTCCCTTGATCTCCTCCAGGGTCTGGTGGATGCTGAGCTCGAGTTGCTCCTTCTGGCTGTCCCGTCCCATCTTGTTGCCGGAGAACAGCCGGCTCTCGCCATGCATCACGACGTCGGCAGCGCTCGATATCCGTCCAAGGTCGGACGGGAATTCGATCGAGCGAAGGTTGTCGCGCTCTGCAACCAGTCGCGCCTGGCGACCCAGGGCTTCACCCAGTTGCGACCGGACGATAAGCAGTTCCGCCTTGATCTGGACGTCGTCCAGCGTCGCCAGAACCTGCCCTTCCCGGACCAGATCGCCCTGTCTGATCGCAAGCGTTTTTACAATGCCGCCATCCCGATGCTGGACCTCCTTCAGGTTCTGGTCGACTTTCACCGTGCCGGCAGCAACGATGGCGCCTTCCAGCCTCGCGATCGCCGCCCATCCGCCGCAGCCGATCACCAACAGCACCACAAGCGCCAGACCACCCAGCACCCTTGGCCACAGCCGGAACGACCGTTCGTTGTCGGGCGTGACGGCGGATCGCGGTGCAGCCGAGGCGAACTCTTTCGGATGGTAATGCTTCATGGCGTGCTTCCTCGATTGCTTCAGCCGACGGCGACGGTGAACTGAAGGTTATGATGCCCGGCAAGTTCGATTGTGTAGAACTCCTCCGTATCGGGCCGATCATGCACGTCAACCAACGTCCGTTCGTTGCTGTCGACCTCCTCGAACCGGAAACGTACCGGTCGCTTGGCTCCCTCCGCGGACAAATAGACATCGTCGAACAAGTCGGAGATTGCCTCTCCGAGGCCACCATCCTGGAGGTAACTGATCTCGAAGGTCGCGGCCACGATCCGGTCGCCGACCGTGAAGTCGGTGATCTTGCGGACCGTCATCGCCTGGTGGTCGTCGCCTCGCCTGTGAAACTCGAACGTGTCGTTGCCGGCGCCGCCCGTCACCGAGAGCGAGCTTGAACCTGCGACGACGTGATCATCGCCGGATCCAGCAATGACTTCTTCGAAGGCTGCAATGAGATCATGTCCGACATCGAGGCCATCGGCTCTGCCTCTCCCAACGTCGACCGTGACGCTGAAGGTTGCGGTCGAGTAGTCCAATACGTCGTGTCCGGAGCCGCCGTCATAGGAATCGTCGGCCGCATCGGCTACAGCCATGACATGGTCGTCGCCACCGCCGCCATGGGCCGTGTCGCTGCCTGTTCCATCCGTCAGGAGATCGTTGCCCTCGCCTCCCGACAGGAAGTCGTTGCCGGCACCGGCTGTTATCACGTCGCTCCCGGCATCTCCGGCGAGATTATCGTTGCCGGCACCGCCATCGAGGGTGTCGTTGCCATCATCACCTTGAACGGTATCGTTGCCGGCGCCCGCGAGCAGGATGTCCGCCCCCGAGCCGCCCGACATGACATCGTCGCCATCTTCACCGGCGATGGTGTCGTCGCCATCCTCTCCATGCAGATGGTCGTTACCCAAGCCACCGAAAACAATGTCGTTGCCGGCGCCCGCGAACACCACGTCGTTGCCCTCTCCGGCGTAGACGACGTCGTTTCCCGCCCCGGCAACGATGTGGTCGTCACCGGCACCTCCGATGACAATGTCATTGCCACCTCGGGCGTCGATATTGTCATCGCCAGCACGACCGTCGATAGTTTCTCCGCATTGGCTGCCAAGGAGATTATCGTCTCCTGCGGTCCCGATGATCGGCGGCGGCTCAACGACGTTGAAATAGGCCGTCTGCAAAACGGATGCCGAGCCGTCGCTGATCGTATAGGTCAGGCTGACGTTGCCGAGCATGCCCTCGTCGCGCACGAACATCCAGCGGCCGTCCTCGCTCAATGTGAGGGCCCCGGAGGATGAGGTGAGGTTCGCGATGGTCAGCCGGTCACCATCGGCGTCGGTGGCGCCGGCCAACAAGGTCGCCATGGAAATCATCAATACCTGGCAGCCGACCAGGTCGGGCAAATGCACCGCACCATTGGTTCGCGGCGCCCGGTTGCGCACGGGCTCCGCGGGCGGCGTGATGGGTGCATCCGGGCTGCGCGGGGTTGGTGGTTTGTCGCTGCTGCCGCTGCCACTCGCGCCGCTGCCTATTCCGATACTGCCGCTGCCGGAACTCGAGGGCGCGGCAGAGCGATCGTCAGCGCCGGTGCGAACTCCATCGCCGATCGGGCCGGTGGCCGCGCGCAGCGAGAACAGGCGCGCCGGTTCAATGGTGGAAGACCCGCTCATCAGATCGCCGTCGACGTCACGGTCGTAGACGAGCCGGATCGGGACCACATTGTCAGACGACTTCTTCGTGCGATCCACCGCTTCCGTGGCGGCGTCATCTTCGGGAGCGGCGCCGATTTCGTCTTCCGCCCGTGGTTCGCTTGGATCGCCATCGTCGTGCCTGGGAGCCTGCTGCGCTTCGCGGGCCTCCATCTTGACCGGCATGAAGCTCTTCAGGTACGCGGCACACCCGGTCAGGAACAGCAGGAAAGCGAGAGGAACGATGCTTCGCTTCTGCTGCTCGGGCTCGGCATAATCCTCCCGCGTCGGCTGGGATTGCGACTGGGAGGTCGGTTTGAACCCCTTGGCTGTAATCATGCAGGCCTCCTTACTTGCGTTTGGAGTTCGCCGGGCGCGGGCCGTGCTGCTGGCTGCAGTCCGGCCGGCGTCATGATGTCGTGCTTCTTTCCGAACGCGACCATGCGGCCGTTTTGCACGATCGCAACCAGATCGACCGCGACGAGCGCACTCGGACGGTGTGCGATTACAATCGCAATACCGCCTCGGGCGGTGATACCCTCGATCGCCTGGGTGAGCGCTTCTTCTCCCTCGCCATCGAGGTTGGAATTCGGCTCGTCCATGACGACCACGAAAGGATTGCCATAAAGCGCGCGCGCCAGCGCGATGCGCTGCCGCTGGCCGGCCGACAGGGCCGTACCTTGCGGACCAAGCTGGGTTCGATATCCCTCCGGCATTCGCAGGATCATGTCGTGCACGCCCGCGGCCTTTGCCGCCTCGACGATCTTCTGGGAATCCGGCTGCGGCTCGAAGCGGCAGATGTTTTCTTCGATCGTCGCATCCATCAGGCTGACTTCCTGCGGGAGATAGCCGATGTGCCTTCCAATCTCGTCCTCGCGCCATTGGATCAGATCGGCGCCGTCGAGCCGGACGCTGCCGCGCAGCACGGGCCAGATGCCGGTCAGCGCGCGCACCATGCGTGGTCTTTCCGCCGGCGCTGGGTCCGATGATGCCGAGCGCCTGGCCCGCTGCCAGCTCGAAAGCCGACATCGCTCAGGATGATCTGGCCGGAACCTGGCACCGCAACCGTGATCTTCTCGACGCTGAGACGCAGCCTCGGTGCAGGCAGTTTCATCGGCGCGTCGGCAGCGGCAAGCGCCACCACCGTGTCCCGAAGCCGTTGATAGGCCATCCGCGCCGCAACAAATGGCTTCCAGTTGCCGATCGCCAGGTCCACCGGCGCCAGCGCACGCGCCGAAGCCACCGAACATGCGATGATCGCCCCGGCCGTGAGTTCGCCCTTGATCGTCAGATAGGCGCCGAGGCCAAGCACGGCCGACTGCAGCAGCATGCGCAGCACGCGCGATATCGCGGCGAAGGTGCCGGTGATGTCGTTCGCCTTGGTCTGCAGCTCCAGATGCTCGCGGTTGGCATCGTTGAAGCGCTCCACGGCCCGGCCCGCAAAGCCCATGGCCTTGAGAACCTCGGCGCTGCGCGCATTGCTGTCGGCGATGGTGTTGCGCGCCATCGCCGCCTTCCGGGTGGAAACGCTGAGGCGCTTGGTCATGATTTCGCTGACGACGGTCAGGATCGTCAGCACGAACGCACCCGCGAACGTCAGCGCGCCCAGCGCCGGATGCAGAAAATAGATGAACGCCAGATAGATCGGCATCCAGGGCAGGTCGAACAGCGCGGCCGGCCCCTGACTGCCAAGGAAGCCACGAACGGTGTCGACGTCCCGTCCACGCTCCAGCGCCTCCGACGTCGAGAATCCGAAACGCGGCATGTCGATGGCCACCCGATGCGCCAGCGGCGCCACCTTCCGATCCAGCCGCGCGCCGACGCGAACCAGAATCTGGGAACGGATGACGTCGAAGCAGCCCTGGAACAGGTACAGACCGATGGCCAGGCTCGATAGGGTGAGAAGCGTCGGAATGCTGCCGCTGGTGAGCGCCCGGTCGTAGATCTGCATCATGTACAGCGATCCGGTCAACGCCAGCACGTTGATCATTCCCGATATCAGAAACAGGAATAGCACGATGCTGCGGAACCCACGCGTCAGCTCGGCAAGGTTGCGGCGCTTTGCCGGAGTTAGGTCTTTCGGATTGGCCATGAGATGCGCCCGGGTTGGAACGAATACGCGCAGGGAGAGAAACGCTTGAACGGGAGGCAGACGCATCTGCCTCCCGTCGTGTTGCCGCCGCGCCTCACAGACCGAGGTTCGAGTTGTTCAGGTTCTGATGACCCGATATCTCGATCGCGAACTCCGCATCGGCGTCGCCGTCGATGTTGCCCTGCACGACGGTGAAGTCGCCGTCGGCGCGGCTTTCGTAGGTGACCGCGAGCTGCCCGGCCGCGGTAAACGCGCCGGAGACCAGTGAGAAGCTCTGGTCGCCCGCGGCACCCAGGTTGGCATCGATCGCGGTCAGGTCGACGCGGTCCCCAGCCTCGAACGTGAGGATGGTGTCGCCGTCGGCTGCCGAAGCCGATGTGAACCTGTAGGTGTCGTCGCCGGCACCGCCGTTCATCACGTTCACCGCGTTGCTCGCAATGATCGTGTCGCTGCCGGAGCCGGTATTGACGTTCTCGATTCCCCAGATCGTGTCGTTGCCGGTCTGTGAGCTCGAGGCGGTGCCGTTCGACAACGGGCCGGATCCGAGGTTGACGGTGACGTTCGCGGTCGCAGCCGAGATATCGAGCGTGTCGATGCCGGTGCCGCCGCTGCCCTCGTCGCCGAAATAGACGTCGTTGCCGTCGCCCACTTCCGCCACGATCAGGTCGTCGCCCTCGCCGCCGAAGACGGTGTCATCACCTGCTCCGGCCGTGATCAGGTCGTTGCCCTGATCGCCGAAGATGCGATCCGCACCCGCATCGCCGTAGATCACGTCAGCCTGGCCGCCGCCGAACACCTGATCGTCGCCGACTCCAGCGAAGATCACGTCGCGTCCTTCGCCGCCGCTGACGAAATCGCCGCCCTCGCCGGCCGAGATCGCGTCGGCACCGGCATTGCCGATGACGATGTCGTCCCCTCCGAAGGCGACGATGGTATCGTCACCCTCAGTTCCGGTCAGCACGTCGGCCGCGGGCGTTCCCGTCCGTTGTCCGCCGATGACCGGCGAGGTTCCGGTGTCGTCCGTATCGTCAGGTGACGTTTCGTTATCGGTCGTTTCCTCTTCGTCGGGCGTGCCCGTCTGGAACTGAGGCGGCACCACGCCCGTAAAGGTGACCGAATGGGTCCCGTTCGAGATGGTCTTGGTGCCGTTGTCGTTCTCGACGAGGTCGTAAGTCGAGATGTCAGCTCCTTCCGGAAGCTCGATCACGTCCTCGGCCTGCAAGGCGCCGATGATCGTGTCGTTGCCGCCGTTGGACTTGAACACGATACGGTGCGCCGACGTCAGGGCCGAGATATCGATCGTGTCATCGCCCAACTCACCATCGATCGTGATGGTGTTGAGGCGCAGGCTGGTGCCGGAGAAGTCGCCGATGACCTGGAAGGTGTCACCGGCTCCCGCAGCACCGCTTGCTCCCGAAGGATCAACGCTGTTGATCCGGATTTCCTCGATCTCGGTCAACTCGGCGATGACGACCTCCGCGGCGGCCGTCAATTGACGCGTAATCACGATTTCCGTCGCCGCCGCGGAAGCGAATCCGGCCGTCGTAGCGGCAGCTTTTGTGTAGATGCGGTATGTCTCCGCCGAAGTATTGCCGTTCACGATGAACGTGTCGCCACCCGCGCCCTCGGTGCCGCCGTTTACCGCATCCCGTCCATCTGTTGGGTTGGCGGGTGCATTAGCATTCCAGACGATGGTGTCGTCACCTCCCTGAGCGAGGATCGTGTCGTTGCCCTGAAGGCCGATGATCGTGTCGTTGCCGGCCGTTCCGTTAAGGACGTTGTCGTTGGCGTCTGCACCGCCGACAGGAGGGGCTACCGCTGTGAAGATGAAGTCCGTGGCTGTGATGCCTCCCTGAACCTCCTCGACAAAAATCGTCCCCATGACAGCACCGCCCGCATCACGAATGGTGATTTCGAGCGTCGTCTGTGCCTGCATCAGGCACATTCTCGATCTGAAGTCGTGATGCGCTCGTCGCCCCAATATTGGCCGCAGTGAGGCCGAAGGCACTAAGATCGATCATCGTCTGACTGTTCACACCTCCATCGGCATCGAAGTTGTTGATAACATCGTTGCCGAAGCCGGTGGCCGTGTAGCGGATGGTGTCGAAGCCGTCATCGGCATCGATAGTGTCGTTGCCGGCGCCGCCAATGATGATGTCGTTTCCGTCACCGCCGTCAATGATGTCATTGTCGATCCCGCCGTCGATGAAATCAGCGCCGCCACCACCGTTCAGCGTATCGTTTCCGGCACCACCGAACAGCTGGTTGGTCGCGGCATTTCCGGTGATGATGTTGGCGGCCGCGTTGCCGGTGCCGTTGACTGCGGCCCCGCCAGTGAGCGTTAGGTTCTCGACGTTGGCTCCGAGTGTGTAGGTATCGGCCGATTGCGCCGTGTCGGTGCCGCCCCCCCTGCTTCGATAATCACGTCACCGGCGGTCACGGTATAGGTGTCGTTGCCGCCGAGGCCGCTCAGGGTGTCAGCGAGCGCGCCACCGATGATCGTGTTGCCTAAGGTGTTTCCGGTGCCAACAAAATTGCCGGTTCCGACGTAAGTGAGATTTTCGACATTGGTACCCAACGTGTAGGCGGCCAGGGTCGTCTCGACGCGGTCTGTTCCACCCGACCCCGGCGCAGTTTCGTTCACGACGTCGCCGGCATCGCCCACGCGATAGACATCGTTGTCGGCTCCACCTGCCATCGTGTCGGCTCCGAGACCGCCATCAAGCACGTCGTTGCCTGTGCCGCCATTCAACGTATCGGTGCCGTCTCCTCCAAGGAGCACATCTGTGCCACTCCCGCCGTTGAGCGTATCGTTGCCAGCCAGGCCGAGCACGAGCTGGTTCCCGGCCGCTCCGGCGGCGCCGTTCAGTGCTGAGTTCGTTGCCGGGAGTTCCGACAACGAGCCCCAAGGTCGCGTCCGTAAACGCGAAACTCTCGATGCCGATAAGCGTGTCTGCTCCGTCAGTCCCGACATTGCTGGTCACGACAAGCTGACCTAGGGCATTCAGCGTGAAAGTGTAATTGCCGGAGTTGCCGTCGAAGTCCGCGGTGTCGTTACCGGCGCCGCCATCCAGGGTGTCATTGCCATCCTCGCCGTCGAGAATGTTGTTACCGCTGTTGCCGGTCAGGACGTTGGCGAGCGCATTGCCGACGCCGTCATTGTTGCTGGTTCCCGTCAGAATAAGATTTTCGACGTTGTCGCTCAGTTCATAGTCGACCGCGGACATCACGGTGTCTATGCCCTCGTTCGCGTTTTCATTGACGTCATCGCCGGTGTCGTCGACATCATAGGTGTCGTCGCCGTCATTCCCCGACATGTTATCATCGCCGCCGCCACCAACTAGCAGATCGTTGCCGCCGTCGCCGGTGAGCGTATCGTCGGAGTTGCCCGAGCCGCCGAAGAGTAATGTCAGTCTCACCGCTGCCGACGAGGTTGTCCTCACCCCCAGTCCCGATCACGAGCGAGCTGATGTCGGCGCCGGCCGGCCCGATTTCGTCAATACCATCGCCATCATCATCGTCGTTGGTATCAAAGCTGACAGCATAGTCGCCAGAGAGCACCAGGCCGCCATAGTTATTGTTGCTGAAGTTGACGAATTCGACGGCCGCGTTTGTATTATCGAACTCGTCGACCACGGTGACCGTCTGCCCGTTGAAGCCGAGAATGAGGTTCCCGTTGGCCGCGCGCTGGGCGGAAATTCCGGCAAGAGGGACGGCCGCAGTCCCCTGCGCGACGGTGATCCGGTCAGTGCCGCCGGTTTCGGTGATGATGTCGTTACCGTCAGCAAGGCCAAAGCCATACGTGTCGTTGCCCAGTCCGCCGTTGAGGATATCTCCCCGACTGAAATTGACGACGAAATTGTCGACATAGAAGTTCTCGCCCGGCTCCCAATCCCCCTCGGTACGGAAACGAACGGCCGCGTCGGCGCGTAGATGTGCCGCACTCAGTTGAGCCGAGAACGTGCCGGTGCCGCTATTGGTGTTGCTCCCCAACGTACCGAGCACGTCCCAGCTGGTTCCGTTCCATGCCTCAACCACGACATTCTCGTCGATTCGCTTCATCGTCCAGGCTGTCGTCTTCATAGGTGAAGGTGACCGTCGCAGCGGTCGCGCCGATCAGATTGAACGACCGCTGTATCTGCTCGCCGCCGCTGACGTTCTCATCGAAGCGAAGGCGTTGACCATTGATCTCGATGTCACCCCCACTCGAGCTCGTTGGAACGGTCTCGGTCGCCGCTTTCTGTCCAGCCGCCGGTGAAGCTTGCGCTGCCGTCGTTACCCGTGTAGTTGGGCGGCTCGAAGTTGTCCGCATAGGTCCCGGAGACGCCGTCTGTCCCGCCGATCAACACGTCGTTGCCACCGTTGCCGTTCAGGATGTCACTGCCGGCAAGGCCAACAATGATCTCGTTGCCGCCGGTGCCGTTCAGAACCGGCCGGTCGTCCACTCCGGTGCCGCCGTTGTCGTTGAACGGCGTGCCCACGATGATGCCGTAAGTACCATCGCTGAATTGCAGACGCTCGATGCCGGAGAGCGTGTCGGTGCCGTCCGTTCCATCTTCAATGGCGTGCGACACGACTAACCTGCCGTCGGCGGTTGTCGAGAAGCTGTAATTCGTGCTGACATCCGAGAACACCGCGGTATCGATGTCTGCCACCGCGTCGCCCGTGGACAGGATCTCGCGCACGATCTCGAGCTGACCCGGATTGATCGTACCGGCGAACATGGCGGCGGCGAGCGTCGTCATGCTGTTGTGCCGACCCGATCTCGACGTTGTCGGTCGTTCGGATCGCGGACGCTGATGTAGACGTCGAGCCACTTGTCGCCGTCGATGATGTCATCGCCGCGCGCGGCCCGTGATTCTGTCGCTGCCGTCGCCGCCGAGGAGGATGTCACCCGCGGAGTACGAGGTAACGCCTGCGCCCAGGAGCGCTTGCAGGCCCGCGACGAGGGCAATGCTCTGCGCGGTGGCGACGCTGCCGGTGAAGCCTTCCGAGCCGCCCTGAGCTGACGGAAGGCGGTCCGCGGCCAGGGTATCGGAACCCGTCAGGATATCGTTGAACTTCGAACCCGACACACCTTCGATCAACTCGTAGGCGTCGAGCGTACCGTTCACCGGAGGGTTCGGGAACTCATCGAACACGATGCCGCGCGTCAGATCGGCATCGACGCCAAAGGTGTTGTCCTTGTAGGTCATCCAGTCCCAGCCGGACATGCCGGCCATTTTTCCGCGGCCGGGGCTGCCGACCATGATGTCGTCGCCGCCCTCCCCGATGAATTCGTCGAAGCCACCATCGCCGAGGAACACGTCGTGTCCGACGACGCCGTCGCGCGCGAAGATTTCGTCGAAATTGTCGCCCGGTGCGCCATCGAAGGTGCCGGTCTCGAGCCAGTCGTTGCCCTCATTGCCCAGCAGGCGCTCGGCATTCTTGTTACCGTAGATGAAGTCGTCACCCTCGCCGCCAAACACTTCGCCACCGGCATCGTTGCCGAGGAACACGAAGTCCTTGCCGGAGCCGCCGAGGACGAGATCCAGACCCGGTCCCGAGTTGATGACGTCGTTGCCGGCGCCGCCCTTGATGTTGTCGTCGCCGCCGAGATCCTTGATGATGTCGTCGCCGTCGCCGCCATTATGGACGTCGTTGCCGGCGCCACCCTCGAGGTAATCGTTGCCGCCATCGCCATGCAGCGTGTCGTCGCCTTCGCTGGCGATCAGGATATCGTTCCCGGCGGTGCCGCCGAGCACGACGTGCTGGTCGCCTGTGTAGCGCAGGTAGTTGGTGTCCGGGCCCAGTGTGGCCGGGTTGTTACGAATGACCACCGGGGTCAGGATTCCGCCGCCGGTCGGATCGTTGCCGAGGTTGTCGGCGCTCTCATCGACGTCCACCGTGTTGGGATCGTCTTGCAGGATACCATCCGCACCGGCATCCTCTCCGAGATCCGGATTGTATTGCTTGGTGCGGTCGATCTCGAGGATCAGGCCGGGAACCGAGAACACATCCGATGGCAGATGCGTGGCGTCGGTGTTGCGCATGATCATGGCGGCGAAGGAGTTCGCCTCCATCTCGCCGAACAGATGCAGGCCATCGAGCCGCTGCAGATAGTAGAAGCGGTCGCCGTTCTGGAGTTGCTCGAGCGACACCTCGAATACGAAATTGAAGGTCGAGCCGAGCATGCCGCCGAACGGCAGGATCTTCTCGGCCAGGCCGCCGATCCACAGATCGACGTTCTCCAGGCCACCGAGGGCGTTGCCGGCCCCGTAAGCGCCCGTGCCGTTGAGGAAGTCCTCGGCATCCGGCGGAACCGCGAAGACCGCCGACAGATTGCCCGGTGATGATGGTCAGTGCCGCGTCACGCTTGCCATCGATGGTCGTCTGGCCGGTGATCAGCGCATGGTTGCCATACGCTGCGATGAAGTTGATGATCGAGGCTTCGTGCTTGAGGTTGCCGGCGAACTCGACCCAGCTCTCGTAGGGCTTGAGTTCGGCGGCGCTGTTGGTCACCTCGAAGAACTCGCGCCGCGCCGCATTGAGCGACGGCACGCCGGTATCGCGGCCACGCGCCAGATTGATGGTGGCGAGGTCGAGCGGCAGGCCCAGCAGGTTGTTGCGGAGCGCGCTGGTCACGAACTCGTCGATCTCGTTGCCGACCTGCCGGGTCATGCCGCGGATGATCGCGCCGGCGGCGACTTCGTCGGTGACGCCGTGCGCGGTGCCGCCGACTTCGTCGAACTCGAACGGATTGAGGAAGCCCTCGATCAAGCCGATATGGCCGGCGTTGAACGACGGATCGAAACGGTCGATCGTCTCGGTCAGCATCGAGTGACCGAAACGATAGACCACGTGGGCGAACTCGGCGACGATCGACGGATTGATCGTGACGTCGTAGCCGTCGGGAACGACGAACGGGTTGATCTGCGGCTGGATCTTGCGCGCGAATTCCTCGAACACGAGATGCTGGTACTGCATCTCGGTGCCGAACTTCGCGGCCTGGAACAGGCGCTCGCCATTCCACTCCAGATCACTGACGCCATCGCCAATGACCGCGCCGGCCACCAGCCATTCCTGGATAAACGCGTTATCCCCGGTGGCGAGAATGACCGCCTTGGTGTGCTCGACCAGACGATTGTGCTCGGCGTGGAAGACATGGTGGACAGCGGTCAGGCCGATGTTTTCGTTGACTCGGCCGTCGCCGGCGATGAAGTGCGCGTCGAGCAGTTCGTTGTCGTATTCCGTCGAACCGTTTGCAGGATTACCGAGCCCGATTTCGATATCGCCGTCCGCGATCTTGCCGACGGGAACCGCGTCATGCGCGATGTCCGCGAGGAAGGCATGGCCGATGCGG
>CAWGLP010000008.1:0-95043 GCA_963823485.1 uncultured Alphaproteobacteria bacterium
GCGCGAAGATCCTGCCATTACCGCCTTCGAGCGGCTGTTCCGCGAACGCGGTCTGCCGCTGGCCATCCGCTCCGACAATGGCGTGCCCTTTGCCAGTCCCAATGCCTTGTTCAACCTCTCGAAGCTGTCGGTGTGGTGGCTCAGGCTCGGCATTGCGATCGAACGCATCAAGCCGGGCCATCCGCAACAGAACGGTCGCCACGAGCGCATGCATCTGACCCTCAAGAAAGAGGCGACCCGACCGCCGGGCTTCAACAGCCTGCAGCAGCAGGACCGCTTCGATGCCTTCGTCCGCGAGTTCAATACGGAAAGACCGCACGAGGCGCTCGACATGAAGTGCCCTGCCGAGCTCTACACCGCCTCAACGCGCGTCTATGCCGGCTTGCCAGACCTGACCTACCCCTTCCACGATCGTGACGTCGTCGTTACCGCATTGCGGCCGGCTCTGCCTGCATCGCAAGAGGATCAACATCTCGACCGTGCTGGCCGGACAGAAGCTCGGCATCAAGGAAGTCGACGAGGGCATTTGGCTCATCAGCTTCATGCACTACGATCTGGGATACTTCGACCTGGAGCAAAAGACCTTGCAACCCCTCGAGAACCCATTCGGCCCGAAGCCCGTCACCGATGTCTCAGGTACGACATCGCCGCTCTGACCGAGAGGCAGTCTTGCTCATTCTTGGCATGGCAGCCACTTGCTTGGCCGCGATGAGCAGTCAACCCCCAAAGCCCGAAGGGGCGCGCCCTTGGCGCGCGGGGTTGACGGCGAATGCGCGTGCCGAGCAATAATGGGCCCGCGCCATGAATGCGTGGAGTGACCCTGCAACCCTCGACAACCCGTTCGGCACGAGGTTGTCACCCATGTCTCAGGTACGACCTGTTACCTATGTCTTCGGGCCGGACAGTTTTATTATGGCGGAGAGGGAGGGATTCGAACCCCCGATAGGCTTGCACCTATGCCGCATTTCGAGTGCGGTGCATTCGACCACTCTGCCACCTCTCCAGGCGCCAAGACCGGCCGGAATCGGCCTGCGGTCGGGGCGAGTTCTAGGCGAGGAAGGCGGGGCAGACAAGACGCGGGCGGAGAAATTCGCGTCAAACCGGGACAGAACGACATCCGGAAAAATGGTGGGACCGCCAGACGCGACAAAACACTGGCGGTCCCGTGCCGCTACTTTGAAATCCTGGCCGGGGAAGTGCGGCTTCGCCGGTCAGCCGGAGCGACGATTTGACCGTAACAACGCGCGCGGAAACGGCAACGTGAACCCGGTTTTAACCTAACCAGTCAACCTTACCCCGCTGGAAGGAACCCGGTTTCGGCCCGAATACGGGCCCTTCGCGCATGTCGAAGCGCTATCGGCGGCCGCGACCATGCTGCCGGTCACGCATCAGTCCCGGCCCTTCTTCGGCTTCTTCTCGGCCTTGCTGCTTTCCTTGCGGCGGTTGGTGAAGCGCGCATTGCCAAGACCGGTGCCGATGGTCAGCACGCCCCACTGCTCCACGTCCTGCATGAACGGCACTTCGGACAGGCCCTGCACCACGCCGTCATTGTGCATCAGCACGGCGGTGTCGTGGTCGCCGATCTGCGGAATCGCATCCACCAGGCTAGCAGGCAGATTGAATTTGCTGCTCTCCCAATTGCCCGGCAAATTCTGCGCGCCCTTCTCGATCGAGCCATCGTCATTGATGACGCCGGGACAGGCGATGCCGATGAATGGCGCGAGTTTCAGCCCTTCGGCTTCGGCGCTGGAGATCAGATCCTTCAGCATCTTGACCAGCCGCTTCACGGCGCCTTCGCGGGTCGGCTCATCGTCGGCGTGCCGCCACAGTTCGGATTTCCACACCGTCGCCTTTGAAAGGTCCGGCGTCTTCTTCGAGCGCGTTTCCACCACGCCGCAACGGATATTGGTGCCGCCGATATCGACCGCGAGGATGCTGTCATGCGCCTCGAATATCCATGACGGCGCCAGATGCAGCGCGCCGATCAGGCCGGCCTCATCGGGATGAAAGCGGATCGGCACCAGGTCGACGTCGAAATCCTCCGCCTTGAGGATGAGATCGGTGCGGGCGATCGCGATCTCGCCGACCCGGCTCTGGCGGAAGCCGCCGCCGACCACGATGCGCTCGGTGTCAGCCCATGCCTTGGTCTTGAGGAACCGCCGCGTCACATAGGCCAGTTCCTGCGCGAACTCCTCGATCGCGCCATGCACCAGCGCGGCGGCGGCGACATCGTCACTGACCAGCGCCTCGTCGAGTTCGCTCTTGCCGATCTCGCCGGTGGATTTCTTGCCCAGGGGATCGTCGCCGTTCTTCTTCAGCGGCTTGCGCAAGCCGTCCAGGATGTTGCGGAAAGCTCCCTTGCTGGCGCGATCGCCGAGAAAGCCTTCATCGTCCTTGAGCTCGATGTTGAAACTGTCGACTTCGACCGATGGCAGGCGAGTGGCGCCGTGGTGGGCGATGCCCGTATTGGTGGTGGTGACGATATCTTCTGCCATTGTGCCCCTGCCTGCCCTGCGGTTTTCGCTGGCGACAACGGCCGGGGAACCCATTGGTTTCATGGGGACGTGAGTGGCGAGTGGTGAATAGCGAATGGAAAGTGGTAAATCAGGCCGCGCTATTCGCTACTCCATTCGCCATTTTTGGCCGAAATCCTGCCTTTTGGGCCGGTTTTTGATCCCATTTGCCTTGACTCACGGCGTTCTGCGGCTATAAGTCCCGTCATCCGGCGCGGGATTTCTCGCGCCGCTTGTTTTTGCGCGAATTCCGGGGGTTTGCTCCCCTGCCGCGCGAAAATCGTACCCATAACGACTGACCAAAAAGCCGACCCGGACCAGCCCTGCTGGGAATGTGTCCGAGGCCGGGATCGAACACGAAGGAATAAAACGATGTTCGCAGTCATCAAAACCGGCGGCCGGCAGTACCGCGTCGTTCCGGATGATGTGCTCGAGGTAGGCAAGATCGCCGGCGATGTCGGCACGATCGTGCAGCTTGGTGAAGTTCTGGTCGTCGGCGGTGAAACGCCGGTGCTGGGCATGCCGACGGTGGCAGGCGCTTCCGTGGCGGCCGAGGTGCTGGACCACAAGCGCGGCCCCAAGGTGATCGCGTTCAAGAAGCGCCGCCGCAAGAATTCGCGCCGCAAGCGTGGCTATCGCGACGAAATCACGGTGCTCCGCGTCACCGAGATCCTGACCGACAACGCCAAGCCCTCGATCGGCCCGCGGCCGAAGCGGGAAAAGGCCGCCGCAGCAGCACCCGCCGCCTAGGGCGACGAGGCGCCGGCGACCTCGAAGATGGCAGCCGGTAGCGGCCAGTGCGACAAGAAGTGATACGTCTCGATCAAAAATTGAGGCGTGAGAAAAAGTGAAATGATTCCGTCAAGGAATTGATCTAGAAATATCAGAGAAGTCGGAGACGGGCCATGGCTCACAAAAAAGCAGGCGGTTCATCGCGAAACGGTCGCGATTCAGCGGGCAAGCGCCTTGGCGTCAAGGCCTTTGGCGGCGAGCGCGTGATTCCCGGCAACATCATCGTGCGTCAGCGCGGCACCACCTGGCATCCCGGCCTTAATGTCGGCATGGGCACCGACCATACTCTCTTTGCCAAGGTCGAAGGTCATGTCGAGTTCCGCGCAAAAGCCAACGGCCGCACTTTCGTATCGGTAGTCCCGATGGCGGAGGCGGCCGAATAGACGGTGGACAACATCGAGTCCGCCGGGTCCTGTTGAACCGGCGGAGTCGAAAAGGGCTCCAGGGGAGGCGGGAAACCGGCCTCCCTTTTTTATTGCGCGTGTGCCGCCAGGACACGCGCAATAATCCAAGAGCTGCCTTCATGGAGCCCGACATGCTGCAGGATATCCCCACCCCGGCCTTGCGACAGTCAAGTAGCTGCGTCCTCGAGACCGAACGGCTGACGTTGCGCCGTCCGACGCTCGCGGACGTAACCGCGATTACGCGCCTCGCCAATGATCGCCGGATTGCGGAAAACACCCGCCGCCTGCCACATCCCTATCTGCAGGATCACGCCGTCGAATTCGTCCGTGCGTTCGCGGCCGACCGGCGCGAAACCGCGTTCCTGATCGAAAAGAACACCGCGCCGATCGGCATGACCGGCATCGACTGGAGCGAGCCGGATGCGCCGGAGCTCGGCTACTGGCTCGGCGTCGAGCATTGGGGCCAGGGTTTTGGCACCGAAGCCGCGCGCGCTGTGATCGATTTCGTGTTCGAGGAATTCGATGCCGAGCACTTGGTTTCCGGCGCCCGCGTCGCCAACCCCGCTTCGCGGAACATCCTGGAAAAATGCGGCTTCCAGTGGAGCGGCGTCGAACTGCATCGCTTCGAGGCGCTGGGATGCTCGACCCCGGTCGACCGCTTCCGCCTCACGCGCGGCGTCTGGTCATCGCTGAAGAACTGGGGGAGTTCGACGCGACGGGAGCGGTAGTTCGCACCCTCCCCTGGAGGGGGAGGGTGACAAGTTACGCCGGTGGATTGACCACCGTTTCCTCGCGGCCGAGCTGCTGCTCGCGCAGGAAGATGTAGAAGCCGGCGCCGATGATGATGGCCGCGCCGATCAGGGTCGAGAGCGACGGCACATCGCCCCACACCACGAAGCCGAAGATCACCGCCCACACGATCATCGAATATTGATACGGCACCACGACGCTGGCCGGCGCCAGTTTCAGCGAGCGGTTGATGCACAGCAGCGCAACGACTGAAGTAACGCCCGCTATCGCGAACAGGGCCAAGCTGCCAAGCGACGGCGTCACCCAGCCGATCGGCGACAGCAGCGCGCCGAGCAGGAACGTGCCGCCGAATTGCGACGTCGTCAGCACGATGTCAGGCGTCGCCCGCAGCGAGCGCGTGATCAACATCAGGAACGCAAACGACAGGCTGCCGCCGAGCGCGATCATCGCTGGCCAGCTTACGGTTTGCGTAGACGGCCGGAGCGCAATCAGCACGCCGCAGAACCCGATCAGGATCGCGGTCCAGCGCCGCCAGCCGACGCGCTCGCCGAGCACGATGCCTGACAGCGCCGTCACGAAGATCGGCGAGGCGAGATAGTAGGTGATGACGTCGGCGAGCGGCAGATAGACGGTGGCGAGAAAGAAGGCGGCGACCTCGAGTGTCGAGAGCAGGACGCGAAGCAGTTGCAACCATGGCCGTTCGATGCGCCCGAACTCGGCCCGCTGCTTCCAGATTATCGGCAACAGCACCAGCAACGCCGCGCAGGCGCGCAGCCACATCAACTGCCCGACCGAATAGGTCGCGACCATGAACTTGCCGAGCGCATCGCCGAACGAGAACATGAAGATCGACAGCAGCATCAGGCCGATGCCGGCCAGCCGCGCGGAACGCTCGTCATAGGTCGAGATCTTGGCGAACAGGCCCATCGGGAATCCGGCGCTTCCTGCAATTTCTCTCTTTGAGTCGCTGTTTTAAGGACATGGACGCCCGGGACAACCCCGAGCCCGACGAATTGAACGAATTGCCGCAGCCCGAGCGGTGAGATACCGCTACGCTCCGGACCAATGTCAACACATCGCAGGAATCCCTCATGACCGAACTTCGACCCCGCTTCACATCGCATGGTCGGCGAACAGCGCTGGTTCGAAGACTTCGTCGTCGGCGAGCGTTTCGTGATCCCGAGCCGGACCCAGACCTCGGCAGTTTTCGCCGCGTTCCAGACCGCGAGCGGCGACACCCATCCGATCCATTATGACGTCGAATATTGCCGTGCCCGCGGCATGCCCGACCTGCTCGCCCATGGCTTCCAGACGCTGGTTCATACCGCGCCGGGCGCAGGCTTGTTCCCCTACGTGGTCGAAGAATCCCTGATCGGCTTTCTCGAACAATCGAGCCGGTTCCTCAAACCGGTCTATGCCGGTGACACCATCTATCCCGCTCTCGAAGTGACCGAGCTCGTCCCCGGCCGCACCACCGGCGTGGTGACGCTGCGCTCGACCGTGTTCAATCAGCGCAAGGAACTGGTACTCGAAGGCACCCAGAAATTCCTGGTCCGGCGCCGCCCGGCATAGGTTTGCATCGGAGCCCATGCGCCTCCGGAAAGGCCCGAAAATTAAGGCTTTTCGTCAATGTTGCGGGCCATGAGGGTTGCCGCACGGGGTCCCCTGCCCTAACTAGTACAAATCATGAAATTCCTTGACGAGGCGAAGGTCTATATCCGCTCCGGCGACGGCGGAAATGGCTGCGTGGCATTCCGGCGCGAAAAGTTCATCGAGTTCGGTGGACCTTCCGGCGGCAATGGCGGCCGCGGCGGCGACGTCATCATCGAGGTCGCCGACGGGCTGAATACGCTGATCGACTATCGCTATCAGCAGCACTTCAAGGCGCAGAAGGGCACCAATGGCATGGGCAAGGACCGCCATGGCGCCAACGGCAAGTCGATCGTGCTGAAGGTGCCGGTCGGCACACAGATTTTCGACGAGGACCGCGAGACGCTGATCCACGACTTCACCGAGCTCGGCGAAAAGTTCGTGCTGGCGACGGGCGGCAATGGCGGGTTCGGCAACGCGCATTTCAAATCCTCGACCAACCGCACGCCGCGCAATGCCAATCCCGGCCAGGAAGGCGAGGAGCGCTGGATCTGGCTGCGGCTGAAGCTGATTGCTGACGCCGGCCTCGTCGGCCTGCCCAATGCCGGCAAATCGACGTTCCTCTCCGTCGTCAGCGCGGCAAAACCGAAGATCGCGGACTATCCCTTCACCACGCTGCATCCGCAACTCGGCGTCGTGAACGCACAGGGCCGCGAATTCGTGCTCGCCGACATTCCCGGCCTGATCGAGGGCGCGCATGAGGGCGCAGGCCTCGGCGACCGGTTTCTCGGTCATGTCGAGCGCTGCCGTGTGCTGCTGCACCTGGTCGATGCCACCTGCGAGCATGCCGGCAAGGCCTACAAGACGGTGCGGACCGAGCTCGAGGCCTATGAAGGCCATCTCGCCGACAAGATCGAGATCGTGGCACTGAACAAGATCGACGCGGTCGCACCCGACGAATTGAAGAAGCAGAAGGATCGGCTGAAGCGCGCGGCGAAAAAGACGCCGCTGCTGCTGTCGGCCGCGACCGGCGAAGGCGTGCCGGAAGCGCTCAAGGCGCTGGTCGAGGTAATCGGCGAAGCCCCGGTCTCGCTGAAGGCCAAGGGCGGCCAGGCAGAGCCGTGGGCGCCGGCGACGCCGCAGGGCTGACGCAAACTTCGCCTTCCCGCCGGCGCGCCACTTCCAAATACGGAACCCGGCGCGTATTGCTTCCGACCATCGATCACATTCGACCGTAGCCATGAAACGCCCCGCGCTCAAAAATTTCCGCCGCATCGTCGTCAAGGTCGGCTCCTCGCTCCTGATCGATCAGGCTGCCGGCGAAGTCCGCTCTGCGTGGCTCGCGGCGCTGGCGGCCGATATCGCCAAGCTGCATGGCGAGGGTCGCGACGTTCTGGTGGTCTCGTCAGGCTCGATCGCGCTTGGCCGCAGCCGGCTCAAGCTGCCGCGCGGCCCGCTCAAGCTCGAAGAGAGCCAGGGCGCGGCTGCGGTCGGACAGATTGCGCTGGCGCGGATCTGGTCGGAAGTGCTTGGCGCTCACGGCATCGGCGCCGGACAGATCCTGGTGACCTTGCAGGATACCGAGGAGCGCCGCCGCTATCTCAACGCGCGCTCGACCATCGCCAAATTGCTGGAATGGCGCGCGGTGCCCGTCATCAACGAGAACGACACGGTCGCCACCAACGAAATCCGCTATGGCGACAATGACAGGCTCGCCGCGCGCGTCGCCACCATGGCGAGCGCCGATCTCCTGGTCCTGCTGTCGGATATCGACGGGCTTTACGACGCGCCACCGGGCGCCAATCCAAACGCGAAACTGATTCCGATCGTCGAATCCGTCACCTCGGAAATCGAGGCGATGGCGGGCGCGGCCGAATCCGAACTGTCGCGCGGGGGCATGTTCACCAAGATCGAGGCGGCGAAGATCGCGACCACCTCAGGTACGCACATGCTGATCGCATCGGGCAAGATCGAGCATCCGCTGCAGGCGATATCGGACGGCGGGCGCTGCACCTGGTTCCTGACGCCGGCCAACCCCGTCACCGCGCGCAAACGCTGGATCGCGGGCTCGCTGGAGCCGAAGGGCACGTTGACCATCGATGCCGGCGCCGTCGCCGCGCTGCGTGCGGGCAAAAGCCTGCTGCCGGCCGGCGTGATCCGGGTCGACGGCCAGTTCGCCCGTGGCGACGCCGTGGTGGTGCGCGGCCCGGATACCCACGAAATCGGCCGCGGCCTGGTGGCCTACGACGTCGAGGACGCCGAGAAGATCAAGGGCCGCTCCTCTCCGGACGTCATGGTGATCTTGGGGATCAGCGGCCGGGCGGAGATGATCCACCGCGACGACCTCGTGATTGGTCCGGCCGGGACAGTCCCGGCCAAGTAGGCACTCAACCAGGCCATTGGCCTGGTCACCGAATACCGGCACCGCCAGCCAGCCATGCCGGTTCCGTACCTCGAAGGCGCGGGATTTCCGTGCTAGGATATGACCTTAACTCTGGATTAGAGCCCCCGATATGACTGCCCCCCTGAAGGCTATCGACGGCACCGCCGATTTGCCCGCGTTGATGACCGACCTCGCCGGTCGGGCCCGCGCCGCGGCGCGGGTGCTGGCGCTTGCGGCGCCGGAGCAGAAGGATCGGGCGCTTGCGGCGATCGAGCGGGCAATCCGTGCCAACGCGGCGAAGATCCTCGCGGCCAATGCCGAGGATGTCGCGGACGTGCGCGCGGGAGGCGCGACGTCGGCCTTCATCGACCGCCTGGCGCTGACGCCGGCGCGCGTCGATGCGATGGCTGACGGCGTCGCCACCGTCCGCCAGATTCCGGATCCGGTCGGGACTGTCACCGAAAGCTGGCAGCGGCCGAACGGCATGACGATCGAGCGCGTGCGCGTGCCGCTCGGCGTGATCGGCGTGATCTTCGAGAGCCGCCCCAACGTCGCAGCCGATGCTGGCGTGCTTTGCCTGAAATCCGGCAACGCCGTGATCCTGCGCGGCGGCTCCGACAGTTTCCGCTCCTGCCGGGCGATCCACGACTGCCTGGTACAGGGCCTTCGCGAGGCTGGGTTGCCCGAAGCCGCGATCACACTGGTACCGACGCGCGACCGTGCGGCCGTCGGGCTGATGCTCTCGGGCCTGAACGGCGGCATCGACGTGATCGTGCCGCGCGGCGGCAAGAGCCTGGTCGCGCGGGTCGAAGCGGAAGCCCGCGTGCCCGTGTTCGCGCATTTGGAGGGCGTCAATCACGTCTATGTCGATCGCACCGCCAATCTCGACATGGCGAAATCGATCGTGCTGAACGCCAAGATGCGCCGGACCGGCGTCTGCGGCGCCGCCGAGACGCTGCTGGTCGATCGCGCGGGCGCCGCGACCAGCCTGAAGCCGCTGGTCGGCATGCTGATCGACGCCGGCTGCGAGGTGCGCGGCGACGAGGCCGTGCAGAAGATCGACGCGCGCGTGAAGCCCGCCTCCGACGAGGATTGGGACACCGAATATCTCGACGCGATCATCGCGGCGCGGGTGGTCGACGGCGTCGACGCAGCGATCGCGCATATCCACGATCACGGCTCGCACCACACCGACGCGATCGTAACGGAGGATGCAAAGGCCGCCGAGAAATTCCTCTCCGAGGTCGATTCCGCAATCGTGCTGCACAACGCCTCGACGCAGTTCGCCGACGGCGGCGAGTTCGGCTTCGGCGCCGAGATCGGGATTGCCACCGGCAAATTCCACGCCCGCGGCCCGGTTGGCGCCGAGCAGCTGACGAGCTTCAAATATCGTGTTCACGGCACCGGGCAGACGCGGCCGTGAACAGAACTCCGTGCGCGCGGTGACCCGGTTGCCGCAATCGCCATCCGCCGCGCAGGCCATTCCGCTTCACAGCAACGGCATGCGTGTCGGCCTGCTCGGCGGATCCTTCAATCCGCCGCACTCAGCGCACCGCGCCATCAGCCAGTTTGCCATCAAGCGGCTCAGGCTCGACCGCGTCTGGTGGCTGCTGTCGCCGGGCAATCCGCTCAAGGATACCGGAGGATTACGGACGCTCCACGAACGCGCCGATGCCGCGAGGGCGGTGGCCGACGATCCGCGCATCGATATCAGTTGTCTCGAAGCTGTCATCGGCACTCGCTACACTGTCGATACCATCACACATTTGCGCCGCCGCGTTTCCGGCGTGCGCTTCGTCTGGATCATGGGCGCCGACAACCTTGCGCAGTTCCATCGGTGGAAAGACTGGCGGCGCATTGCGGCCGAGGTGCCGATCGCTGTGATTGACCGTCCGCCACAGAGTTTCAGGGCGCTTGCTGCCCCGGCCGCCCAGGCCCTGGCGCGCTATCGCTTGCCTGAGAAACAGGCGGCCCGGCTGGCCGATCAGCACGCCCCTGCCTGGGCCTTCCTGACCGGCATGAAGCTGAATCTGTCATCTACAGGCCTCCGGAACCCGGACGGAAGCTGGAAGGCAAAGAAGTGACAGTGGAATCGTAACCGGCAGGCGGGGCGCACTGGAATATTGAAACCATTAACCCCACATGCCTAATATGGTCGGCGGGCGCCGGGATTCGGCGTTCGCGATACAGTGAAAGGAATGGTCCCTGGCCACATCTGTATTGTCCAAGTCTGTTTTGCCGAAGGCAACTGGCAAGACCCCTGCTAGCAAGGCTTCTGGTAAGTCTGCCAAGACCCCGCGTAAAACATCGACGAAAACCGCAGCCTTGAAGGCGCAACCCGACGCCGACAAGACGCTGAATATGATCCTCTCCCGCCTCGACGATATGAAGGCGGAAGAAACGGTCACCATCGACCTTCGCGGCAAGTCCGCCTTTTCCGATTACATGATCGTCACCACGGGCCGGGCCAACCGGCACGTCGGCGCGATTGCGGAAAACGTCACGAAAGCCCTGAAGGAAAACGGCATCAAAGGTATCCATGTCGAGGGCTTGCCCAATTGCGACTGGGTACTGATCGATTCCGGCGATGTGGTCGTGCACGTATTCAGGCCCGAGGTGCGCGAATTCTACAATCTGGAAAGGTTGTGGACGCAAAACCCGGCGGCAACGGCGGTCTGAGTTCGAAGCCGATGCGAATCGGCTGGGGCGCATGTAGTCTGCTTGCGCGCGTGTGAGCGCGCACGGTGGAAAATGCACTCCTGACAAAGAACGCATGCGCCTGATCGTGGTCTCAATCGGCCGGCTGAAACAGGGCCCGGAGCGGGAACTGGCCGAGCGCTACCGCGAGCGCTTCGAGGACATCGGCCGCAAGCTCGGCTTTCGCGGCCTTGAGATTCATGAAATTCCGGAAAGCCGCGCGCGCGACGCCGCCGCCCGGATCGCGGAGGAAGCCTCGGCGATCTCGGCGGCGATACCGGAGAAATCCGTGCTGGTCGCCCTCGACGAGCGCGGCAAGAGCATCGACAGCGCTGACTTCGCCCGGCATCTCGGCCGCTGGCGCGACGAAGGTATCAGCAGCACTATTTTCACGATCGGCGGTGCGGACGGACTTTCGCCCGATTTGCAGCGCAAGGCTAAACTGCGTATCGCGTTCGGCTCAGCAACCTGGCCGCACCAGATGGTTCGCGTCATGCTCCTTGAACAGATCTACCGGGCCGCCACTATTCTGGCGGGCCACCCCTATCACCGTGCCTAGGCCGAAGCTGTGTCGATGGCGGTGTGATGACAGAGAATGCTGAACAGACCGGATGAAGCTGCCGCGCGACATTCCTTCGCATCCAGACACCGCAGATCGCGGCCAGCGATGGAGGTTGGCTGCCTCGCTTCCTTTCATGCTGCTTGGCGCATGCCTTGTCGTGACATTGCTTGCGCCGGCTTCTGCCCAACCGGCTGCGCCCGCCCAGCAGGCCGCTGCGGCTTCGCCCGAGACGCTCAAGGAGCGGGAGCAGGAGCTGGAAGCTGCACGCGAAGAGCAGCGCAAGGCGGCCGAACTGCAGCAGAAGCTGAAGGCCGATATCGCCGCGATCGGACAGGACCGCTCCAAGCTCAATCAGCAACTGATCGACATCGCCGCCCAAGTGCGCGGCGTGGAAATCCGCATCGGCGAGACCGAAGGGCGTCTGCGCCCGCTCGACAACCGAGAGCAGCAGATCCGCGCTTCGCTGGACTCCCGCCAAACCGAAATCGTCGAGGTGCTGGCGGCTTTGCAGCGCGCCGGCAGGCGGACGCCGCCGGCGCTGCTGGTCCGGCCCGAGGATGCGCTGGAGTTCGCTACGCACCGCCATGCTGCTCGGGGCTGTCGTGCCGGAACTGCGCGGGCGCGCGGAGAAACTCGCCAGCGACCTCGGCGAACTCGTGAACGTGCGCAAGGCCATCGCCACCGAACGCGACATCCTGGCGCGCGACCGCGACCGGCTGAGAGACGATCAGGTCAGGATGGCCGCGCTGGTCGAAGAGCGGCAACGCAAGCAGAGCGCGATCGAAAAGGACATGGAGGCCGAAGGCGCCCGCGCCATCACCCTGTCCCGGCAGGTCGACAGTCTGCAGGGCCTGATTGCCAAAATGGAACTGGATATCAAGAGCGCGGCCAAGGCGGCGGCAACCGCGAGCCTGCAGGGTGCCCCGGCAGCGCCGAACGGTAAACCCAATATGGCGGCGCTGAAGGACCCCGCCCGCCTGAGCCCGGCGATCGCATTCGCCTCGGCCAGGGGCCTGCTCGCCTTTCCGGTCAATGGCCGCAAAATTCGCAATTTTGGCGGTTCCGACGGCGCGGGTGGCGTAGAAAAAGGCATTTCTTTGGCCACCCGGGCCGGCTCTCAGGTCACAACCCCGTGTGACGGCTGGGTTGTTTACGCTGGACCCTTCCGCAGCTACGGACAACTCTTGATCCTCAATGCCGGGGGCGGGTATCATGTCCTGATCGCCGGGATGGAGCGCATTTCGGTAAACATCGGCCAGTTTGTACTTACGGGAGAGCCGGTCGCGACCATGGGTTCGACATCCCAGGTCGCATCCATTCTCGCAACGACCGCGAGCCAGCCGGTGCTGTATGTCGAGTTCCGTAAAGAAGGCACTCCAATCGACTCAGGCCCATGGTGGGCCGCTAACGAAGGCGAAAAGGTTCGCGGATGATGCGCAAGACTTCTGTAATTCTTCTCAGCGCCGCCACCGGTGCGGCTTTGACGCTCTTCGTCACCCAGCCCCGCTCCGTGCTGATGGGATCGAGTGCGCGAGCGGCCACCTCGGACACCTACCGCCAGCTCAATCTGTTCGGCGATGTGTTCGAGCGGGTGCGCAGCGACTATGTCGAGAAGCCCGACGACAGCAAGCTGGTCGAATCGGCGATATCGGGCATGCTCACGGGCCTCGATCCGCACTCCAGCTACATGGACGCCAAGAGCTTCCGCGACATGCAGGTGCAGACCCGCGGTGAGTTCGGCGGCCTCGGCATCGAAGTCACGATGGAAGACGGGCTGATCAAGGTCGTCTCGCCAATCGACGACACCCCGGCCTCGAAAGCCGGCATCATGGCCAACGACATCATCACCAATCTGGACGACGAAGCGGTGCAGGGCCTGACCCTCAACCAGGCCGTCGAGAAGATGCGCGGCCCGGTCAACACCAAGATCCGGCTGAAGATCATTCGCAAGGGCCAGGACAACCCGATCGAAGTCACGCTGGTGCGCGACAACATTCGCGTCCGTTCGGTCCGTGCCCGCGTCGAGCAGGACGACATCGCCTATATCCGCATCACCACGTTCAACGAACAGACCACCGAAGGCCTGAAGCGCGAGATCACCAATCTGTCGAACCAGATCGGCGACAAGCTGAAGGGCTACATCATCGACCTGCGGAACAATCCCGGCGGTCTGCTGGAGGAAGCGGTCACCGTTTCCGATGCTTTCCTGGAGCGTGGCGAAATCGTTTCGACCCGCGGCCGCAATGCCGAGGAAACCCAGCGCCGCGCCGCGCATTCGGGCGACCTGACCAAGGGCAAGCCGGTCATCGTACTGGTCAATGGCGGCTCGGCTTCGGCGTCCGAAATCGTCGCCGGCGCGCTGCAGGACCACAAGCGCGCCACGCTGGTCGGCACCCGTTCGTTCGGCAAGGGTTCGGTGCAGACCATCATTCCGCTCGGAAGCGGCAACGGCGCGCTACGTCTCACCACCGCGCGCTACTACACGCCGTCGGGCAAGTCGATCCAGGCCAAGGGCATCGTGCCTGACATCGAGGTGCTGCAGGACGTGCCGGACGAGTTGAAGGCGCGGACCGACACCAAGGGCGAAGCCTCGCTGCGCGGCCATCTGAAATCGGATGGCGACGAGAAGACCGGTTCGCAATCCTATGTCCCGCCGGACGCCAAGGACGACAAGGCGCTGAAGACGGCGGCCGACCTGCTGCATGGCATCAAGTCCACCGCTACAGCCCCCGCCGCGACCGGCGACAAGGCGGCGATCGACAAGCCGGCCACCAAGGCGGCGAACTGATCGCGATCCAACAATCATCGTAAAAAAGGGCGGCCCTCGGGTCGCCCTTTCTTGTTGCGGCGTCCTTTGGTGACGGCTGGGGGCCGCCGTCGCTCGAGGGACCCGTTCGCGCAGGGAGGCGAGCGAACCCGGCCCACCGTGGTATCGTCGGCTGCGTTGATTTGGGGAGACCCATGACAGAAACGGCCGACGAACTGAGCACGCCGCTCGGGCAGAAAGCGGGGCGCAGGAAGCGCCGGTTTCGGCTGCCGTTCACCGCGATGCAGGCCCTGGCTGTGCTGCTCGGGCTGTTCCTCGTCGCCTTCGGGACCGTGGCGTTGTTCACCGACAACCCGCTGGGCGGCGAGCCGGTTGCCCGCGTCGCCCTGCGCCAGCCGGCCGCGGGCGAAACCCAATCGGCAGCGGCCCCTGGCCCCATCCCCGGTCCCAGCGAGCAAGCCGCAAAATCCGCTGTCAGGCAGCCCGCGCCGGGCGACAAGACCGTCACCATCATCGACGGCTCCAGCGGCAAGCGTCAGGATGTCGTGATCGGCACCGACGCCGGCGGCGACAAGGGCGCGACGCAGACCGCGCCGGCGATGGCGATGGCCGGCATCGATCAGCGTCTACTGGAGAAGTCCCGCTACGGCATGATCCCTGTCATCGCCGACGGGCTGAAGCCTTTCACGATCTATGCGGCGGACGCCGACCGCATCAAGGCAGCCCGAATGCCGGTCGTAGCCATCGTCGTCGGCGGCCTCGGCGTCGGCGCCGCCAAGACCACGGACGCCATCATGAAGTTGCCGCCGGCCGTGACGCTGGCATTCACGCCCTATGGCGCTGATCCCGCCCGGCTCGCCGAGCGGGCGCGCGCGCAGCGCCACGAGATCCTGCTGCAGGTTCCGATGGAGCCGTTCGACTACCCCGACAACGATCCGGGCCCGCAAACGCTGCTCACCACGTTGACCCCCGAGCAGAACATCGACCGCCTGCACTGGCACCTGAGCCGGTTCCAGGGCTATGCCGGGATCGCAAACTTCATGGGTGCGCGCTTCACAGCCACCGAACCCGTGATGCAGCCGATCATCCGCGAGGCGGCCAAGCGCGGCCTCGGCTATCTCGACGACGGCTCCTCCTCGCGCAGCGCGGCCGCCGCCCTGACGGGGGCGCAAGCGATGCCCTTTGCCAAGGCCGATTTTACCATCGATGCGGTACCGACCTCGGCGGAAATCGACCGGACGCTGGTCAAGCTGGAGACGCTGGCAAAGGAGCGCGGGCTGGCGGTCGGCGTCGCCTCGGCGTTGCCGGTTTCGATCGAGCGGATTGCGGCCTGGATCAAAACGCTCGACAATCGCGGCATCATGCTTGTGCCATTGACAACGGCGATGCTGAAATCAAAATCAAGCTAGAGCCTTTTCCGTTCCGATTGCGCGAACCGCTTTCCACTTCGCCGGAAAACGCTCTAGAAGATCAACCTGATGGCGCCAATCCGGACGTGCGGACAGCGCCGGCCCGTCCGATCGCGGGCGATGGAGTCCTGACGGAATGGCGCGCTACGAAGACCTGCCCTACCGGACCTGCGTCGGCATGATGCTGATCAACGCGGCGGGGCTCGTCTTCATCGGCCGCCGCGCCGGCGGCATCGAGCATGTCGATGACACCCATGTCTGGCAGATGCCGCAAGGCGGGGTCGATCCAGGCGAAGACACCTGGGAGGCGGCCAAGCGCGAGCTCTATGAGGAAACCAGCGTGCGCTCGGTGGAGAAGCTCGGCGAGGTCACGGACTGGCTGATCTATGACATTCCGCGCACCGTGGCAGGCCGCGCCTGGAAGGGCCGCTACCGCGGACAACGGCAGAAATGGTTCGCCGTACGCTTCACCGGCAAGGACGCCGAGATCAACGTCGCCAGCCCCGGCGGCGGGCACAAGGCGGAATTCATCAGCTGGCGATGGGAGCCGATGCAGAATCTGCCGAACCTGATCGTCCCGTTCAAGCGACCGGTCTATGAGCGGGTGGTGAAGGAATTCTCCAATCTCGCGGGTGGATAGTATGCCGGTTTGTGTTAGCGGCTGGTCATTCCGGGGCGACGCAAGGCGCCGCACCCGGCAGCTCGGGATTCCGGGTTCGCTTCGCGCCCCGGAATGACGACGATCATGTCTGACAAGCCCTACCGGCCCAACGTGGGCATCGCACTGTTCAACCATGCAGGTCACGTGCTGATCGGCCGCCGCTTCCGCGACGACGGTCCGGAAATCATTCTGCCCGGCCTTGAGTGGCAGATGCCCCAGGGCGGCATCGATGCCGATGAGAACCCGCGCGATGCCGTGATGCGCGAGCTCTGGGAAGAGACTGGCGTGGCCACCGCCGAACATCTCGGCGAAACAGACTGGATGACGTACGAGTTTCCAGCCTACGACGGGCCATCTGGCCACCGCCTCGCCAAATTCCGCGGCCAGCGCCAAAAGTGGTTCGCCCTGCGCTTCACCGGCCGCGATGACGAAATCGATCCGCTGACGCCGCGCAACGGCCAGCCGGCCGAATTCGATTTCCTGGCGATGGGAGAGACTCGACCGCGTCGCCGACCTCGTGGTGCCGTTCCGGCGCGACGTCTACCGGGCCGTGGCGCGACAGTTCGCATCATTCGCCGGTTAGAGTGAGCGGCCATCGAACTGTCGTGGTCGATCCTGGTGGAGCATAATTTTCTCCGCACTCGTGCTTCGTGCCGGCAACGCACCGGGCCGGCGGCTTTGTTTCGCCAGCCGAAACTGTTTCGAATTGTTTAAGAACGACACGCTTGACATAATTCGCCGGCATCGTCCTAGTTTGCCGGACATGATGCATGTTATGGTGATCAAGCGCCGCCGGAACTGGGAATGGCGGCTCCACGACGAGTCCGGCAGGCTTATGATGCGTGGACGGGAACGCAGCCGTCCGGCTGCCCGGTACCAAGGCTACCGGAATTTGTTCATGCTGCTGGCCATCGGCCGACTTCCGACCGACCCGCAAGCCGCGCGAAAGGTCAGCAAGGGTGACGCACCGGCGGTCACGCCGCCGGAGACCAAGCAGCGCTCCTTTCCGAGGCGACAGTCGACCTGATGCCTTCGGCATGATGGCGCGCTGGATGGCCGGCTAATTTGGCCCGACCAAGAACGGGCCTCGCCGGTTTCGGGAGATGGTGCTCTGTCTGCCCCGCGCATAACACTATCGAAAACACACAGCGCCCGTCACGGAGTGACGAGCGCTGACTTGGATCGGGCCGTCAATACGCCCCGGAGCGGTGCCCCGGGGCCTAGTGCATGGCCGTCGCACTGAGATCGTGCTGGATGCTCTTGAAGTGGTCCAGTCGCGCGATAGCGTTATCGAGTTCGGAGCCTTCATGCTCGGCGAGCTTGGCTTCCATCTCGGCGATGGTGTCGGCAAACTGCGCGCGGTCAAGGTCTTCGGTCGAGGTCGCGACGTCGGCGAGCACGGTGAGGCCCTTTTCCGACATTTCGGCAAGACCGCCGAGCACGATGACCTTCTGATGGGTGCCACCCGCCGTAATGGTCAGGATGCCGGGACGGATCGCAGCCACGATCGGAGCATGTCCGGCCAGCACGCCGAAATCGCCTTCCAGGCCGGGAACGTCAACCTGATCGACCTCGCCGGAGAAGGCGAGCTTTTCGGGAGAGACGAGATCGAAGTGAAAGGTGGCCATGGTCTTTCCGTTCTCTTCCGCTGTCACCCGCGGGCTTGACCCGCGGGTCCATCAAGCAAACATTTCAATCGATGGATTGCCGGGTCAAGCCCGGCAATGACGACTTCAAACTTAGGCTGCTTCAGCCGCGAGCTTCTTGCCCTTCTCGATGGCTTCCTCGATGGTGCCGACCATGTAGAACGCCGCTTCCGGCAGATGGTCGTACTTGCCTTCGCAGAGGCCGCGGAAGCCCTTGATGGTGTCGGCGAGGTCGACGAACTTGCCGGGCGAACCCGTGAACACTTCGGCGACGTGGAACGGCTGCGACAGGAAGCGCTCGATCTTGCGGGCACGGGCAACCGCAATCTTGTCCTCTTCGGACAGTTCGTCCATGCCGAGAATGGCGATGATGTCCTGCAGCGACTTGTACTTCTGCAGCACCTGCTGAACCATGCGCGCGGTGTTGTAGTGATCCTCACCGACGACGAGCGGCGAGAGCATGCGCGAGGTCGAGTTCGAGCGGATCCACCGCCGGATAGATGCCCTTTTCCGAGATCGCGCGGTTCAGCACCGTGGTGGCGTCCAAATGCGCGAACGAGGTTGCGGGCGCCGGGTCGGTCAAGTCGTCGGCCGGCACGTAGATCGCCTGCACCGAAGTGATCGAACCCTTGTTGGTGGTGGTGATGCGCTCCTGCAGCGCGCCCATGTCGGTGGCGAGCGTCGGCTGGTAACCCACGGCGGAAGGAATACGGCCGAGCAGCGCCGACACTTCGGAACCTGCCTGGGTGAAGCGGAAGATGTTGTCGACGAAGAACAGCACGTCCTGGCCCTGGTCGCGGAAGTGCTCGGCGACGGTCAGACCGGTGAGGCCGACGCGGGCGCGGGCGCCCGGAGGTTCGTTCATCTGGCCGAACACCAGAGCGCATTTGGATTTGACGCTCGGATCGGGATTCTTCGGATCGGCGTTGACCTTGGATTCGATGAACTCGTGATAGAGGTCGTTGCCTTCGCGGGTGCGCTCGCCGACGCCGGCGAACACCGAGTAGCCACCGTGGGCCTTGGCGACGTTGTTGATCAGTTCCTGGATCAGCACGGTCTTGCCGACACCGGCGCCGCCGAACAGGCCGATCTTGCCGCCCTTGGCGTAAGGCGCCAGCAGGTCGACCACCTTGATGCCGGTGACGAGAATTTCGGCTTCGGTCGACTGGTCGGTATAGGTCGGCGCTTCCTGATGGATGGCGCGCATGCCTTCCGAAGTCACCGGGCCGGCTTCGTCGATCGGCTCGCCGATCACGTTGATGATGCGGCCAAGCGTTCCGGCGCCGACCGGCACCATGATCGGGTTGCCGGTGTCGGTGACTTCCTGACCGCGGACCAGACCCTCGGTGGTGTCCATCGCGATGGTACGCACCGTGGATTCGCCGAGATGCTGCGCCACTTCGAGCACCAGACGGTTACCGCCGTTCCTGGTTTCGATCGCGTTCAGAATAGCGGGCAGATGTCCCTCGAACTGCACGTCGACGACGGCGCCGATGACCTGCGTGATGCGTCCGGTCTGGTTGGCGGGTGTGGCCATAAACTCTCTCCTTCGAATTCTATCTCTAGACAACCGTCAGTTTGATCGTGCCTGTCGCCGTTACATCGCCTCGGCGCCGGAGATGATTTCAATCAGCTCCTTGGTGATCATGGCCTGACGGGTTCGGTTGTAAATCAGGGTCTGCTTGCGGATCATGTCGCCGGCGTTGCGGGTGGCGTTGTCCATCGCGCTCATCTGCGCGCCGTAGAACGAAGCATTGTTTTCCAGCAGCGCACGGAAGATCTGCACCGCGAGATTGCGCGGCAGCAGGCGCGTCAGGATCTCGTCTTCTTCCGGCTCGTATTCGTAGGACGTCGACGGGCCGGCATTGGCGGCCGGCGCTTCCGTCACCAGCGGGATCACCTGCTGGGCGGTCGGGATTTGCGAGATCACGGATTTGAAGCGCGAATAGAACAGGGTACAGACGTCGAACTCGCCGGCCTCGAACAGCGCCAGAACCTTCCTGGCGATACCCTCGGCATTGACGAAGCCGAGCTGGCGCACCGAGCGCAGGTCGACATGGTCGATGATCTGCCGCTCGAAGGTGCGCCGAAGCTGCTCGTAGCCCTTGCGGCCGACGCAGAAAATCTTGACCTCTTTGCCCTGGTTCATCAGCGTCAGCGCGCGCTCGCGGGCAAGGCGCACGATCGACGAGTTGAAAGCGCCCGACAGGCCGCGCTCGCCGGTGCAGACCAGCAGCAGATGCACCTGATCCTTGCCGGTGCCGGCCAGCAGCGCCGGCGCACCGGGCGAGGCAGCCGCGGCGGTAGCGATGTTGGAGATCACCGCGTCCATTTTTTCGGCGTAGGGCCGCGCGGCCTCGGCGGCGGTCTGCGCGCGTCGCAGCTTGGAGGCCGCGACCATCTGCATCGCCTTGGTGATCTTTTGCGTCGCCTTGGTCGAGGCGATGCGGACCCGCATGTCTTTAAGTGAAGCCATTCTCAGTTCACCCCGGCGATCCGGCGTCCAGCGCCCAACCGCAAGCCACTCTTTCGCCGGGCCCGACCGATGTCGGGCCCCGACGGCAAATCATCAAGCAAACGTCTTGGCAAAACCTTCGACCACGCTCTTCAGCTTGCCGGCGAGATCGTCGGAGAGATCGCGGCTGTCGCGAATGCCGTTGAGGATGTCCGAGTTCTTGCCACGCAGCAGCGACAGCAGACCGTCCTCGAACGCGCGCACCTTGCTGACGGGAAGCGGATCGAGATAGCCGTTGGTGCCGGCCCAGATCACGCAGACCTGCTCTTCCATCTTCAGCGGCGAGAACTGCGGCTGCTTGAGGAGTTCGGTCAGACGCGAACCACGGTTCAGCAGGCGCTGGGTCGATGCGTCGAGGTCGGAGCCGAATTGCGCGAACGCCGCCATCTCGCGGTACTGCGCCAGCTCGCCCTTGATCTTGCCGGCGACCTTCTTCATCGCCTTGGTCTGCGCCGACGATCCGACGCGCGACACCGACAGACCGACGTTCACCGCCGGGCGGATGCCCTGGAAGAACAGGTCGGTTTCCAGGAATATCTGGCCGTCGGTGATCGAAATCACGTTGGTCGGAATGTAGGCCGACACGTCGTTGGCCTGGGTTTCGATGACCGGCAGCGCGGTCAGCGAGCCCGAGCCGTGGTCCTTGCTGAGCTTGGCGGCGCGCTCGAGCAGGCGCGAATGCAGGTAGAACACGTCGCCCGGATAGGCCTCGCGGCCCGGCGGACGGCGCAGCAGCAGCGACATCTGGCGGTAGGCGACGGCCTGCTTGGACAAATCGTCATAGATGATGACGGCGTGCATGCCGTTGTCGCGGAAATACTCACCCATGGTGCAGGCGGTGAACGGCGCGATATACTGCATCGGCGCCGGATCGGACGCGGTGGCCGCGACGATGATCGAGTATTCCAGCGCGCCCTGCTCTTCGAGCACCTTCACGAACTGCGCAACGGTCGAACGCTTCTGGCCGATCGCGACGTAGACGCAATACAGCTTGATGTTCTCGTCCGGCTGCGCGTTGAGCGGCTTCTGGTTCAGGATGGTGTCGAGCGCGATCGCGGTCTTGCCGGTCTGGCGGTCGCCGATGATCAACTCGCGCTGGCCGCGGCCAACCGGGATCAGCGCATCGATCGCCTTGAGGCCGGTCGCCATCGGCTCGTTCACCGACTTGCGCGGAATGATGCCGGGCGCCTTGACGTCGACGCGCTTGCGTTCGGTAGCCTGGATCGGCCCCTTGCCGTCGATCGGATTGCCGAGCGCATCGACCACGCGGCCGAGCAGGCCCTTGCCGACCGGCGTGTCCACGATGGCGCGGGTGCGCTTGACCGTCTGGCCTTCCTTGATCTCGCGGTCGGCGCCGAAGATCACGATGCCGACGTTGTCGGTTTCGAGGTTCAGCGCCATGCCGCGGGTGCCGTTCTCGAACTCGACCATTTCACCGGCCTGGACGTTGTCCAGACCGTAGACGCGGGCGATACCGTCACCGACGGACAGCACCTGTCCGACTTCGGTAACCTCGGCCTCCTGGCCGAAATTCTTGATCTGGTCCTTCAGGATCGCGGAAATTTCCGCGGCGCGGATGTCCATCAGCCTGCCTCTTTCATCGCGTGCTTGATCGAATTGAGTTTGGTGCGGAGCGAGCTATCCACCATGCGGCTGCCGAGCTTGACCACAAGGCCGCCAATGATGGAGGGATCGACTTGCACGTTGAGCGCGACGTCCTTGCCCGTCACCGACTTCAGTGCGGTCTTCAGCGCGTCGAGATTCTTTTCACTGAGCTGTTCGGCGACGGTCACGTCGGCAGTCGCCTCACCCTTGAACTTCGCCACCAGCGCACGGAAGGCGCGGATCACGTCGGCCACAGCGAACAGCCGGCGATTGGCGGTAAGGACCTTTAGGAATTTGGCGGACGTGCCGGCAATGCCGGCCTTGTCCAGCACCGCGGCGAGCGCTTTCGACTGCGCATCCGCCGAGAAAACCGGGCTGCGGACGAGGCGCTTCAGATCGGCGCTCTCGGCCAGCATGGCCTCGAATTTCTCGAGATCGGCTTTTACAGCATCGACGGATTTTTCATCGCGCGCCAACTCGAACAAGGCCGTAGCATAACGGCCGGACACTCCCGAAACGGACGGATCTTCAGCAGCCACAGACTCGCTCTTTTCAGCTGTCAAACTCGCAAGGGAAAAACCGTCGCCACAGGTAGCGGCGCCTAGCGATCCAAGCCCTTGGAATTCAAGCGGGACTTCGATTTTCGACCGGCACGCGAGGTGTCTGGTCGTTAAAATCGCGGCTTTGCTAACATAGCGAGCGCGCACGTGCAACATGACGGCGCGTGCAGGCGATGCCTTGTCGCACGACAATTCTCTCCAGCGCTCCATCTCGTTTGATGACGCCCCGCCGCGCCCCGCGATTCGTCCGGCCCCGCCGGCTGCGGCCCGCTCCGGATTCCAGCCCCTGATTTTGTTCCGACAGCGTTTGCATAGCGGCCATGAGCGGAGGCGGCAGGAACGATCTGTGCCGTTTCGCTTCATTCAAGGATTACTTGCCGAAACCTTGCCGTCGTCGACGACGACTGTATTCGACAGTAATGCAATGTATTCAGTTCGTTAAAATTCCGTTAAACTACAAGATTACGGAACATCCCGTGATTAGTTGATATCGGATACAAGATATGTCAGGCGGCGACAAACCCGATCTACTGCCCAATTCATGCCGCATTGCGCCACCAAACGGCACCACTGAAACTGGGACGGGGGTTCCACTTGCCACTTATGTGGCAATACTATTTGAGGGACTAGTTGATGTTGAATACCAATAAGGCGGTGGCGGGAATCCGGTCGCGCACGGCGTTTGCTCTGATCGCTGCAACCCTGCTGGTCGGCGGCACCGTTAGCGAGGCGGCGGCGAAGTCGAAACACCGCCACCACGCCAGCCATGCCGCCAAGAGCGATTGGCGAAACGCCAATGCCGCGATCGGCTCCGGACACGCCTTCGCGGGCAAGGCCTCATTCTACGGCAATGAGTCCGGCAGCAAGACCGCCTCCGGCCAGCGCTTCAATCAGAACGCCATGACGGCGGCCCACCGTTCGCTGCCGTTCGGCACCAAGCTGCGGGTCACCCACCGCGGCCAGAGCGTGGTCGTCACGATCAATGACCGTGGCCCCTTCATTCGGGGACGCGTGCTCGACCTCTCGAAGGGCGCAGCGCGCGCCATCGGCCTGACCGGCGCCGGCGTCGGCCACGTCACCGCCGAGGTCGTTTCGTAAGACGAAATCGCGGGCCTTATCCGCGCCGACAAAGGCCTGCCGTCGCAAATGACGGCAGGCCTTTTCTGTTTCGAAAACTCTCTCCCGCAGCTTTTCGATGCAGAGCTACAAGAAACTCTGCGGGTCGACATCTACCTCGAGCTTGAGATTGCCCTTGGTCTTGGGTCCGGCGGCGAGCCATTCGCGCAGATATTGCGACAGGTCGACATTGCGCAGCGATTTCACGAGCAGACGAAACCGGTAGCGGCCCTTGATGACCGCAAGCGGCGCTTCGGCGGGCCCAAGCACCTGGATGCGCTCGTCGATCGGCGCGATGGCGGCGAGCTTTCGCGCAAAACCCTCCGCGGTCGGCCGATCGCCCGCCGAAATGATCAGGCTCGCCAGCCGGCCGAATGGCGGATAGCCGGCACGTTCGCGCGCCTCGATCTCGCTGGCGTAGAACGCCTCGCGGTCGCTTGCGACCAGTGCCTTCATCACGGGATGTTCGGGCTGGTGGGTCTGCAGATATCCAACGCCGCGGCCCTGCTCGCGGCCGGCGCGGCCGATCACCTGGTTGAGCAGTTGAAACGTCCGCTCGGCGGCGCGCGGATCGCCATTGCCGAGACCGAGATCGGCATCGACCACGCCCACCAGATTGAGCCGGGGAAAATTATGTCCCTTCGCCACCAGTTGGGTGCCGATGATAATGTCGACGCGACCTTCCGCAATTTCGTTCAGCTCGCTGCGCATGGTCTCGATCGAGGTGATCAGGTCGCTCGACAGCACCATGGTGCGTGCATTCGGAAACAGCGAAGCCGCCTCCTCCTGCAGGCGCTCGACCCCGGGACCGACCGCGACCAGCAATTCCTCGGCCTGGCAATGCGGGCAGATGTTCGGACGCGGCATCGAGAAGCCGCAATGGTGGCAGACCAGGCGCTGGCGAAAACGGTGATCCACCAGCCAAGCGTCGCAGATGGTGCAGGCGAAACGGTGTCCGCAGGCCCGGCATAATGTCAGCGGCGCGTAGCCACGGCGGTTGAGAAACAGCAGCGCCTGTTCGCGTTTCTCGATCGCGAACTGAATCTGCTCGGCGAGCGGCGGCGAGATGAAGCGTCCTCGCGGCGGCGGCGCGCGGCGCAGATCAATCGCCTCGATATGCGGCATGTGCTGGCCGCCGAAGCGCGACGGCAGCGCGACGCGCTGATAGCGGCCCTTGCGCGCGTTGACCTCGCTCTCGACCGACGGCGTCGCGGACGCAAGCACGATCGGGATTTTTGCGATATGCGCGCGCACCACCGCCATGTCGCGGGCGTGATAATGCGCGCCCTCATCCTGCTTGTAGGCCTGATCGTGCTCTTCATCGACGATGATCAGCCCCAGATCCGCATAGGGCAGGAACAGCGCCGAGCGCGCGCCGACCACGACCGGCGCCTCGCCCGTCGATATCGCCGCCCAATTACGCTGCCGCGTGCGCGGCGTCAGCTCCGAATGCCACTCCAGCGGACGGACGCCGAAGCGCCGGGAGAAGCGATCGAGGAATTGTCCGGTCAGCGCGATTTCGGGCATCAGGATCAGGGTCTGCTTGCCCCGCCGGATGATTTCCGCCACCGCCTCGAAATAGACTTCGGTCTTGCCCGAGCCGGTGACGCCGTCGAGCAGCGCGACGTGGAAGGTGCCGTTGGCGGCGAGCGCACGCATGGCATCCACCGCGACGCGCTGCTGCGGTGAAAAATCGGGCTGCTCAAACGACGGATCAGGCGGCGGCGGCGCCAGCGGCGGCGGCATCGCCTCGACCGCCAGCGTGCCCTCATCGACCAGCCCGTCGACGACGCCTGCGCTGACGCCGGCCTCCCGCGCCGCTTCGGACTTGCCATGCAGCAGCCCATCCGACAGCACCTCGATCACCCGCCGCCGCGCCGGCGTGAGACGCTGCGGCGGCTGGCCCACCAGCCGCACACCGAGCCGCATCCGTTCCGGCCCGAGATTTTCACCCATCCGCAACGCCATGCGCAGCACCATGCCGCGCGCCGACAGGGTGTAGTTGGCGACCCAGTCGACAAGGCTGCGCAGTTCCTCCCGGAGCGGCGGCACGTCGAGCTTTTCGCCGACATCCTTCAGGCGATTATGCAGGCGCGGATCCGGCTTGGCGTTTTCCGCCCACACCACGGCGACCACTTCGCGCGGACCGAGCGGCACGCAGACGACGTCGCCGGGCTTCAGCTCCATGCCGCGCGGCACGCGGTAGGAATAGGCCTGATCGAGCGCGACCGGCACCAGCACGTCGACGACGCGCGTCGACGATGCTGCTGAGCTGTTGATGCGGGTGGCGTGGTCCATCGGGAATCAGGCTTTGCGTCGTGGAGGAGGCTAGCGCCCCGCCGGAAAGTTAGCGAACGGTAAACGAAAGAGGTGCGATATAATGGCTGGAATCACCGCCTCCAAGACACCGCATAAACACAGAGCACAGAGCAGGGCTGATGGCCAAGCCAGTTCCCGCATTCCAGCCGGTCGAGCTTGAGTGCGCCGACGAAAGCATCGCGCTGGAGATGGCACGCTGGCTCACGCATCTGCGCGCCGAACGGCGGCTATCGCCGAAAACGCTCGAAGCCTATGCCCGCGACCTCAGGCAGTGTCTCATCTTCCTCAGCCAGCATTGGGGCGCCCGGGTCACCCTGAAGGGTTTCGCCGCGCTGGAAGCAACCGACATCAGGGCCTTCATGGCGATGCGGCGCGCCGACGAGATCGGCAGCCGCTCGCTGATGCGGGCGCTGGCGGGATTGCGTTCGTTCGGGCGTTTTCTGGAGCGGGAGGGCAAGGGCAGGGTCGGCGCGCTGTCGGCGATCCGTGCGCCCAAGATCGGCAAGAGCCTGCCGAAGCCAATCCAGATGGAAGCCGCCAAACGTTTTGCCGATGCCGACGAACGCGCCGGCGAGGACCGCGACCCCTGGATCCTGGCGCGCGACGCGGCCGTGATGGCGCTGCTGTACGGTTCGGGCCTGCGCATCTCCGAGGCGCTCGGGCTGAAACGCCGCGATGTGCCGAAGCCCGGCGAAGGCGACGTTCTGATCGTGACCGGCAAGGGCAACAAGACCCGCATGGTGCCGGTGCTGCAAAACGTGCTGGCGCTGATTGCTGCTTACGTTGCGATGTGCCCGCATCCCCTGCCCCCGGCGGACCCGATCTTCGTCGGCGCGCGCGGCGGGCCGCTGTCGCCGCGAATCATCCAGCTCACCATGGAGCGGTTGCGCGGCGCGCTCGGCCTGCCCGACAGCGCAACACCGCATGCGCTGCGGCACTCCTTTGCGACCCATCTGCTCAGCCGCGGCGGCGACCTGCGCGCGATCCAGGAATTGCTCGGCCACGCCTCGCTCTCCACCACGCAGATCTATACCGGCATCGACACCGAACGGCTGCTGGAAGTTTACCGCAACGCCCATCCGCGCGGCTGACGCCCGCCAGATACAAAAGCGCGAAAACAACCCCATGCAAAGTAGAACGGCCGCGGTTTATTCATGCCGCGACGAAGCCGGCGGATGTCATATTGGGAGATTAGAATGCCGATAGAACAATTCTTTGATGGGTGCGCCCAAAATCCGCTCAACTCTTGCGTTGAACGGGCCGTTCGGCAATCGTGACTGCGGGTCACCTGGGGGAGAAGAACATGGGCGCACACGAAAGCATGGAGCATGCGGAGCATGCCGAGCACGCTTCAGGCTCGAACAAGAAGATCGCGTTGCTGATCGCCGTGATCGCCTTGTTTCTTGCGCTATCGGAAACGCTGGGCAAGGGTGCGCAGACCGAGGCCATCAGCAGGAACGTCGAGGCATCGAACCTGTGGGCATTCTTCCAGGCCAAGAGTATCCGCCGCACGGTGGTGCAGGCAACCGCCGAGCATGCCAAGCTCAGCATGGGGACCGTCGGCGACGATGCTGCGAAAGCCGCGCTGCAGAAGCAGATTGACGACTGGAACAAGACCGCGGCGCGCTATCGCTCGGAGCCGGAGACCGGAGAGGGCTCGGAAGAGCTCGCCAAGCGAGCCAAGAACGCCGAACACCAGCGCGACGAAGCGACGGCGAAGTACCACCACTACGAAATCGCCTCGGCGGCGTTCCAGATCGGCATCGTGCTGGCCTCTGCCACCATCATCACCGGCATGGTGATCCTGGCCTGGGTATCAGGCGCGCTGGCCATCGTGGGTATCGGCATCACCGCGCTCGGCCTCTACGCGCCCCATCTGTTGCATTTGCATTGACTGTCATGCCCCGCGAAGGCGGGGCATCCAGTACTCCGAGGCTTCTCGGTTCAATCTAATTTCTCTAGGATACCGGGTTGCCCGGTCAAGCCGGGCAACGACAGTGAGTGGCTACCGCGCCTGATGCACGCTCTTGCGAAAACGCTGGATCAGCCGCAGCGTGCGCGATGACCAGCCGCTGCCGTCGCCGCGCAGGATTTCCCGGATACGCTGCTTGATGGGATTTACCAGGGCGGCCGCCCTGGCGCGCAGCACCAGAATGAAATGATAGATTTTCCTGAACCACACCATCTCGAGGAGCTTGGCGCGCGTGACGTCGAAGATGAACGCCGTGACGCCGACGCCGACGAATTTTCCAAGCACGATGACGATGGCCGCGGCCAGCCAGTATTCATGCGCCAGCAGCCAGAGGCCGACCAGCTTGAGCGGAAACAGCGGGATGACCGGCACCGCGAACACGATCAGCGTCATCGCCGGCGACAGCGCATCGACCCGTTCGGTCAGCCACTGCTTGAACGCACGGAACGGAATCCGTGCGACGATCCGCTCGACGACCGGTTCGAGATGGTCCCACAGCCAAGCCTCGATCAGGAAGATGACCGCGAGCAGAACCCAGAACGGTTGAAGTAGCCGGCGCATCATGGTCGTGGTCTCTGCCGCGTCACGACCTTCAAGGAATCACGACGCGTCGATCACATATGGATGGCCCGCTTGCCGACCGCAAGCGCGGCTTCCTTGATGGCTTCCGAGCGGGTGGGATGCGCATGGCACGTTCGCGCCAGATCTTCCGCAGAACCGCCAAACTCCATCAGAACGCAGGCTTCATGGATCATTTCGCCGGCTTCGCGACCAATGATGTGCACGCCAAGCACGCGGTCGGTCTTCGCATCCGCGAGAATCTTCACGAAACCCTCGGTGGTCTGGTTGACCTTGGAGCGGCCGTTGGCCGTGAACGGGAATTTGCCTGATGTATAGGCGACACCGGCCTGCTTCAGTTCTTCCTCGGTCTTGCCGACCGACGACACTTCCGGCGTGGTATACACGACGCCTGGGATAACATCGTAGTTCACATGGCCCGCCTGCCCTGCAATAATTTCGGCGCAGGCAACGCCTTCGTCCTCGGCCTTGTGCGCCAGCATCGGACCCGCAACGACGTCGCCGATCGCGTAGACGCCCTTTACCGTGGTCGAGAAATGCGCGTCGATCTGCACGCGGCCGCGACTGTCGAGCGCGATGCCGGCTTCTTTCAGTCCAAGCCCTTCGGTGTAGGGCACGCGGCCGATGCACACCAGCACCACGTCGGCTTCCAGCGTTTCCGCCGCGCCCCCAGCGGCAGGCTCGACAGCAACCTTCAGCGTCTTGCCCGAAGTATCGACGCTCGTGACCTTGGCGCCGAGCTTGAACGCAAAGCCCTGCTTTTCGAGGATGCGCTGGAATTGTTTCACCACTTCGCCATCCATGCCGGGCAAAATGCGATCGAGGAATTCGACCACCGTCACCTTGGCGCCGAGCCGGTGCCACACCGAGCCGAGTTCGAGGCCGATCACGCCGGCGCCGACGATCAAGAGGTTCGAGGGCACCTTGTCGAGCGACAGCGCGCCGGTCGACGACACGATGCGCTTCTCGTCGATCTCGATGCCCTTGAGCCGCGCGATGTCGGAGCCGGTGGCAATGACAATGTTCCTGGTCTCGACGGTCTGGACCTTGCCGTCGCCGCCGGTCACTTCGACCTTGCCGGCGCCGAGAATCTTTCCCTTGCCGCTGATGACGTCGATCTTGTTCTTCTTCATCAGGAACTCGACGCCCTTGACGTTGCCGTCGATGCCCTGCTGCTTGAAGTTCATCATCGCCGGCAGATCGAGCTTCGGCGCGGGAATGCTGACGCCCATCTTGGCGAACGAGTGCGCGGCCTCCTCGAACATTTCGGACGCATGCAACAACGCCTTCGACGGCATGCAGCCGACATTGAGGCAGGTGCCGCCGAGCGTCGGGTTCTTCTCGATCACCGCCACCTTCATGCCGAGTTGCGCCGCGCGCACCGCGCAGACATATCCGCCGGGGCCGGTGCCGATGATGACGAGATCGTAGGAAGCCATGGTCGAAGTCCTGTAGCTGGAAAACGTGTCAGGTATCAGCGCCCGCCCGAGACATCGAGGATTGCGCTGGTCACGTAGGAAGCCTCGTCCGACATCAGCCAGACGATGGCGTTGGCGATTTCCTCGGCGGTGCCGACGCGCTGCATCGGAACCATATGCGCGAGCCGATGCGCCCGATCGGGCTCGCCGCCAGAGGCGTGAATATCGGTATCGATCAGGCCGGGCCGGATCGCCGCGACGCGGATGCCGTCGCCAGCGACTTCATGGCCGAGACCGACGGTGAAGGAATCCACCGCACCCTTGGACGCCGCATAATCGACATAAGTATTGGGCGCGCCGAGTTTGGCCGCGACCGAGGACAGGTTGACGATGACGCCGCCCTCGCCGCCCTTGCGGGTCGACATCCGCTTCACCGCCTCGCGCGCGCACAGGATGCTGCCGGTGACGTTGACCGCCATCATGCGCTGGATGCGTTCGGCCGACATGTCCTCGACCCGCGTCGACGGCCCGACGATGCCGGCATTGTTGACCAGCGCGCCGAGCGTGCCGAATTCATCGGCAGCAGCAAACAGGGCAAGGATGTCCTTTTCGCTGCCGACGTCGCATTTGACGGCGATCGCCTTGCCGTTCTTGCGCTCGATTTCGCCGACGACGTCCTTTGCCGCCGCCTCGTTGCTGGCGTAGCCGACGACCACGCGAAAGCCGCGCGCCGCGGCTGCTATGGCGGTGGCGCGGCCGATGCCGCGGCTGCCGCCGGTGATCACAACTACCTTGTCCGTCAAAATCGCCCCCACCAAGTTCAACACGCAACGATCGGCGGCGGCGGCGCAGGACGCCGCCGCCGGCACACCTGAGGCCTCAGAGGTCCAGCACCAGCCGTGCCGGGTCTTCCAGGCTTTCCTTGACGCGCACCAGGAACGTCACGGCTTCCTTGCCGTCGATCACGCGGTGATCGTAGGACAGCGCCAGATACATCATCGGGCGAATCTCGATCTTGCCGCCGACCACCATCGGCCGCTCCTGGATCTTGTGCATGCCCAGAATGCCGGCCTGCGGCGCATTCAGGATCGGCGTCGACATCAGCGAGCCATAGATGCCGCCATTGGTGATGGTGAAGGTACCGCCCTGCATCTCGTCGATCTTGAGCTGGCCGTCGCGGGCGCGGCGGCCGAAATCGGCGATCGATTTTTCGATGTCGGAGATCGACTTGTGGTCGCAGTCGCGCACCACGGGCACGACGAGGCCCTTGTCGGTGCCGACGGCGACGCCGATGTGGTAGTAGTTCTTGTAGATCAGGTCGGTGCCGTCGATCTCGGCGTTGACGGCAGGAATGTCCTTCAACCCCTGCACCACGGCCTTGGTGAAGAAGCCCATGAAGCCGAGCTTGCTGCCATGCTTCTTCTCGAACACGTCCTTGTACTGCGCCCGCATCGCCATGATGTGGGTCATGTCGACCTCGTTGAAGGTCGTCAGCATCGCCGCCGTGTTCTGCACGTCCTTCAGCCGCCGCGCGATGGTCTGGCGCAGCCGCGTCATCTTCACGCGCTCCTCGCGGGCGGCATCGTCGGCGGGCGACGGCGCGCGCACCTGCACCGAAGCGGCCGGCTGATTGACCGGGGTCGGCGCCGAAGCGGCCTTCTCGATCGCGGCCAGCATGTCGCCCTTGGTGACGCGGCCGTCCTTGCCGGAGCCCGGAACGGTCGCGGCATCGACGCCGCTTTCGGCCGACAGCTTGCGAACCGACGGGGCGAGCGGCACGTCCGATGGCGCAGCCTTTGGAGCCGCAGCAGGAGCGGGCGCAGCAGCCGGGGCTGCAGCCGCCGAGGCTTTCGCAGGAGCAGGAGCCGGCCTGGCGCCGCCGGCCGCGCCCTCAGTGATCTGCCCGAGCAGCGCGCCGACCGCGACGGTCTCGCCGTCCTTGGCCGAGATTTCGCCGAGCACGCCCGCGGACGGCGCCGGAACCTCGATGGTGACCTTGTCGGTCTCGAGTTCGACCAAGGGCTCGTCCACCGCCACGGCGTCGCCGGCCTTCTTGAACCAGCGGCCAATGGTGGCTTCCGTCACGGACTCGCCGAGCGTCGGAACACGAATTTCAGTCATGGTCTGTTTCCTCTTTGCGTCATGGCCGGGCTCGCGGCCATCCACGCCCCAAAACGGATTCTACAAAAACAAGACGTGGATGCCCGGGACAACGGGAGCGAAGACGGCGCTTCGCGCCTTTGGCCCGGGCATGACGACTTCAATGCTAGCCCAACGCCTCGTCCAGCATCGCCTTGAGCTGCGCCAGGTGCTTCGACATCAAACCGGTGGCGGTCGCCGCCGCCGCCGCGCGACCGGCGTAGCGCGGACGCCGGTTCGGCGCGTGGCTCTGGTTCAGCACCCATTCGAGATAGGGTTCGATGAAATGCCATGCGCCCATGTTGCGCGGCTCTTCCTGGCACCAGACCACTTCGGCGTTCTTGAAGCGGGTGAGTTCGTGCACCAACGCCTTCAGCGGCACCGGATAAAGCTGCTCGACACGCAGGAGGTAGATGTCGTCGCTGCCGCGCTTTTCGCGCTCCTCGTAAAGATCGTAATAGACCTTGCCCGAGCACAGCACGACGCGGCGAATCTTGTCGTCCGCTGCCAGCTTGATCTTCTCATCCGGCAGCATCTGGGCGTCATCGTAAAGGATGCGGTGGAAGGTCGTGTCCCTTCCGAGTTCGTCGAGCCGCGATACCGCCCGCTTGTGCCGCAGCAGCGACTTCGGCGTCATCAGGATCAGCGGCTTGCGGATTTCGCGATGGAGCTGCCGCCGCAGCACGTGGAAGTAGTTCGCCGGCGTGGTGGGATACACCACCTGCATGTTGTCTTCGGCGCACATCTGCAGAAAACGTTCGAGCCGCGCCGAGGAGTGCTCCGGTCCCTGCCCTTCATAGCCGTGCGGCAGCAGACAGACCAGGCCGGACATGCGCAGCCACTTGCGCTCTCCCGAAGAAATGAACTGGTCGAACAGCACCTGTGCGCCGTTGGCGAAGTCGCCGAACTGCGCTTCCCACATCGCCAGCGCCTTGGGCTCCGCGAGCGAGTAGCCGTACTCGAAACCAAGCACCGCCTCTTCGGACAGCAGCGAGTTGATGACCTCGTAGTGGCCCTGGTCGTTGCCGAGATGGTTGAACGGGGTGTAGCGGCTCTCGTCTTCCTGGTCGATCAGCACCGAGTGGCGCTGCGAGAAGGTGCCGCGCTCGGAATCCTGGCCCGACAGCCGGACGTGATGGCCCTCCTGCAGCAGCGTGCAGAACGCCAGCGCCTCGCCCGTCGCCCAGTCGATGCCCACGCCATTGTCGATCGCCTTGGCGCGGTTTTCCAGGAAGCGCTGGATGGTGCGGTGAACCCGGAAACCATCAGGCACCTTGGTGATCTTGCGGCCGATATCCTTGAGGATGCTGGCATCGACGCCGGTGACGCCGCGGCGGGCATCCTCCTCCTGGTCGGCGGACTTGAAGCCGGCCCATTTGCCGTCGAGCCAGTCGGCCTTGTTGGGCTTGTAGCCGGAGCCGGCCTCGAGTTCGGCATCCAGCCGCGCGCGCCAGTCGGCCTTGGCCTTCTCGACCTCGCCCTCGGTCATCACGCCGTCGGCGATCAGCCGCTTGGAATAGATTTCGACCGTACCCGGATGCGTTGCGATGCGCTTGTACATCACCGGCTGGGTGAACGCGGGCTCGTCGCCCTCGTTGTGACCATGGCGGCGATAGCAGAACATGTCGATGACGACAGGCTTGTGGAACTTCTGCCGGAACTCGATCGCGACCTTGGCCGCGAACACCACCGCCTCCGGATCGTCGCCGTTCACGTGGAAGATCGGCGCATCGATCATCTTCGCCACGTCGGACGGATAGGGCGAGGAGCGCGAATAGCGCGGATACGTCGTGAAGCCGATCTGGTTGTTGACGATGAAATGCAGCGAGCCGCCGGTTCGGTAACCCTTCAGGTCGGACAGGGCGAAGCATTCGGCCACCACGCCCTGCCCTGCGAACGCCGCGTCGCCGTGCATCAGCAGCGGCAGCACGGAGATGCGCATGTCCGGCGGATCGCCGTGCTGGTCCTGCTTGGCGCGCACCTTGCCAAGCACGACCGGGTCGACGATCTCGAGATGCGACGGGTTGGCGGTCAGCGACAGATGGATCCTGTTGCCGTCGAACTCGCGGTCGGACGAGGCGCCAAGATGGTATTTGACGTCGCCGGAACCTTCGACCGCGTCCGGGTTGGCGGAGCCGCCCTTGAATTCATGGAACAGCGCGCGGTGCGGCTTGCCCATCACCTGGGTCAGCACGTTGAGGCGGCCGCGATGCGGCATGCCGAGCACGATTTCCTTGACGCCGAGATTGCCGCCACGCTTGATGATCTGCTCGAGCGCCGGGATCAGCGATTCACCGCCGTCGAGGCCGAAGCGCTTGGTGCCGGTGAATTTGAGGTCGCAGAACTTTTCAAATCCTTCGGCTTCGATCAGCTTGTTGAGGATCGCGCGGCGGCCTTCGCGGGTGAAGCTGATTTCCTTGTCCGGCCCCTCGATGCGCTCCTGGATCCAGGCCTTCTGCGCGGCGTTGGTGATGTGCATGAACTCGACGCCGAGCGTCTGGCAATAGGTGCGCTCGCAGATCGCGACGATCTCGCGCAGCGAGCCGTATTCGAGGCCGAGCACGTGATCGAGGAAGATCTTGCGGTCGAAATCGGCTTCCGAAAACCCGTAGGTGCGCGGATCGAGTTCTTCGCGGTCGCGCGGCGCCTCGATGCCGAGCGGATCGAGCTTGGCGTGGAAATGACCGCGCATGCGATAGGCGCGGATCAGCATCAGGGCGCGCACCGAATCGCGCGTCGCCTGGTTGATGTCGGCGGCAGAAAGCTCTGCGCCCCTTGCCTGCGCCTTGGTGGCGAGCTTGGCGCCGACAGCCTTCTCGACGGTGACCCAGTTGCCGTCGAGCGCGGAGGTCAGTTCGTCACGCGGCGTCAACGGCCAGTTGTCGCGGCCCCAGGAAGGACCCTCGGCGTTCTTTTGAACGTCGGCGGGGCTGTCTTTCAGGCTCTTGAAGAATTCCCGCCATTCGGCGTCGACCGATGCGGGGTCCTGCTCGTAGCGGGCATAGAGGTCATCGATGTAGGCGGCGTTGGTGCCCTGCAAAAAAGAGGAGAGAGCAAATGCTGCATTCGCGTCCTGGCGAGACATGATGGCTTCCTGGTGATTCTGGCTTGGCGCATGGCAAACGGCGCTTTGGCCGGTCCGGGATGCCCGAACCAGCAAGGTCAAACCTTTACCCTATTTGGGGCGAATTTTCGCGCCCAAAAGAACCAAGAATTGAACTAAGACTTCAATTTTTCGGCAAGGGTGTGCCCGAGCCGTGCGGGCGACGGAGAAACCGTGATTCCGGCCGCTTCCATGGCTGTGGTCTTGGAACCAGCGTCGCCCTTGCCCCCGGAGATAATCGCACCGGCGTGGCCCATGCGACGGCCGGGAGGGGCGGTGACGCCGGCAATGAAGCCGACCATCGGCTTCTTGCGGCCACGCTTGGCCTCGTCCTTGATGAACTGGGCGGCGTCCTCCTCGGCCGAACCGCCGATCTCGCCGATCATGATGATCGAGGTGGTCTGGGGGTCGGCGAGGAACATTTCCAGCACATCGATGAATTCGGTGCCCTTGACCGGGTCGCCGCCGATGCCGACCGCGGTGGTCTGGCCGAGGCCCTCCTGGGTGGTCTGGAACACGGCTTCATAGGTCAGCGTGCCGGAGCGGGAGACGATGCCGACGCTGCCGGGCTTGAAGATGTTGGCCGGCATGATGCCGATCTTGCATTCGCCGGCCGTCATCACGCCCGGGCAGTTCGGCCCGATCAGGCGCGACTTCGACCCCGACAGCGAGCGCTTCACCTTGACCATGTCCAGCACCGGGATGCCCTCGGTGATGCAGACGATCAGCGGTATCTCCGCATCGATCGCTTCGCAGATCGCATCCGCCGCACCCGGCGGCGGAACGTAGATCACGGAGGCGTCGGCGCCGGTCTTTTCGCGCGCCTCGGCGACGGTGTCGAACACCGGCAGGTTGAGGTGCTTGGAGCCGCCTTTACCCGGCGAGGTGCCGCCGACCATTTTGGTGCCGTAGGCGATCGCAGCTTCCGAATGGAACGTGCCGTTCTTGCCGGTGAAACCCTGGCAGATGACCTTGGTGTTTTTGTCGATCAGAACGGACATGGGGATTACCTTGTAACTGTGATGAGAACTGCGGCTGAGCATCGAGGTTCGCGCGAAAGAATTTTGTTTCTGTTCAGTCCGAATGCATCAGTAGCCAAGAGCACAGGACGAAGTTAATCGAGGATCATCGCTGCGCGTCCCGGCATGCCAACGCAGCGTCACGCACGTAAAGGTGGGTGATTTTCCGTTCGTTAGCATCGCCTCTGCACGTGGCGCCTTTGCAACGAAACTGGAAGACATTGTCCTTCCAGTCCGAAGAATCGTTCGAGGCTTCGTCAAAGACGGGAACATCTTGCGGTGATTGGATACCGAGATGCACACTCGCGAGCTTGTTACACGCGGCGCGAGCTTCGGCGATCTTCCTGGGATCATCCGCCGCCGCCACCCCGCGCCCAAATCAATACTGACAGGCATCAGAACTCGACGCAACGCCGGCACGACGCGTTCGCCCGACGGACGACCCAGATGTGCGCGGCAGCCGAACCGTCACGCAATCGACTTCGCTGTCGTCAAACAGGCGGACATGGTTCAGTGCACCCGCCGATACGTGCCGGTGAGCACGTCGGCCCATCCTTCGGCATCGGGCGAGAACTGGATCTTCAGGGTGTAGTTGTCGTTGTCGACGACTTCATAGACGTGGCGCGCATTGCCGCGCAGCGAGCCGCGCACGAGGATCAGCGACTTGCCGGCCCAGCCGCCGGACGCCGGCGCCGGCGAATAATAGCCGAGCAAGTCGTGCCAGAACAATTTGTAGGTCCGGTCGTCGCGGTCATAGGTGAATACGCCGTGGGTCGCGAAGGTCTCCGTGCCGTCGCGCGTCTGGCGGGTGTCCTGGATCAGATAGAAGCCGTTGAGATCGATGCGCGCGACCACGTGCGAGGTGGCCGGACCGCCGGCGGTCCAGCGCGACGGATAGACCATTTCCTCGCCCGCCCATTCGCCCGCAAAAACCGCGAGCCTGCGGTGCTCTTCCAGCGGTGTCGGTGCGGCGAGATGGTCAGCCATGGCTAGCCTCCCTTGACGGCTTTCACGATCTTCTGGGCGGCGTCGTCGAGATTGTCGCCGGCCACGACATTGAGCCCGGATTCGCTGATGATCTTCTTGCCCAATTCGACGTTGGTGCCCTCCAGCCGCACCACCAGCGGTACTTTCAGGCCGACCTCCTTGACCGCCGCGACCACGCCCTCGGCGATGATGTCGCATTTCATGATGCCGCCGAAGATGTTGACCAGGATGCCCTTCACGTTGGGATCGGCGGTGATGATCTTGAACGCAGCTGCGACCTTTTCCTTGCTGGCGCCGCCGCCGACGTCGAGGAAGTTCGCGGGCTCCATGCCGTAGAGCTTGATGATGTCCATCGTCGCCATGGCAAGGCCGGCGCCGTTGACCATGCAGCCGATGGTGCCGTCGAGCGTCACGTAGTTGAGATCGTATTTGGAGGCCTCGACTTCCTTGGCGTCTTCCTCGGTCAGGTCGCGCAGCGCCACCGCCACCTCGGGATGGCGGAACAGCGCATTGTCATCGAACGACACCTTGGCATCGAGCACCCGCAACTCACCCTGCCTGGTGACGACCAGCGGATTGATTTCCAGCATCGCCATGTCCTTGGCGACGAACGCCGTGTAGAGCTGCGCCACCAGCTTCTCCGCCTGCTTGGCCAGATCGCCGGACAGATTGAGCGCCTTCGCGACCGTACGGCCGTGATGGGCCATGATGCCGGTGGCCGGATCGACCGAGAAGGTCACGATCTTTTCGGGGCGTGTTGTGCGCGACTTCCTCGATGTTGACGCCGCCTTCGGTCGAGACCACGAACGACACTTCTGAGGTTTCACGGTCGACCAGGATCGAGAGGTAGAACTCCTTGTCGATGTCGGAGCCTTCCTCGATGTAGAGGCGGTTGACCTGCTTGCCGTGCGGGCCGGTCTGGATCGTGACCAGGGTCGCGCCCAGCATCTGCTTGGCGAATTCGTTGACCTCGGCGACCGACTTGGCGATGCGGACGCCGCCCTTGTCGCCGGCGGAAGCTTCCTTGAACTTGCCCTTGCCACGGCCGCCGGCGTGGATCTGGCTCTTCACCACCCAGATCGGGCCGGGAAGGGATTTGGCCGCCGCGTCGGAATCCGAGGCCTTCAAGACCGGCACGCCGCGCGAGATCGGAACGCCGAATTCATGCAGCAGCGCCTTGGCCTGGTATTCGTGGATATTCATCTGGACGCTCCCCAAAACCCAATGCGGCGTGTTCGAGTCCATGGTTTGCGGTTGGCATACCATATACCACAAGAACCACAAACCCTGGAGGTTACCGCCCGAACGCCGGCCGTTAACTCAAGTCAAATCAGCGCCCGAGCAGGTCCGGCGCGATCTTCTTGCAGGCGTCGACCAGGCCCTGAACGGCGCCGACCGACTTGTCGAACGCTTCGCGATCCTTGCCGGCCAGTTCGATCTCGACGATGCGCTCGACGCCCTTGGAGCCGATCACGACGGGCACGCCGACATACATGTCCCTCACGCCGTATTCGCCGTTGAGATAGGCGGCGCAGGGCAGCACGCGCTTCTTGTCCTTGAGGTAGCTCTCGGCCATCGCGATCGCGGAGGCCGCCGGCGCGTAGAAGGCCGAACCGGTCTTCAGGAGGTTGACGATCTCGGCGCCGCCGTTGCGGGTGCGGTCGACGATCTCGTCGATGCGCGCCTGCGAGGTCCAGCCCATCTTGACGAGGTCGGGCAGCGGAATGCCGGCGACGGTGGAGTAGCGCGTCAGCGGCACCATGGTGTCGCCGTGGCCGCCGAGCACGAAGGCGGTGACGTCCTCGACCGAGACGTTGAATTCGTCGGCGAGGAAATAGCGGAAGCGCGAGGAATCCAGCACGCCGGCCATGCCGACGACCTTCTTGTGCGGCAGGCCGGAGGCCTTCTGCAGCGCCCAGACCATCGCATCCAGCGGGTTGGTGATGCAGATGACGAAGGCGTCGGGCGCGTATTTCTTGATGCCGGCGCCGACCTGCTCCATGACCTTGAGATTGATGACGAGCAGATCGTCGCGGCTCATGCCGGGCTTGCGCGGCACGCCGGCGGTGACGATGCAGACCTTGGCGTTGTCGAGCGCCTCGTAGGAATTGGCGCCGATCAGATGGGCGTCAAAACCGTCGACCGGCGAGGACTGTGCGATGTCGAGCGCCTTGCCCTGCGGCACGCCCTCGGCGATGTCGAACATGACGACGTCGCCGAGCTCTTTCAGGCCGATGAGGTGAGCCAGCGTTCCGCCGATCTGACCGGAGCCAATCAAAGCAATCTTGTCGCGCGCCATGGCAAATTTGTCCTTTGAACAGGGTAGGGGAAGGAGAGATGAGAGCTTGCGAAAGGGTGGTTATCCCTTTCGATGAACCGGTTCAAGTCGGCGGCATGCCCAATTATCGGCCCTGCCTTGATTTCGGTCAGGTATGCCAAGCCGTCATTCCGGGGCGCGCCTTGGCGCGAGCCCGAATCGAAGTCGTGACCGAGATGCGGCTCTGACATCGCTGCCGCGATGAACCCCGGGCTCCGGCGCGAGAACCTTACGTCTCCACCAGCCCCGTCGCTCGATCCGCTGGCCGCGGAATCCTTCCGCCGTGCGCCAGCGCCAGATAGGACTCCGAGCTCATCTCGATCAGCCGCGACGCCGTCCGCTTGAACTCGTTGGCTTCGACACCGTCGGTCGCGACGATAGAGCGACACCGGATCGGCCCCGGCGGACGCCATCAGTTTCACGGCGTTGTCATAGAGCGTGTCGATCAGCGAGATGAACCGCTTGGCGGCGTTGCGCTCGCCGTAGTCCATGACCGGAATGCGGTCGATCAGGATGGTGTGATAGTCGTGCGCCAGCCGCAGGTAGTCGGATGCCGCGAGCGGCCGCTCGCAGATGTCGGCGAACGAAAACCGCGCAACGCCGTGCGCGGAACACGGCACGTGCAGGATCGCGGCCCTTGATCGCGATGTCGCGCGGCTTGCAGGGCGCATTGCCGGTCATCTTGCGCCAGGCCCTGTCGAGCGCCGCGCCGGCTTCGTCGTCCGGCGGCACCAGCCACATCTTGACGCCGGCGAGCTTCTCCAGCCGGAAGTCGGTGCGCGCATCGAGCCGCAGCACATCCATGCTGTTGGCGATCTGCGCGATGAAGGGCAGGAACAGCGCGCGGTTCAGTCCGCCCTTGTAGAGGTCTTCGGGCGCGACGTTCGAGGTCGCCACCACGACGGTGCCGAGTTCGAACAGCTTCGAGAACAGCCGCCCGAGGATCATGGCATCGGCGATGTCGGTGACGTGGAATTCGTCGAAGCACAACAGCCACGCCTCGTCGAAGATCGCGTTCGCCGTCAGCGCAATCACGTCGCCGTCGGCGATCTCGCCGCGCGCGATGTTCTGGCGATAGCCATAGATGCGCTCATGCACCTCGGCCATGAATTCGTGGAAATGCGCGCGACGCTTGTGCTGGACCGGACACTGCTGAAAGAACAGGTCCATCAGCATGGTCTTGCCGCGGCCGACCTCGCCATGAACATACAGCCCGCGCGGCGCCGGCTCGCGCTTGTCGGCGAACAGCCGACCAAGCAGGCTCTGCTTGCGCAACGGCTTGTAGCTCGAAAGCCGGTCCTCCAGCGCGGCGAGAGCCTCGGCGGCATCGGCCTGCGCGGGATCGGCCTCGATGGCGCCGGAAGATACCAAAGCCTGGTATTGCGCGAGGAATGAGGAGGACGGGGTCGACAGCATGGCCCCCTTTACGGCCTTAAGCGCGCTGGAATTGCAAGCCGCGAATTAGTGGAAGGGGTATGCAAGCCCGGCTCGTCATACCCGGGACGGTAGCCCGGATCGAGCGCAGCGCAATCCGGAGCCGTCTCGAGCCTCACGCGCTCAGCGCGTAGGAATCCTCGACCACATATGGCCCGCCGCCGGTGGAGGCACGGGAGGAGAACAGCACGAAGCGCGAGGCCATGAACGTGCGGCTCGGGAAATAGCCGCGCACCGAGAGATAGTCGGCGACATCCTGGCTCGACGCGTCGTGCAGCCGCGCCAGCGTCACATGCGGCGTGAATTTCCGTCCCTCGGGATCGAGCCCGAGACGCTGCATCAGCCGTTCGAGTTCGGCCTGCAGTTCGATCAGCGGCCGGCACGGCTCGACGGAGGCGACCACGGCGCGCGGTTTCCTGCCGCCAAAGCTTTGCAGGCCCTGCACCTTGACCTCGAACGGCTTGCGATTGATTCGAAACAGCATCGAGGCGATTTCATTCGCCGACATGCCGTCGATATCGCCGATGAAGCGCAGGGTGACGTGATAATTTTCGGGATCGATCCAGCGTGCGCCGGGAAGGCCGCCACGCAAATTGGAAAGGCTCTGGCCGATCTCGGCCGGAATTTCCAGTCCAGCAAACAGACGTGGCATCGCGAAAATCCTCGATGCGGTGGCGCAAGGTGGAACTTGCGCCTGACAGCAAACCCGGTGACGAATCACCGATCACTGATTTCTACCCGACTTATATGACTCTGCGAAGCACGCGGCGCGGGCAGACCGGAGCGCCAGCGGAAAAAGCTGGGGTTACATTGCTGCTTGCCGCTTTTTCAACTCCGTTGCCCAGAGATCGTGCCGACCAATGCCTCCACCGCGGGCAGAATATTTTTCACGATGACGTCGACACCATCGGCGGTCGGATGGATTCCGTCGGCCTGGTTCAGTCTGGCGTCGGCCGCGACCCCCTCGAGGAAAAACGGATACAGCGGCACGCCAAAGGACTTCGAAAGCTCCGGATAGATGGCGTTGAAGCGGGCGGCATATTCGCTGCCGTAATTGGGCGGGGCGAGCATTCCGCACAGCAGAACGGCGACCTTGCGCGCCTGCAGCCGCGTGAGAATCTCGGACAGCGCAGCCCGCGTCACATCGGGATCGACCCCGCGCAGGGCATCATTGGCGCCGAGTTCGAGGATGACCGCCTCGGTTCCGTCGGGCACCGACCAGTCGAGCCGGTCGCGGCCCCCGGATGAGGTGTCGCCCGACACCCCGGCATTGGTCATGTCGACCTTTATCCCCTTGCTTTCCAAGGCCTTTTGAAGCCGCACCGGGAACGCCGCCGAGGCCGGCAGGCCAAGGCCGGCGCTCAGGGAATCGCCGAGCACGACCATCTTGACCGGCTTGGCCGGCACCGCCGCCGGGGCCTGAGCGAACGCCGGCCCGGCCGTCATCAAAGCCATAATCAACACGCGTATGTGCGCGAACATCCGTTTCAAGCCCTCGACCCGAGCGGCGGAAGTGCCATATGACCGAGCCATGGACAGTCTCATCGAACCCTCTGCACTGGCCGGCGTCGAGCCGGACACCATTTCCATTTCCAACGTCAACCTCTCGCTCGGCTCCGGCGCCGCTCGCGTTCATATCCTGAAGGATATCAGCCTTCGCGTGGGATCCGGCGAAGCGATCGGCCTGATTGGCCCGTCAGGTTCGGGCAAATCGACCTTGCTGATGGTGATGGCGGGGCTGGAACGTCCTGACAGCGGAGAGGTGGTGGTCAACGGCACGCCGTTCAATGCCCTCGACGAGGACGCGCTGGCCCGCTTCCGCGGTCGCCAGGTCGGTATCGTGTTCCAGTCGTTTCACCTGATCCCGACCATGACGGCGCTGGAGAACGTGGCGGTGCCGCTGGAACTCGCCGGCAATCCGGCCGCCGCGGAGCGCGCGGCGCAGGAACTGACATCGGTCGGGCTCGGCGATCGCCTGCACCACTATCCGACCCAATTGTCGGGGGGCGAGCAGCAGCGCGTAGCCCTTGCCCGCGCGCTGGCCCCCGATCCCGCGATCCTTGTGGCGGACGAGCCGACCGGCAATCTCGACGAGGCCACCGGCAGGCAGATCGTCGATCTTCTGTTCACCAAGCATGCCGAACGCGGCATGACGCTGGTGCTGGTGACGCATGATACCTCGTTGGCGCAGCGCTGCGACCGCGTGGTGCGGCTGCGGTCCGGCCGGATCGACAGCCATTCATGACGGTCATTTCCGAGCCGGTCCATCGCGGTCGCGCCTCATCATTGGCGCTGCGCTACGCGTTGCGCGAATTGCGCGGCGGCCTGCGCGGCTTTTACGTCTTCATCGCCTGCATTGCGCTCGGCGTGATGGCGATCGCCGGCGTCGGCTCGGTGGCAGCCAGCCTCGGCGAAGGCCTGACGCGCGAAGGGCGCACCTTGCTCGGCGGAGACGTCGCATTCTCGCTGATCCAGCGCGAGGCCAAGCCGGAGGAGATCGCTTTCCTGCGCGCGCGCGGCCAGGTTTCGGTGGCGGCCGCGCTGCGCGTCATGACGCGAAGCCAAGACGGCAAGCTGGCGCTGGTCGAGCTCAAGGCCGTCGACGGCAATTATCCGATGCTCGGAGAGGTGACGCTCGACCCGCCGATGCCAATGGCCGATCTGTTGGCCGAGCGCCAGGATACATCCGGTACCGCGTTCGGCGCGGCGGTCGATTCGATCCTGCTGGCGCGGCTCGATCTCAAGCTCGGCGACCGCATCAGCATCGGCAACGCCACGTTCCAGATCCGCAGCGTCGTCACTGCCGAACCGGACAAGCTCGCCGGCAATGTCGGATTGGGGCCGCGCGTGCTGGTCAGCGAAGCAGGTTTGCGCGCCACCGGATTGTTGCAGCCCGGCAGCCTGGTGCGCTGGATCTACCGGGTGAAGCTGCCGAACAACGCGGCCGACGATCGCGCCGCGACCCAGTTGATCGACAGCGCCCGGAGCGCCCTGCCGGAGGCCGGCTGGTGGATCCGCAGCAGCAGCAATGCCTCTCCGCAGCTCGAGCGCACCATCAACCGCTTCAGCCAGTTCCTGACGCTGGTCGGCCTCGCCGCGCTGCTGGTCGGCGGCGTCGGTGTCGCCAATGCGGTCAAGAGCCACATCGACCGCCGCCGCGACGTCATCGCCTCTTTCAAGGCGCTGGGCGCCACCGGGCGCGATGTGTTCACGATCTATCTGACGCAGGTGATCCTGCTCGCCGCGGTGGGGTCGGTGATCGGGCTGGCCGCCGGCGCGTCGCTGCCGTTCCTCATCGTCGGGCTGTTCGGCAAGCTGCTGCCGCTGCCCGTAATCCCGGCCCTGCACGCGGACGAACTGGCGCTGTCGTTCGTCTACGGCCTGCTCACCGCGCTCGCCTTCGGATTGTGGCCGCTCGGCCGGGTCCACGACGTTCCCGTCGCAGCGCTGTTTCGCGAGGAAGTCGCGCGCGAATGGCATCGTCCGCGCTGGAGCTATCTCGCGCTGATGGCCGCGGTGATCCTGCTGCTGGTGACGGTCGCCATTGGGCTCGCCTATGACAAGCGCGTTGCGGCCGTGTTCGTGGCGTCCTCGGTTGCCGTATTCGCGCTGCTGCGCGGCGTCGCCGCCGGCCTGATGGCGCTGGCGCGGCGGCTGCCGCGGCCCGGCATCACCATGCTGCGGCTGGCGATTGCCAACATCTACCGGCCCGGCGCGCTGACACCTTCGGTCGTAATGTCGCTCGGCCTCGGGCTCGCGGTGCTCGTCACCATCACCCAGATCGACGGCAATTTGCGCCGCCAATTCCTGGCCGCACTGCCGGAACGCGCGCCCTCGTTCTACTTCATCGACATTCCGACCGCCGACGCCGATCGTTTCGGCGCGTTCCTCAAGCAGGTCGCGCCACAATCGACCGTGGAAGACGTGCCGATGCTGCGCGGGCGCATCGTGGCAGCGCGCGGCGTCAAGGCCGACGAACTCAAGCCGTCGCAGGACACCGAATGGGTGCTGCAGAGCGACCGCGGCCTGACCTACACCGGCGAAGTTCCCAAGGGCTCGAAGGTGGTCGAAGGCGAATGGTGGAAGCCGGACTACAGCGGCCCGCCGCTGGTCTCGATGGAAAAGAAGATCGCCGACGGGCTCAATCTCAAGATCGGCGACGAGATCGTCGTCAACGTGCTCGGCCGCGACATCCCGGCCAAAATCAGCAACCTGCGCAACGTCGACTGGCAGGGGCTCGGGATCAATTTCGTGCTGGTGTTCTCGCCCAACGCCTTCAAGGGCGCGCCGCACAGCCATGTCGCGACCCTGTCGGAAACCCATCCGGACCCATCGGGCGATGCCCGGATCATCAAGCAGGTGGCGGACGCGTTCCCGATGGTGACGAGCGTTCGCGTCCGCGAGGCGCTGGAGACGATCGGAACCGTCGTCACCAACCTCGTGCTCGCGATCCGCGGCGCCAGCGCGGTGACGCTGATTTCGGCGATCCTGGTTCTCGGCGGCGCGCTGGCCGCCGGCCATCGCCACCGGGTCTACGACGCCGTCATCCTCAAGACGCTGGGCGCGACCCGGGCGCGCCTGCTCGGCGCCTACGCGCTGGAATATCTGATGATCGGTTTGGCCACCGCGGTTTTCGGCGTGATCGCGGGATCGATCGCGGCATGGCTGATCGTGACGCGGCTGATGACGCTGGGTTTCATCTGGCAGGCCGGCAGCGCGGCCGGCGTCGTCGCCGCCGCTTTGATCGTCACCGTTGGCCTCGGACTCGCCGGGACGTTGCTGGCGCTGAACCAGAAGCCGGCCAGCGTGTTGCGGAATTTGTGACAATTTGTAGCGGCCCGAGGGCAGGGTTAACGCCGTCTTTGCTGGGAAATGCAGGCAGAAGCGACATTCAGCCGCGCGTGGAAGCTTGCTTTGAATGTGTTAGTTTCCCACATACCAGCCAAGCTTAGAGGCCGGCTTGATGACCCAGGACTGATGACACAAAGCTGGGGTCAACAAATCGGGGTATCTGAGACAGGAATCCAACCGGCGCCGCGAACCCCTTGCGTATCGCCGGGCAACCAACGGGAATTCGACCATGTCGGACCTAGACCGTAACTACGCTTCTCCTTTCGGCCGGGCCGCCGGGCGCGTTGATGCCGCGACCGTCGATGCCGGTCTGCGCGCCTACATGCTGCGCATCTACAACTACATGAGCATCGGCCTGGCCATCACCGGCCTCGCGGCGCTCGGCGTCTACATGGCTGCGGTCACGACCGACCAGGCCGGCGCCGCCGCGAAGTTCGGCAACGCCTTCCTGACGCCGTTCGGCTACGCGATGTATGTCAGCCCGCTGAAGTGGCTGTTCATCCTGGCGCCGCTGGTCATGGTGTTCGCGATCTCGGCCGGCATCAACCGGCTGCGGCCTGCGACCGCCCAGATGCTGTTCTGGGTGTTCTCGGCGCTGATGGGCATCTCGCTGTCGTCGATCTTCCTGGTGTACACGCACACCTCGATCGTGCGGGTGTTCTTCATCACCGCGGCGACGTTCGGCGCGCTGAGCCTCTATGGCTACACCACCAAGCGTGACATGAGCGGCATGGGGTCGTTCCTGTTCATGGGCCTGATCGGCGTCATCATCGCGAGCCTGGTGAACCTGTTCCTGGCGAGCTCGATGCTGCAGTTCATCGTCTCGGTGGTCGGCGTGCTGGTGTTCGCGGGCCTCACCGCCTGGGATACCCAGCGGCTGAAGAACGACTACATCTACGGCTACGCCTCCCAGGGCGGCGAGATTGCGGAGAAGGCGGCGATCACCGGTGCGCTGTCGCTCTACCTGAACTTCATCAACCTGTTCACGCTGCTGCTGCAGCTCCTCGGACAGCGCGACTAGGTTCTGGCGCAGAAACCAGTCCAAGCCCCGGCCTCGCGGCCGGGGCTTTTCTTTTGCCCGAGGCGAAAATACGCTGGCGGCATGTCCGCTCCCGAAATCCGGCCCGCCACCGAGGCCGACCTTCCCGCCATCACCGAAATCTACGAGCACGCGGTGCGCTACGGCACGGCGACGTTCGAATTGGTGCCGCCCGACCTCGCCGAGATGACCCGGCGGTTCAGGTCACTGGCGGACGGCGGCTTTCCCTATTTCGCCGCCGCGGTCGAAGGCCGCGTGATCGGATATGCCTATGCCGGCCCGTACCGGCCGCGGCCGGCCTATCGCTTCACGGTGGAGAACTCGGTCTATCTGCAGCCGGCGATCCACCGCCGCGGCATCGGCCTGCTGTTGATGCAGCGGCTGATCGCCGAATGCGAGGCGCGCGGCTACCGGCAGATGATCGCCGTGATCGGCGATTCCGCCAATGCCGGCTCGATCGGCGTGCACACGCGATGCGGGTTTCAGATGATCGGGACCCACCCCAATGTCGGGCTCAAGTTCGGCCGCTGGCTAGATACCGTCATGATGCAGCTCCCGCTCGGCGACGGCGGTTCGACGGTACCGAACGATTCCGAAGGCGGGTTAGACCAGCGCCAGCTTGCGGTCGATCACCAGCAGCACGCGCTCGAGCTCGTGGCCGCGGCGCAGGATCAGGCCGGTCGCGGAGATCACGCTGTACATGCCCTGCTTGCGCGCGAGCCGCGGATCCTTCTCGATGCGGTAGATCGGCACTTCGGAGGCGCGGCGAAAAACCGAAAACACCGCACGGTCCTTCAGGAAGTCGATGGCGTAGTCGCGCCATTCGCCATCGGCGACCATGCGCCCGTACAGATTCAGGATGCGGTTGAGTTCGAGGCGGTTGAACGTGACGCGAATCAGCGGCGGACTTGCAGCGGCGGAGCGCGCCGCCGCGCGACTTTCGCTTGGATCGGCATCCTCCGAAATCGAGCTCATGGAGCGCCTCCTGTGACCTCCGGCATGATCGCGCTAACCGAGGGACGCTGCAAGTGGATTGTAAACATGAAGGAAACGCCGCTGGACACCGCTGGACGCCCTTACACGGCAGAAACATCGACTCACGGGATCGTTAGCGGAATCTTATTGCTGCCCCACTTCCGCCCACCGCCTGCCCCGCTGGGTTGCGATAGATAAATCCTGCGTTGGCCCGGTCCTTTCGGTTCCGGATTCCTCAGCCCCCAGCCCCCCGGGGCCGTCGGGATCGGGCCTGTTCGCAGGAGGGAGTTAATCCCGATACTGGGCCAACGAAAGTTGGTCCTTTTTCGTTTGTGGACAGGTCTGGCTTGCGAGCCAATAGACCGCGGCAACCTCGAAGCGTGTTGTATCGCACGCCGCCCGCGAGCGCCGGGACCGTTCAAAGATCGGAAGTATCAGTGAAGTGACGTGAAGGCGGCACCGAGCATCGCGCCCGGCTTCTCGCGACTGCCGTCCTGGACAAAGACCACAGCAGCGTCGATGCCTTCGCGGGAGATATTCTCCAGCGGCACGGTCCAGCTTCCCGAACTGCCGTTCCAGTCGCCGACCTTCAGGAGATTGCGAACCACGTTGTAGTAGGTGACCTGCTGGCCGCGATTCTCGCCACGCCCGATCGAAATCGGGACCGCCTTCGAGACCGAACAGATCCAGACTTCGCCGCGCGCGGCCGTCGGCCCCGTGCTGGCCGCCACCGAGACGTTGATGAGTTTGCCGGACATCGTCATCGTCACCGGCACCGACATCACGCCGTCGGCCTTGCTCGTGTTCTTGATCGCACCGTCGATGCTGCGCGATCGCTGCCGATCACCTGCGCCGAGCCATTGACGATGACCTGCGGCGTATAGAGGTTGCGATCGCCGCGCACGTGCGAATAGGCCTTCTGTCGCGCGCTGAACCGCTTGTCCGCCAGCGTGTCCTTCCAGCCGAGATAATCCCAGTAGTCGATCGGCATGCTCAGCGCGATCACCGACGGGTCCTTGGCGAGCTCGCCGATGATCTTGTCGGCGGGCGGACAGGACGAGCAGCCCTGCGAGGTGAACAGTTCGACCACGGCGCGCGGTTCGGCATGGGCGGGGCGAATGACCGCGACGATGGCGCAGACGCCGAGTGCACCGGACCATCGCGAGATACAACTATAAGCCATCATCGCTGTCATACTGCGAACCGGTAGTGGTTTCCGACCGTATTTGTACGGGGCATGTGCTAATCCCTGAAAAAAGCGTGCCCCAAACACGCGAAAGCGGCCTTGTCATAGGCCGCCTTCCTGCTGCTCGCTACTCACTTCGCAGTGAGGCATGGATCACAAATCCGCGTTTCATAGCGCTTTCAAGCGAAGTGGGTACCGGGTCGCGTTAAGGAAAACGCGTCAAACAAAAACCTGGAGCCCGGTTCTGATTTAGTCAGAACCGGAAAGCCCTAGGCGGCCAGTTTCCGCAGCACGTAGTGCAGGATGCCGCCGTTGCGGTAGTATTCGAGCTCGTCGAGCGTATCGATGCGGCAGAGCAGCGGCACGCGCTGCAGTGCGCCATCGCCGGAGACGATCTCCGCCGTCAGCGTCTGGCGCGGCTTCAGGTCGCCCTGCAAGCCCCGGATCGTCACCTTCTCGTCGCCCTTCAGGCCGAGCGACGTCCACGACGTGCCGTCCTCGAAGGTGAGCGGCAGCACGCCCATGCCGACCAGGTTGGAGCGATGGATGCGCTCGAAGCTCTGGCAGATCACGGCGCGAACGCCGAGCAGGCGCGTGCCCTTCGCGGCCCAGTCGCGCGACGAGCCGTTGCCGTATTCGGCGCCGGCGAACACCACCAGCGGCACGCTCTCTGCCTGGTACTTCATCGCGGCATCGTAGATCGACATCTGCTCGCCGTCAGGCCAGTGCTTGGTCAGGCCGCCTTCCGGAATGTTGCCGTCGGCGCCCTTCAGCATGAAGTTCTTGATGCGGATGTTGGCGAAGGTGCCGCGCATCATGACTTCATGGTTGCCGCGCCGCGTGCCGTACTGGTTGAAGTCGGCCGGGCGCACCTGATGCTCGCTGAGGATACTTGCCGGCCGGCGACGTCAGCTTGATCGAGCCGGCCGGCGAGATGTGGTCGGTGGTGATCTTGTCGCCGAACATCGCCAGGATCGCGCGCGTCGACCACGTCTGCGATCGGCTCCGGCTCCTTCTTCATGCCTTCGAAATAGGGCGGGTTCTGCACATAGGTCGAGCTCATGTTCCAGCGATAGGTCTCGCTCTCGACGGTCTTGATCTTGCGCCAGTTGGTGTCGCCCTTGAACACGTCGGCATACTTCTTCTTGAAGATCGTCGCGGTCACGAACTTCTTCATGAAGGCGTTGATCTCCTTGGTGGTCGGCCAGATGTCCTTCAGGTAGACCGGCTTGCCGTCCTTGCCGATGCCGATCGGCTCGGTCGCGAGATCCTTGGTCACGGTGCCGGCCAGCGCATAGGCGACGACCAGCGGCGGCGAGGCGAGATAGTTCGCCTGCACGTCCGGCGAGACGCGGCCCTCGAAGTTGCGGTTGCCCGACAGCACGGCGGCGGCGACGATGCCGTTGTCGTTGATCGACTTCGAAATCTCCTCCGGCAGCGGGCCGGAATTGCCGATGCAGGTGGTGCAGCCGAAGCCGACCAGGTTGAAGCCGACCTTGTCGAGATCCTTCTGCAGGCCGGAATTGGAAAGATATTCGGCGACCACCTGGCTGCCCGGCGCCAGCGAGGTCTTCACCCACGGCTTGGCCTTCAGGCCCTTGGCGGCGGCGTTGCGCGCCAGCAGGCCCGCGCCGATCAGCACGCTCGGATTCGAGGTGTTGGTGCAGGAGGTGATCGCGGCGATCACGACGTCGCCATGGCCGAGATCGAAATCGCGGTTCTCGACCGCATAGCGGTTCGATCCGCCCTCGGCGCTTCTTGTATTCGCCGGCCAGCGCCGTGGCGAAACCGGTCGAGACGGCCGGCAGCGCGACGCGGCCCTCGGGACGCTTCGGCCCGGCCATCGACGGCACGACGTCGGCGAGATCGAGCGTCAGCGTTTCGGTGAACACCGGATCGGCCGACTTCGCGGTGCGGAACAGGCCCTGCGCCTTGGCGTAGGCCGAACCAGCGCGACGCGGTCAGCCTTGCGGCCCGAGGTCTTGAGATAATCGATGGTCGCGGCAGTCGACCGGGAAGAAGCCGCAGGTCGCGCCATATTCCGGCGCCATGTTGCCGATGGTCGCCTTGTCCGCGACCGAGAGATGATCGAGGCCGGGGCCGAAGAATTCGACGAACTTGCCGACCACGCCCTGCTTGCGCAGCATCTGCGTCACGGTCAGCACGAGGTCGGTCGCGGTGACGCCTTCCTTGAGCTGGCCCTTGAGCTTGAAGCCGACGACTTCCGGCAGCAGCATCGACAGCGGCTGGCCGAGCATGCAGGCTTCCGCCTCGATGCCGCCGACGCCCCAGCCGAGCACGGCGAGGCCGTTGACCATGGTGGTGTGCGAGTCGGTGCCGACGCAGCGAATCCGGATAGGCGACCTCGAAGGTGCCGGTCTTCTTGCCGACCGTCATCTTCTCCTTCTTGGTCCAGACCGTCTGCGCGAGATATTCGAGATTGACCTGATGGCAGATGCCGGTGCCGGGCGGCACCACGGAGAAATTCGAAAACGCCTTCTGGCCCCACTTCAGGAATTCGTAGCGCTCCTGGTTCTGCTTGTATTCCTCGACCACGTTCTTGCCGAACGCCTTGTTGTCACCGAAGAAGTTGACGATCACCGAGTGGTCGATGACGAGATCGACCGGCACCAGCGGATTGATCTTCTCGGCATCGCCGCCGAGCGCCTGCATCGCGTTGCGCATCGCGGCGAGATCGACCACCGCCGGCACGCCGGTGAAATCCTGCATCAGCACGCGCGCCGGGCGGAATGCGATTTCATGCTCGAGCTTGCGCTTCTTCAGCCATTTCGACACCGCGACGATGTCGGCCTTCTTGACCGTGCGGTCGTCCTCGTTGCGCAGCAGGTTTTCCAGCAGCACCTTCATCGAATAGGGCAGCTTCGAAATTCCCTTCAGACCGTTCTTCTCGGCGGCGGGCAGGCTGTAATAAACATAGGTCTTGCTGCCGACCTTGAGGGTCTTGCGGCATTTGAAGCTGTCGAGCGAGGTCATGTCAGGAAATCCCAATTCTTAGTTATACCCGGCAAGGGTATTTAAACACCGTCAGCAAGGGCTGGCCTATTGGCTTGCAGCCGCCGATTGTGTGCTGCATCAAGTTCCGGGCTTATAGAATCTTTCTAGAAGCGCCGCCACACCGACAAACGTGCTGCAGCGATTGCGGTACCCACAAATTCTGACGCGGTACCCATCGAATTTCAGAGGGCTGTGAAGGCGCAAGATGCGGCTCTCGGGGCGCCAGCATCGACTGTGTCAGGGGCGGCCGCGCGGTGTTCTCCGGCCTCGATTTCGACGCCTCGTCCGGGCGAGGCGCTGGCCGTGGTCGGCCCCAACGGCTCGGGCAAGACCTCGCTGCTGCGGCTGATCGCGGGCCTGCTGCGCGCCGGCCGGCGGATCGGTCGCGCTGGAGGGCGGCGAGCCGAGCTGACGCTTGCCGGAGCAAGCCCACTATCTCGGCCATCGCGACGCGCTGAAGCCGGCGCTGAGCGTGCGCGAAAACCTGACGTTCTGGCGCGATTTTCTCGGCGGCGCAGTCGGACGACACCGGCCAATGCCTCGGCGCCGTCGGCCTCGGCCACGCCGACGCATCTGCCGGCCGCGTATCTGTCGGCCGGCCAGCGGCGGCGGCTGTCGATCGCGCGCCTGCTCGTGGTGCGCCGGCCGGTCTGGCTGCTGGACGAGCCGACCTCGGCGCTCGATACCGCCGGGCAGGATCTGTTCGCCGCCGTGATGCGCGACCATCTCGCCGGCGGCGGCATCATCATCGCCGCCACCCACACCCCGCTCGGGATCGAAGCGCCGGGAACTGCGGATGGGAGCGGAAGCATGACCGCCCTCGCCGCCCTGATTCGCCGCGACATCAAGCATCGCGCTGCGCGTCGGCGGCGGCGCGCTGATCGGCGTGCTGTTCTTCCTCACCGTCACCGTGCTGATGCCGTTCGCGATCGGGCCGGATCTGGCGCTGCTGACGCGGCTCGGGCCCGCGATCCTCTGGCTCGGCGCGCTGCTGGCGAGCCTGCTCGACGCTCGACCGCCTGTTCACGGCCGATCACGAGGACGGCTCGCTCGACCTGATCGTGATGAGCCGAACGCCGCTGGAACTGGCCTGCGCCGCGAAAGCGCTGGCGCACTGGCTCGCCGCCGGCGTGCCGCTGATCGTGGCGACGCCGGTGCTCGGGCTGCTGCTCAATCTCGATGCGCACCGCGACCTCGGCGGTGGCGCTGACGCTGCTGGTCGGGCACGCCGGCGCTGACCTTCACGGGCATGATCGGCGCGGCGCTCGCCGTGACGCTGCACCGCGGCGGCCTGCTGCTGGCGGTGCTGGTGCTGCCGCTGTCGATCCCGGTGCTGATCTTCGGCGTCGCCGCCTCGCAGGCGGCGATCACGGGGCCGCTGTCGTTCGGAACACCGTTTTCGATCCTGTGCGCGCTGTCGCTGGTCAGCTTCGTGATCGGACCGTTCGCCGCCGCGGCCAGCCTGCGCCACGGCGCTGACGATTGACACGCCGATCAACTCTCGCGGAGCCAAACTGAAACAAACGAAGCCGCATTGCCTGCCCCGCCGCTGACCGATTATCAGGATGCCATGACGCTGATCGACCTCGCCAATCCCACGCAAATTCCTGTCGCTGACGGCGCGCGTGCTGCCGTGGCTGGCGGGCGCGACCGCGATCCTGCTGCTGATCGGCCTCTACCAGGCGGCGATGGCGCCCGACGACTATCAGCAGGGCGCCACCGTCAAGATCATGTTCGTCCACGTGCCGAATGCGTGGCTTGTCGATGTTCGTCTGGGGCGTCATGAGCCTTGCCGCGCTGGGCACGCTGGTGTGGCGGCATCCGCTGGCCGACGTCGCCGCGAAGGCCGCCGCGCCGATCGGCGCGGCGTTCACCTTTCTGGCGCTGGTCACCGGCTCGCTGTGGGGCCGGCCGATGTGGGGCACCTATTGGGAATGGGATGCGCGGCTGACCTCGGTGCTGATCCTGTTCCTGATGTATCTCGGCCTGATGGCGCTGTGGCGCGCGGTCGACGATCCGTCGCGCGCGGCGCGCGCCGCCGCCATCCTGACGCTGGTCGGCGCGATCAACCTGCCGATCATCAAATTCTCGGTCGACTGGTGGAACACGCTGCATCAGCCGGCCTCGGTGATGCGGATGGGCGGCACGTCGCTCGACCCCGCATTCCTGATTCCGTTGCTGGTGATGGCGGTCGGATTTTCGCTGCTGTTCGTCACGCTGCATCTGGCGGCGATGCGCAACGAGATCCTGCGCCGCCGCGTGCGCAGCTTGCAGATGATGCAAGCCAGCCAACCGGCGGCGTGACGCCATGTCGCTCGGTCCCTACGCCTCCTTCATCGTCACCTCCTACGCGCTGGTGGCAGCGGTCGTGCTGGTTCTCATCGTCTGGATCGCCATCGACTATCGCCGCCAGAAGCAGCGGCTTGCGCGAACTCGAGGCCGCGGCGTGACCCGGCGCTCCGGCCGCAACGCGACGGACATCTGATGAGCGCGCCCGCAACATCGGACGAACCGCCGCGCAGCCGGCGCTGGCTGGTGGCGCTGCCGCTGATCGGCTTCATGGCGGTCGCCGGACTGTTCCTGTTGCGGCTGTATGGCGGCGATCCCTCGAAAATACCTTCGGCGCTGATCGGCCGCCCGGCGCCGCAAACCACGCTGCCGGCGCTGGAAGGCCTCGTGCATAACGGCGTGCCGGTTCCCGGGCTCGATCCCGCGGCGTTCAAGGGCAAGGTCTCCGTCGTCAATGTCTGGGCGTCCTGGTGCGTGCCGTGCCACGACGAGGCGCCGCTGCTGACCGCGCTGGCCAGCGACACGCGGCTGCAGATCGTCGGCATCAACTACAAGGATTCCCCCGACAACGCCCGCCGCTTCCTCGGCCGCTACGGCAATCCGTTCAGCATGGTCGGCGTCGACGGCAATGGCCGCGGCTCGATCGAATGGGGCGTCTATGGCGTGCCCGAGACGTTCGTGGTCGGCCGCGACGGCACCATTCGCTACAAGATGGTCGGACCGATTACGCCGGCCAATCTCGACAGCGTGCTCAAGGTCGAGATCGAGAAGGCGCTGAAGTGACGATGTAGTCGTCATTCCGGGATGGTCCGAAGGACCAGACCCGGAATCTCGAGCTTCCGGGTTCGCGTCTTCGACGCGCCCCGGAATGACGAGAGAAAGCAGCCTCCAATAATTCCTCGCTTTTATCTGGCGTTCATTTCGCGGCCATGGCGCCGCCACGAATCCGCAGCTAGCTTGACGGCGTTACTTAAACCGTCCTTGGAGGGACACCCATGCGTCATTTCACGCTCGCTTCTCTTCTCGCCACCGCGCTGACCGTGGGCCTGCTGACGGCGACCCCGTCGATGGCCCAGACCGCGCAGCCCGCCACCAAATCCGACAGCAAGATGGCTCCCGCGCCGAAGGCTTCGGAGTCGAAGATGGCGCCGGCGCCGAAGGCGGAAGCCAAGGCCGAACTGCTCGACATCAATTCCGCGACCGCCGATCAGCTCGACGCGCTGCCCGGCGTCGGCAAGGCCTACTCCGCCAAGATCATCGCCGGCCGCCCCTACAAGGGCAAGGACGAGCTGGTGCAGAAGAGCATTCTCCCGCAGCCGACCTACGACAAGATCAAGGACAAGATCATCGCCAAGCAGAAGAGCTGAGGCGCTTCACCGTTACCTCTCCCCGCTTGCGGGGAGAGGTCAGCGAGCTACCTTTCGTCGTTGCGAGCGAAGCGAAGCAATCCATCCCGCCACCAGGAAGGTATGGATTGCTTCGCTCGCAATGACGGGAGGGGCACCAGCCTACCCCTTGCTGACATCTCCCGCATCCGCCTCGCTTGCCTCCAGCGAGGCCGGTTCCAGATGATGGCGCTTGATCAGCGGCATCTGGGTCACGGCAAACAGCATTGTCAGCGGCACCATGCCGAACACCTTGAATCCGACCCAAAAGTCGGTGCTCTGCGTGCGCCAGATAATCTCGTTCAGCACCGCCATCGCAAAGAACCAAAACGCCCAGCGCAGGGTCAGGATACGCCAGCCTTGGGGGGTGAGATTGAACATCTGGTCGAACATGATGGCGATGAAGGAGCGGTTGAACAGCAAGCCGCCGCCGAGAATGGCGGCGAACAGCGTGTAGACGATGGTCGGCTTCATCTTGATGAAGGTCTCGTCATGCAGGATCAGCGTCAGTGCGCCGAACACGAAGACGACCACCGCCGTCACGATCGCCATCATCGGTACATGTCGCGTCACCACATAGGACGCAACCATTGCAGCGAGCACCGCCACCATGAATACGCCGGTGGCGATGAACAGGTTTGATTTGGCATTCGCCACGAAAAAGATCAGGAGGGGACCAAGCTCGGTCGCAAGCTTGAACAGCGGGTGCGGAACTTTCTTGTCCATTACTCGATTCCTGCAATCGCTTTGGCGAAATCCCGCGCGGTGAACGGCGCGAGATCGTCGATCCCTTCGCCGACGCCGATGAAATGCACTGGCAACTTGAACTTCTCGGCCAGCGCCACCAGGATGCCGCCGCGCGCGGTGCCGTCGAGCTTCGTCATCACCAGACCCGTGACGCCAGCGGTACGATGAAATGCCTCGACCTGCGACAGCGCATTTTGTCCCACCGTGGCATCGAGCACCAGCAGCACCGCATGCGGCGCCGACGCGTCGACCTTCTTGATCACGCGAACGACCTTTTCAAGCTCGTTCATCAGTTCGGCCTTGTTCTGCAGCCGCCCCGCGGTATCGACCAGCAGCACGTCGATGTTCTGCTCCTTTGCCGCGGTGAGCGCGGTAAAGGCCAGGCTCGCCGAATCCGAACCCTGCGCGCCGGCGATGACGGGTGATCTGGAGCGCTCACCCCAGACCTTGAGCTGCTCGATCGCGGCGGCGCGAAACGTATCGCCGGCCGCCATCATGATCTTGCGGCCCTCGGCGCTCAGCTTTGCGGCGAGCTTGCCGATGGTGGTGGTCTTGCCGGAGCCATTGACGCCGACCACGAGGATGACGAACGGCTTCTGCGCACGGTCGATCTCCAGCGGCTTCGCCACCGGCGCCAGCACCTTCTCGACCTCGGTTGCTACCACCGTCTTCACCTCATCGGCCGAAATCGCCTTGTCGTAACGACCGTTGCCGACGGCGTCCGCGATCCGGACCGCAACCGTGGTGCCGAGATCGGCGCGCAGCAGCACATCCTCGATATCGTCGAGCATGGCGCGGTCGAGCTTGCGCTTCGTGACGAGGTCGGCAACGGCGGTGCCCAGCGAAGCCGAGGTCCGCTTCAGGCCGCTCGAAAGCCGCCGCCACCAGCTCAATTTCGGGGTTTCGGGAGTGGTATCGCTCATGATGGGGACGTGTTAGCGGTTTCGCGCCATGAGCGGAAGTCACAACAAATCTTTCGATATTCCCGGGACATCCCGTGATGTTCCCGGGGCATCCTTTGATGTCTCCGGGCTGACGGAAGACGAAATCCAGGCCCGCGTGCTCCACCGCGACGGGCTGATGCTGGTGATCGACAAGCCGGCCGGCCTGCCGGTGCATCGCGGCCCCAAGGGAGGCGCCAATCTGGAGGCTTCCTTCGACGGCCTGCGCTTCGGCCTGCCGCGGCCGCCGGTGCTGGCCCACCGGCTCGACAAGGACACTTCAGGCTGCCTCGTGCTGGGACGCCATCGCAAGGCCACGGCGTCACTCGGGCTGCTGTTCAAGCACGGCAAGATCGGCAAGACCTATTGGGCCGTCGTCGAAGGCGGACCCGCCGAGGACGAAGGCACCATCGACATGCCGCTGGGGCGATTGAACATCGAGCGCGGCTGGTGGCAGAAGCCGGACCCGGAGGGTCAGAAAGCCATCACGAACTGGAAGGTGCTTGGCCGTGGCGACGGGCTGACCTGGCTGGCGCTGGAGCCGGTCACCGGCCGCACCCATCAATTGCGCGTTCATACATCCGCGATGGGCTGGCCGATCGTCGGCGACAATATCTACGGCACCGGCCCGCGCTTCGGCGAGCCGATCCTGCATCTGCATTCCCGCGAGATCGTGATTCCGATTTCGAAGAACAAGGAGCCGGTGCGCGTGGTCGCGCCGGCGCCGGAGCACATGCGCGAGCGGCTAAGGAAATGCGGGTGGAACGGAGAATAGCGAAAGCGCCTGCTTACTTCCTTCTCCCACAAGGGGAGAAGGAAGAGCTAGACTTTCAGCCGCGCACCATCATAGCCCTTGATCGCAAGCGCCATCACCGCGCCCGGCGTCTCGCCTGATATCACCACCGGCAAAAAGTGCTCCGTGCGTCCCTGCGTCGCGCTCTCGATCAGCACATGGCGCGTCGCACCGACCTCTGCCGCCAGCCGCCGCTGCAACGCCGCCTCACCCACCGCGCGCAATCGCTTCGCCCGCGCCTTGATCTCAACGCTCGCGACCTGCGGCATCCGTGCGGCCGGCGTGCCCGGCCGCGGCGAATAGGGAAACACGTGCAGGAAGGTGAGATCGCACTCGTCCACGAGCCCCTCGGAACGCGCGAACATCTCCTCGGTCTCTGTCGGAAAGCCCGCGATGATGTCAGCCCCGAGTGTGATGTCCGGCCGCAGCCGCCGCACCTGCGCGCAAAACTCGATCGCATCCTGCCGCGAATGCCGCCGCTTCATGCGCTTCAGGATCAGATCGTCACCGGATTGCAGCGACAGATGCAGATGCGGCATCAACCGTTCGTCATCAGCGATGACGTCGAGCAGATCGCGGTCGGCCTCGATCGAATCGATCGACGAAATCCTCAGGCGCTTCAGCTCCGGCACGTGCCGCAAAATCTGTCTGGTCAATTGCCCGAGCTTTGGCGTACCCGGCAGGTCGGCGCCGTAGCTGGTCAGGTCCACGCCGGTCAGCACGATCTCGGCATGGCCGCGTTCAACCAGGGCACGAACCTGATCGACCACCGCGCCCATCGGCACCGAGCGCGAATTGCCGCGACCGTAAGGGATGATGCAGAAGGTGCAGCGGTGGTCGCAGCCGTTCTGCACCTGCACGAACACGCGCGGCAGGCCGGCCTTGAAGCCGTCGAGCAGATGCGGCGCCATCTCGCGCACAGCCATGATGTCGGCGACCGCGATCTTCTCGCTGGCGGCAACACCGAAGCCCAGATCGAACGCCGCGCGCGTATCGCGCCAGGCGCGGCCTTGCATCTTGTCGTCATTGCCGACGACGCGATCGACCTCGGTCATGTCGGCAAACATCTCGGCTTGCGTCTGCGCCGCGCAGCCGGTGACGACGATGCGAAGCTCCGGCCGCTCGCGCTTCAGCCGCCGGATCGACTGCCGCGCCTGCGCCACGGCCTCGTTGGTAACCGCGCAACTGTTGATGACGATGGTATCGGAAAGCCCGGCGCGCTCCGCCTCGCGGGCAATCACTTCGGACTCGAAGGCGTTGAGACGGCAGCCGAAAGTGAGGATTTCGACGCTCATCGTTCTCAGGCGACGCTGGCGAACAACGCCGGATCGAAGCGGCCTTCATATTCAAAATCGGCCGTGCCGGTCATCAGCACGTGGTCGTCGCGCTCGCGCCATTCGATCGAGAGCTTGCCGCCGGGCAACGTGATCTCGCTGGTGCGGTTGGCGCGCTTCAGCCGCGCCGCCGCCACCGCGGTGGCGCAGGCCGCCGAGCCGCACGCTCTGGTCAGGCCGGCGCCGCGCTCCCAGGTGCGGATCGTGATATGATCGCGGTCGACGATATGAGCGAGCGTGATGTTGGCGCGCTCCGGGAAGATCGGGTGGTTTTCCAGGAGTGGCCCGAAGCGTTCGAGATCGTAGGCGTTGATGTCGTCGACCCAGAAGATTGCGTGCGGATTGCCCATCGATACCACCGACGGCGAGTGCAGCACCGGCGCGTCGATCGGCCCGACCTGCAATTCGATGTAGCGGGTATCGCGGAATTCTTCGGCCAGCGGAATATCCTGCCAGTCGAACTTCGGCACGCCCATGTCGACGGTATAGAGGTCAGGCGCCGGCCCCTGCCAGCAATTCAGCAAGCCTGCGCGGGTTTCGAAGGTCACGGCGGTCTGGCCGGTCTTCTCGAACAGGCGGCGCACCACGCACCGCATGCCGTTACCGCAAGCCCCGGCCTCGGAGCCGTCATTGTTGTAGATGCGGATAAAGGCTTCGGTGCCCGAAAGGCGCGGCGGCTGCAATACCATCAACTGGTCATAGTGGACGCCCGCGGGGGAGGCGACCGCGCGCGCCTCCTCGGCCGTCACCGCGGCCTTGGAACCACGCAGATCGGAATCGCGCAGATCAACCACGACGATTTCGTTGCCGATGCCATTCATTTTGGCAAATGCGTGGTTGGCCAGCGCGCTCATGGAATTTCCCAATTTATGCCTGCCTTATATGGCGAATGGACACGCATTGCCTAGTGGCAGGGGCGTATGACGCATCTGTCATGGGACGAAAGCGGACCTTGCGTGTTAGGAATGGCGTCATCCTGGCGGGTGCTTGTGGACATGCCGCGACCGCCTCGGGTTGGGATGGAGATTACCTGAAAATGAACCCTATCAGCACCTTCCGAGCGACCGTGGTCGCGCTGGTCCCTGTCATGGCGATCGCGCTGGCCAGCGTGGCGCTGGCGCAGTCGCCGGTACCATCCGCCTCGCCGACCGCAAGCCCGGCGCCGGCTGCTTCCGCGACGCCCGCCCCGGCGGCGACGCCGGCGCCCGCCGCTTCCGCTGTCCCCGTCCCTCCCCCCGCCGAGACCAAATCGCCGGCCGACCCGCCCTCGACCGCCCAGAGCCCGGCGCCCGTCCCGCCGCCGGCCGCGACCGTCCAAACCGCCGATCCCTTCGGCGAGGAATTCACGCTGGCGCCAAAGAAGGTGGTGATCCTGAAAGGTACCGCGAACTGGGATGCGGCGTTCGACACCCTGATCGATTCGTTCAAGGCGCTCAGCGCGCTGCTCGACAAGCAGGGGGTCAAGACATCAGGCAACATGATGATCGTCTACACCTCGACCGACGACACCGGCTTCACGTTTCTTGCCCAGGTCCCGGTCGACCAGGACGTCAAGGGCCTGACCAAGGACATGAGCATGGGCAAGTCGCCCGAGGGCAAGGCCCTGAAGTTCGTCCACCGCGGCTCCTATGACAACATGGACAATACCTACGAGGCGATCACCAACCACCTCGACGACAAGAAGCTCGAAGCCAAGGACACCTTCATCGAGGAATACATCACCGACCCGCTGAAGACCGCCGAAGACAAGCTGGTGATCAACGTCTACGTGCCGCTGAAGTGATCCCCATGAAATATTCTTGCGTCCCGATCGCCGTCGCCGCTGCCCTGCTCAACGCGCCCACATGGGCGCAATCCGCGCCGCCGCCGGCGATCTCGGTGATCGGCGAAGCCAGCGTATCGGTGGCGCCGGACCAGGCGCGGATCGATGGCGGCGTCACCTCGGATGCCAAGACTGCGCGCGAGGCGGCCGAGGCCAACAATGCAGCGATGGGCAAGGTGCTGCTGGCGCTGAAGGGCGCCGGCATCGATGAGAGGGACTACCAGACCTCGCGGCTATCGCTGCAGCCGCAGTTTGCGACCTAATCGAAGACCACGGAGCGCATTCGCCGGCATCGTCGCTATCGCGCCAGCAACCGCGTCACCGTCCGAGTTCGCGATGTCACCAAGGTCGCCAGCGTGATCGACGTGCTGGTCGGCGCCGGCGCCAACGATATCGGCGGCATCAACTTCACCGTTTCGCAGCCGTCGAAGCACATGGACGATGCCCGCGAGAAGGCGGTCGCGGATGCAAGGCGCAAGGCCGAGATCTTTGCCAGGGCTGCCGGCGTCACGCTCGGCGAGCCGATCAGCATTTCCGAGGAAGGTTCGCCGACGCCGCTGTTCCGCGGCAAGATGGCCGCGCCGATGGCTGTCGGCGCGCCGGTGGCGCAGGGCGAAGAAACCCTTTCGGTGACGGTGAGCGTATCCTGGGCGATCAAGCCGAAGGAGTAACGCTCTCCTCGGGTCCCGGACGCGGTGCAGCGTGCAACGCTGCTCCGCAGTGCCGGGACCCATTCACTCCACGAATTGCTGCAGCGAAATGGACCCCGGCTCTGCAGCACATCGCTGACGCGCCGTGCTGCGTCCGGGGCACGAACGAGTACCCCGAGGACGACGAGAGGTCAGATCTCCACCACCTGCCCCGGCTTCAGCGCCGCGAACCGCTCGGGCGGGATCTTCGCTTCCTTGAGCGCCTGATCCAGCGCCATGACAGGCGCGTCGATCGCTTCATCGGTCAGTTGGAAGGTGCCGTGGTGATGCGCCAGCGCTTGCTCGGCGCCGCAATCGGCCAGCGCCTTCACCGCGTCGGACGGATTCATGTGCTGGTCCTTCATGAACGAGCGCGGTTCATAGGCGCCGATCGGCAGGAGCGCCAGCCGCAGCGGGCCGTGCTTCTCGCCGACGCGGCGGAAATGCGTTCCCTCGCCGTACCCGGAATCGCAGACGATGTAGAGTTTTCCTGCCGGCGTCTCCAATACGAAGCTCGCCCATAACGCCTTGTTGCGGTCGAACAGGCCGCGCGCCGACCAGTGCCGCGTCGGCACCAGCGTCACCGCGATCCCGTTGCCGAGTTCGACGCGGTCCTGCCAGTCGAATGCCTCGGCTTTGATGGTGGCGTCGGCGTCGCGCATGGTGACGTCGTTGCCGAGCGGGGTAATCACGCGCGGCGAAAATTTTGCCTGAAGTTTCGATAGCGTGGCGAGATCGAGATGATCGTAATGGCCATGCGAAACCAGCACGATGTCGATGTCAGGCAAGGCATCGAAGGTGATGCCGGGATCGTTGTGCCGTTTCGGCCCGGCAAAGCCGACCGGCGAGACCCGCATCGACCACACGGGATCGATGAGGATGTTGAGGTCGCGGGTCTGGATCAGCCAGGTGACATGGCCGACGAACGACAGCCGCACCTTGTCGCCGCTGACGCGCGGCGGCGGGGCGTCGCTGTGCTCATTATCAACCCAGTCCGGCCATGCCGCGCGCCTGCGGTCCGTGCCGACCTGCCAGCGCAGCACCTCCGCCAATGATTTCGGCGGCGCCCCGTCAGGATCGAAGAAGCGCGTGCCATCGAAATGATCGGAGATGGGGCCGGCATAGGTTTTCATATTGCTGATCCAGGTCGAAGGCACGCCGACCGCCGCGGCGGCGCCGGCCAGCACTCCAAAAACACGGCGGCGGGTGATCGGCATGGCAACATCACGACAAGCGGGAAAGGGCGACAGGCATGGGACCCTATATGGCGTGGACGGGTTCAACTTTGAACCCGCGGCGAAATCGTCGATCGCCACCGCCGGCGGTCCTCTTCGAAAATGAATTAATTTCAATGCCTTAGGTCGCAACCCAAGACGGTTCCAGCCTACTTGTGCCTTGACTTTCGGCCCTTCCGGGCGTTTAACCCCCGCACTTTCTCGGAAAGACGTTCTTTTCGACCCCGCCGCCCGGCCCTTGAGGCCGGAGGCCAACGCCCGACAGCGCGATGCGCCCTCGGGCGCAAAAGTGTTTGGAATATCGTCCTGGCGTTCGGAGCCGGGACATATAACTGGCCGTCATACCCCGCGAAGGCGGGGTATCCAGTACGCCGCAGCTTCTCGGTTGCAACGAGCTGCTCTGGAATACTGGATCACCCGCCTTCGCGGGTGATGACAGTGTGGATCGACGTAGCGCCTGCAGGTGCAGGACAGAGGACAACGGCATTGTTCGACAATCTGTCGGAACGGCTTGGCGGGATACTCGATCGTCTGACGGGGCGCGGCGCGCTGACCGAAAAGGACGTCGACGCCGCAATGCGCGAAGTGCGCCGCGCGCTGCTGGAAGCCGACGTTGCGCTCGAGGTCGTCAGAAGCTTCATCGACCGCGTACGCGAGCAGGCGATCGGCGCCACCGTCGTCAAGTCTGTCACGCCCGGCCAGATGGTGGTCAAGATCGTTCATGACGAACTGGTCGCCACGCTCGGCTCCGACGGCCAGACCATCGACATCAATGCGGTGCCGCCGGTCGCGATCATGATGGTCGGCCTGCAGGGTTCCGGCAAGACCACCACCACCGCGAAACTCGCCCGCCGCATGGTCCAGCGCGACAAGCGCAAGGTGCTGATGGCCTCGCTCGACATCTACCGTCCGGCGGCGATGGAGCAACTGGCCGTGCTGGGGCGCGACCTCGATATCCCGACGCTGCCGATCGTGGCCGGCCAGAAGCCAGCGCAAATTGCTAAACGCGCGCTCGAGGCCGGCAAGCTCGGCGGCTACGACGTGGTGCTGCTCGACACCGCGGGCCGCACCACGCTCGACGAAGAAATGATGAGCGAGGCCGCTGACATCAAGGCCGCGGCCAACCCGCATGAGGTGCTGCTGGTCGCGGATTCGCTGACCGGCCAGGACGCGGTCAACCTCGCGCGCTCGTTCGACCAGCGCGTCGGCCTCACCGGCATCGTGCTGACGCGGGTCGACGGCGACGGCCGCGGCGGCGCGGCGCTGTCGATGCGCGCGGTGACCGGCAAGCCGATCAAGCTGATCGGCACCGGCGAAAAGACCGACGCGCTGGAAGATTTTCACCCGAGCCGCATCGCCGGCCGCATCCTCGGCATGGGCGACGTGGTGTCGCTGGTCGAACGCGCGGCGGCGAATATCGATGCCGAGAAGGCCGCACGCACCGCCGAGCGGATGCGCAAGGGCCAGTTCGACCTGACCGACATGCGCGAGCAGTTGCTGCAGATGGCGAACATGGGCGGCATCAGCGGCCTGATGGGCATGATGCCCGGCGTTGCCAAGATGAAGAACCAGATCGCCGCCGCCGGGATCGACGACAAGATTATCAAGCGTCAGGTCGCAATCATCGATTCGATGACGCGGCAGGAGCGCAAGAGCCCCGACATCCTCAAGGCCAGCCGCAAGAAGCGCATCGCCGCCGGCGCCGGCCTCGAAGTGCAGGAAGTCAACAAGCTGCTGAAGATGCACCGGAACATGGCCGACATGATGAAGGCCATGGGCTCGGGCAAGCGCGGTCCGATGGCCGGCATCGCGCAGGCCATGGGCTTTGGCGGCGGCATGAAGCCGCCTTCGGCTGAAGAGATGAAGGCGATGGCGGAGAAGATGCAGGGCGGCGCCGGCGGCGGCCTGCCGCAGTTGCCCAAGGATCTTCCCGTCGGCCTGCGTCAGGGCCTGCCGAATCTGCCCGGACTTACGGGGCTCAGCGGCAAGCCGACCTTGCCGGGCCTCGGCGGCTTTCCGGGGAAGAAGAAATGAGGACACCGTCATTGCGAGCCAACGGGTCCGCGCGAAGCGCGGCCCGACGACAGGCTCCGCGAAGCAATCCATCGATCCGCGAAAAGAAAGAATGGATTGCTTCGTCGCTTCGCTCCTCGCACTGACGAATTAGCACAACCACCAGACTTCAATCGAACCACTCAGGAGAACCAAATGTCAGTCGTTATCCGCCTCGCTCGCGCAGGCACCAAGAAGCGCCCGGTCTATCACGTCGTCGTCGCCGACTCGCGCTTTCCCCGCGATGGCCGCTTCATCGAACGTCTCGGCCATTTCAATCCGCTGTTGCCCAAGGACAACGAGGCGCGGCTGAAGCTCGACATGGACAAGGTGAAGGCCTGGCTCGCCAAGGGCGCGCAGCCGTCGGATCGCGTCACGCGCTTCCTGGATGCCGCCGGCATCATCAAGCGCACCGCCCGCAACAACCCGGAAAAGGCCGTGCCGCGCAAGGAGCGCAAGGCCGCCGCCGAAGCCGCCGCGAAGGCATAAGATATAGCGGCGCACGGCGGTGGCAGCACCGATTTGCGTCGCGCGTATCGGCGCTGCGCATGGCGTGCGCGGCGCGGTGAAGCTGTGGACGTTCACGGAAGATCCGTTTGCCGTGAAGGAATACGGCCCGCTGACGACAAAGGACGGCGCGCGCCAGTTCGAGGTGACGCATGTCCGCGAAGCCAAGGACCATTTGGTGGCGACGCTGAAAGGCATCGCCACCCGCGAGGATGCCGAACGGCTCAACGGACTTGAGCTCTACATCGCGCGCGACAAACTTCCCGAGACCGACGAAGGCGAATATTACCACGCCGACCTGATCGGGCTCGCCGCGGTCAGCACTGCGAACGAGCCCCTCGGTCGGGTAACGGCCATCCATAATTTCGGCGCCGGCGACATCATCGAAATCGCGCCACCGCAAGGTCCGACCATGCTGCTGCCGTTCACCAATGCCGTGGTGCCGACAGTCGACCTCGCAGGCGGCCGTGTAGTGATCGAACTGCCGCCGGAAATCGAGGACGACGACCTCGCCCCGACACTCACGTGATGGGTTCGACATGATCTGGCGCGCCACGGTCCTCACCCTCTTCCCCGAGATGTTTCCCGGGCCGCTCGGCGTCAGCCTGGCGGGCAAGGCGCTGGCGTCGGGCCTGTGGGCACTGGAGGCGCGCGACATCCGGGATTCCGCCACCGACCGCCATCGCAGTGTCGATGACACGCCGGCTGGCGGTGGCCCGGGCATGGTGCTGCGGGCCGACGTGCTGGCGGCAGCGATCGATGCCGCGGATGCCGGGCAAGATCGCCGGCGCCTGCTGATGAGCCCGCGCGGTCGGCCATTGACCCAGTCGATGGTCGCGGAACTCGCCGCCGGTCCGGGGCCTCTGATCGTTTGCGGCCGGTTCGAGGGGGTCGACCAGCGGGTCATCGAGGCAAGGCGGCTCGAGGAGGTCTCGGTCGGAGATTATGTGCTGTCAGGCGGCGAAATCGCCGCGATGGCTCTGATCGACGCCTGCGTGCGTTTGCTGCCGGGGGTGATGGGCAAACAGGCCTCCGGCGAGGATGAAAGCTTTTCCGAAGGACTACTGGAATACCCACAATATACCCGACCGCAGGAATTTGAGGGCCGGGGTATCCCGGAGATCCTGATTTCCGGTGACCACGCCAAGGTAGCGGCCTGGCGAAAGGCGGAATTGGAAGCCCTGACCCGGACGCGGCGGCCGGATCTCTGGGCGGCGCGGGGCGGCCAAAAAGGCACAAAAAGCACGACAGACGGGTGACAAGCGCGCGCCTTTGCCTTATACGAGCGCCAAATCCGCGCAATGGCAGGATAGTGGACGTTCGCGCAGCCCGCGCCGGACTGGCTGGGCGCGCCGCCGATGGAGATTTCAATGAACCTCATTCAACAGCTCGAAAAAGAGCAATTCGAGAAGCTGTCGGCGACCAAGTCGATCCCAGAATTCGGTCCCGGCGACACCGTGATCGTCAACGTCAAGGTGGTCGAAGGCGAACGCACCCGCGTGCAAGCCTATGAAGGCGTTTGCATCGGCCGTTCGGGCGGCGGGCTCAACGAGAGCTTCACCGTTCGCAAGATTTCCTACGGTGAAGGCGTCGAGCGCGTGTTCCCGGTGATGTCGCCGATGATCGACTCGATCAAGGTGGTGCGCCGCGGCAAGGTGCGTCGCGCCAAGCTGTATTATCTGCGCAATCTGCGCGGCAAGTCGGCCCGCATCGTCGAGAAGCAGGACCGCCCCACCGCCGTTGGCGAGTAATTTCGTTCCCGAACGGGATGTGACGAAAAGCGCGGGTTTACCCCCGCGCTTTTTTGTTGCGCCATGCCTATCTGGGCAGTGCCCCCTGCCGCATCGATTGATTGTGGCGGCCGCGGCGCCTGTGTTAGAAATTCAGAATGGTTCTAGATCGTACCAGCGCCGCCTGCGGCACCGCCCAGAGGATCGTCATCGACGATCGCTCGCGCCTGCCCGGCCGGTTCTTCGGACGGTTCGCGACTTCGGCCACATCTGAGCTTACGCGCGCAGCTTGACGCTGCGTTGACGTTCGTTGCTGGCGCGCGGCCCGCGCTAACCGCCCACACAGAATTTCTTTTTGGAGCTTACGCTCATGTCCAAGCCGACCACGCTGTACGACAAGATCTGGAACGACCATCTGGTGCACGAAGCCGATGACGGCACCTGCCTGCTGTATATCGATCGCCATCTGGTGCACGAGGTGACGTCGCCGCAGGCGTTCGAAGGCCTGCGCACCACCGGCCGCAAGGTTCGCGCGCCGGAGAAGACGCTCGCCGTCGTCGACCACAACGTGCCGACGACCGATCGCAGCAAGCCCAATCCCGATCCGGAAAGCGCCGAGCAGATCAAGGCCCTGGCCGAGAATGCCAAAGAGTTCGGCGTCGAATATTACGACGAGTTCGACAGACGGCAGGGCGTCGTGCACGTGATCGGCCCCGAGCAGGGATTCACGCTGCCGGGCACCACCATCGTCTGCGGTGACAGCCACACCTCCACGCACGGCGCGTTCGGCGCGCTGGCGCACGGCATCGGCACCTCGGAAGTCGAACACGTGCTGGCGACGCAGACGCTGATCCAGAAGAAGGCCAAGAACATGCGCGTGACGGTCGACGGCAAATTGCCCGACGGCGTCACCGGCAAGGACATCATCCTGGCGATCATCGGCGAGATCGGCACCGCCGGCGGCACCGGCTATGTGCTGGAATATGCCGGCGACGCGATCCGCGCGCTCAGCATGGAAGGCCGCATGACGGTCTGCAACATGTCGATCGAAGGCGGCGCACGCGCCGGCCTGGTCGCTCCCGACGAGAAGGCCTTCGAATTCCTGAAAGGCAGGCCTAAATCGCCGAAGGGCGCCGATTGGGACGCCGCGATGCGCTATTGGGAAACGCTGCGCTCCGACGAAGGCGCGCATTTCGACAATGAACTCCGGCTGGACGCCGCCAAGCTGCCGCCGATCGTCACCTGGGGCACCTCGCCCGAGGACGTCGTCTCGATCGCAGGCTTCGTGCCCGATCCGGACCAGATCGCGGACGAAGCCAAGCGGCTGTCGAAGCATCGCGCGCTGAAATACATGGGCCTGACGGCTGGAACGAAGATCACCGACATCAAGCTCGACCGCGTCTTCATCGGCTCCTGCACCAACGGCCGCATCGAGGATCTGCGCGCCGCGGCCAAGATCGCCGAAGGCAAGACGGTCAACGCCCACGTCAGCGCGATGATCGTGCCGGGTTCGGGCATCGTGAAGGAGCAGGCGGAAGCCGAAGGCCTCGACAAGATATTCATCAAGGCCGGCTTCGAGTGGCGCGAGCCGGGCTGCTCGATGTGCCTCGCCATGAATCCGGACAAGCTCAAGCCTGAAGAGCGCTGCGCCTCGACCTCGAACCGCAACTTCGAGGGCCGCCAGGGCTTCAAGGGCCGCACCCACCTGGTGTCACCGGCCATGGCCGCTGCCGCGGCGATCGCCGGGCACTTCGTCGACGTCCGGGAGTGGCGTTAACCTTCCTTGCCTCGACATCAAGGCAATCCGGAAACGCCGCGTTAACAGGCCGGGCGCAGAGTGGTCCCTTGCGAAGGGCTTTCGCGAGGGACTGGGTCGTGACCGAGAAACCTGAATTCGTCGATATGATCAGCGAGGCGACGCATCAGTTGCGCCGCCGCTCGATGCCGCGCATCGTCGATCTTCTCCCGGCCACGCCGAAGATGACATCCCGTCTCAGCCACTGGCCGCCGGAGCACTGGGAACAGTGGCGGATGGAGACGCTGACGCCGTGGAAGATCAAGCCCTGGCGCGGCAAGGATTGGGATTAGAGCGCGGCGCAGGCGTCATGCGCGCACGCACCGTCGATCGTCGTGATGCCCGGGCAATTCCCGGGCATCAATATTTTGGCGCGACGAAACGTCACGCCTGATATCACCAGTAGCGGACCGGATGCCAGCGATGGCGCCAGTAATGATGCCGGTGCCACGGACGGACGCGGCAGATCGTGCGCGGCCCCCAATGGGTCCAGACCACGCGGCAGACGCGATGCCGATAACCGTAATAGCGCGGATAGCCGTAATAGGCCGGCGCGAAATAGGCGCGTCGATGGAAGTAGCGCCGCTGATGGAAGTAAGGCCGGTGGTACGCGTGGCGATATCCGACATAGCGACGGCCATAGAAGCCCGGAGTTGCTCGATAGCCACCGCCGCGGAACACGGGACCTGCACGGTAGCCGCCGCGATGGACCGCAAACCCGCCGCCCCTGAAGCCGCCGCCGTGAAAGGCACGGCCACCGCCGTGAAATCCGCCACCTCGGAATCCGCCACCATGAAATCCGCCGCCGCGGAAACCACCACCGCCGCCACCTCGGAATCCGCCGCCGTGCCCGCCGCCGCCGTGACGAACCTCGGTCGTCAGACCGTCAGCTGCATGTTTCGCCGACGGAGCCGTTCCAGGACTAGCAAGCGAGAGCGCTTCGGCCCGCTGCGTTGACGCCGCCGCGAACGCAAATATCGCCGCAGCCGTAACGCCCAGACAGCGGACGAGGCCGCGCCCGGGATCGGATATCGCCATGGATAAATCCTCCCTCACCGGCGACGATGCCTTGCACGCATTGCGGCTGCCTTCGTCGCGCTCCTGTTCGGTCGCGCCCGTCATGACGTTAAGGATAGCTACGTGAACGAGCCATGAATGCCCGCGACATCGAGCGCGCCGGCAAACGCGCTGGAACTTTCGCGCTATCGTCTCACCACCACGACGGCCCGAACCCGATGCCGAATGTGAACGGCGCCGGCGATCGGTACGGATAAGGACGATAGTAAGTCGGCCGGCCGTAGTAATAGGGTTGATGATCGGGCCTGTAGGCGTAGTGGCGAACGGCCCGGCGATGATGGCGGCGTGCGCCGGTGTCGCTCGCGTAGGGCATACGGTCGGATTGCATCTTTGCCTGCGGCGCGGCGACCGCCGGACTTGTCGTTGCCGGCCCTGTGCACGCGAGCACTCCTGCGACCATAGCCGTCCCGACCCATCGCTTCATCACGGATTCCCCTGCCGACCAGCGGTCCGATAACGCGCAGCAATCCCGCCTGTGTCAAGGCAACGCCAACGGCGAAGGCAGGCCCGCATCGAACGGGCCTGCCCGGCGCCTGCATCACGCAGTCGCCATCACCAGCGGTGCCAGTGGCGATGGTGGTGATGATGATGCCAGCGATGCCAGCGGTGATGACGATGGAAGCGGTGGTGGTGACGATGGTGTCGCCAATGAACTTCCGTCGTCTCCGGCCGTGTGTCCTGCTGGACCGCCGCCGCGGCACCGGGATTGCTGAGCGACAGCGCGCTGGCGCGCTCGACCGGAGCGGCGAGAACGAGCAGCGCGGCAACGGCCGCAAGTCCCAGAACTTTCGTTACCTGCATGTACAGTCTCCTCGGTCGCCGGGATGTCAGGTCCGCGCCGAATGGCTCGTGATCAACCAAACCGCATCGCTGCGACACGTTCACATGCTGACGCGTGCGGCTTGAATAGGGAGTGAATGAACGCGCCACGAACATGAACGGATGACGGGCGTCGCTCGATGACGCGCATGCCTGTTCATGCGCAAGCGATCGTCATCGCTGCGCGAACACACCATTTGCGTCTTTGGAGATTCTAGCCGGGCCGCCAGTAGCAGTTCATGCGCGGCGTGATCACCGTGCCGCTCGGCCGGTATTCCTGCACATAGGTCGCGGTGCAATCGCGCACGGCATTGGGGCCGGGGTTATAGCGCGGATAGACATCGGGCGCCCACGGCTCGCTGCGATAGATCGGCACGCGCCGCAGCGGCCGCCGGCTCTGGGCGGATAAATCCGTGACCGGCGCTTTGGGCGCTTGCGTTGCAAGCAGACCCGCCGGCGAGGTTTGCGCCTGCGCAGATGCGCCAGGGAGCAAGAACCCGGCAAAGGCACTCCATAGTGCGACCGTCACAATCCGCTTCATCGAAGTCCACCCGCGCGTGTTGGCGAGCGGTACGGTCTCCGATTGCCGCGCCAAGGTCAACTGCGCACGCGCACGGAACAGTTGGGAAATCCGCTACCATGCCCGAGCGATCATACTCTGGATCTTAGGTTCTGATTGAATCAGGACGGGAGCTCCAGCCTGCTGTTTTGAACTCGTTTTCTTCACGCCGGCCGGTATCCACTTCGCTCGAAAACGCTATAAACAGCCCCGATGTGGACCGATGCAAAAGCCCCCTCGCTAGCCGAAATGGAAGCCATGGCGCACGAGGTTTTCGAGCGCCTGCCGGCGGGCTTTCGCGCGCTGTGCGAGGGCGTGATCATCCGGGTCGAGGATTTTCCGACCGACGAGGTGCTGGACGAAATGCAGGCGCAAAGCGAGTTCGACCTGCTCGGCCTGTTCCAGGGCATCGGCCTGCCGCACCAGAGCAGCGGCGATATCGCCCGGCTGCCCAACATGGTTTGGCTCTACCGTCGGCCGATCCTCGATTACTGGGCCGAACATGAGGAAACGCTGGGCCACATCGTCCGCCATGTCCTGATCCACGAGATCGGGCACCATTTCGGACTGTCGGACGCCGACATGGAAAGCATCGAGGCCAAGGCCGGCTAGCCGTTTCGAGCAAACCGGGGACCGCCGGGCGCAGGGAAACCGCCGGAACAGGCAGCCCATGCGCAAATTGGCCTTTTGCCGGGGCCATATTCGCGATAAATCACCGGCCTCCCACAATTTTCAACCGGGAAGTGCGATCGATGGACAAGTTCACCACACTGGAAGGCGTAGCCGCCCCGCTGAAGATCATCAATGTCGACACCGACATGATCATCCCGAAGCAGTACCTCAAGACCATCAAGCGCACCGGCCTCGGCAAGGGCCTGTTCTCGGAACAGCGCTACAAGGATGACGGCAGCGAGAATCCGGACTTCGTGCTCAACCAGCCGGCCTATCGCAACGCCAAGGTGCTGGTTGCCGGCGACAATTTCGGCTGCGGTTCGAGCCGCGAGCACGCGCCGTGGGCGCTGCTCGATTTCGGCATCCGCTGCGTGATCTCGACCTCGTTCGGCGACATCTTCTACAACAACTGCTTCAAGAACGGCATCCTGCCGATCCGCGTCAGCCAGGAAGACCTCGACAAGCTGTTCGACGACGCCGAGCGCGGCGCCAACGCCACGCTGACCATCGATCTCGCCAACCAGGAGATCCGCGGTCCCGACGGCGGCAAGGTGACGTTCGAGATCGACCCGTTCCGCAAGCACTGCCTGATGAACGGCCTCGACGACATCGGGCTGACGATGGAGAAGAAATCGTCGATCGACGACTACGAGGCGAAGGCGAAGAAAGAGCGCGCCTGGGCCTGATCGGTTACGCAAGCCCCGAATTGTGTTACGAGAGCCCCGACCAAGATCGGGGCTCTTTTGTCATGTACCGAGGCGACGCGGATGCGGCCTGACGTCGTCACCTTCTGGCATGGGCCGCTCGACGGGCTGCGGCTGACCTGCCTGCGTTCGCAGGTCGCAGCCGGCCACAAGGTCACCGTCTACAGTTTCGACCCGCTGCCCGGCCTGCCCGATGGCGTCGGCAATGCCGAGGCCGAAGCGATCCTGCCGCATTCGTTTTCCGAGCGGCTCCGCCCGCCGCAGCCGGACGGCAGTTGGCGCGACTGGACCGTTCTCCAGTTCAGCGATTTCTTCCGCATGCGGCTGATGGCGGCGCGCGCCGGACTGTGGCTCGACGCCGACGTGCTGCTGTTGAAGCCGGTCGAGATCGATCCGGCAAAACCCTATTTCGCCTGGGAACGGCCGCGGCAGCTCGGCAATTCGGTGCTGTATTTGCCGGCCAGCGACCCGATCGTCCTGGCATTCGAAAACCTGATCGAGCAGGAAGAACTGATCCCGGACTGGCTGGCGTGGCGGCATCGCCTGACGTTCGCGCTGCGCAGGTTGCGCGGCCGATCGAACCGCCTCTCCGACATCAGGGTTGCGATCTTCGGCCCGGCCGCGCTCACCGCGCTGGCCCGGCGTGCGAGCGAATTGCAGCATGCGCTGCCAAAGCCATCGTTCTACGCGGTGCATGCCGAGCCGAAGCGGTTCTTCGAACCGACGGATTTTTCGGCGCTGCTTGCCGACCCTGAAATCATCGGGCTGCACATTTCGCCAAAGGGCCGTGGCGGCGAAAAGCCCCTTCCGGGCAGCCTCTATGCCTGGGCGGCAGAGAAATTCGCCAGATGAGCGCGGGCTCCGCTTCCTCCTCCGTTTGATCCAGCGCAACGACCCCTGACCGGTTTGCCCTCATGCTGGAAATACATTCCAGACCCCAAGGGAACCGTGAAAGGGAGCCGTGCCATGACCGTCCAGGAAACGCCCCGCCCCGTCATCAGCCGCATGGTCGATGTCTTCGGCGATTGGCTGAAGCATCGCCGCGAGCTGAAGGAAATGCGCGAGATGGATGCGGCCAATTTCGATCGCATCGCGGGCGAATTGCGAATGTCCTCGTATGACCTTGAGGAGCTGGTCCGCCACGGGCCACATTCGGCCGATGAGCTGCCGAAGATGCTGACAGCCCTCGGCATCGATCAGGATACGCTGGTGCGCACCGAGCCGCTCGTGCTCCGCGACATGGAGAGGGTCTGCAGCCTCTGCAACCACAAGCGCCAGTGCGACCACGATCTCGCCGCCGGCACGGCCGCCGCCCACTATGAAGAGTATTGCGCGAACGCACTCACGATCGACAGCCTCGGCCAGCCGGTGAACCGGCAATAGCCTGACGGATGTCTCGCGAGGGTAATTGGCAATGACGCGTTCGGTCTGGTTCCACGTTACGATTGCGGTGCTTTGCGCGCTGGCCGTCGTGCTTTTCCTGCGGGTGCGCAACGCCAGCGGCGTAGCGCCAGCTTCCGGACAGCTCGCGCCTGGACAGGCTAGAGCATATCGGTTCTGAACGACCGAGCCTGATATCTTGACGCGTCTTGCGAACGTACCATTCGCAGCTAGCTGCCCATCGCCGTGATCGCATCCGCGATCGCAATCGTGCGCCGGGCCATCTCGGCATGCAGCCGCTCGACCATCCGTCCGTCGAGCTGGATGGCGCCGCGCGAGGCATTCTCCGGCTTTTCAAACGCGGCAATGATCTTGCGCGCTTCCGCGACTTCCTCGGCCGGGGGCGTGAAGATGGCGTTGCAGGCCTCGATGTGGCTCGGATGGATCAGCGTCTTGCCGTCAAAGCCGAGATCGCGGCCCTGCGCGCATTCGACCGCAAAGCCGTCGATGTTGCTGATGTCGCCATAGGGGCCGTCGAGGATTTCCAGCCCGTGCGCGCGCGTCGCCAGGATGCAATGCGTGATCATCGGGATCATCGCCGCGCGGCCCGGCTGCATGCGGATCCGCGTCTCCCGCGAAATGTCGTTCGGTCCGAACACGAAGCCGGCCAATCGCGTCTCGGAATCCTTTGCCGCCGCGGCAAGCTTGTCGGCATCCAGCACGGCGCGCGCGGTTTCGATCATGGCCCAGACCCGGATCGACGGCGGCGCGTTGAGGTCGCTCAGCCGGTCCGCGATCGCATTGAGATCATTCACGGTGGAAACCTTGGGAACCAGAATGCCGTCGGGCCGGGCCTTGGCGGCCATGGCGACGTCGTCGATCCACCACGGCATGTCGAGGCTGTTGACCCGAATCAGGACCTCGCGCTTGCCGAACCCGCCGGCCGCAATCGCCTTGGCGATCTGGTCGCGGGCAACCGCCTTGGCGTCCGGCGCCACCGAATCCTCAAGGTCGAGGATGATGCCGTCGGCGGGCAGGGTGCGCGCCTTTTCCAGCGCCCGCGCATTCGATCCCGGCATGAACAACAGGCTGCGGCGCGGACGGGTCATGGGCGGGTTCCTCGGCTGAATTGAGCCCCCGCGATATCATCTCGTGCGACCGCCCGAAAGCCTTGTTCCGGTCATCGGGTTATGGTTAGCCATGACGCATGGCATCGTCATTCCCGCAACACCTGCTCGACGGCTACCGGGCCTTTACCTCGCAGCGGCTGCCGACGGAGCAATCGCGCTACCAGGAACTTTCCGAGCGCGGCCAGTCGCCGGCCGTCATGGTGATCGGCTGCTGCGATTCCCGCGTCTCGCCGGAGGTGATTTTCGACGCCGGCCCGGGCGAACTCTTTGTGGTGCGCAACGTCGCCAATTTGGTCCCGGTGTACCAGCCGGATGGCGGCGCGCATGGCGTTTCCGCCGCGCTGGAATATGCCGTCAACGTCCTGCGCATCCAGCATATCGTGGTGCTCGGCCACGCCCAGTGCGGCGGCATCCGCGCCTTCATCGACAAGATCGATCCGCTGTCGCCGGGCGACTTCATCGGGCGCTGGATGGCGATGTTCATCAAGCCCGGCGAGATCGTCGAACAGCGCGACCGCGAATCGATGCAGGATTTCGTGGTCCGGATCGAAAAGGCCGCGATCTTCCGCAGCCTAGAAAACCTGATGACGTTCCCGTTCGTGCGCGCGCGCGTCGAGACGGGCGAGATAAACCTGCACGGCGCCTATTTCGGCGTCGCCGAGGGCTCGCTGTTCGTGCTCGATCGGGAAGCGAAGGAGTTTCACAGCGTGCGGGAAGAACAGACCTCATCCTGAGTTCGTAGGGTGGGCAAAGGCGCACTTGCGCCGTGCCCACCATCGAGCGCTGTGCTCGTGATGGTGGGCACGCTTGCGCTTTGCCCACCCTACAAATTCAAAGCCTACGCCGCCTTTTTCTTCGCGCTGATCAGCTTGCGGTTGATCAGGCATTCGGCGATCTGGATCGCGTTCAGCGCGGCGCCCTTGCGCAGATTGTCCGACACGCACCACAGCGACAGGCCGTTCTCGACGGTGTTGTCCTCGCGGATGCGGCTGATATAGGTCGCGTCCTCGCCCGCCGCCTCGTAGGGCGTGACGTAGCCGCCGGGCTCGTGCTTGTCGATGACGAGGCAGCCCGGCGCATTGCGCAGGATGTTGCGCGCCTCATCGGCCGTGATCGGATTCTCGAACTCGATGTTGACGGCCTCCGAGTGGCCGACGAACACCGGCACCCGCACGCAGGTCGCGGTCAGCCTGATTTTGGGATCAAGAATCTTCTTGGTCTCCATCATCATCTTCCACTCTTCCTTGGTGTAGCCGTCCTCCATGAACACGTCGATCTCGGGGATGACGTTGAAGGCGATACGCTTCGGGAATTTCTTGTTGATCAGTTCGCTGTTGGTGTAGACGGCCTTGGTCTGCGAAAACAGTTCGTCCATCGCATCCTTGCCGGCGCCGGACACCGATTGATAGGTCGCAACCACGACGCGCTTGATCGTTGCCTTGTCGTGCAGCGGCTTCAGCGCGACCACGAGCTGCGCGGTCGAGCAGTTCGGGTTGGCGATGATGTTCTTCTTGGTGAAGCCACTGACCGCATCGGCATTGACCTCGGGCACGATCAGCGGCACGTCCGGATCCATCCGCCAGGCCGACGAATTGTCGATCACCACCGCGCCAGCGGCGCCGATCTTCGGCGACCATTCCTTGGATACCGCGCCACCCGCCGACATCAGGCAGATGTCGACGTCGGAGAAGTCGTAATGCTCGAGCGCCTTGACCTTCAGGGTGCGGTCGCCATAGGAGACCTCGACGCCGACGCTGCGGCGCGAGGCCAGCACCACGACCTCGTCGGCGGGGAATTTGCGCTCGTCGAGAATGTTGAGCATTTCCCGCCCGACATTGCCGGTCGCACCGACGACAGCGACTTTGTAACCCATCGTTCACTCTCCGCGGAAAAATGCCGCCCCGGCCGCGTCAGGCGGAAGGGGAAGAGGCAGCGCTTCTAGGCGAGAAACGCCGATATGACAACGTTTCGCGGTTGCGTCCGGGCGCAAATGCGTTCCTAGCCGGTCGATCCCGCCAGCCTGCATCATATGGCAGCCCAACCAATTTGGACGACAAAACAGCAACTTACGAATCGATCGCCAGTCTTCGGCCGGGCTTTCCGGTCCGCCCGCCGCCGAAACGCACGACGACACCGTGGCAGCGCCGCCTGATCGGTCCGCCGCTTGCGGGAGTGGCAGGCGCGGCCCCGCACAATTGTGGCAACAAGCGGCCAAGACACTGGTTTTCATGAAACATTTTAGCTTCACGGCGCATTATTCCGGCGCGGTGTGGCGCAATTGACCTAGCGACTGCAGGTCCGAAGCGGCTACAGTGCCAGCAATCAGATTTGGCGATCCGCCTGCCCCGCTAGCGGTGGATAGAGACGAGGATGCAATGACCCGAAGATTCCCTGCTGCGAGCAAGCTCGCGATGATGCTTGCCGCGGTGGCCCTCGTTGCCGCCGGCACCACCTCGGCGAGCGCCCAGTCCAAGCAGAAATACGACAAGGACGGCCGCCCCTATTACGGCGCGAGCGGTCCGAACCGGTCGTACCAGCAGGGCCCGCGCACCCGCGTCTATGTGACCACGCGTTCCTGGCTCGACGCCGGCACCGAAGTCCTGCCGGGCGATCGCAAGTTCCAGGATTACGCATTCCCGCCGGCGATCGGCTACCCGTCGTTCGCGCGCGAAAACCTGAACCGGCCGATCGACCGGCAGCCGCTCAACCCGCCGGCCGACATGGGTGGATATCCGGAGCGGATCCCGATCCCCTATAATTAGCGGTGACCTGACGAAGAAATGCCCGGTCGAGACCGGGCATTTCTGTTTTGTAAGAGCCGTTGTGCCTAGGCGTGCAGCTTCTGCAGCTCCTTGAGGATCGCTTCGCCCATCTGCGTGGTCGAGGCCGCCGTCGTCCCCTCGGACTTGATATCCGCGGTGCGCAGCCCGCTGGCGAGCACCGCTGCGATCGCCGCATCGACCTTGTCGGCCAGCGCGCCCATGTCGAACGAATAGCGCAGCGCCATGCCGAACGACGAGATCATCGCGATCGGATTGGCGAGGCCCTGGCCTGCGATGTCGGGCGCCGAACCGTGCACCGGCTCGAACAGCGAGCGGCGCTTTTTGGTCTTGGCGTCGATCTCGCCGAGCGAGGCCGAGGGCAGCATGCCGAGCGAGCCGGTCAGCATCGCCGCGATATCGGACAGCATGTCGCCGAACAGGTTGTCGGTGACGATGACGTCGAATTGCTTCGGCGCCTTGACCAGGTTCATGCCGCCGGAATCGGCGAGCTGGTGTTCGAGCGTGACGTCCTTGTATTCGCGCCCATGCACCTGGGTCACGACCTCGTTCCAGAGCACGCCCGATTTCATGACGTTGCGCTTTTCCATCGAGGTGACCTTGTTGCGGCGCTTGCGCGCGAGGTCGAACGCGACACGGGCGATGCGCTCGATCTCGTAGGTGTCGTAGACCTGCGTATCGATGGCGCGCTTCTGGCCGTTGCCGAGGTCGGTGATGGTCTTCGGCTCGCCGAAATAGACGCCACCCGTCAGTTCGCGCACGATCATGATGTCGAGGCCCTCGACCACCTCGCGCTTCAGGCTGGAAGCCTCCGCCAGCGCCGGGTAGCAGACGGCGGGGCGAAGATTGGCGAACAGGCCGAGATCCTTGCGCAGCCGAAGGAGACCGGCTTCGGGGCGCACCTCGTAGGGGACGCTGTCCCATTTCGGCCCGCCGACCGCGCCGAAGATGACGGCGTCAGCAGCCTTGGCCTTGTCCATGTCGCCTTCGCTGATGCTGACCTTGTGGGCGTCATAGGCAGAGCCGCCGACCAGCCCCTTCTCGGTCTCGAACGAGGCGATCCCCTGCCTGTTGAGCCAATCGATCAGGCGCTGCACCTCCCCCATCACTTCGGGGCCGATGCCGTCGCCGGGGAGAAGCAGCAGTTTGTGGGTCGCCATGGTCATTTACCTCCGTTTCGTCATGGCCGGGCAAAAGCGCAAGGCGCGTCTTCGCCCAAATGTCCCGGCCATCCACGTCTCGGTTTGCATTGGCAGCAAGACGTGGATGCCCGGCACGAGGCCGGGCATGACGGAAAATGTGAATTCGTCGCGGAGTGCTAAAACGCCGGAAGCGGATTGGCAAGGCACCGCGGACTGGCCCAGAATGGTGCCGAACGAGCAGCCCGCCGCCCTCGAGAAGGCAAACAAGACGGACCTCATGACCGCAGCCATCCTGTTTGCCTTTGCCTCGGCCACCTTCCTCGGCGCCGGGGTGGTGTTGGCGCAATTGGGATTGCGCACCGTCGAGCCCCTGTCGGGTGCCGCGATCAGCGTCCCCTCCTTCACGCTGCTGTTCCTGCTGCTGTCGCCGCTGATCCTGCAGGGCGAGCCCTTTGTCTGGGCCGGCCTGCCGATCTTTGCCGCCATCGGCCTGTTCTTTCCGGCCTCGCTGACGCTCCTGACCTTTGCGTCGAACCGGGCGCTTGGCCCGGTCATCACCTCGACCCTCGGCAACCTCGCGCCGCTGTTCGCCGTGACGGTGGCGGTGCTGCTGTTGCACGAGCCGCTGCGCGGGCTGCAGTTGATCGGCCTCATCGTCGCAGTGGCCGGCGCGGTGATCATCACCGTCACCCGGTCGCGCGATCTCGGCCATTGGCGAAGCTGGACGCTGCTGCTGCCACTCGGCGGCGCGGTCGTGCGCGGCGTGGTGCCGCCGATCGCCAAGCTCGGGCTCGAGATCTGGCCGAGCCCGCTATGGGCATGCCTGATCGGCTACATCATGTCCTCGCTGGTGGTGCTGGCCGTGCAACGGGTCCGCAAGGGAAGCTTTGCCGTAGCGGCGCCGCGATCCGGCCGGTTCTGGTTTGCGCTCACCGGCATCAGCAACGGGCTGAGCGCGCTGACATTGTTTGCGGCGGTGCGGAACGGGCCGATCACGCTGGTGGCCCCGCTGGTCGCGATCTATCCGCTGGTGACCGTCCTGCTCAGCGCCATGATGCTGAAACACGTCGCCATCACCTCGCGGATTATCGTCGGGACCCTGCTGACGGTGGCCGGCGTCGCGCTGGTGCTGGCCGGGTAGATTGCAACACACCATTGCCAATGGCGCCGCTGGGCAAGCCCGACCCGGCCTGCCACAATATGCGTCCTGCCGGAGCCATTCGTGAACGCCCCAGACCCATCGCAGCCCTACGCGCATCCCGCCCGGCTGATTCTCATCCTGTCGCTGGCGCCGACCGTCGGCCTCGGGATTGGCCGCTTCGCCTATGCGCTGGTGCTGCCCGATATGCGCGATACGCTGGCGTGGTCCTATTCGGCCGCCGGCTTCATGAACACCATCAACGCGGCCGGCTACCTCGCCGGCGCGCTGCTCGCCTCGCGCATGATCCAGCGGTTTGAACTCGTCGCGTCGGTGCGATGGGGAACGTTGGCCTGCGTGCTGTCGCTGGCGCTGTGCGCCATCTCGGGCAATTTCTACGTGCTGAGTTTCGCGCGGCTGCTGGCGGGGGTCGGCGCCGCGGCCGGCTTCGTCGGCGGCGGCGCGCTGGCGGCGACCATCGCGCAGTCGCGGCCGGAACGGGCGAACTTCCTGCTCAGCCTGTTCTATGCCGGACCCGGCATCGGAATCCTGTCATCGGGGCTGGTGGCGCCCTACGTGCTGCAATGGTTTGGACCGGGTTCGTGGTGGATCGTCTGGTGGGCGATGACGCTGCTGGCCGCCGCCATGACGATCCCCGTCCTGGTGACCCCGGTACACGCCACGGCGCTCCCCGCCCAGACCACGGCGGCCAAATTCGCGGTCGCGCCGGTGCTGATCTATCTGGCCGGCTACTTCCTGTTCGGCGCCGGCTACATCGCCTACATGACCTTCATGATCGCCTATGTGCGCGACGCCGGCGGCGGTGCTGCGGCACAGAGCGCGTTCTGGAGCCTGATCGGGCTCAGTGCTTTCGTGACGCCCTGGGTGTGGCGGCGCGTGCTCGCGCTCGACCGCGGCGGCATTTCCACGACCATCATCCTCGGCGTCAACGCCATCGGCGCGGCGATGCCGATCTTCGGGCAGTCGATATGGCTGCTGGCGACATCGGCGCTGGTGTTCGGTGTCGCCTTCTTCGCCGTGGTCGGCTCCACCACCGCCTTCGTCCGCTTCAACTACCCGCCACAGGCCTGGCCGACCGCCATCGCCGCCATGACGATTTCATTCGGCATCGGCCAGACGCTGGGCCCGATCGTCGTCGGCGCAATCACGGACGCGATGGGCAGCCTGTCGTTCGCGCTGAACGTCTCGGCCGCGATGCTGGCGCTGGGCGCGGTGCTGTCGGCGTTTCAGCGGAAGGTACGAAGCCCCTGAACGAGGGGGCGGCCACGCTTGCGCGTCCCGGTGTGCGTTCTCCGCCATCTTCAAGGCGAGGTGGGCGGGGCTGTGACAACAGCCACCTTCGTGATCGACGGATTCCGGCGTAAACTCACCATCTGACCGACAGAAAGGGAAATCCAATGGAACTGAAGCTCCATCACGTGAACTACTCAACCAAGGACGTTGGGGCGGTCGCGGAGTTTTACCGATCCCTTTTCGACATGAAGCCGGTGCCCAGCTACGGAGATGCGCAGATCACATCGCAGGGCTACGACCGCAAAGTCGAGTTTCTAACGGACGGGACGACCGAGTTTCACATCGCACCGCAGGATCTCGGCGTCGCTTTCCGAACCAAACAGAGCCTCAATCCGCTGGACCGCGGTCACATTGCGTTTCGCACGAACGATATCGAGGCATTCAAGGCCATGCTGAGGGAGAAAAATATTCAGTTCGCCGACTACGGCGTTTGGGCCATCGGCGGCTGGTATCAAATCTTCCTGCAGGATCCGGACGGCACCATCGTCGAAGTGCACCAGATCGATTACAAGGAGCCAAGTGTATAGTTGCAATTCTCTATCGCTGATCTCAGCGGCGGGCTCTCTGCAGGCGCGATCGCCCCTTTCACTGGAGTTACCCGATGCGCATCGGCTGCCTTGGCCTCGGCAACATGGGTCAACCAATGGCGGGCAAGTTGCTCGACGGCGGGCACGAACTCTGGGTCTATGATGTCCGCGAGGAGGCCATGCTCCCGCTTCTCGAGCGCCAGGCGCGGAGGGCGGCCTCGCCGAAGGAACTGGCAGACGCGTGCGACACGATCATTGTCTCGCTGCCGACGCTCGAGATTTTTCGGCGTGCCCTTTCTGGACCCGACGGCTTGCTGGCGGGGAATGCCATGAAGACCCTGGTCAACACCTGCACGGTCGGGGTGCCTTTCGTCCGTGAGATCGAGACGGCGTGTGCAGCGGCCAACGTCGCCGTCGTCGATGTTCCGATCAGCGGCGGGGTCGCAGGCGCCAAGGCAGGCACGCTGGCCATGATGGTGTCTGGAGATCCGGCCAGAGTTTCCGACCTGATGCCGGTGTTCCAGCTTTGGGGCCTGACGATCGTCGTTGCCGGCGACAGGCCGGGGTCTGCCCAGATCATGAAACTCACCAACAACATGCTCTGTGCCGTAGCCCTTGTCGCTACCTCGGAGGCAATGACGATGTCGGCCAAAGCAGGCATTCCAGACGATGCCATGCTGCAAATTCTCAACAATGGAACCGGCCGAAACTTTGCGACGATGCACCTCTTCCCCGACGCCGTGCTACCCCGCACTTTCGATTTTGGCGCAACCATCGAGATACTCATGAAGGACGTTGATCTCGCCATTGAGCAAGGCGAGGAGCTGGGTGTTCCGATGTGGGTGAGCCAGGCGGTACGGCTGGTGCTGAAGCATGGCGTGTTTCAAGGCCGCGCGCAGCACGATATGTCACGTATCGTCCAGATCGTCGAGGATGGGACGCGCAAATAGTGATCGCAGGGAGAAACGGACGAGGGCGGGGTCCAGTTCAACGTTCCGCCACTGGGCCCAAAGCACACTTGAGCGCACGTTCGCTCTCGTGCCGCTCCGGACGCAACCAAACCCGACAATGAGTAAGCGCTCTAGCTCCCGCTGAACGAATTGTATCCCTGGTCTTCCCAGAAGCCGCCCTTGTAGTCGTTGGTGACTTCCATCGACATCACGTATTTCGGATTCTTGAAGCCGAGCTTGGTCGGCACGCGGATCTTCATCGGGAAGCCGTAGGCGCGCGGCAGGATCTCGTCGCCGAACTTGAAGGTCATCTGGGTCTGCGCGTGCAGCGCGGTCTGCATGTCGAGCGGCGAGTTGTAGCCGTCCTTGTCGGCGCACTGGAACCAGACGTATTTGGCGTGCGTGTCGGCCCCCACCAGTTTCAGGAAATCGCGCAGCGGCGTCCCGGTCCAGCTTCCGATCGCGCTCCAGCCTTCGACGCAGATGTGGCGCGTCACCTGCTTGACCTGCGGCAGCTTGTAGAGCTCTTCCAAAGTCCACGGCTTCCTGTTTTCGACCAGGCCGCTCACCTCGAGCTTCCAGGTCGCGCCATCGACCTCGGGCGCCTCGTCGAGGCTGTAATAGGCATTGAACGGAAACGGCCTGGTGATCTCGCTTTCCGAAAAGGTCGGCGCCATCGCGTTGGGATTGAACATCCACGCCTGCACGCCGTCATTGAACTTGGAGACCTGCTTCAGCATCTCTTCGGCCGAAAAGCTGTCCGAGACGTCGCAGCCGGTGAGCAGCGTCAGCGCACCCAGGCTGGCGCCGCCCGAGATGAAGCGCCGGCGCGTCAGATCCGGCATCGTCTTGACCGCGTCCCTGACGAGAAGCTTTTTGTCGACGCCTGGGATCAGAAGGTTGCGCATGCGGCCCATGTTCTACTCCTTGATTAGCGGCCGATGATCATCGCGCGCAGGCTTTTCGGCACCAGAAGTGCGAGCGCGACATGAACCACCATGAAGGCGACAATCGCCGCCATGCAGAAGAAGTGGACATAGCGGGCGGCATCGTAGCCGCCGAACAGCGCCGTCAGATATTGCAGTTGAACCGGCTTCCAGATCGCCAGCCCCGACAGCACGACGAGGACGCCGACGACGATGACGCCGGCGTAGAGCAGCTTCTGCACCTGGTTGTACTTGGAAATATCCTCGTGCGAGAGCTTGCCGGTCAGCGCCGCTTTGGTATCCGAAATCACGCCCTGCGGCGTGATCGGCAGCAGCTTCTTGCGGAAGCGGCCGGTGACGAAGCCGAGCACCAGATAGATCAGGCCGTTGACCATCAACAGCCACATCGCGGCGAAATGCCAGAGCAGCGCGCCGCCCAGCCAGCCACCCAGCGTAATCGAGCGGGAGAATGTGAAATCGAACAGCGGCGAAGCGTTATAGATCTGCCAGCCCGACATGATCATCAGGACCATCGCGAAGGCGTTGGTCCAGTGCACCGCCCGTACCCAGGCCGGCTGGATGACCCTGGCTGTGGTCGACGTGGCTTTCTCGTCGCTGACAGTGACGGCCGACATGGCTTTCCCCAGTAGGTGTTCGCTACTGATTTATACGCCCGGAACCCGGTTTCCGTTACTGCCAAGGCGCTATCAAACCGATGTCCGGCGCGTATCGTCTTCACAAAAAGGCGAGCCGGGTTGCCCCGGCTCGCCCGCCACACGCCCCGTTGGGACCAGTCAGGGCATGCAGGGGTCAGGACGCCGGCATCAGCACGGTGTCGACCACATGGATGACGCCATTCGACTGGTTGACGTTCGAGATCGTCACCATCGAGGAACCGCCTTTGGCGTCGATGATCATCACCTTGCCGTCGGACTTCTTGACGGTCAGTTCTTCGCCTTCGGCCGTCTTGAGCTTCTTGCCGTCGGTGAGGTCGGACGCCGCAAACTTGCCGGGCACGACATGGTAGGTGAGGATCTTGGTCAGGGTTGCCTTGTTCTCCGGCTTGACCAGCGTGTCGACGGTGCCGGCCGGCAGCTTGCCGAAGGCGGTGTTGGTCGGCGCGAACACCGTGAACGGACCCTTGCTTTCCAGCGTGTCGACCAGGCCGGCCGCCTTCACCGCGGCGACCAGCGTCGTATGGTCCTTCGAGTTGACGGCGTTCTGGACGATGTTCTTCGAGGGGAACATCGCCGCACCCCCGACCATCACGGTCTTTTCTTCGGCGTTAACGGGCGGAGCGATCGTGGCGGTGAGGGCCAGTGCGCTGAAGGCGGCGGCGGACAGAAGAGCAATACGTTTCGACATGGAATATTCTCCCGATGATTGCCATGGCCGGCGGATATCCGCCGGTGATGCGAACAACGACCGCTGGTCGGTTGACCGGTTGATTTCGTCGTCGCTGGCCGAGCTACGGGAGGTTTTTCGGCCGGTTTCGAAGAATAAATTATCGTGATGGCTGAAACTTTCGGAGAGGCAGTTCGTGCGGCGACGAGTCTCTGTTGTCTGCCATCCGAGTTGCGCCGATGATAGGTTAGCCGCGATCGCAGGGAGACGACGCATGAAGAATTCGATCTTCGCCGATGGCGCCGGCTATGTCAGGGGGCGCTTTGTCCCGATCGCCGAGGCGACGCTGCCCGTCACCGATTGGGGGTTTACGCGGTCCGATGTCGTCTACGACGTCGTACATGTGTTCAAGGGCGGCTTCTTCCGGCTTGCCGACCATCTCGACCGTTTCGAGCGTTCGATGGCGAAGCGCCGGATCCGGCCACCGGAAGACCGAGCCGCGATCGAGGCGATCCTGCATCGCTGCGTGGCACTGACCGGCCTCATCGACGCCTATGTCGCGATGGCGGCCTCGCGCGGACGGCCGCGCGTGGCGGGGTCACGCCGGCCGGCCGATTGCGAAAACCACCTGATCGCCTATGCGCTGCCCTGGATCGATGTGATCCCCAAGGACGTGCAGGCGCGCGGCGCCCACGTCTGGGTCGCCTCGACGCCGCGTGTGCCCGACGCCTCGGTCGATCCCACGGTCAAGAACTATCAATGGAACGACCTGACCTCCGGCCTGATGGAAGCGCACGACGCGGATTTCGATACGGCGGTGCTGTGCGACACGCAGGGCTTCCTGACCGAGGGGCCGGGCTTCAACATCTTCGTCGTGAAGGACGGCAGGGTGACGACATCAGATCGCGGCAGCCTGCACGGCATCACGCGCCGGTCGGTGCTGGAACTCTGCGCCGAACTCGGCATCCCAGCCGCGGTTGAACCAATTCCCCGATCGGCGCTCGACGACGCAGATGAGGTTTTTCTGGCGACCACGGCCGGCGGCGTCATGCCCGCGTCGCGCATCGGCGCGCGCATCCTCGGCAACGACCGGCCCGGGCCGATCTCAACCCTGCTCAAGGACACCTACTGGCGCAAGCACGAGGAAGGCTGGCACCGCACACCGGTCCGTCCCCTGGAGGCCGATGCAGCGGAGTGAACGGCCTGCCCGCGTGCGGCGACAGGCATGTACTCCAAATCTCGGCGTCGTCCCGGCGAACGCCGGGACCCATACCGCGTGATCTCTCAATAAGGCTCTGTGGCTGATACCAATCGCCAAACCAAGGCTGGTGGCTATGGATCCCTGCCTGCGCAGGGATGACGATGGATAGAGCTCTACTAATCCCTGTTCGCCGGCGTCTGGATGAAGCCGCGATTATGCGTCGGGCTGATCAGGATTTCATTCATGCACACCCGGGGCGGCATGCTGGCGACGAAGGCGATGGTGCGGCCGCAATCTTCCGGCTGCAGCATCTTGGCCTGCTCCGCGTCCGACGGCACCACCGGGCGAAGTTTCAGGATCGGGGTCGCGACCTCGCCGGGCGAAAGGCAGCAGGCGCGCAAGCCATTGACGCATTCGTCCATGTTGAAGGAATGGGTCAGGGCCAGCACCGCATGCTTGGTCGTGGTGTAGGCCGGGCCCGGCATTTTCGAGACATGGCGGCCGGCCCAGGACGCGACGTTGATGATGCAGCCGTCCTTCTGCTTCCTCATCGCCGGCAGCACCGCGCGCATGCAGTAGAGCACGCCATTGAGATTGACCTCGACCAGCTTGTCCCAGCCTTCCAGCTCCATGTCGGCCCAGCTTCGCTTCGGCACGTTGATGCCGGCGCTGTTGACCAACAGGTCGATCCGGCCGTGTTTGGCGAGGATCTGGTCGGCGGCCTTGTTGACGTCGGCCTTGTTGCTGACATCGAGCTGGATCGCCTCCGCCTTGCCGCCCTTTTTGCTGATGTTGGCAACCACGCGATCGAGTTCTTCCTTGCGGCGGCCGGAAATCACCACCGTCCAGCCGTCGGCCGCCAGAAATTCCGCCCCGGACTCGCCGATTCCGCTGCCGCCACCGGTCACCCAGGCCACGCGTTTCCCATTATTTGACATGCAAACTGTCTCCGTTGCTTTGTGAAGGGCGTTTTTGCTAATCCAGCCTGCGGAATTCGCAGGCTTTCCGCCCTCCGAGGGAATGTTGCATGAACACGACTGCCAACGCCAACCTGTTTTCGCGCCTGTTCGACAGCCTCGACGATCCAAACCGGCTCGCGATTGAAACCGCGGATGGCACGCGCATCAGCTATGGCGATCTGATCGCCCGCGCCGGCCAGATGGCGAACGTGCTGGTTGCCCGCGGCGTCAAGCCCGGCGACCGCGTCGCAGCACAGACCGAGAAGTCGGTGCCGGCGCTGGTGCTGTATCTTGCCACCGTACGCGCCGGCGCGGTCTATCTTCCGCTCAACACCGCCTACACGCTGAACGAACTCGACTACTTCATCTCCGACGCCGAACCTGCGCTGGTTGTCTGCGACCCCTCGAAGGCGGAAGGCATCGGCGCAATCGCTGCGAAAGTAAACGCGAAGGTCGAAACGCTTGGCGCCGACGGCAAGGGATCGCTGACGGACGCCGCTGCCAGGGCGGAAGGAGCGTTCGCGACCGTCACGCGCGCCAATGACGACCTCGCCGCGATCCTCTACACCTCAGGCACCACCGGCCGCTCCAAGGGCGCGATGCTGACGCACGATAACCTCGCGTCGAATTCCTACAGCCTGCGTCGACTACTGGCGCTTCACCGACAAGGACGTGCTGATCCACGCGCTGCCGATCTATCACACCCACGGCCTGTTCGTGGCGAGCAACGTCACGCTGTTCGCCCGCGCCTCGATGATCTTCCTGCCGAAGCTCGATCCCGAACTGATCATCAAGCTGATGGCGCGCGCCACCGTGCTGATGGGCGTGCCGACGTTCTATACCCGGCTGCTGCAGAGCCCGGCGCTGTCGAAGGAATCGACCAGCCACATGCGGCTGTTCATTTCGGGCTCCGCGCCGCTGCTCGCCGACACCCATCGCGAATGGTTCGCGCGCACCGGCCACGCCGTGCTGGAACGCTACGGCATGACCGAAACCAACATGAACACGTCGAACCCGTATGATGGCGAGCGCGTGCCCGGCGCGGTCGGCTTCCCCCTGCCCGGCGTCTCGGTGCGCGTCACCGATCCCGAGACCGGCAAGGAGCTCGCGCGCGACACCATCGGCATGATCGAGGTCAAGGGCCCGAACGTGTTCAAGGGCTATTGGCGGATGCCGGAGAAGACAAAATCCGAATTCCGCGACGACGGCTTCTTCATCACCGGCGACCTCGGCAAGATCGACGACAAGGGCTACGTGCATATCCTCGGCCGCGGCAAGGATCTGGTGATCTCGGGCGGCTTCAACGTCTACCCCAAGGAGATCGAGAGCGAGATCGACGCCATGCCCGGCGTGATCGAATCCGCCGTGATCGGCGTCCCGCATGCCGATTTCGGCGAGGGCGTCACCGCCGTTCTCGTTTGCAACAAGGGCGCCGACGTCACCGAAACCGGCGTGCTGAAGGCGCTCGACGGAAGGCTGGCGAAGTTCAAGATGCCCAAGCGCGTGTTCGTGGTCGACGAACTGCCGCGCAACGCCATGGGCAAGGTGCAGAAGAATATCTTGCGCGACACCTACAAGGATATTTATTCCAAGCGTTAGGAGCGCGACCACGTCGCGGAGGAAATAATGAATCGCGAGCGAGCTGTCCGCATTCACAAGCGCCTCATGGATGCGAACATCGCATTGGAATATGCAGGCAGGGACATTGCCGGCCTCGGGAAAGAGGAGCGGTTGCGACTGGACGGGTCGCTTCAGGACGTTATCGCTGCCTTGCAGGAGTATCTGCTCACGCCAATACACGAGCAATTTCCCGACCTGGAGCCGCCCATTCTCGACGAAGAAATTCCGACCATCATCAGCGATCTCACCTGGGATCAGGTCCGCTTGCCGCCATCCGTGACCGAGGCGGAATTCGACGCCATTATCTTCTCGTTCTTGAGTCCATATTGGCAAAAGACCGCGATGGTGGCCGCACTAGCTGCGAAAAAATGCGAGCAGCTCGGCCTTCCAGTCGGCGACGAAGAAGTTGCCGCACGACTGCAGATCCTGAGCGACACCGATCGCATCGAAGGAATCGGCGACCTCCGCAAATGGCGCCATAGCGAAGTACGATTGAAGGACTAGGCTGGCAGCGTGCCGGCTTATAGCAGGCTCACCACAAACCTTCCGCCGACGATGAACAGGTATGTGCCGAACGCCATCTCCAGCGCGCGCTTCGACATCGCGTGTGCGGCGCGGACGCCGAGCGGCGCGATGAGAAGGCTGGTCGGCATCACCAGCAACGCCCCGATCAGCGACACGTAGCCGATCGCGAACGGAAACTGCAGCGCGACGACATCGGGAAAGCGCGCCGCGGCGGGCCAGCCGGCGTAGACATAGCCGATCGCGCCGGGAATCGAGATCAGGACCGCGAGTGCCGAGGAGGTCGCAACCGCCTGGTGGATCGGCCGGCCATAGAACGTCATCAGCAGGTTCGCGAACAGGCCGCCGCCGACGCCCATCAGCGTCGACAGCAGACCGATGAAGAAGCCGTAGACGCGCATCAATGGTCCGGTCGGGATCACGTCGCCGAATTTCCAGCCGTCGCGGGCCAGCAGCAGTCGGGCCGCCGCCGACCACGCCACCATGACGAATACGACCTTGAACAGCCGTTCCGGTGCGTAGCGCGCGGTGACGCTGCCGGCGGCCACGCCGATCACGATCGGCAGCCACCACCGTTTGAGGATGTCCATATCGACGGCACCGCGGGCGTAATGGGCGCGAAACGAGCGGATCGAGGTCGGGATGATGATGGCAAGCGAGGTGCCGATGCAGAGCGGCATCCGCACTTCCAGCGGCACGCCGGCGAGCCGGAAGCATTCATAGAAAACCGGAACCAGGATCGCGCCGCCGCCGATCCCGAAGATGCCGGCGAAGAACCCGGATACCGCGCCGACCACGACCAGCATGAGCGCGAGCTGAACCAGCTCGGCAACATCAAGTCCGACGCTCGCCATGGGTGGTTTCCCCGCGCCGGGCGGCACGCCCAGCGTTCATGAATCGTGCTTCAGGTATACCAGCCAATCAACGACGCCCGAGCTTTGTCAACGGCTGCAATTGCAGGCCTCCTCCATAGGTATGAACCGTCATTCGCAAATGGTGATTTTGGTCGTTGCGCTCGCTGTTTCGACTTCGTAAATAGAATTGCTCTACCGCGATCCGCGAAGGGCCCTCACCATGGCCCCGCCAACTTCAAAGCCGCCGATGACCGCCAGGATCGAACGACCTCTATCGCCCCATTTGCAGACCTATCGCTGGACCCTGACGATGGCGCTTTCCATCGTTCACCGCGCCACCGGCGTGGCGCTCTATTTCGGCACTCTGCTGCTTGCCTGGTGGCTGATCGCCGCCGCTTCGGGACCCACCGCCTACGCCAATGTGCAGGCCTTTACCGGCAGCATCATCGGCAAGCTGATCGTGTTCGGCTACACGTGGGCGCTGCTGCATCACATGCTCAGCGGCCTCCGGCATCTGGTCTGGGACCTCGGCTACGGCTTCAAGGCCAATGAACGCGAGGCCCTGACCTGGGGCGCGCTGATCGGCGGCATTTCACTGACCCTGCTGGTCTGGATCATCGCCTACACGGTCGGAGGCGGACGATGAGCGGGCCAAAGGCTTCCATGCGTACGCCGCTCGGGCGGGTGCGCAATCTCGGCTCGTCGCATTCCGGCACCTCCGATTTCTGGCGCCAGCGCCTGACCGCGGTGGCGACGACGCTGCTGATCATCCCCGTCATCGTGATCGTGCTGATGCTGATCGGCCGCAACCAGGCCGGCGCGGCGCAGATCCTCGGCTCGCTGCCGATCGCGATCATCCTGCTTCTCTTCATCATCGCCAGTGCCTGGCACATGAAAATCGGCATGCAGGTGGTGATCGAGGACTACATCCATAACGAGAAGCTGAAGCTGGCCAGCGTGATGGCCAATAATTTCTTCTGTATCGCGGTGGCGCTGGCCTCGATTTACGCGATCCTCAAATTGTCATCGGGAGTTTAACCCATGGCTGCTAAGATGGCCGCGAAGGCAACGGCAAGGCCACCAACGGCGGCGGGCCGGCCACCAACGGAAAAGCCTATCCGATCGAAGACCATACCTACGACGTCGTGGTGGTGGGCGCCGGCGGCGCCGGGCTACGCGCGGTGGTCGGCTGCTCCGAAGCGGGCCTGCGCACCGCCTGCATCACCAAGGTGTTTCCGACGCGCTCGCATACGGTCGCTGCGCAAGGCGGCATTTCGGCGTCGCTCGGCAACATGCATCCGGACGACTGGCGCTGGCACATGTACGACACCGTCAAGGGGTCGGACTGGCTCGGCGACCAGGACGCGATCGAATACATGGTGCGCAATGCGCCCGACGCGGTCTACGAGCTGGAGCATTGGGGCGTGCCGTTCTCGCGCACCGAGGACGGCAAGATCTACCAGCGCCCGTTCGGCGGCATGACCCTGGACTACGGCAAGGGCCAGGCGCAGCGCACCTGCGCCGCCGCAGACCGCACCGGCCACGCCATGCTGCACACGATGTACGGCCAGGCGCTGCGCCACTCGGCCGAATTCTACATCGAATTCTTCGCCATCGACCTGATCATGGACGACCAGGGCGTCTGCCGCGGCGTCATCGCGCTCAAGCTCGACGACGGCACGCTGCATCGTTTCCGCGCCCAGACCACGATTCTCGCAACCGGCGGCTATGGCCGCGCCTACGCTTCCTGCACCTCGGCGCATACCTGCACCGGCGACGGCGGCGGCATGGTGCTGCGGGCCGGCCTGCCGCTGCAGGACATGGAATTCGTCCAGTTCCACCCGACCGGCATCTACGGCGCCGGCTGCCTCGTCACCGAGGGCGCGCGCGGCGAAGGCGGCTATCTCGTCAATTCCGAGGGCGAGCGCTTCATGGAGCGCTATGCGCCGTCGGCCAAGGACCTCGCCTCACGCGACGTGGTCTCGCGCTCGATGACCATCGAAATCCGCGAGGGCCGCGGCGTCGGCAAGAAGAAGGACCACATCTTCCTGCACCTCGATCATCTCGATCCCAAGGTGCTGCAGGAGCGGCTGCCCGGCATCTCGGAATCGGCGAAGATCTTCGCCAATGTCGACGTCACCCGCGAGCCGATCCCGATCGTGCCGACCGTGCACTACAACATGGGCGGCATTCCCACCAATTATCACGCCGAGGTTCTGACCAAGAAGAACGGCGAGGACAATGCCGTGGTGCCCGGCCTGATGGCGATCGGCGAAGCGGCCTGCGTCTCGGTGCACGGCGCCAACCGGCTCGGCTCCAACTCGCTGATCGACCTCGTCGTGTTCGGCCGCGCCGCCGCGCTGCGGCTTGCGGAAAAGCTGACGCCGAACGGCAAGCAGCCGGAATTGCCGAAGGATTCCTCCGACCTCGCGCTCGGACGGCTCGATCATTACCGCTATGCGTCGGGCGGCACGCCGACCGCGAAGTTGCGCGACAGCATGCAGGACGTGATGCAGAACAATTGCGCGGTGTTCCGCACCGGCGACATCCTGCACGAAGGCCAGAACCTGATTCACAAGGTGCACGGCGGCATCGGCGACATCGCCACCACCGACCGCTCGCTGGTCTGGAACTCCGACCTGGTCGAGACGCTGGAATTCGACAACCTGATCGTCCAGGCCGTCGTCACGATGGATTCGGCGGCGAACCGCACCGAAAGCCGCGGCGCCCATGCGCGCGAGGATTTCTCGGAGCGCGACGACAAGAACTGGATGAAGCACACGCTGGCGTGGATCGGCGATCGCGGCGACACCACGATCGACTACCGCCCGGTGCACGATTACACGATGACGAACGACGTCCAGTACATCCCGCCAAAGGCGCGGGTGTATTGAACACTGCCTGTCATGCGCGGGCTTGACCCGCGCATCCATCCTTCTTCGAAAGAAGATGGATTGCCGGGTCAAGCCCGGCAATGACGAAGGAGAACCGCAGAGGCAAGACAGATGGTTGAATTCGCGCTCCCGAAAAATTCAAAAATCACCGGCGGCAAGAGCTGGCCGAAGCCTTCAGGCGCAGCCGAGACGCGCGAATTTCGGGTGTATCGCTGGAATCCGGACGACGGCAAGAATCCGAGCGTCGACACCTATCACGTCGATATCAACGAATGCGGGCCGATGGTGCTGGATGGCCTGATCTGGATCAAGAACCACATCGATCCGACGCTGACCTTCCGCCGCTCATGCCGCGAGGGCGTTTGCGGCTCCTGCGCCATGAACATCGACGGTCAGAACACGCTGGCCTGCACCAAGTCGATGCACGACGTGAAGGACGGCGCGGTGAAGGTCAACCCGCTGCCGCACCAGCCGGTCGTGAAGGACCTGGTGCCTGATCTCACCAACTTCTACGCGCAGTACGCCTCGATCGAGCCCTGGCTGAAGACGACCACGCCGACGCCGCAGAAGGAATGGAAGCAGAGCCACGAGGACCGCGAAAAGCTCGACGGCCTCTACGAGTGCATCCTGTGCGCCTGCTGCTCGACCTCGTGCCCGAGCTACTGGTGGAACAGCGACCGCTTCCTCGGCCCCGCCGCGCTGCTGCAGGCGACGCGATGGGTGAAGGATTCCCGCGACGAAGCCACCGGCGAACGACTCGACAATCTCGAAGACCCGTTCCGGCTCTACCGCTGCCACACCATCATGAACTGCGCCAAGGCCTGCCCGAAGGGTCTCAACCCGTCGGAAGCCATCGCCGAGCTCAAGCTGAAGATGGTCGAGCGGCAGA
>CAWGLP010000009.1:0-25735 GCA_963823485.1 uncultured Alphaproteobacteria bacterium
TGAATCCGCGCGCCTCGCGCACCGTGCCGTTCGTGGCCAAGGTGGTCGGCACGCCGGTGGCGAAGATCGCTGCCAGGATCATGGCCGGCGAGAAGCTCGCCGACTTCAAGCTGAAGAAACGCAAGCTCGGCCATGTCGGCGTCAAGGAATTGGTATTCCCGTTCGCGCGTTTCCCCGGCGTCGACACCGTGCTCGGTCCGGAGATGCGTTCGACCGGCGAGGTGATGGGCATCGACCGTTCGTTCGAAGTCGCCTTCGCCAAGAGCCAGCTCGGCGGCGGCACCCGCGTGCCGCGCAAGGGCACCGTGTTCGTCTCGGTGCGCGAGAGCGACAAGCACCGGATTGCCGACGCGGTCCGCCTGCTGCACTCGCTCGGCTTCAAGGTCATGGGCACCTCGGGCACCCAGCGCTTCCTGACCGACAGCGGCATTCCCACCGAAAAGGTCAACAAGGTGCTGGAGGGTCGGCCGCATATCGTCGACGCCATCACCAATGGCGATATCCAGCTCGTCTTCAACACCACCGAAGGACCGCAGGCGCTGGCGGACAGCCGTTCGCTGCGGCGGGCTGCCCTCTTGCATAAAGTGCCATATTACACCACTCTTTCGGGTGCTGTGGCGGCCGCGCAGGGCATCCGCGCCTATCTGGGCGGGGACCTTGAGGTCCGCACGCTGCAGAGCTATTTTTCCGACAACTGATCGTTCGCCGGGCGAAGATGCCCGCCAAACGATTGGCAACAAAGCCGGTATGGCTGGAACCCACCGCTCGTTTGGATGTTGTAAGGCCCCTGACGGGGCCTGAAATTAATAGGCTGGCAAGCTCGTGTTTCGAGTCCAAGGCCTGATCGAATCGAAAGCGTGGCTCGTGCGCGCAACCCGGTGGCGGCGCGCACGATGGAAGAACGGAAGAGAACGATGGAAAAGGTTCCGATGACCGCTGGCGGCTATGCCGCCCTCGAGGTCGAGTTGAAGAAGCGCCAGTCGGAGGACCGTCCGCGCATCATCGAGCATATCGCCGAGGCGCGCTCGCATGGCGACCTTTCGGAGAACGCGGAATATCACGCCGCCAAGGAAGAGCAGTCGCACAACGAAGGCCGCATCGCCGAGCTCGAAGACAAGCTCGCGCGCGCCGACATTATCGACATCAGCAAGCTCTCGGGCGACACCGTCAAGTTCGGCGCCACCGTCACGCTCGTCGACGAAGACACCGAGAAGAAAGCGGTGTGGCAGATCGTGGGCGAGCCGGAAGCCGACGCCAAGAAAGGCCGCATCTCCATCACCTCGCCGCTGGCGCGCGCCCTGATCGGCAAGAAAAAAGGCGCGACCGTTGAAGTGGTCGCTCCCGGCGGCGCCAAGGCCTACGAAATCACCAAGGTTGAGTGGCGATAGTCACCTGCAAGTTACTGTTACGACAAAGCCGCGTTTGCCACGCGGCTTTTTTGTTGCGGCCATCCTGACAGGATCGTGAGTAGAGATACGGCGGATTTCATAATACCTGATTTTTGATAATGGTTATCGACCATAATTAAGCGGCGGCTTGCCGGCGTCGTCACTCCGGCAAGGAGAGACGTCGCGGGAGGCTCGCCCGAACCAGTATGGTGTGGTGCTGGTTTTTTGCGTGTCAAACAGGGGACAATGACATGGACCAAATCGAAAAGACGCTCGCGAAATGGCAGCCGACGGCACTGAGTTTGCTTCGAGTCATGGCAGGATTGCTGTTCCTGCAATATGGTCTCGGAAAACTGCTGAAATGGCCGCCGGTGCCGATGTTCGAGAAGGTCCAACTGTTTTCGCTGTACGGCGCCGCCGGTACGATCGAGTTGGTTGGGGGGATCCTGCTGGTTCTAGGCTTGTTTACGCGGCCGGTCGCATTCATCGCTTCCGGTCAAATGGCGGTCGCCTATTTCATGAGCCACGCGCCACACGGATTTTTCCCGATCCTGAATCGCGGCGATCTCGCGATTTTGTTCTGCTTTGTCTTCCTCTATCTCGTCACCGCGGGCGGCGGCCCTTACAGCGTCGACGAGATGCGCAAGAAGTAGGTCATCAGCCGGTCATTCCGGCGCGATGCCAAGCATCGAATCCGGCATTCGAGATTCTCAGGTGCGCAATCCGCGCACCTGAGTTCGCGCTAACGCGCGCCCCGGAATGAGCCGAAGGGTCAGCTCACGACCTTCACGTCCAGAGGCACCGCCGCTTCGTATTTCGAATTGTGCAGCACCAGCGATGTCCTGACGTTGCGCACGTGGGGCGCAGCGGTCAGGTGCGGTGACGAATTCCTGAAACGTCGCCATGTCGGGCGCGACGCATTTCAGGATGAAATCCACCTCCCCCGACAGCATCCAGCATTCGCGCACCAGCGGTTCGGCCCGGACGAATTCCTCGAACGCGCGCAGGTCCGCATCCGCCTGGCTGGACAGATGCACCGAGGCAAACACGGTCACGTCGAAGCCGAGCCGGCGCGGGTCGAGCAAGCCGCGGTAACCCTGGATATACCCCTCCTCCTCCAGCGTCCGGACCCGGCGCAGGCAGGGCGGGGGCGAAATGCCAACCCGTTTGGCCAGTTCGACATTCGTGATTTGTCCGTCGGCCTGGATTTCGGCCAGGATCTTGAGGTCGATTTCGTCTAGATTCTTCGACACGCGGGTCCGGTTCCCTGGAGCTGGATGGGCTGGAAGGCCCTGGGCAGGCGGTAGCGGTAACACTCTTAGCCCAGCCGGCTTGGCATACGCAATTTTATTGCGCGTGCATTGCGCCATTTGGCCCCGATCCAAGGAAAATTCGCTGATTTGAATTGCAATTCTTGCATAGCTACCCAGATGTCTTAGACTTGGATTTGACACTTTTGGCGCCGTCGCGATGCCTTTTCCCGGCGCTTTCCGCCCAAGTCCTGACCAAACTCCCTGCGAGAGAGGGATCTGCTGATGCCCGCGCCTATCCATGCCAAGGTCGTCATTATCGGTTCCGGCCCCGCCGGTTACACCGCAGCGATCTACGCGGCGCGCGCGATGCTGGAGCCGGTGCTGATCCAGGGCATCCAGCCGGGCGGACAGCTCACCATCACCACCGACGTGGAGAACTATCCGGGCTTCGCCGACGTCATCCAGGGCCCGTGGCTGATGGAGCAGATGGAGAAGCAGGCGGCGCATGTCGGCACCAGGATCGTCACCGATCTCGTCAACAAGCTCGAACTGGCGCAGCGGCCGTTCCGCCTGACCTGCGACAGCGGCGACGTCTATCTGGCGGAGACGGTGATCCTGGCCACCGGCGCGCAGGCGCGCTGGCTCGGCATTCCCTCCGAAGAAAAGTTCAAGGGCTTCGGCGTCTCGGCCTGCGCGACCTGCGACGGCTTCTTCTACCGCGGCAAGGAAGTGATCGTGGTCGGCGGCGGCAACACCGCAGTCGAGGAAGCGCTGTTCCTCACCAATTTCGCGTCGCAGGTGACGGTCGTGCATCGTCGCGACCATTTCCGCGCCGAACGCATCCTGCAGGACCGGCTGTTCAAGCACCCCAAGATCAAGGTGGTCTGGGACAGCGCGGTCGACGAGATCTGCGGCACGGAGAATCCGGGCAAGGTCACCCATGTGCGGCTGAAGAACGTCAAGAGCGGCTCGCTCACGGACGTTGCGGCGGACGGCGTCTTCATCGCCATCGGCCATGCGCCGGCGACCGATCTCGTCGCAGGCCAGATCAAATTGAAACCCTCCGGTTATGTCGAGGTCGCGCCGAACTCCACGGCCACTTCGGTCCCCGGCCTGTTCGCCGCCGGCGACGTGGCCGACGAAACCTACCGGCAGGCGGTCACGGCCGCCGGCCTTGGCTGCATGGCGGCCCTTGAGGCCGAACGTTTTCTGGCTTTGCGCGCGAGCGACCGCGCAGCGGCGGAATAGTCATGCCTCGAACGCGAGACGGATCTTTAGACATGGACTGGGACAAGCTGAAGGTATTTCACGCGGCGGCGGAAGCGGGAAGCTTCACGCATGCCGGCGAGCAGCTCGGGCTTTCGCAATCGGCGGTATCGCGCCAGGTCAGCGCACTGGAGCAGGAGCTTTCGGTGTCGCTGTTCCATCGCCATGCGCGCGGCCTCATCCTCACCGAGCAGGGCGACCTGCTGTTCCGCACCGCGCATGACGTGTTCATGCAGTTGCAGGCGGCCCGCGCCAAGCTGACCGACAGCCGCGAGCGGCCGAGCGGCGACCTCAAGATCACCACGCCGCCCGCGCTCGGCATCAACTGGCTGATTCCGCGGCTCGACGAGTTCACCGCGCTTTATCCCGACATCCGCATCTCGCTGATCGTCACCGACGAGGATCTCGACCTGTCGATGCGCGAGGCCGACGTCGCGATCCGGACCCGCAAGCCGACCCAGCCGGACCTGATCCAGCGCAAGCTGTTCTCGATCGGCTTCCACGCCTACTGCTCGCCGGAATACATCAAGCGCTTCGGCACGCCGCGCACGCTCGATGACCTCGACTCGCATCGCATCATCATGCTCGGCGACGCGCAGGTTCCGCCGCATCTGCAGAACCGCAACTGGCTGATCGACGCCGGGCGCAACGGCTCGGGTCCGCGCGAAGCCTATTTCAAGGTCAACAACATCCTGGGGCTGGTCCGCGCCTGCCAGCAGGGGCTCGGCATCGCCGCGCTGCCGGACTATCTGGTCGAGGAAAACAACCGCCTGGTGCAGTTGTTCGGCGAGTCCGAACTCGATCCAGCTCGACACCTATTTCGTTTATCCGGAAGAGCTGAAAACGGTGGCGCGGGTGCAGGTGTTCCGCGACTTCGTGGTGAGCAAGGCGCAGCGCTGGCCTTCGTAATAGCCGCTGTAACAGGCTGGTTTTATAGAGGCCCGCTCACCGCATGACTGACATGCGGCTCGGCCGCTTGCTGCGGGCTGCTGATGGGGATCATAGTGTTTTCACGCTGAGCGGTCGCGTCGCGCATATGTCCCCCTCCTCCAGTGGCGCGGCAGTTCAGTAATCCCTCTTGGAAGGTGATTGTGTCGGCCTCACGTGGCCAATACCTTAAGCCGGGCTCATTCGAGCCCGGCTTTTTTTTGTTTGCAGGTCTTCACCTCCACGTCCTTTCATCTGCGCGTCATGTGCCGGCGCGAGTTGACAACACCGCCCTCCGCCAGCATATCATCGCGACATGATCACGAATTCGTGCGCAGCATCGTCGTCGAAAAAAGGTCCCCGCCCGGGGACCCGAGATCGACGCGCGCGATAAACCTGCCGCTAACTACGATCCCGAAACCCCGCCGTCTGGACGGGGTTTTTTGTTGGTCCCGTCTCCGGCTTTTTCCAGAGGAGATGGACTGATGACCGACCATTCGACCCATGATCTGCAAGACCGGCTGCAAGGGCTGTGGCTGCCTCTCGTCACGCCGTTCCGCGACGGCGCACTCGACGAAGCATCGCTGCGGCGGCTCGTCAGGTACTATGCGAGCTGCCCGATCGACGGCTTGATTCTCGCCGCAACCTCGGGCGAAGGCATGTCGCTCGGCGCGCACGAACTGGAGCGGCTGGTGACGCTGACGCGCAGCGAGATGTCGGCGTGCGGACGCCACCTGCCGGTCTGCCTCGGGCTGTCGGGCGCCAGCACCGCGCGGATGATGGACGCGCTGGATGAGACGGCGGCGTGGCCGATCGACGGTTACCTGATCTCGAGCCCCTACTATACGCGGCCGTCGCAGCGCGGCCTGGTGCAGCATTTCGAGACGCTCGCCGGTCACGCCTCGTGGCCGATCGTGCTGTACAACATTCCCTACCGGACCGCGGTCAACCTCACCAACGAGACGCTGCTGCGGCTGGCCGCGCACCCCAACATCGTCGGCATCAAGGATTGCAGCGCCGACCGCGCTCAGTCGGTCGAATTCCTGAAGCGGCGGCCACCGGGGTTTCGCGTGCTGACCGGCGAGGACGCCAATTATCACGAGGCGCTCACCGACGGCGCCGACGGCGCGATCCTGCTCTCGGCGCATCTGGAGACCGACGCCTTCGCCTCGGTGCGGACGCTGCTTGCGCAGGGCGACATCGCCGGCGCGCAGGCGTGCTGGGATGGCGTATCAGAACTGACGCGGCTGTTGTTCGCGGAGCCGAGCCCGGCGCCTGCGAAGTACTGGCTGGCGCGCAGCGGGCTGATCGACAGCGCCGAGGTTCGCCTGCCAATGGTGGAAGTAAGCACGGAAGTCGCAGCGCGGCTCGATGCCGAGTTCGCGCGCCGAAGCCTGCCGCACTTGCGGCGCGCGTGATGCGTGATCGCTCCCTCTCGCCGCGACGGCGGGAGGAGAAGCGGCGTCAGCTCATCAGCAGGCGATAGGTCAGCACCGGCGCGAAGCCGAGCACCATCGCCCAGATGGCGAATGACGACACCATCAGCACGTCCTGCACCCGCTGGGCGTTCTCGCGGCTCAGATATTTCCCGTCGTGAGCGATCATCGACATCCCCCCGTTTGTTGTTATGGGAATGTCGATACGCGTAAAATTTTAAGGTGACGCTCGGCCCTTCGCTCGACTTTGCGCCCCTGCGGTGACCAGCCATTAACCAGGCCGCCGCGTGGTTAACCGGCAGTAGCACCTGCGGTCAAATGCGAGCGAAATCGCGACGAGGTTCTTAAAACCGATCGCGTATCAAGATCCCCACAAACAACAAAAACCGGGGGCGCGCCGTGCATTTCGAATACAAAGACACCATCCCTCGGCAGCAGGGATTTACGACCGAGGATATCCTCTGGGCCGTCGGCATCTGGTCGGTGATCCTGACGCTGTCGCCGGTCGTGGTGTTCTACATGCTGATGGTGGCGTAAGCCGCATTCACGCACAAAAAGAAAAACGCGCGGACCCCGCGCGTTCTTTGTCAGTCCCAGGCCCGATAGCGGCGTTGTTACGCCGCCTGCTTGTGCATGGCGCCCGAAGCCGACGCCGTTCCGCGGATCGCCTTGATCGAACGTTCGATCGCGCCCCACAGCCTGCTGATCTCGGCCGCAGCCCGGCCCTCCGCATAATATTCACGGGCGCCTTCGCCCTGGCTCAACGCCATCAGCAGATCGGCGCGGTTGGTGATCTGGCCGCTCCACACCGGCGCACGGAATTTCGCCAGCGCTTCACGCGCGATGGCGACGATGCGGCTTTCAGCGCCGTCACGCTCGGCAGGCGCGCCGTTGATGACGACCGCGTAAGGCTTGCGCGCCGAACGGCAGGTCGAAATCGTTTCCTGCACCGCGTTGACGTCGAACACGCCGGGCCGCGCCGGAATGATCACCATGGTGGCGTTGCGGATGGCGTCGTCGACGACGGCCGACAGGTTCGGCGGCGTGTCGATGAACACCCATTCGACGCCGTCGCGCTTGGCGGCAGCGACGATGCCGCTGACGGAGTTCACCGCAGCCTTGATCGGCGGTTCGTTGGTGCCCCGCAGCTTGTGCCACAGCGTGAGCGAGCCTTGCGGATCGGCATCGACCAGCAGAATGGGTTTTGTTGCCTTGTGAACATGAGCAGCTAGGTGAGCAGCCAGGGTACTTTTTCCCGAGCCTCCCTTACGCGAAGCGAAAACTATGACGTTCATACCTTGGCCTCCAGATTGACCCCAGAAGCCGAAAATGAATCACCGGAGTGATTCGTTAAAGAAAAATATGTGGACCTGCCGCGATGAAGCCACTGATTTGCCAACAAAGCTGGTTTTTGAGTCACACCGCGTGCACTGCCACAACCGAAAATGGAATCGGAAGCCGGCGTCGGACCTCACGGCACGCGTTTTGAGCGCTCGCGCTGGACCCATTTGCGCTCAACCCATCCCAGTCCCCGCGCCATCGGCTTCTGCAACACCGGCACGTCCTGCGCGAACAAAACGAGTCCGAGCGGCAGCATCCAGAGCCCGAGTACCGGGAGAAAGCTGAAAACGCCGCCGGTCATCAGCAGAACGGCAACGGGAATCCTGGCGTAGCGCGACGACGGCTTGCGCAGCCAGCCGACGAAACGCGCCGGCCGCGGCGGCAGCTTGGTCTCGAACCACGCAAAATGACGGTCGAGTTCCTTCTTGTGTTCGCTCAATGGACCTCTCCTCCACGTGAGAAATGCCCATTGAAACCACCGCCGGCAAGGGCGTCAGTCTGTCGCGCGAAGCGGCCTTGAAACGACAAAAATACCGCTCAAGCGCGGCGAGCCTTGCCGGCCTTGCGCAGCCAGGCGTTGGCCTAGCGCTGCGTGGTAGACCGCGGCTGTCTCGCCGCCGCCTCGGACGGATCGGGCCGGAAATACGCACGGCAGGCCGGCGAGAGCTGCGACTTGTTGCGCACCATGCAGGCGGTCACGCGGCCGATGTCGGGAATATCGGGGCCGCAGAGCCGGAAAGCATCGCCGGTGCAGGCCTGCTCCTGCTCCGGCGTGTGGGCGCCGGCCGTGCCCGACCACAGCGAGACCGACAGCGCCGTGGCCAGCATCCACCCAAACCGCAAATTCCCAGTCCTGGAAAATCTCATCACTTCCCCCACAGGATTCCGCCGCGCTGAATTCGCGAATTGTGAGTGAGGGCTTTGGGATTCGCAAGGACACGCGGATCGTACGTCACAGCCCAAGTGTCGCGGCGGACTGCCATGCGGCGCTTGCTGACCAGCGGTTTTCTGCGCCTGCCGCCCGACGCCAGGCGGGCGAATTTCCCCTTGGTCCAACTTGATCCGGCAAGACCGGCGCATTTGTATTCCAGTGTGGGACTTCTATGGAGGAAACACATGAAACAGGTAAGCCTGAAGAAGATTGCGATCGCAGCTTCGGTCTTCGCATGTGCGGCAGCAGGCGGCGTCTCGCTCACGATCGACAGGGCCGAGGCACAGGCGCGGGTCTATATCCGGTCGGGTTACACCGGTGGTTACACCACCGCGACCGGCCTGCCCTGGTACGCCGTGCGAGCCTATTACTGGAATGGTCCGTGGAGCGGCCCGGGATTCTCCTATGCCGGCTGGGATGACTACGCGTCGCGGAACGGCATCGGCTGCCGGCCCGGTACGCTGGTCAAGGGCCAGGACGGCATCATGTACGCCTGCCAGTAAGAAGCAGAATCAGGAGGGCGGCTCGGTGAGCCGCCCTTTCCGACGATTGGCCCTGCGAGGCCGAGATGGGTCGGAGGCCGTCATCGTGCCGATGTGTCGTTCGCCAGAGATCGCTAGAGATCGCCAGAGCCCTGCGTCGGGCAACGACAGCCCCGGCCAACGACAACCATGTGCGGATCGGCATGAACGCTGGGCAGAACACGTCGCGGCCCTGCCAGCCCAAAAGTTGGGACGTGCTGACATTGTGATAGCGGGCGCCGGCCTCTCTCATCCTGATTTCACCCACGGGGCTGCCGGGGTCCATTCCTGGTTCAAGGAACTGGCCCGCGAGCGGTTCGAGGCTCGAACCCCGACCCCAGGATTGTGATTCCCGTGCTCTAATCAGCTGAGCTACCCCGCCACGGCGTTCGCCGACGGCATGAAATGTGACCGCGCTTTTCGGCGCTCCGCCGTCGCGTGCTCGTCAACTTCTCCTCGCGCAGAAACCGCTACGCCATAATCCTGCAATGCGCGCTCGACGCTGACAAAACCCGTCTCGACGTCGCGCGCGACGTCGAGGACCGGCCGCTCGAAAGGATCGCCCACGCCGCCTCCGCCAGCCGTCAGGAAAGTGACACGAGTGCCTTTCCTAACCGGCGTCTGGGTTACCTTGGTAATGGAGACCGGATCCGAACCCGGCGGATAGACTGTCACGGAACCGACTTCAGCGGCCTTGCCTCCGAACAGGCCCCAGGGCGCGCAGGTCGTACGTTCCCAGGCAACGGTCAGTTTGGCGTCGTCCAGCACAGTGCAGCGCCGTACCGTGCCCAGCCCGCCGCGCGCACGACCGGCGCCGCCGAAGTCGGCGCGAAGAGAGAGCTCGTCGATCCTGATCGGGTAAAGCGCCTCGACGATCTCGACCGGAATGTCCTTGCAGTCGCCGTGCGACATGGTTTTGAACGGACCGCTGCCGTCGCCACTTCTTGACGCACCCCAGCCGCCATGGGCGGTGTCGTTGTAATTCCACAGCTTACCGTCGGCACGCCAACCAGTGAACTGAATGGAATTCTGCGCCGCGTGATGGGCGGCAGCGACGTTCTCCGGAACGACCTCGCCGAATGCCTTGATCAGTCCGTCGATCACGGTTGCCATGATGACGTTGAAGCGCGCCATCGGCGCACCTTCTCTCGCACTCAGGATCTTGCCGGGTGGCAGGATCACTTTCAGCGGCCGGAAACAGCCTTCGTCCGAATGCAAGTCGGGAATCAGCGCATATTTGTAGGCAACCTTGGCCGCAGTGATGCCACCGCCGATCCTGCCCGCATTGTACGGACCCTTCACCTGTCCCACTATGTCGGAGAAATCGATGGTGACTTCGTCGCCCTTGACGACAACCTTGAAATTGAACGGCAGTCGCCGGTCCATTTCGATGCCGTCATTGTCAAGCCAGCAGGAAGATTCGTAGACGCCGTCTGGCACCTGTTCGATACGATTGCGCGCAAGCTGCTCGGAGCGCATCCACCGCTCGTCGATCGTAGCCTTGATGGTCTCCCAGCCATAGCGCGACATCATTTCCTTGAGACGCTGCTCGCCGAGCCGGCAGGCCGCGAGCTGGGCCTGAAGATCGCCGATTGTGATGTCGGGAATGCGGCTGTTCCTGGCGATCAGCCGCAAGATCTGCTCGTCGTCATGTCCGGCATTGCAGAACTTCAGCGCGGGGAACTGCACACCTTCCTGGAAGATTTCGGTGCTGCTGCTCGTCATCATCGAGCCGAACACGCAGCCGCCGATATCGGTCCAGTGCGCACGCACGGTGATGAACGCGATCAGCCCCTCGCCATGGTCGCCGAAGACCGGCGTATACATCGTCACATTGTTGAGATGCTGACCGCTGGCTTCCGGATCATTGGTGACGAAGGCGTCGCCTGGGCAAATCGTCTCGATCGGATGCGCCTCCAGCACGGATTTCAGCGGTGCGCCGATGTCGGCCAGGAAGATCGGAAGCCCCCCAGTTCCCTGGCAGATCAATTGGCCGTCTGCGGCCACGATGCCGACGGCAAAATCCTTGTACTCGTAGATCATTAGGCTGTACGAGGTGCGCGTGAGATTGGTCTCAAGCTCGCTCGCAATCGCGCGCAGCAGGAAGTCGATCACCTCGAAGGTGATGGGATCGGTGCCCACCTTTGTCGGCTTGTTCATGACGCTGCCACTCCTGCCGTTTCCTTTCCGCGTTCCCTGACCGCCAGCCTCGGCTTGATCTGGATCATGATGTTGCCGTATCCGTCGACCTCGACCTTATCCTGCGGCCACACGACGGTGGTGGAACCGGTCTCGACGATGATGGCCGGTCCGGCAAACGTCTGGCCGCTCGACAACGTCTCGCGCTGGTAGACTGGGCAGTCTACCCAGCCGGTTTCGTCGAAATAGGTTCTCGTCGTCGCGACCGGCTTGCCCGCGGACCGTGCCTTGGGCCGGAAGCTCTCGAGCCGCGGCTTGTCGACAATCCCGTCGAGCATGACGCGCAGGGTCACCAGTTGCAGCTTGCCGCGCGGATCGGCGTGTCCATATCGCTGCGCATACATCTGGAGGAATGTTTCGCGCAGTTGCTGCTTGTCGGACGAAGCGGTGAACGATGTCGGCGCGGGCGTGCGCACCGTGTGTTCCTGTCCGGCATAGCGGACGTCGATGAAACGGGAAAGTTGCAACTTCTCCAGGCGCGGCGCGGTTGCACGCAGGCGTTTCTCGGCCGCGTCCTCCATGTGCCTGAACTGCGTTTCGATCTCCACGATTTCCGCGGTCTCCAGATCGGCAATGAAGGTCTGTGCGTTGTCGAAACGGATGTCGGCGAGCAGCATGCCCCAGGCCGAAAAATGGCCTGGCAACGGCGGCACCAGAACCGTCGGGATTGACAACTCGCGCGCGATCGCCGCGGCGTGCAGCGGTCCCGCACCGCCGCTGACGATCAGCACGAAATCCCTGGGATCATGGCCGCGCTCGACGCTGATGCGCCGCACTGCGGCCGACATGGTCACCACGGCCAGTCGAATGATGCCGCTCGCAATCTGAACTTCCGGCAGCCCGAGAGGGGAAGCGATCCTATCGCGAATTGCACGTGTCGATGCCGCCGTATCTAGGCTCATCTCGCCGCCTAGCAGGCCCGACGGCGCGAACCGCCCGAGCGCGGCATTGGCATCGGTGATGGTAGGTTCGCACCCGCCGCGCCCATAGCACACCGGCCCCGGCTCGGCGCCCGCGCTGCGCGGTCCCACCTTCAGCGACCCGGTCTCATCGAGATAGGCAATGCTGCCGCCGCCGGCGCCAACCTCGACGATGTCGACCACGGGAACCTGAACCGGATAACCCTGCTCGTAGCCTCCGACATAATAAATGTCGGCGATCTCGATCCGGCCCTTGTTGATCAAGGTGCATTTGGCCGTGGTGCCGCCCATGTCGAAGGAGATGGCATTCTGATAACCGAGCTTGTTAGACAGCGCCGCGGCGGCCACCGCGCCCGCCACCGGACCGGACTCCAGGAGATAGACAGGATGCTGGGCGGCGAGCTCGCTGGTCATGACGCCGCCATTTGATTCCATCAGCAGCAACCTGCCGGACAGGCTGTCCTCGGTCAGGCGGGACTGCAGCGCCTCCAGATAACGCTCCATCCTCGGTCCGACATAGGCGTTCACCACGGCCGTGGAGGTGCGCTCGTGCTCGCGCCATTCGCGCGACAATTCGTGCGAAAGGGAAACGAATTGCGATGCCTTGCCGCGGAGATATTCGCCGACCTGCAACTCGTGCGTGGGATTGCGGTAGCCGTGCAGCAGACAAACCGCAATGGCTTCCGCGTTTGCACTCAACCTGACCTTTCAGCCCGCCATCTCGCAGGAAGTGGACAACTCGGTAACCGCCGTATCGCTGGTCGCCGCCGGCTTTGGCGTTTCGCTGGTGCCGGCCACCGTCGCACAGCTCACATTGCCTGGCGTTGCGTTCCGGGGACTGGCTAAGTCGCCGCCGGTCACCATCGACTTCAATTGCATTTACCGCCGCGATGACACCTCGCCGATCTTGCAGGCGTTTATCGAAACCATTCGGCTGATGCGGGACGGCGAGCGCAAGCGCATTACTCGCAGGCAGCAGACGTGAAGGCGGCTGCAGCGGTTACCCTGCCACAATTGGAAGCGTTATCGTGGCACGCAGCATGGCACGCGAAGTCGTGGCTTGGCGCGCAAAATCACAGGTAGCCAACGGTCGCCGTCTTCGATTACATACTGGTATAAGATATTGATTTTGCTGGTACAGTTGGGTGGGCTCGAACCACCGACCTCCTGTTCCACAGACAGGCGCTCTAACCAACTGAGCTACAACTGCATCCTGCGCGAAGCCCCTGAAAAGGGGGGCGCGAATGGGCCGGAAACTAGGAGCAACGCCCCGCTTTGGCAAGGCCGCGAAGTGACGGATTATGGTCGTTCGCGCAGGGTTTTGCGTTCTTTTCGGCTGGCGCCGGCCACCGCCGCCAGGAAAAAGCCGGCCAAGCAAAAGCCCGGGCCGCTTCGCCCGGGCTTTTCGTATTGATAACCCGATGGATCAGGCGGCCGGCTTGTACAGCTTCGAGGCCGAAGCCTTGATCGGCTCGACGGTCTCGGTCGCAACCTTCTGGCCGAGTTCGGTCAGTTCCTTGGCCTGCGCGGTGAAGGTCTCATACTGCTTCCTGGCGTGCGAGGTCCACAGCTCCATCGCGGCCGCCGGCGTCTTCACGCCGAACAGTTCCTGCGCGAAATCGAGCGAGGAGGTGGTGTTGGCCTTGAAGAACTCGATCAGCTTGGCGGAGTAGTCGCTGGCGCCCTTGCTGGCCGAAGTGAACACCGCCTCGATGGTGCCGTTGTGGGTCTCGGCGGCATCCTTGAACTTGGCGTAGCTGTCGCGGGCCTGCGAAACGCCCTTTTCGGCGAACGCACGCATCTGCTCGGGGACTTCAAAGGGAATGACGGAGGCGGAGAATGGATCGGTGGAGCTGGTCACGGCTTGCATCCTTCACAACGGGGTTAAACGATGTTCTCCCCGCAGACGCCGGGCAGCCCGGCTGCCGACACGTCGAAGGGATCACGTACACGCACTCTCGGAAGCGCCCATCCGCGGGCCTGCCTAATAAGCACTCACATCATGTCAAATTTGTGCAATGCAACGCGAATTGCGGTGCAACGCCACATATTTTTACCCGTATCGGCTGCAAACCGCACCCGGCCGTTCCGGCAAATTGCAGCCGCCCGAATGCCCTGGAAACGGTCAGGTCTTCGGCTTGGCGGCGTCCATCGCAGCCTTGCTGACGAGCTGGCCCATCTCGCTCGCCTGCTCCGCCAGCGAGCGCATCTGGCCCTGCACATATTCGCTGTGCAGCCGCATCACCTCGGTGAGGTCCTTGGCCTTCAGCAGCGATTGCGCATAGTCGAGCGAGGCCTGCACGTTCTTCTCGGCGTAGGCGATGGCCTTCTGGCCGACATCCCTTGCGCCGGCGCGAACGTTGGCATTGCGCTCCTCCAGCGAGCCCGCCGCGGCCTGCGCGGTGGCCACGAATTTCTCGAACGTCTTTCGGGCCTGCTCGAAGCTCGCTTCTGCCATCGACCGCATTTCCTTGGGGATCTCGAAACGGTCCCGCCCTTCTTCGCTCATGCTGCACTCCTGTTACGCGTTGCAGGGATGACGTCCAGATATCGCTCAGAGGTCCCGCCTGTGTGACGCGGGGTTCCCCCATCGTGAACCTTTGGCAGCCGTCCGCAAGCCCCAACGCGGCGGACTGCCAAAGGGTTCAGCAAGGCCAAGGTTATCCGCTGCTTTGAAAGGGATCGGCACGCTGCCGCCGTGGACCTGCCGCCTGCTGCTTGCGATAGTGACGCGGTCAGCGTTTGGCTGCCGATTCCCGACCCGGACGGTCATGTAGTCGCAATGAACGATGCGGAATTCCAGCTGGACCTGCGCGGCGATCCGCGGCTGGCGCCCTACGCGGCGAGCCGCCTGCCGGCTTGGCTGTGGACGGCCGACGGCAAGCGCATCCTGTGGGCCAATCCTGCCGGCGTTGCGGTGTTCGGCGCCGTGAGCGGAAGAGCCCTGCCGCGAGACAGATTTCGGCCCGGCCGATCGGCACCGGCGGCAGATCGCGCGGCTGGCCGCCCAGTTGCCGGCGAATGGCGCAATCCGGCTGGAGCGGCTGCAGGGATTTGGCGCGGCGCCCGGCATGCTCGCCACCTGCGGCTGTTGGCGCTTCGATTTTCCGAACGGCAGCCACGGCGTCCTGATCGCCGCCGGCAGCATCGCGCTGATGGCGCCGGGACCGGCGCTGGTCGTACCTGTGCCGCCGACCATCGCCGCGGTGCCGGAGAAAACAGCAGCTACGCCTGACGTGACTGTCGTGCCGCAGCCCGAGCCGGCGTACGATTACGAGCAGCCGGCGCAATCGGGCGAAGCGCCAGCCGAGTTTGCCTTGTTCGATGCCTTTGCGGAGCCGACCATGGATGAGTCGTCCGAACCAACACGCGAAACCACCGCCGAGGCTGATCCAGTGCGCGCGGAAGCGCCGCCGCCTGATATGCCTCGCATCGAAACGCTGCCTCTGCCGGTCATCGAAGATGATGCCGCCGAGCCGCGGCATCTGCCGCTGCGCTTCATGTGGCAGATGGATCGGGAGAGCCGCTTCACGCTCGGCCCCGGCGAATTCGCCCGCCTGATCGGCCCGCGCGTCACGGCCGGCCTCGGGCGGACCTGGCGCGAGATCGCCGAAGCACTCGCGCTCGATCCCGACGGCCGGGTGACGAAGGCGTTCGCCACCCAAGCCACGTGGAGCGACATTGCGCTGGAATGGCCGATCGATGGCGGCAGCCTCAAGGTCGAACTATCAGGCTTGCCGCTGTTCGACGTCAGACGGAATTTCGCCGGCTACCGCGGATTCGGCCTCTGCCGCGATATCGACGGACTGACGCGGCTCGACGCCCTGCGCCGCGACGAAGCGGCGAACCCGCCACTGCCGGAAACGATCGTCATCGACCCGCCCATCGCTGAAGACATGGCCGCACTCTCGCTGGTCGAACTGCCGGAAGCGACGGCCGAAGAGACTTCACAGGAAGAGCTGGATACGACCGTGGAACCTCCCGAGGAAATTCCGGCGGAAGCGCTGGCCGAATTGCCGGCAGCCCCGCCGGCGAACGTCGTGCCCTTTCGTGCCCCGGGCGACACCAGGCCGCCCTCGCTGACACCGGTCGAGAACAGCGCCTTCGACGAACTCGCACGGCAATTGTCGGCGCGGCTCGATACCGACGACGATGAGACGTCGGCGAACACCGAGAACGAAGTCCTGTTCGAGGCGCCCGCCTCCGACGCACGCGAACCGGCTGCCGGCCAGCCCGAATGGCTGGCAACGCCCGAGCCACCGGCGCGTGGCGAAGGCAGGCGCGACAAGACGCTGCTCGATCTGTTGCCGATCGGCATCCTGATTTACCGGCTCGACCGGTTGCTCTATGCCAACCCCGCCTTCCTGACCGAGATGGGCTATCCGAGCCTGCACGCACTGGAAGACGCCGGCGGTCTCGACGCGCTCTATGTCGAACCCGGCGTATCCAATGCGTTATCGACGTCGGACACCGGAACGCCGGTGATGATTTCCGCAAGCCATCCGGCGGAAGCCGATGCACCGCGACCGGCGACCAATGCCCGCCTCTACACCATCGCGTGGGACGGCGATTCGGCACTCGCCCTGATCTTCGCCGGCGCACGCCACGAGGGCGAGGCGATCGCCGCCGCGATCGCGCAAGCCGAACCGCTGGCCGAACCGGAGATTCCCGAAGCGCCGGCCGTCGGCCATGCCAATGCCGAAGAACTCGCCGCCATCCTCGACACCACCGCCGACGGCATCGTGATGTTCGACGCCGAGGGCAACATCAGTTCGGCGAACCGCAGCGCCGAGGCGCTGTTCGGCCGCGACGACGACGAGCTTGCGCAGCGCAATCTCGCCGAGCTGTTTGCACCCGAAAGCCGACACGACGTGTTCGAGTATCTTGCCAGCATCAAGTCGTCTGGCGTTGCCAGCCTGCTCGACCACGGCCGCGAGGTGCTGGGCCGCGAAAGCAAGGGCGGGATCATTCCGTTGTCGCTGACCATGGGCCGCACCCGCGCCGACGGCCCGAACTTCTTTGCGGTGTTCCGCGACCTGTCACAGGCGCACCACACCGAGAACGAGCTGCGCGAGGCGCGGCGGCTGGCCGATCGCGCCGCCAATGCCAAGGCCGACGTGCTGGCGCGGATCAGCCACGAGGTACGCACGCCGCTCAATGCCATCATCGGCTTTGCCGAAGTCATGATCGGCGAGCGTTTCGGCGCGCTCGGCAACGAGCGTTATCTCGAATACATGAAGGACATTCGCGCTTCCGGCGAACGCGTGATCGCCATCGTCAACGACCTGCTCGATCTGTCCCGGATCGAAACCGGCAAGCTCGATCTCGCCTTCACCAACCAGAACCTCAACGAACTGGTCGAGAACTGCGTTGCGGTGATGCAGCCGCAGGCCAACCGCGAGCGCATCATCATCCGTACCTCGCTCTCGCATACGCTGCCGCCGGTCATGGCCGACGCGCGCGCGCTGCGCCAGATCACGCTGAACCTGATCGGCAATTCGATGCATCTCGCCAATGCCGGCGGCCAGGTGATCGTCTCCACCGCCTTGTCCGACTTCGGCGAGGTGATGCTGCGGGTCCGGGACACCGGCCATGGCCTCAACGACAACGAGGTCGCCGCCGCGCTGGAGCCGTTCCGGACGGCGGCGCCGTCGGACCAGACTTCCGAAGGCTCGGGCGTCAGCCTGTCGCTGACGAAGGCGCTGGTGGAGGCCAATCGCGCCAAATTCCAGATCAAGACCGGCGGCCGATCGGGCACGCTGATCGAGGTGGTATTCCCGCACGCGACCGCCCGGGCCTGACAGGACGCTTCACTGCCTCGATGCGGGAACATGTCGCGTCCGGGGCAGCAGAACACGGCACAAATTTTGCTCGATTCAAGCCTGCCTGAATGCATGCGGCTGGATCGGCCTATATTTTAGGCAATTTGGATTTGATCATTATGCGCTGCCTCGTGGTCGCAGACTTGCACTATTCACTGCCGCAGTTCGACTGGCTGCTGGCGGCTGCGCCGGAATTCGATGTCGTGATCTTCGCCGGCGACGCGCTCGACATCGGGTCGTCAGTCGACTTCCGCGCCCAGATCGTGGTCGTGAAGAAATATCTCTCGCTGTTGTCGGGCCTCACCCGCGTCATCCTCTGTTCGGGCAATCACGATCTCGACGAACGCAGCGCGGAAGGCGAAAAGATCTCGCGCTGGATCGGCGACGTTCGCGAACTCGGCATCGCCTGCGACGGCGACAGCCTGACGATCGGCGATACGTTCTTCACGGTGTGTCCGTGGTGGGATGGACCGCTGGTCAAGAGCCGTCTCGAAGCCCAGCTTGGCGATGCTGCCGCGGAAAAGTTGCAGCGCTGGATCTGGGTACATCACGCGCCGCCCGCGAACTCGCCGACGAGCTGGGGCGGCAAGCGGTTTTTCGGCGACGTCGAGCTCGTGCAATGGATCGAGCGCTACCAGCCGTCGATGGTGATCTCGGGCCACGTGCACCAGTCGCCATTCATCCCGGACGGTTCATGGTTCGACCGGCTCGGCGAGACCTGGGTGTTCAATACCGGCCTGCAGCATGGTCGGCCGCCGGTCTGCATCGTGCTCGACCTCGATGCCGGCTCAGCGTTCTGGATCGCGGCGGGCGAAGCGCAATGCATCGACCTGCACGCGCCTCTGCTGCGGCCGGCCGAGCCCGTTCAGGAGCCGCCGGCCTGGCTCATATCCTTGGGTCGGATTGCCGATCCGAGCCTGGCGAGACCTGCGACGGCGGCAGGTTGATCATGCTTTGCAGCAGTTCGCCGACCATCGAGAGATGGTTGCCCTGCCCGCCATATTGATGCATCAGGTCCGCCAGATATGTCGTCGCGACGTTGAGGCGCTGCGCCAGCAACCGCGCGATCAACAGCGCCACCGCCGGCTGGTCGCGCAGGAACGCCGCGGCATCGTCGAACTCGTAGATCACCGAATCGGCAGCGGCGCGCACCGTCGCCGTATGCGGCTGATCGAGCAGAACCGACATTTCGCCGAGCATCGCGCCCGGCTCGGTCAGCACGGCGACGACGCTATCACCCTTGATGACCTCCAGCCGCCCTTCGAGCAGGACGAACAGATGTCCGGTCTTGCTGCCCTCGTGCAGCACGATCGTGCCCGCGGGCACCGTCCGCCGGACCCCTCCGGTGCAATAGTCGAGTACCGCGCGCATCGATGTTCCTCCGCCTGACCTGACTTATAACGCCGGCAACCTTTGATGCCGCCTGCGAAAACGCTCCTGATTCCAAGCACGAACGATGCCAAGGTGACTTGGCGACAAATTCATAGTCGCGCCCGGCTAGTTTGGAATGACTCTAAATATGGAGCTGGAATCACTCTAAATCGAGCCATTAGCGACACCGCGTCTCTCCCTGCAAGGCAGCCACTGCGCTACTGAAAAACCGGCATCCTCACCATCTCTGCCGGAGCAGCTTTCATGATGATCTCTCGCGCCACCGCAGCAACCGCGGCGTTGCTTTGTTTTACCGCGCTCGGAGCCACCACGGCGTCCGCCGACGGCGAAGTCAACGTTTACACGTACCGTGAAACCAAGCTGATCCAGCCGCTGTTCGACGCCTTCACCAAGGACACCGGGATCAAGGTCAATGTGGTCTCGGCGAGTTCCGGCCTTGAGCAGCGCATAAAGGCCGAAGGCGCCAACAGCCCCGCCGACGTGCTGCTGACGGTCGACCTCGGTCGTATCGACGAGGCCGTGCAGGCCGGCGTCACCCAGCCCATCAAGTCGGTCGTGATCGACGAGACCGTGCCGGCGCAATATCGCGATCCGAACGGCCACTGGGCCGGCATTTCGATGCGCGCGCGCGTGATCTACGCCTCGAAGGACCGCGTCAAGCAGGACAAGATCACCTATGAAGAGCTCGCCGATCCCAAGTGGAAGGGCAAGATCTGCATCCGTTCCGGCCAGCATATCTACAACAACGGACTGTTCGCCGCCTACACGGCGAAGTACGGCGAGGCCAAGGCCGAGGAATGGCTGCGCGGCGTAAAGGCCAATCTGGCGCAGAAGCCCTCGGGCGGCGACCGCGAGGCCGCCCGCGACGTCGCGGCCGGCAAGTGCGACATCGGCATCGGCAACACCTATTACTGGGCGCTGATGATGAACAACGATCCCGAGAAGAAGCCGTGGGCGGAAGCCACCAAGGTGATCCTGCCGACCTTCGAAGGCGGCGGCACCCACGTGAATCTCTCCGGCGTGCTGCTGGCGAAAAACGCGCCCAACAAGGCCAACGCCGTAAAGCTGATCGAGTGGCTCGTCGGCGACAAGGCGCAGAAGATCTACGCCGACATGAACTACGAGTATCCGGTTCGCGCCGGCATCGCCGTCAACCCGACGATTGCAGGCTACGGCAGGCTCACCGCCGATCCGATGCCGATCGCCAAGATAGCCGCCAACCGCAAGGCGGCCTCGACGCTGGTGGACAAGGTCGGATTCGATAATTGATCTCGATCGTCGGCGAAGCACTGACATCGTGATCTCTCGTTGCACACAACTGCGTTCCCTCCCCCCTTGCGGGGGAGGGTTAGGGAGAGGGGTAGGCCACACGCACCGAATTCGCGGCTACCCCTCTCCCCGCCCTCCCCCAACGCAAGTCGGGCCTGCCCGACTTGCGCAAGAGGAAAATGTGCAACCGGGGTAGACCCCGGTTGCAGGGGGGAGGGAGCAGACCTTCACCGGCAGACAGATCCCGGCCAACCTCACCTTCGTGAGCCCAAGTGAACCGCACCACGCCTGCCGGCCGGATCGCCGCGACGATTGCGATCGGGACCGCGATCCTGGTCGCAGCGCCCGTCATCTCCATCATCATCCTCGCGATGCAGCCTGCGCCTGACGTCTGGCAGCACCTGATCGAATATGTCCTGCCGCGCAGCCTTCTCGACACCGCGCTGCTGCTGTTCGGCGTCGGCGCCCTGTCGCTGGCCATCGGCGCCGGCACCGCATGGACGATTTCGCTGCACGAATTTCCGGGCCGCGCGCTGCTGTTGTGGCTGCTGCCGCTGCCGCTCGCGATTCCGACCTACCTCGCAGCCTACGTCTATGTCGACCTATTCGAGCCGCTCGGGCTGATTCATCAAACGCTGGCCGTCTGGCTTCCGCTGCCGGACGCGGTGCGCCTGCTGCCCAATTTGCGCTCGCTGCCCGGCGCCATCATCGTGATCGCGCTGGTGCTTTACCCCTACGTCTATCTTTCGGCGCGCACGATGTTCCAGTTCCAGAGCGCGGAGTTCGCGGAAGCCGCGAAGACGCTCGGCGCCGGACGCTGGACGATATTCTGGCGCATCTCGCTGCCGATGGCGCGGCCGGCGCTGGCCGTCGGCGTCGCGCTGGTGTCGCTGGAAACGCTGAACGACATCGGCGCCAGCGAATATCTCGGCGTCCGCACGCTGACGGTGTCGGTGTTCACGACCTGGCTCAACCGCGGCAGCCTCGCTGGTGCCGCTCAGCTTTCCTGCTTCATGCTCGCAATCGTGGCCGGACTGATCGCGATCGAGCGCTATGGCCGCCGCAACGTCACGACGGAATTTTCCGCCGAAAGTCCACGCCTCACCCAGCGAACCCCGCTCACCGGCATGCGCGGCGCGTGCGCACTCGCCGCCTGCCTGCTTCCGGTCGTAGTGGGCTTCGGGGTGCCGCTGCTGTATCTCGCGCACCAGAGCTTCAGGCGCGGGCTGTTTGAAAATTTCGACATGGCGTTGTGGCGCGACGCCTTCAACTCGGTGGCATTCGCCAGCATCGCCACGCTGGCGGCGCTGCTGCTCGGCTTCGCGACCATTCTGGCCTGGCGCTGGCGGCCCGATCCGCTGCGCCTCTTCGCGATGAACATCGCGCAGACCGGCTACACGCTGCCGGGACTGGTGCTGGCGCTCGGGCTGCTCGCGCCCCTGCTCGCCATCGACAACGGATTGAATACGCTCGCCGGCTGGCTCGGACATTCGCTGCCGGGACTGATCATCGTCGGCTCCGGCGCTGCCGTGGTCATCGCCTATGTGATCCGCTTCCTCGCGGTGCCGACCGGATTCATCAAGGCCGGCTTCGAACGGATTCCGCGCGACTACGACGACAGCGCGCGCGCCGTCGGTGCCGGCCAGGGCACGACGATGCGGCTCGTTCATTTGCCGCTGTTGCGCCCGGCGATGCTCGGCGCCGTCATCGTGGTGTTCGTCGATTGCCTCAAAGAGTTGCCGGCGACGCTGCTGCTGCGGCCGCTCAACGTCGAAACGCTGGCAACCTCGATCTACCAATACGCCAGCCGCGGCAGTTTCGAGGAGGGCGCGCTCGCCGCGCTGTTGATCGTCGCCGCCAGCATCGGCCCGGTGGCCTGGCTGACTCGGTTTTCGGATATTCCGTCAGGACCGGCGTAGACGTACTTCGGCTGTGTGTGGGGTGGGCAAAGCGAAGCGCGCCCACCATCACGGGCGGAAGCCTCAATGGTGGGCACGGCACTACCGCGCCTTTGCCCACCCTACAAAGCCTCCGTTGCGACGCCTCACGCGTTCTTCAGCGCGACCCGAAACTCGGCTTCGGTCTTCGACTTCACCTCGTCGAGCGTGACGCCGTCGGCGAGTTCGATCAGCTTCATGCCGTCCTTGCCGTGCTTGTCGATGGTGAAGACGCCGAGATCGGTGACCACCATGTCGACCACCTTCTCGCCGGTCAGCGGCAGGGTGCACTGCTTCAGGAGCTTCGGGCCGTCCTTGGCGGTGTGCTCCATCACGACGACGACGCGCTTGACGCCGGCGACGAGGTCCATCGCGCCGCCCATGCCCTTCACCATCTTGCCGGGGATCATCCAGTTGGCGAGGTCGCCGTTCTGCGCCACTTCCATCGCGCCGAGGATGGAGAGATCGATATGGCCGCCGCGGATCATGCGCGAAGGAATTCGGCCGAGGAGAAATAGCTGGTGTCGGGCAGCTCGCTCACCGTCTGCTTGCCGGCGTTGATCAGGTCGGCGTCGTCCTCGTCCTCGTAGGGGAACGGGCCCATGCCGAGCATGCCGTTCTCGCTCTGCAGCGTGACGTCGATGCCTTCGGGGATGTAGTTCGCGACCAGCGTCGGAATGCCGATGCCGAGGTTGACGTAATAGCCGTCGCGCAATTCCTTGGCGGCGCGGGCGGCCATCTGTTCGCGGGTCCAGGCCATGGAGGCTCCTCACATGCTCTTCGTTTTGCGCATGATCTTTCGGAAAACCGGTTGCCACTTTTCCGGATCATGCGCTGTTGCGTAAGCGGCGGCCGCGGCGGGCGTTGCGGAACTCGATGCGCTTCTTGCCGGTGCCGACCTCGACGATGCGCTTGACGAAAATGCCGGGCGTGTGGATGTGGTCCGGATCGAGCTCGCCGGCCGGCACCAGATGCTCGACCTCGGCGACCGTGACCTTCGCGGCCGTCGCCATCATCGGGTTGAAGTTGCGCGCGGTCTTGCGGTAGACGAGGTTGCCGTCGGTGTCGCCCTTCCAGGCCTGGACGATGGCGAGATCGGCGACCAGGCCGCGCTCCAGGACGTACTTCTCGCCGTCGAACTCCTTCACTTCCTTGCCTTCGGCGACCAGCGTGCCGACGCCGGTCTTGGTGTAGAAGGCCGGGATGCCGGCGCCGCCGGCGCGGATGCGCTCGGCCAGCGTGCCCTGCGGATTGAATTCGAGCTCGAGTTCGCCGGCGAGATATTGCTGCGCGAACAGCTTGTTCTCGCCGACATAGGACGAGATCATCTTCTTGATCTGCCGGGTCTCCAGCAGCATGGAGAGGCCGATGCCGTCGACGCCGGCATTGTTGGAGATGACGGTCAGGTTCTTGACGCCGGAGTCGCGGATCGCGTCCGATCAGGGTCTCGGGGATGCCGCAGAGACCGAAGCCGCCGGACATGATCGTCATGCCGTCCTTGAGGACGCCTTCGAGCGCCGATTTGGCGTCGGGGTAAACCTTGTTCATGCAACTGTGACCTGATGGAGGGAGCGGCTGAAGGCCGGCATTATCGGACGTAATTAGGCGAATTTTTCGCGATGCGTCAATGCGGCTCAGCCGCCAATGACGCCCTTCAGACCGGCATAGAGCGACCCGGCCGCGGTCCCCGCCACGCCGACCATGGGGCCGGCCGCCGTCATCAGATCCTGGATGGTCCGCGCGCGGCGGCGCATGTGTTCCGCGCCTACATGCTGACCGAGCAGACCCGCGACCTTGTAGGCGAGCGGGTTGGGCTTGCCGCCGCCTTGCGTCATCGTCTTCGGCAGCACTTCGAAGATCAGGAAGCCGATCATGTTGCCGGTCACGAAGGCGAGCGCGATGCTGGCGGTATATTCCATCACCTCTCGCCATTCGACCCAGTTTGCAGGGATGATCGGAACGTTGTCATTGACGCCGGTCACGACCAGCATGCAGGTCACGGCGAACGCAGCCGTCAGGAAAGCGACCAGGATGGCGCCGCGCCACCCGACCTTGTGGCGCGCATAAATCAGGAAGCCGAACGGCAGCGGAATGACCACCGAGGCGAGCCGCAGGTAGATCGGGCTGATGTTCAGCGTGATGGTGACGAGGATGTGCGCGGCCACCAGCAGAATGACCGGGGTCAGCACATAGGCGAGCGTGTGAACGATGTAGTAGCGGACCGGCGTCGCAAGCCGCGCGATCCGTGCTTGCGTGCGATCGAGTTCACGCTGCAGGGCGTCGAGCTCGAGCACGATCTGCTGGATCTCGAGCACGACCGGGCGCACGACCCGCAGATCCCGCGAGCAATTCTTGCAGACGATGGCCTCGTCCTTGATCGTCTCGGCGCAGAACGGACACTCCATCAGGCTGACCGCTGTTTTCGGGTCGGAGAAGACGGTCAGATCGATGCCGTTGACCGCGGTCAGCGCGCCGTAGCGTTTGACCAGCCCGCGGGCGTCGATGATCGGCTCGACCAGGGGAATGCGGACGGTTTGGTTGGAGGCGTTGGCCAAGCTCTCGCCTTTCGTGTCGACGCGGCGCTGCGTACCGGATCGCTCCATAGCCAACCAAGGTTACCGCCTTTGCCGGTGCATGGCAGACAGCGATCAGAAGTCGACATCGTGGTGGTTGCCCTGGTGGAAGTAGATGGATGGCGCTGAGCGATGCGATCGACCGAGCATGGTCTTACGAGTGGGAGCCAGATTTTGTGCCAGGCAATGGCGGCCGGCGGCCGCTGGCGGGCACAGGTCCCGCCACTACGACGAGCGGGGCGACGAGCGAAGGGGCGATGCGTAGATATACGTATCGATTCAACAGAATCTGGGGCGGCGAATACGTGGATTTGCCGATGGCGCTGGAGGATGGCGACCGGCATCATAGGGTCAGTGAGGAGCGGGATATCGCTCGAGGGCAGCCGGCCCGGAACGGCAAACGAAAGGAGCGGCGAGCAGGTGGTGCTGAACAAGTAGGGAATGGACCCAAATAGTTTGAACGTAGGGACGGACGGATGTGTTACGGACCGGCCCCGAGATAAGTCGTAATGGAAGGAATCGATAGTTGGATACGAATGCACGTTTTTCTACGGCGGGGC
>CAWGLP010000010.1:0-159130 GCA_963823485.1 uncultured Alphaproteobacteria bacterium
TCCTGCTCCAGTGCGCTGACCTGGCGCGATACCGCCGATTGCGAAAGCCCGAGCTGCTCGCCGGCATGCGTGAAGCTTCCCGCTTCCGCCGCCGCGTGAAATACCTTCAGCTTGTCCCAGTCCATGTCTAAAGATCCGTCTCGCGTTCGAGGCATGACTATTCCGCCGCTGCGCGGTCGCTCGCGCGCAAAGCCAGAAAACGTTCGGCCTCAAGGGCCGCCATGCAGCCAAGGCCGGCGGCCGTGACCGCCTGCCGGTAGGTTTCGTCGGCCACGTCGCCGGCGGCGAACAGGCCGGGGACCGAAGTGGCCGTGGAGTTCGGCGCGACCTCGACATAACCGGAGGGTTTCAATTTGATCTGGCCTGTGACGAGATCGGTCGCCGGCGCATGGCCGATGGCGATGAACACGCCGTCGCCGCAACGTCCGTGAGCGCGCCGGTCTTGACGTTCTTCAGCCGCACAGCGGTGACCTTGCCGGATTCTCCGTGCCGCAGATGTCGTCGACCGCGCTGTCCCAGACCACCTTGATCTTGGGATGCTTGAACAGCCGGTCCTGCAGGATGCGTTCGGCGCGGAAATGATCGCGACGGTGCACGACCGTCACCTGCGAGGCGAAATTGGTGAGGAACAGCGCTTCCTCGACGGCGGTGTTGCCGCCGCCGACCACGATCACTTCCTTGCCGCGGTAGAAGAAGCCGTCGCAGGTCGCGCAGGCCGAGACGCCGTAGCCCTTGAACTTCTCTTCGGACGGGAATGCCGAGCCAGCGCGCCTGCGCGCCGGTGGCGATGATCAGCGTCTCCGCCAGGTAGACGTCGCCGCTGTCGCAGGTGCAGGCGGAACGGCCGCTGCGCCAGTTCGAGCTTGTTGACGAGATCGGTGACGATCTTGGTCCCGACATGCTCCGCCTGCTTCTGCATCTGCTCCATCAGCCAGGGCCCTGGATGACGTCGGCGAAGCCCGGATAGTTCTCCACGTCGGTGGTGATGGTGAGCTGTCCGCCGGGCTGGATGCCCTGCGATCAGCACCGGCTCCAGCATCGCGCGCGCCGCGTAGATCGCTGCGGTGTAACCGGCGGGGCCGGAACCGATAATGACGACCTTGGCATGGATAGGCGCGGGCATCAGCAGATCCCTCTCTCGCAGGGAGTTTGGTCAGGACTTGGGCGGAAAGCGCCGGGAAAAGGCATCGCGACGGCGCCAAAAGTGTCAAATCCAAGTCTAAGACATCTGGGTAGCTATGCAAGAATTGCAATTCAAATCAGCGAATTTTCCTTGGATCGGGGCCAAATGGCGCAATGCACGCGCAATAAAATTGCGTATGCCAAGCCGGCTGGGCTAAGAGTGTTGCCGCTACCGCCTGCCCAGGGCCTTCCAGCCCATCCAGCTCCAGGGAACCGGACCCGCGTGTCGAAGAATTTAGACGAAATCGACCTCAAGATCCTGGCCGAAATCCAGGCCGACGGACGAATCACGAATGTCGAACTGGCCAAACGGGTTGGCATTTCGCCCCCGCCCTGCCTGCGCCGGGTCCGGACGCTGGAGGAGGAGGGGTATATCCAGGGTTACCGCGGCTTGCTCGACCCGCGCCGGCTCGGCTTCGACGTGACGGTGTTTGCCTCGGTGCATCTGTCCAGCCAGGCAGATGCGGACCTGCGCGCGTTCGAGGAATTCGTCCGGGCCGAACCGCTGGTCCGCGAATGCTGGATGCTGTCGGGGGAGGTGGATTTCATCCTGAAATGCGTCGCGCCCGACATGGCGACGTTTCAGGAATTCGTCACCCACCTGACCGCTGCGCCCCACGTGCGCAACGTCAGGACATCGCTGGTGCTGCACAATTCGAAATACGAAGCGGCGGTGCCTCTGGACGTGAAGGTCGTGAGCTGACCCTTCGGCTCATTCCGGGCGCGCGTTAGCGCGAACTCAGGTGCGCGGATTGCGCACCTGAGATTCTCAATGCCGAATTCGATGCTTGGCATCGCGCCGGAATGACCGGCTGATGACCTACTTCTTGGCGCATCTCGTCGACGCTGTAAGGGCCGCCGCCCGCGGTGACGAGATAGAGGAAAGACAAAGCAGAACAGAATCGCGAGATCGCCGCGATTCAGGATCGGGAAAAATCCGTGTGGCGCGTGGCTCATGAAATAGGCGACCGCCATTTGACCGGAAGCGATGAATGCGACCGGCCGCGTAAACAAGCCTAGAACCAGCAGGATCCCCCCAACCAACTCAATCGTACCGGCGGCGCCGTACAGCGAAAACAGTTGGACCTTCTCGAACATCGGCACCGGCGGCCATTTCAGCAGTTTTCCGAGACCATATTGCAGGAACAGCAATCCTGCCATGACTCGAAGCAGACTCAGTGCCGCCGGCTGCCATTTCGCGAGCGTCTTTTCGATTTGGTCCATGTCATTGTCCCCTGTTTGACACGCAAAAAAACCAGCACCACACCATACTGGTTCGGGCGAGCCTCCCGCGACGTCTCTCCTTGCCGGAGTGACGACGCCGGCAAGCCGCCGCTTAATTATGGTCGATAACCATTATCAAAAATCAGGTATTATGAAATCCGCCCTATCTCTACTCACGATCCTGTCAGGATGGCCGCAACAAAAAAGCCGCGTGGCAAACGCGGCTTTGTCGTAACAGTAACTTGCAGGTGACTATCGCCACTCGACCTTGGTGATTTCGTAGGCCTTGGCGCCGCCGGGAGCGATCACTTCAACGGTCGCGCCCTTTTTCTTGCCGATCAGCGCGCGCGCCAGCGGCGAGGTGATGGAGATGCGGCCCTTCTTGGCGTCCGCTTCCGGCTCGCCGACGATCTGCCACACCGCCTTCTTTTCGGTATCCTCGTCGACCAGCGTGACGGTGGCGCCGAATTTGACCGTGTCGCCGGAGAGCTTCGAGATGTCGATCACGTCGGCGCGCGCGAGCTTGTCTTCGAGCTCGGCGATGCGGCCTTCGTTATGCGACTGCTCTTCCTTGGCGGCATGATATTCCGCGTTCTCCGAGAGGTCGCCATGCGAGCGCGCCTCGGCGATATGTTCGATGATGCGCGGACGGTCCTCCGACTGGCGCTTCTTCAACTCGACTTCGAGGGCGGCGTAGCCGCTCGCGGTCATCGGAACCTTTTCAATCATCTTTTCCGTCCTTCCGTCGTGCGAGCCGCTGCCGGCGCGCGCACGAGGCATTTTTTAGATTTCGATTCGGGCTTTCATGGCCCCGTTATGGGCCCGCCAGCCTGCTAAACTTCGGCCTGTCCAAAGGCCGATTCAACATCCAAACGCGCGGTGAGTTCCGGCCATACGGCTTTATTGCCAATCGTTTAGCGGGCATTTCAGCCCGGCCGACGATCAGTTTTCGGAAAAGTAACTCTGCAGGGTGCGGACCTCAAGGTCCCCGCCCAGATAGGCGCGGATGCCCTGGGCAGCCGCCACAGCACCCGAAAGAGTGGTGTAATACGGCACTTTATGCAAGAGGGCAGCCCGCCGCAGAGAACGGCTGTCGGCCAGCGCCTGCGGCCCCTCGGTGGTGTTCAGGACGAGCTGGATGTCGCCATTGGTGATGGCGTCGACGATGTGCGGCCGTCCTTCCAGCACCTTGTTGACCTTCTCGGTCGGAACGCCATTGTCGTTCAGGAAGCGCTGGGTGCCCGAGGTGCCCATCACCTTGAAGCCGAGCGAGTGCAGCAGGCGGACCGCGTCCACGATGCGGTGCTTGTCGCTTTCGCGGACCGAGACGAACACGGTGCCCTTGCGCGGCACCCGGGTGCCGCCGCCGAGCTGGCTCTTGGCGAAGGCGACCGCGAACGAACTGTCGATGCCCATCACCTCGCCGGTCGATCGCATCTCCGGCCCGAGCACGGTATCGACGCCGGGGAAGCGCGCGAACGGGAATACCAATTCCTTGACGCCGACATGGCCGAGCTTGCGCTTCTTCAGCTTGAAGTCGGCGAGCTTCTCGCCAGCCATGATCCTGGCCGCGATCTTCGCCACCGGCGTGCCGACCACCTTGGCGACGAACGGCACGGTGCGCGACGCCCGCGGATTGACTTCGAGCACGTAGATCTCGCCGTCCTTGATGGCGTATTGCACGTTCATCAGGCCGACGACGTCGAGGCCGAGCGCGAGTTCGCGGGTCTGCCGCTCGAGCTCCTCGATCATCCTGGCATCGAGCGAATGCGGCGGCAGCGAGCAGGCGGAGTCGCCGGAGTGAATGCCGGCTTCCTCGATATGCTCCATGATGCCGACGATGAAGGTGTCCTTGCCGTCGGAGAGGCAGTCGACGTCGATCTCGGTGGCGTCGGACAGATAGCGGTCGAACAGCAGCGGGTTCTTGCCGAGCACGGTGTTGATCTGCCCGGTCTTGTCGTTGGGATAGCGCGCCTTGACGTCGGCCGGCACCAGTTCGGGCAGGGTGCCGAGCAGGTAGTCGTCGAGCTGGGTTTCCTCGCGGATGATCTGCATCGCGCGGCCGCCCAGCACATAGGACGGGCGCACCACCAGCGGCAGGCCGAGATCGGCCGACACCAGTCGCGCCTGCTCGACTGAATAGGCGATGCCGTTCTTCGGCTGCTTCAGGCGCAGCTTGTCGAGTACGCGCTTGAAGCGGTCGCGGTCTTCGGCGAGGTCGATGGCGTCGGGCGAGGTGCCGAGGATCGGCACGTCGGCCGCCTCCAGCGCGCGCGCCAGCTTGAGCGGGGTCTGGCCGCCGAACTGCACGATCACGCCGTGCAGCGTGCCGTTCTGCCGTTCGTTGGCGATGATCTCCAGCACGTCCTCGGCGGTCAGCGGCTCGAAATAGAGGCGGTCGGCGGTATCGTAGTCGGTCGACACCGTCTCCGGATTGCAGTTGACCATGATGGTCTCGTAGCCGGCGTCCGCAAGCGCGAAGCAGGCGTGGCAGCAGCAATAGTCGAACTCGATGCCCTGGCCGATCCGGTTCGGCCCGCCGCCGAGGATGATGACCTTCTTCCTGTCCGACGGCGCGCTCTCGTCGGCGAGCACGCCCGCGAAAGGCGATTCATAGGTCGAATACATGTAGGCGGTGGGGGAGGCGAATTCGGCGGCACAGGTGTCGATGCGCTTGTAGGCCGGGCGGACGCCGAGCGCGCGGCGCTTCGCCGTCACCTCGGCCTCCGACGTCTCGGACAGCACGGCAAGCCGCGCGTCCGAAAAGCCCATGGCCTTCAGCGTGCGCATGCCGAACGCGTTGGCCGGCAGGCCGCTGGCCTTGATCTTCGCTTCCATGTCGATGATGCCGCGCATCTCGCCGAGGAACCACGGATCGATCTTGCAGGAATTGAAGATCTCTTCGTCCGACCAGCCGAGCCGCATCGCCTGCGCCACCTGCAGGAGACGGTCCGGCGTCGGCGTGCCGAGTGCCGCGCGGATCGCGTTCTTGTCGTCGCCGCGGCCGAGCCCCTCGATCTCGATTTCGTCGAGCCCGGTCAGGCCGGTCTCGAGCCCGCGCAGCGCCTTCTGCAGGCTCTCCTGGAAGGTGCGGCCGATCGCCATCACTTCGCCGACCGACTTCATCGACGTGGTCAGGGTGTTGGAGGCGCCGGGAAACTTCTCGAACGCAAAGCGGGGAATCTTGGTGACGACGTAGTCGATGGTCGGCTCGAACGACGCCGGCGTCGCGCCGCCGGTGATGTCGTTGGCGATTTCATCGAGCGTGTAGCCGACCGCGAGCTTGGCCGCGACCTTGGCGATCGGAAAGCCGGTCGCCTTCGAGGCCAGCGCCGAGGAGCGCGACACCCGCGGGTTCATCTCGATCACGACCATGCGCCCGTCGGCGGGATTGACGCCGAACTGCACGTTGGAGCCGCCGGTCTCGACGCCGATCTCGCGCAGCACCGCCAGCGAGGCGTCGCGCATGATCTGGTATTCCTTGTCGGTCAGCGTCAGCGCCGGCGCGATGGTGATGGAATCGCCGGTATGCACGCCCATCGGATCGAGGTTCTCGATCGAGCAGATGATGATGCAATTGTCCTTCTTGTCGCGCACCACCTCCATCTCGAACTCTTTCCAGCCGAGCACGCGATTCCTCGATCAGGACTTCGTTGGTCGGGGAGGCGTCGAGGCCGCGTTCGATGATGTCGAGGAACTCTTCCTTGTTGTAGGCGATGCCGCCGCCGGTGCCGCCCATGGTGAAGGAGGGGCGGATGATCGCCGGCAGCCCGATCTCGGACAGCGCCATCAGCGCCTGGCCGAGCGCGTGCTCCTGGTAGCGCTTGCGGCGCTCGCTTTCGCCGAGCGTCCATTGCCGCTCGCAGCTCCTCCAGCGCCGCGCCGGACAGCTTTTCGCGTTCGGCCAGATACTTGTCGCGGTAGGACTTCTTCAGCGCCGAGGCGTTGGCGAGACGCGATTTCGGCGTCTGCAGGCCGATCTTGGTCCATGGCGTCGCGGAAGAGCTGGCGATCCTCGGCCTTGTCGATCGCGTCGGCGGTGGCGCCGATCATCTCGACGTCGAATTTGTCGAGCGTGCCCTGGCGGCGCAGCGACAGCGCGCAGTTCAGCGCGGTCTGTCCGCCCATGGTGGGCAACAGCGCGAAGCCGCCGGGGACGACGTAGCGTTCCTTCTCGATGATCTTGGCGACGATTTCGGGCGTGATCGGCTCGATATAGGTCGCATCAGCCAGTTCCGGGTCGGTCATGATGGTGGCCGGATTGGAATTGACCAGGACGATGCGGTAGCCCTCTTCCTTCAGCGTCTTCACCGCCTGGGTGCCGGAATAGTCGAATTCGCAGGCCTGGCCGATCACGATGGGGCCGGCGCCGATGATCAGGATGGTGGAGATATCTGTTCGTTTGGGCATCAGCTCTCAGACTGGATTTCGGGCACAAAAAAGGGCGCGCATGCCGCGCGTCCCCTTAAGCCAAGAGCGCGGGTTACCCTCGCGCGCGGGTGGTCTTTAGACCAGATTCCGCACCCGCGAAACCCCCAAAAGCGGGCCATCAACGGGGAAATGCAGGGATTTGGCGTCTCGGTCCGCCTTCGCTCTATGAGCTACGGCGAGACAGCCTTCGCTATGAGGGAGGCTTGCCTAGCCGAAGCTGGCGGAGCCAGCGAAGGCTGGAGGCCCGGCCTGGATTTGAACCAGGATAAAGAGCATTGCACTGCTCCCGCGTCGACGCTTCCGCCACCGGGCCGCAGCCATCATCGCCGATCACGGGCCGGTGAACTACTGCTACCTCGGTTTAACCTTAACCATGTACCTCGCCCTCGGCGCCGCGCGCGAAGGCGTGCCGGGCCACGAACGTCGTCCGCCATGGATTGTGCCCGATATTGACCGGGGCGCGCGAGGCCGAAAAGCCGGCGGCAGCGAGCTTTGCGATCATCTCGTCCTCGCTGTAGCGCTGCAGCCCGATCCGGGTGCGCAACTGCCGGTAATCCGACAGTGCGGTGGATGCGAGGCCGTAAAGCGCGTCCTTCAGGAAGCCGTGGGTGCGTGCGAATTTCAGCAGCGCCAGCACGTCCTTGCCCATGCCGACCCCGGGCCGCAGGATGTCGCCGACCACCAGGCGGCCGGTGGGCTTGAGCAGGCGGCGAATGACGGCAAACGCTGAATCCAGCTCTTCCGGGGTCATGTACTGCGCGACCGAGTTCATGACGGCGAGATCGATCGACCTCTCCTCCATGGTGCGCAGGTCATCGAGCGAACGGACGCGAATTTTGGTGTTCGGCGCAAATCGCGCGATCAGCCGGCCGCGGACGCCGGGCGCCGGTTCGGCCAGAAACAGCTTGCCGCAGGCGTCCGCCACCCGGGCGGCGAACAGCGCCTCGCCGCAGGCATAGTCCAGCACCACGGCGTCCGGCGAGGAAATGTAGCCGATGATGTCCCGCGCGATGAGCTGGAAATGCACGTCGCGATGCAGCCTGCTCGCATAGATCGTATGCGTGGAATCGTAGTAGTCGATCCATTCATCCATGCGTGCGGCGTCCGGCAGGTCGGCGGTTCCAGCACTGGAACCGGCGGGGAACTGATGCGTTAAGTGCTTCGGCGGCCAATGTCCACGGCCGCTGCTGTCCGGTTCCTAACAGGAAGGTGCAACGTGAGCAAAGCCAGCAAATCTGAAAAGGTATCCCCCGATCTCGATACGCCCACCGACCTGCCGCAGGCCGCCGTTGACAAGATTTCAGCTTCGCTCAACACGCTGCTGGCGGACGCCTTCGCGCTGTATCTGAAGACCAAGAACTTCCACTGGCACGTCTCGGGCCGGCATTTCCGCGACTACCATCTGATGCTGGACGAGCAGTCCGACGCCATTTTCGCCACCACCGACCAGCTCGCCGAGCGGGTCCGCAAGCTCGGCGGCACGACGCTGCGCTCGATCGGGCAGGTCGCCAAGCTGCAGACCATCAAGGACAACAACGAGGCCTATGTGCCGCCGCGCGAAATGCTGCGCGAATTGATGGAAGACAACAAGCTCATGGCGGCCGCGATGCGCAAGGCCCACAAGCTTTGCGACGACCATGAAGATTCAGGCACCGCGAGCCTGCTCGAGGTCTTCATCGACGAGACCGAGCGCCGCACCTGGTTCCTGTTCGAAGCCAGCCGCCAGGAAGGCGCCAACGAGTCGTGATCTGCGGCCCGTCGCGGCGAGGACGCAATCCAGAACTTGTCAGGCTCTGGATTGCCTCACAGCCGTCCTTGCGCCGTGCAACTCGGCGGCATGATTCCGCAGCAGCAGCGGTAGGATGTGCCTGCCGTCGCGAATCCGGACTGCAACCGGGTGGTGCGCCGGGCATGAATCGTCTCCAGAAAGCAAAAACCCGCAAAATTCCGATAGGGATCTTAAGCAAGACTGTGCGAGGACGCCTCTATGATGGCGGCCGACCGGGGCGGCGGATGCAGAATGATCCGCCGGCTTGGTCCTGTTCAGGCTCGTCGGGTTGGGATCGAACGATGCAAAAAGTGATCGAGTTCCTGTGAAGCGGTAGCGGAAGCCGAGACGGCGTCGCCGGCGGTGGCGCCACCGTCCATCGAACCGATCATGATGATGGTCGATTCCCTGTCCCGCACGCTGGATTGCATCAAGGACCTTTGCGCGCTCGCGCCGCACGGGCCGATCCGCGACAGGCTTGAAGCCGAGCGGGCCAACCTGGTCATCGACCGCTTTGCCGGCCTGGTCGCAGCGATGCGGCTGTCATCGAGCGAGCCCGCCGACGAGGTGGCCGATGCCGATCGCGGCATCGCTGGTCAGGGTTGACCGACGGTTAACGCGCTCTGGCTTTCCATAGCCGGATCAACGGGCCGTCTTCGCCGCGCACCGGATCGGTCTTCGGCGTCTTCACACCGGGAATCGTCTTCAACGCCTTGGCGTGGTTCTCCGGCGTCGGCCGCGTGATCTGCATCTGCGGTCCGGGCGGATAGGCGCCGACCACGCAGAAATCGTCGCTTGCCGAGATCAACCGGTGGCCGGTGCCGGCCGGCAGGATCGCGACGTCGCCGGCGGAGATGTCGAGCGCCTTGCCGTGGTCGCCGCCGAACTGCACGCGCGCATGCCCGCGGGCGACGCCGAGCGCCTCGTGCACGGTGGCGTGGTAGTGCAGATAATCGTAGACGCCGTTGCGCCACATCGCGCCCCAGCCATTGGCGCCGAACAATCCCTCGATGGTCTTCTCGGGGTGATCGTTGGCGACATCCACCGCGCCCTTGTAGACCAGCAACGGCATCGGGTTGTTGGGCACGAGGCCGTCATCTTCGAACACGAATGCGAGCGGCTCGATATCGGCGCTAACGACGGACATGAGCATTCTCCTGCTCGCAAACCCTACGCGCAGATCAAACCAATGTCAGCGCGTCACGTTCCCTTGGGAATCTCGAAAACCAGGCAGGTCGTGGTCGCGTGCGCGAGCAGGCGGCCCTTGGCATCGGTGATGCGCGCTTCGGCGGTCGCGGCGCGGCGGCCGACGCTGAGCGTCTTGCCCTCGCTGCGGACCGGGCCGGTATCCTCCGTCATGCCCTTGATGAAGGAGATCTTGAATTCGAGCGTGGTGTAGCCGCTGCCGGGCGGAAGCGCGGTGTGAACGGCGAGCCCCATCGCGGAATCCAAGAGGATCGCGGCGTAGCCGCCATGCACCGAGCCGATCGGATTGTAGTGCCGGAATCCGGGCACGCTGTAGAACACCACGTGGCCGGTCTCGGCGGTGGAATCATATGGCTCGACATTCTGCATGATCGGCGGCGCCGGCAGCCGGCCCTCGAAGATGGCGCGGACAAAGTCGAGCCCGGACATCGACGCCATCACATGCGTCGGCGTCACGCCGTATTCGACATTGGGGGCGGCGGGTTTGTCGTTCATGGCGTCTTTCCGTCTATGATGATGATCATACTAACGGATATCGCCAAACCCGTGCGCCGTCACATGATATCTCATCGTGTCCGGATGTGGTCCGCTCATGGGTGATCCGTCATTGCCAGCGACAAACGCGAAGCGCTTGCGCTAGGGAGCAAAGCGACGAAGCAATCTATTCTTGCTTGCAGCCAGATGGATTGCTTCGCTTCGCTCGCAATGACGGTGGAGGATCTTACGCCCGCTTGTTTGCCCGCATCAGGTCGGCGAACCGCTTGAACAGATAATGCGAGTCGCGCGGGCCCGGAGAAGCTTCCGGGTGGTACTGCACCGAGAACACCGGCTTGCCTTCGAGCTGGATGCCGCAATTGGAGCCGTCGAACAGCGAGATGTGGGTCTGGGTGGCGCCCTTGGGCAGGGTGTCCTGGTCCACGGCAAAGCCGTGGTTCATGGAGGTGATTTCCACCTTGCCGGTGGTCTCGTCCTTGACAGGATGATTGGCGCCGTGATGGCCCTGGTGCATCTTTTTGGTCTTGGCGCCGACGGCCAGTCCCAGCATCTGGTGGCCGAGGCAGATACCGAAGGTCGGCGTGCCGGAAGCGATCACCTGCTGGATCACGGGCACGGCGTATTTGCCGGTCTCGGCCGGGTCGCCCGGGCCGTTGCTCAGGAACACGCCGTCCGGCTTCATCGCCAGAATGTCTTCGGCCGAGGTCGTCGCCGGCACCACCGTGATCTTGCAGCCTTCACCGGCGAGCAGCCGCAGGATGTTGCGCTTGATGCCGTAGTCGATCGCGACCACGTTGAATTCCGGCTCGGTCTGCCGGCCAAAACCCTTCTGCCAGGCCCATGGCGTCTCGTCCCAGGTGAAGCGCTGGGCCGACGTCACCATCGGCACCAGGTCCATGCCTTCGAGGCCCGGCCATTCGCGCGCTTCTTCCTTCAATCCGTGCAGGTCGAACTCGCCGTTTTTGGCGTGGGCGATCACCGCGTTCGGCATGCCCTTGCTGCGGATCAGCGCGGTCAGCGCCCGGGTATCGATGCCGGAGAGGCCGATGATGCCGCGGGCGCGCAGCCACTGGTCGAGATGGCGCGTGGCGCGGTAGTTCGAGGGATCGGTGATCGCGGAACGCAGGATCACGCCGCGCGCGCCCGGCGTCGCCGCCATGTTCACCGTCTCGATGTCTTCGTCGTTGGTGCCGACGTTGCCGATATGCGGGAAGGTGAAGGTGATGAGCTGCCCGGCATAGGAGGGATCGGTGAGGATCTCCTCGTAACCGGTCATCGCGGTGTTGAAGCAGACTTCGCCGACGGCGTGGCCTTCCGCGCCGAGGCCGAAGCCCTCCAGCACGGTGCCGTCGGCAAGCACGAGCAGCGCGGTCGGTTTGTGGTCCGGCCAGGCTGAAGCATTGTCAGATGTTGTCATGAGCGCACTTCATAGTCGCCGCACTCCCGCGCGTCAAAGCCGGAAAACGGCGGATTCACATGCGTCTGCCGCATATTTGACAGCCGGTTCCACGGACCTAAGCTGGCATAACCGGGCTTTTAGCCAAATCCGCCCGGAATCTGGAGCCTGGCATGGACAACTGGATGCCGATCCTGCTCGTTCCCGGGCTCGTCAGTTCGCCGCGGATATTTGCTCCCGTGGTGCCGGCGCTCTGGCGGTTCGGCCCGGTGACGATCGCCAATCACATCCGCGACGACAATATGGCCCTGATCGCCCGGCGGATCCTGGCCGAGGCGCCGCCGCGCTTCGCGCTCGCCGGCCATTCGATGGGCGGCTACATCGCCTTCGAGATCATGCGGCAGGCGCCGGAGCGGGTAGCGAAGCTGGCGCTGATCAACACCCAGGCCCGGCCGGATACGCCGGAGGCGACCGCCCGCCGCCGCGGCGTGATGGCCCGTGCGACGTCAGGTGAATACCGCGCCGTGCTCGATGAACTGTTTTCGGGCTTCGTGCACCCGTCGCGACGCGAGGATGCCACCCTGCGTCAGCTCGTCCACGACATGGGCGAGGATGTCGGGGTGGAGGCCTTCGTCCGGCAGCAGATGGCAGTGACAAGTCGCCCGGACTCGCGGCCGATGCTGGCCGGCATCAGATGTCCGACGCTGGTGCTGTCTGGTGATGAGGACCGCACCATCCCGAACGCGCTGTCGGTCGAGATGGCCGACAACATCCACAACGCGAGGCTTGTGATCCTGCCCGATTGCGGGCACCTGCCGCAGCCGGAACAGCCGAAGGCCACCGCAGACGCGCTGGTCGAGTGGTTACGGAGCTAGGTTGTTCTCGGGCCGCGAACAGCCTAGATCAGGTCCCGGATATCCAAAGAGGTAAGACCATGCTGCGCGACGACATCAACAATGCGGTCAAGGAGGCCATGAAGGCAAAGGAAGAGCGCAAGCTCTCCACGCTGCGCATGGTCAATTCGACCATCAAGAACGCCGACATCGCCGCGCGCGGGGAGGGCAAGCCGCCGCTCTCGGACGCCGATCTTCTCGGCGTGTTCCAGAAGATGATCAAGCAGCGCCAGGAATTGGTCGAACTCTACGACAAGGGCGGCCGCGCCGAGCTGGCCGCGCAGGAGCGCGAGGAGATCGCGATCATCTCGGCCTATCTGCCGAAGCAGATGTCGGAGGAGGACGTGAAGGCAGCGATCTCAGCCGCGATCGCCGAGACCGGCGCCGCCGGGATGAAGGACATGGGCAAGGTGATCGGCGTGCTGCGCGCGAAATTCGCCGGCCAGATGGATTTCGGCAAGGCCAGCGGCATGGTGAAGGCGGCGCTGTCGGGCTGATCTCGTCTGGAACACGATACTTTCAACGTCATGCCCGGCCTTGTGCCGGGCATCCACGTCTTTAAACTTGCACCAAGCAAGACCTCGATGGCCGGCTCGGACCGGCCATGACAGAAGAAAGACCAGGGGAAGACGCCAGCGCCATGCTCACCGAAGCCGCCACCTATGACGATCTCTACCGCAATTTCCGCTGGGACATTCCGGCTCGCTTCAACATGGCGGACGCGTGCTGCGATCGGCACGCGGACGGAACGGGCCGGCTGGCGCTGATCTATGTCGACGAGGACGGCGCCACCACGCGCACCTCGTTCGACGAGGTCGCGGAGATGTCGCGGCGCTTTGCCAACGTGCTCAAGGCCGACGGTCTCGTGCAGGGCGACCGCGTCGCGGTGTTCCTGTCGCAATCGCTGGAATTGCCGGTCGCGCATATCGCGGCATTCCGTTCCGGCATGATCTCGATTCCGCTGTTCGCGCTGTTCGGCGAGGACGCGCTGGAATATCGCCTGTCCAATTCTGAAGCGAAGGCCATCGTCACCGATGAGGGCGGCTGGGAGAAGCTGGCCAAGATCCGTGATCGCCTGCCGGCGCTGCAACAGGTCTACGTCATTTCGGAAAAGGCGCCTGAAGGCACCAAGCCGTTCTGGCCGATCGTTGAAAGCTGCATCGCCGGATTTTACGACCGTCGATACCTCCTGCGACGATCCCGCCCTGATCATCTACACCTCAGGCACGACAGGAAATCCAAAGGGCGCACTGCATGCCCATCGCGTCGTGCTCGGCCATCTGCCCAATGTCGAGATGTGCCACAATTTTCTGCCCAGGCCCGGCGACCTGATGTGGACGCCGGCCGACTGGGCCTGGATCGGCGGGCTCATCAACGGCCTGTTCGCGTTCTGGTATCACGGCATCCCGTTGGTCGGGCATCGCGCGCGAAAGTTCGAGCCGCAGGCGGCGATGGCGATGATGGCCGATCTGGGCATACGAAACGTGTTCCTGCCGCCGACGGCGCTGAAGCTGATGCGGCAGGCCGACGTGAAAAATCCCGGCCTGAACCTGCGCAGCATCTTCACCGGCGGTGAATCGCTCGGCGGCGAATTGCACGGCTGGGTGCGCCAGACCTTCGGCATCGACGCGCATGAGGTGTTCGGCCAGACCGAATGCAACCTCGTGGTCGGCAGCAATTCGAACCTGTTTCCGATCCGCGCAGGCTCCATGGGCAAGGCGACGCCCGGCTTCGACGTCCGAATCGTCAATGACAGGGGCGAGGAACTGCCGCGCGGACAGCGCGGCATCATCGGCGTGCGTCAGCCGTGCCCCTGCACCATGATCGAATACTGGAAGAACCCGGAAGCGACCGCGAAAAAATATGCCGGCGAGTTTCTCCTGACCGGCGATCTCGGCGTGCAGGACGACGACGGCTATTTCTGGTACGTCAGCCGCGAGGACGACGTCATCACCACGGCCGGCTATCGCGTCGGGCCGTCGGAGATCGAGCATACGCTGATGAAGCATCCGGCGGTGGCGATGTCGGCGGTGGTCGGGATTCCCGATCCGATCCGCACCGAATCCATCAAGGCCTGGATCGTGCTGCGCCCGGGCTTTGCGCCGAGCGACACGCTGGCGCGCGAGATCCAGGATTTCGTCAAGGTGCAGCTCTCCGCCCACGAATATCCGCGCTTCGTGCAGTTCGCCGACACGCTGCCGATGACCGCGACCGGCAAGGTGCTGCGCCGCGAATTGCGGGCGCTGGGGTAGGGCGGCAACTCGCGCCAAAATTCTTGACCGAGATCAACACGGCTCCCGCGCGGCCCTGCATCAATCCCCCACAAAACAGGGAGGGGACGGAATGGCGACGGTATCCGGCAAGGTCGATCCGGTGGTGCGGCGCATTACGCCGGCCGACATCGCGGAAGCGCTGGGGCAGGGCCTGCGGGATTTTCAGGCAGTGCCGCTCTACGGCATCGCCTTTGGCGCGCTCTATGCGGCCGGCGGCATCGCGATCCTGCTCTGCCTCACCGCGTTCGGCATGGTCTATCTCGCCTATCCGCTCGCGGCCGGCTTCGCCATGATCGGCCCGTTCGTCGCGGTCGGTCTCTACGAGGTCAGCCGCCGCCGCGAAACCGGTCAGCCGATTTCGCTCGCCGCGATCTGGACCACCGTGCGGACGCGCGGCGAGATCGGGTGGATGGCCTTCGTAACGTTGTTCGTGTTCGTGGTGTGGATGTACCAGGTGCGGCTCCTGATCGCGCTCCTGCTCGGGCTCAACGCCTCGTTCTCCAGCCTGCAGGAATTCATCACGACCGTGCTCACCACCAATGAAGGGTTGCTGTTCCTTGCGATCGGCAACGCCGTCGGCGCCGCGCTGTCGCTGATCCTGTTTTCGCTGACCGTGGTGTCGTTTCCGCTGTTGCTCGACCGTGACGTCGATTTCGTCACCGCCATGATCACCAGCGTGCGCGCGGTGGTGACGAGCCCGCTGCCGATGATCGGCTGGGCGGCGCTGATCGTGGTGCTGCTCGCGGTGTCGGCGATGCCCTACTTCCTCGGCCTCGTGGTCACGCTGCCGGTGCTCGGCCACACCACATGGCATCTCTACCGCCGCATCATCGCGCCGGTGGCGTGAGGGCCCGCGTTGGCGAAATCCCTACGGCGTCCCGATGCCCATCTCCTTCAGCGCGGCCAGCATCCGCTCCGGCGGGTGCATCTTGATGACGAGCGGGTTGCCTGTTTCGAGTACGCTCTTCAGGCTCGACAGGATCGCGGGCCAGCCCGCACGCCCGCCGGACAGGATGTCGTCGCTGATCGGCCGGTCGTGCGATTGCAGCATCGTCAGCTTGACGGCGTCGCCGGCTTGCTCGATCTCGTAGGTCACCAGCGTCGGCCCGAGTTTCTCCACCAGCCCCGGCCAGGTGACGTTCCAGGTAACGGTCAGCCGCCGCGGCGGGTCGCATTCGATCACCTCGCCGTCGATATGCACCGCGCCGTCAGGCGCGCGGGCGATGAAGACGCCGCCGATCTTGAGATCGGCCTCGATCGCGAAGCCGGAAAAATATCGTCGGCTGAATTCGGCCGTCGTCAGCGCCTCCCACACCTTCGCAGGCGTTGAGGCGATGTAGATCGTGTAGACGATCGCCGGCTTGAAATCCCTGACGTCCACGCCCTTGGGCTTACTCATCACGCTTCTCCAACTGTCGTTTCAACTCGCTGAGCGCGACAAGTTTCCCGCGCTCGAATTTCCTGATCCAGCGTTCACCGATCTGATGGATCGGGACGGGGTTGATGTAGTGCAGCTTCTCGCGGCCACGCCTGAGCGTGGAAACGAGATTGGCGGCTTCGAGAATGGCAAGGTGCTTGGTGACGGCCTGCCGCGTCATGGCAAGGCCGTCGCAGAGTTCGTTCAGCGTCTGCCCGTTACTGGCGTGAAGTCGGTCCAGCAGCGACCTGCGCGACGTATCGGCCAGCGCCTTGAAGACCTCATCCATGGGTCTAACCATAGGCAACTAAAAGGTTGCATGTCAACTGGCGTTTGCTGTGTCGCCATGCATAATGACCGCAACGCATTCCAACCGGGTTTCATCATGTCCCTTCAGCTCTATCTCGCCTTTGTCGCTGCCTGCGTCGCGCTGGCGCTGTTGCCGGGTCCGGTGGTGACGCTGTTGATCGCCAACGGCCTGCGGCACGGCACCCGTGCGGCGCTGATCAATTGCGCCGGGGCGCAGGCCGGACTTGCGATCGTGATCTGCATCGTCGCGGTCGGCCTGACCTCGCTGATGGCGACCATGGGCTACTGGTTCGACTGGGTGCGCTTTGCCGGTGCGGCCTATCTGATCTGGCTCGGCATCAAGCTCGTTCGTGAACCGGTCGAGGGTATCCACACCGACGAGCCGCCGGCGCCGCCGCGCGGCGGCTTCTTCCTTCAAGGGTTTGTTGTGCTGCTCTCGAATCCGAAAGTGCTGGTGTTCTTCGGCGCGTTCATTCCGCAGTTCATGGACATGGAGAAGGACCACTTCCCGCAGGTGGCGCTGCTCGGCGTCACCTTCATGGTGATCGCCGCCTCGACCGATGCGGTCTACGCACTGCTGGCCGGGCGGGCGCGGCGGTTCTTCTCCAAACAGCGGACCCGGCTGCTGTCGCGCGTCTCCGGCGGCTTCATGATCGGCGGCGGCATCTGGCTGGCGCTGACGCGGGCGCGGTGATGCGCCGGCGGCAATGAATCGGCAGCGGGGTCAAATCAATCGCTGTGTCCGCAACGTCACCTCGATCTCGCCGAGAATCCGCGCCAGCCGGTCGGCCCACGCTTTCTCTCCGGCGGGATCGGAGATCTGGTCCTGGCGGATTTCGATGCCGGTGTTCATCAACCCGCGCGCCTCGCCATGCACGGGGATGGTGTAGTCGGTCTCGTCGCTGACCGCATAGGGCTCGTTGTCGCCGACCACGAGATCGCCTTCGGCGCGCAGCAGTTTCAGCAGCAGCGGCGGCAGATGCGTGTCGCGGTGATAGAGCGTGCCGATGTGCCAGGGCCGCGCGATTCCGGCATAGACGGGCGTGAAGCTGTGCAGCGCCACCAGCACCGTCGGCAGGCCGGCACTGCCGGCGCTGCTCGATGATCTCGTCGATGCGGCGATGATAGGGATCGAAGATCTGCGCGCGCCGCGCTTCCGCCGCCTCGCGCGACAGGCCCTCATTGCCCGGAATCGTGGTCGCATCGCTGATGCGCGGGATCGCGCTTGCGACATGCGGCGGCCGGTTGCAGTCGATCACCAGGCGGGAATAGCGCTGCACGATCAGGTGCGCGTCGAGATGTTTCGGATAGCTGCTCCGCGACGCCGGCAATGCCGATGTCCCAGGCGATGTGGCGCACAAGTTCGCTCTCGGGCAGGCCGAGGTCGCCGAGCGCGCGCGGGATCAGCCGTCCGTAATGGTCGCCGGTCAGCAGGAACGGCGAGCGGCCATCGGCGTTAAATTCGCGGACCGGGGGAACATCCTCGGGCCTGAGGAGTAGTGCTGTGTCGCCAGCGTGATTCAAAGCGATTTTACCTGAATTACTGCCTATCGAAGCGGCATTCCGATCTGGAAATGGGCAGGGTTGGGTCTAGATTAGTCGTACCAGAATCGATGATTGTTTGACGATGCCGCTCCTGACGATCCACCACAAGACCGTTTATCGCTACACGCGCCCGGTCGCGTTCGGCGAACACCGCATCATGCTGCGCCCGCGCGACGGCCATGATCTGCGGGTGCTGTCCGGCACCCTCGAGATCGAGCCGCCGCCGATGAAGCTTCGCTGGATCCACGACGTGTTCGGCAACAGCGTCGCGATCGCGACCTTCGACGAGCGCGCCGAGACGCTGTCGTTCGTCTCGACCGCGACCGTCGAGCACAATCCGGCGGAGGAGTTCGCGCTGACGGCCGACGATCCCGCCTATTTCTATCCGTTCGTCTACGACGACGAGGAATTCCCCGACCTGCTGCAATTCATCACGCCGCAATATGGCGATCCCAATGGCGAACTGTCGTCCTGGGCGCGGAAGTTTCTCGACGTCGAGGGGCCGACGCCGACCTTCAACATCCTGAGCGGCATGACGCATGGCATCCGCGAGGCCTTCAGCTATCGCAAGCGCCACGAGCAGGGCACCCAGCATCCGCTCGACACGCTGCAGACCGGCTCCGGCACCTGCCGCGACTATGCGCTGTTCATGATCGAGGCGCTGCGCCGGCTCGGCATCGCGGCGCGTTTCGTGTCCGGCTATCTCTCCATTCCCGGCGACCGCGCGCATGGCTATGTCGGCGGCGGCTCGACGCATGCCTGGGTGCAGGTCTATCTGCCGAGCGCCGGCTGGATCGAGTTCGATCCGACCAACGGCATCGTCGGCACCCGCGACCTGATCCGCGTCGCGGTGGCGCGCGATCCGCGCCAGGCGATCCCGCTGCACGGCAGCTATCTCGGCTCGCCCGACGCCTTTGCCGCGATGGAGGTCCACATCAACGTCGTCTCGGTCGGAGACGAGCCAACACGAAACGCCGCAGGCGGAAAAGGTCTGACGATGGAGATCAAGGTCGGCTTCGAGATTTCCTACGCGGCGGTGCAGCCGACGCCGATGGTGATCATGCTCTCGATCCATCCGTCGCGCTTTGCCGACATCGTCGGTACCGAGCGCATCATGGCCGAGCCCGACGTGCCGATCGGCTTCTACCGCGACAGTTTCGGCAATGTCTGCGGCCGGCTGGTGGCGCCCGCCGGCGGGGTGACGCTGCACGGCGATGCGCTGGTGCGCGATTCCGGCCTGCCCGACGTGGTGATGCCGACGGCGCAGCAACTGCCGATCGACCAGTTGCCGGACGAAGTGTTGCAGTATCTGATGCCGAGCCGCTATTGCGAGACCGACAAGCTCACCGACGTCGCCTGGTCGCTGTTCGGCAATTCGCCGCCCGGCTGGGCGCGGGTGCAGGCGATCGTCGATTTCGTCCACAACCACGTCACCTTCGGCTACCAGCATGCGCACCACATGAAGTCGGCGCATGACGTCTACGAGCAGGGCACCGGCGTCTGCCGCGACTTCGCGCATCTGGCGCTGACCTTCTGCCGCTGCATGAACATCCCGGCGCGCTACTGCACCGGCTATCTCGGCGACATCGGCGTGCCGCGCGATCCCGCGCCGATGGATTTCTCCGGCTGGTTTCAGGTCTATCTCTCCGGCCAGTGGTACACCTTCGATGCCCGCCACAACGTCCCCCGCGCCGGCCGCATCCTGATGGGCACCGGCCGCGACGCCGCCGACGTCGCGCTGACCACGAGCTTCGGCCGGATGGACCTGGTGAAGTTTCTCGTCATCAGCGACGAGGTCGTGCCGGCGTAGCCGTTTCCGTCATTGCGAGGAGCGAAGCGACGAAGCAATCCATTCTTGTGCGTGCAGCACCGATGGATTGCTTCGCTTCGCTCGCAATGACATAGCAACATCCATGATTTCAGATCGTCTGTTCGTCTACGGCACGCTGATGCGCGGCTTCGACCATCCGATGGCGCAGCTTCTGTCGCGCAGCGCGGATTACCTGGGGACCGCCACCTGCCGCGGCCGGCTCTATCTCATCAAGCATTATCCGGGGCTCGTGCTCTCGGACCAGCTTGTCAGACATCGTGCATGGCGAACTGTATCGCCTGCGCGACCGCGACGCGCTGCTCGGCGAATTCGACATGTATGAAGCCTGCGGCGAAGGATTTGCCGAACCGACCGAGTATCTCCGCTGCATGCTGGCCGTGACGCCGGAAGACGGCACCGCGAGCGAGGCCTGGACCTATGTCTACAACTGGCCCGTCACCGGCCTGCCGCTGATCGCCTCGGGAAAGTTTCTGGAGAGCTAACCCGCATCCAGCCGTTCGCGCTCCACCCGAATGTCGACCTCGCGCTCGACATAATTCCATTCCTCGGTCGCGCGCAGCGTGCCGACCAGTTCCTCGAACTGCTCGGCATGCGCGGGTGCGTATTCGAACCAGGTCAGGAAATCGAACGGCTCGCCGAGGTCGCGGCAGTGATAGAGCTGGCGCGCGATCGCCGGCAGGTATTTCAGGCTCGCGGCGATGTGGTGCGACTTGTCCTCGAAGATCTGCCGCGCTCCTCCTGCGTCAGCTCCCACCAGGCGGCCGATTTCTTGATCGGGATCAGCGCCGCGCAGGTCGCGTCCGCGCGGCCGAGTTCGGCCTGCACGGCGTCGAGTTGCGTCTTCTCGGCGCGTTCGACATAGCGCACATGGCTCTTGACGCCCGCCAGCCGCCACGAGGTCAGCGAGGGCAGGATCGGCAGCGCGATCGAGGCCGAATAGACCACCGACAGCGACGGCGTCGACGCCAGCGCCGCGCCCTTCACCGCCGCCCGCCGCGTCACCCGCCACGCCCCGCTCTGTCCGCCTCGAAACACCGTGAACATGGCGATATGGAAGCGCGGAACCGGACGCGATTCAAGCAGAACGCCGCCTTTGTGCGCCGTCATGCCCGGGCTTGTCCCGGGCATCCACGTCTTTCTTCACGCTGGCAGTCATAGACGTGGATGGCCGGGAAAAGCCCGGCCATGACGAGGAGAGATTTTGTCCGCTTCCATCCTGTGAATAGCGGCGAGAAGGTCGACAATCTTCGTATTTCCCCGACTCGCCCCTATATCCTGGTCGGTTGGCATCGGACTCAGGCCCAATTCACCCATGCGCTTCACGCCCCAATTCCTCGAAGAGCTGCGTGCCCGGCTTCCGGTTTCGGAAGTCGTGGGCCGGCGCGTCAAGCTGAAGAAGGCGGGGCGGGAGTGGAAGGGGCTGTCGCCGTTCCAGCAGGAGAAGTCGCCGTCGTTCACGGTCAACGACCAGAAGGGATTTTACCACGACTTCTCCTCCGGCAAGCACGGCGACATCATCTCGTTCGTGATGGAGACCGAAGGCGTCGGCTTCACCGAGGCCGTCGAGCGGCTGGCCTCGATGGCCGGCATGGCGCTGCCGGCGGCGACGCCCGATGCCGCGCGCCACGAGCAGCGCCGCAAGACGCTGCATGACGTGATGGATCTCGCCGCGAAATTCTTCGCCGACACGCTGGCCTCGCGCAACGGCGCGAAAGCGCGCGGCTATCTCGCCGACCGCGCGATCACGCCGGCGACGCAGTTGCAGTTTCGCCTCGGCTATGCGCCCGGCGAGCGCTTCGCGCTGAAGGAGCATCTCGGCTCGCTCGGCATTTCCACCGACGACATGGTCGAGGCGGGCCTGCTGATCGCGCGGCGACGACATTCCCGTGCCCTATGATCGCTTCCGCGACCGCGTGATGTTTCCGATCACCGATGTGCGCGGCCGCGTCATCGCCTTCGGCGGCCGCGCGCTGGAAAAGGACGTGCCGGCGAAATACCTGAATTCGCCGGAAACGCCGCTGTTTCACAAGGGCGACAATCTCTACAACCTCGCCACCGCGCGGCAGGCGACGCATGACGGCGCGCCGCTGATCGTGGTCGAAGGCTATGTCGACGTCATCGCCATGGTCACCGCCGGCTTCGGCGGCGCCGTCGCCCCGCTCGGCACGGCGCTCACCGAAAACCAGCTCGCGCTGCTGCTGGAAGATGGCGGACGAGCCGATCCTCTGTTTCGACGGCGACCGCGCCGGACAGAAGGCGGCCTATCGCGCCGCCGATCTGGCGCTGCCCAGTCTCGAGCCCGGCAAGAGCCTGCGCTTTGCGCTGCTTGCCCGAAGGCCAGGACCCCGACGATCTCGCGCGCTCCGGCGGGCGCGGTGCGATCGAGGAAGTGATCGCGGCCGCGCGTTCGCTCTCCGACATGCTCTGGTCGCGCGAGATCGAGGGCGGCAGCTTCGCCACGCCCGAGCGCCGCGCGGCGCTGGAAGCGCGGATCGGCGAACTCGCCAACGGCATCCGCGACGAGGTCGTGCGCCGCTATTATCGCCAGGATCTGGCCGAGCGGCTGCAGCGCACCTTCGCGCCCGATGGCGGCCGCGGCGGCTACGCGCCGGGGCAATTTCCGCGCCGCGGCGGGCGGCGAATCACGCCGCCGTTTTGCCCCCCGCGGCCCGTTCGCCTCGGCGGCGGCCGGCCGATTCGCCGCGCGGGGCGGCCGCGGGCCGAGGGCTGCGACCAGCCGCGATCAGCCCGGGCCCCTACCAGGCGGCGAGCCCGCAGCTGGCGACCAGCCCGATCATGCGCGGCCAGCGCAGCGCCATGTCCCGCCGCGAGGCGCTGATCCTGCAGTCCCTGATCAACCATCCCTGGCTGCTGCACGATCATCTGGAGGAGGTCGCGGCGCTCGAACTGGCCCATCCCGAGGCCAACAAGCTGCGCGCCGGCATCATCGCCGCCTTCGCCAACGACCATCATCATTCGCCCGACGTCGACGAGCAGGCCGAAAAGATGCGCGCCGATCTCGAAGCGCGCGGATTAACCGAGATTCTTCAAAGGGTTGAGCGGGCGATCACGACCGGGGCGGTGTGGGGCTCAAAGCCCGGCGCGGCCCGCGAGGACGTTCTTGGCCACCTGGCAGCAACTCGTTGTCTTGCATCAGAAAACGCACTCCCTACTTAGGGAAATGAAGGATGCCGAGCTGGCCCTGGGCGAGGAGCCCAGCGAGGCCAATCTGGCATGGCTGAAGGACGTCAAGGCCCGGCTGGAAGCCATCGACGGCACCGAGGCCCTGATCGAGGGTTTTGGCGAGCTTTCGGGCCGGTTCCGCAAGAGCGTCTGATGAAAAATGATGCGGACGGCCGCGGCCGAACCCGCAAAAAGACTCGCCAAATCCATGGTTTGGCGGCAAAAACAGGGTTAAGCGAAGCTTAAGGGCCTTACGGCTACGTAAGACAGAATCCGGCGAACTGGAATCCGGGGTGGCGACGGTCTGCGCCGCCCTTTCCGCGTCATGAGCATGACGAAAGTATCATGCTCGGGCGACAGGTTCGGGGCGAAGAGACATGGCGATGCGGCCTTGGTGCAAGGTCGCTTCGCTGACGACTTCAGTATTTCAGAGGCAGGTGGCGCTGGCGCCGTCCTGCACGAGCGCGTTTCGGGAGCAATGAATGGCCACCAAGGCAAAGACGCTGCAGGTTAAGGACAAGGAAAAAGACGACAAGGCAGCGGACGCCCCTGAGAAGGACTGCCGCCGACGCGCCGTCGCCGTTGCTCGACCTGTCGGATGCCGCCGTCAAGAAGATGATCAAGCAGGCCAAGAAGCGCGGCTTCGTGACCTTCGATCAGCTCAACGAAGTGCTGCCCTCCGACACCACCTCGCCCGAACAGATCGAGGACATCATGTCGATGCTGTCGGACATGGGCATCAACGTCTCCGAAGCCGAAGAGGCCGACGCCGACGAGGAAAAGGAAGAGGCCGACGACGACACCGACAACGAGCTCGTCGAGGTCACGCAGAAGGCCGTCACCGAGGTCAAGAAGTCCGAGCCCGGCGAGCGCACCGACGATCCCGTCCGCATGTATCTGCGCGAGATGGGCACGGTCGAATTGCTGTCGCGCGAAGGCGAAATCGCCATCGCCAAGCGCATCGAGGCCGGCCGCGAGGCGATGATCGCAGGGCTGTGCGAAAGCCCGCTGACCTTCCAGGCCATCATCATCTGGCGCGACGAGCTCAACGAAGGAAAGATCTTCCTTCGCGACATCATCGATCTCGAAGCCACCTATGCCGGCCCCGACGCCAAGAACAACATGAACCCGGCGATGATCGCCGCGCCCGCCGCCGACGGTGCGGCCAGCCGCGCCAACGGCAACGGCGCCGCGCGTGCCTGCGGCTGCCGCGCCGCCCGCCGCGCCGCCGTCGCCGACCCCGTTCCGCGCCGCGCCCTGCGGGCGGTGCCGAGACCGAGGAAAAGGATCCGGCCGAGGCCGCCGCCGAAGGCGACATGGACGACGACGAGTTCGAAAACCAGATGTCGCTCGCCGCCATCGAGGCCGAGCTGAAGCCGAAGGTGGTCGAGACCTTCGACAAGATCGCGTCCGAATACAAGAAGCTGCGCCGCCTGCAGGAGCAGGACATCGCCAACCAGCTGCAGAGCGAGTCGCTGTCGCCCTCGCAGGAGCGCAAGTACAAGAAGCTGAAGGACGAAATCATCGTCGAGGTGAAGTCGCTGCGCCTGAACCAGGCCCGCATCGATTCGCTGGTCGAGCAGCTCTACGACATCAACAAGAAGCTGGTCTCGTTCGAGGGCCGCCTGCTGCGCCTCGGCGACAGCCACGGCGTCGCGCGCGAGGACTTCCTGCGCAACTATCAGGGCTCGGAGCTCGATCCGCGCTGGCTCAACCGTGTCTCGAAACTCTCCGCCAAGGGCTGGAAGAATTTCGTCCATCACGAGAAGGACCGCATCAAGGATCTGCGCCACGAGATCCAGTCGCTGGCCGCGCTCACCGGCCTCGAGATCGGCGAATTCCGCAAGATCGTGCACGGCGTGCAGAAGGGCGAGCGCGAGGCGCGCCAGGCCAAGAAGGAAATGGTCGAGGCCAACCTGCGCCTCGTGATCTCGATCGCCAAGAAGTACACCAACCGCGGCCTGCAGTTCCTCGACCTGATCCAGGAAGGCAACATCGGCCTGATGAAGGCGGTCGACAAGTTCGAGTACCGCCGCGGCTACAAGTTCTCGACCTACGCCACGTGGTGGATCCGGCAGGCGATCACGCGCTCGATCGCCGACCAGGCGCGCACCATCCGCATCCCCGTGCACATGATCGAGACGATCAACAAGATCGTGCGCACCTCGCGCCAGATGCTCAACGAGATCGGCCGCGAGCCGACCCCGGAAGAGCTCGCCGAAAAGCTCGGCATGCCGCTGGAGAAGGTCCGCAAGGTTCTCAAGATCGCCAAGGAGCCGCTGTCGCTCGAAACCCCGGTCGGTGACGAGGAAGATTCGCACCTCGGCGATTTCATCGAGGACAAGAACGCGATCCTGCCGATCGATGCGGCGATCCAGTCCAACCTGCGCGAGACCACCACGCGCGTGCTGGCCTCGCTGACGCCGCGCGAAGAACGCGTGCTGCGCATGCGCTTCGGCATCGGCATGAACACCGACCACACGCTGGAAGAAGTCGGCCAGCAGTTCTCGGTGACGCGCGAACGCATCCGCCAGATCGAGGCCAAGGCGCTGCGCAAGCTGAAGCATCCGTCGCGGTCGCGGAAGCTGCGGAGCTTCCTGGATAACTAATTCAGGCTGTCATTGCCGGGCTTGACCCGGCAATCCATCAAGCGAAAACAAACGGCGGGCCTCGGCCCGCCGTTTTTGTTTCTGATCCCGCTCTTGCGCTGTCATTGCGAGGAGCGAAGCGACGAAGCAATCCATGTCTCCGCTTGCGGCGCGATGGATTGCTTCGCGGAGCCTGTCATCGGGCGCGCATTGGCGCGACCCGTTGGCTCGCAATGACGCGGATAGAGTCGCAGCCCTACTTCTTCTTCGCCCCGACCCGGCTGATGCTCTTGATCGCGAGCGGCGTGCGGCCGGATTTTTCGGCGATGTCGCGGTCCTGCTCCATGATGAAGCCGCGCGCCGGCTCGTCGCCGTCGAGGCCGCCGAGCAGTTCCGAAGGCACGCGCCGGTTGGAGCGCTGGGAATCGTCCTCATAGACGACGTTGAAAAAGGCGAATTCGCCTTTGGGATTGGTTCCGGGTTTCTTGGCCATGGGCGGCCTTGTCTTCGATCGGGCAGCCGCTGTCAAAACAAATCACGCAGCGCCTCGCGCCGATCTGCCTTGCGCGATCCTGCCCTTGAAACGCCGGCTGGCGGCGTGGTTCGACCATCGCCTCCTGTCCTTGCGCTGCCTCGTGTGTGATAGGTTCGCCCGCAACGGGCGCCAGGGGCGAGGGCGATGGGGGCATCAGACGCGAAGGGCGATTTCAGGCCGGTGCTGGCGGCCTGTTGCCTCGCCATGCTCGCGGTCGGCGACAACAGCACGGCGATCATGGCGGCGCTGCCGGCAATGACGGCGGGCCTGCAGCTTGGCCGGGCGGAAGCCGAATGGGTGGTCAACGCCTATCTGCTGACCGCCGCGATCTTCATCGTCGTGGGCGGCGACGCGGCGGACCAGGTCGGCGCGCGCCGGTCCTCGATCGCCGGCATCGCCCTGTTTGCGCTTGCCTCGCTGTTCATTGCGCTGGCGCCTGTTGGTTTCGTGGTGGTCGGCGCACGTGCGCTGCAGGGGCTCGGCGCCGCGTTTGCGGTGGCCGGCACGCTCGCGGCGGTGACCGAGGCCGCACCTGATTCAAAACGCGCGGAGGCGATCGGCACCTGGAGCGGCTTTCTGATGCTGGGCTTCAGCATCGGCCCGCTCGTCGGCGGGGTGGTGACGCATTACGCCGGCTGGCGCTTCATCTTCTGGCTCAACGTCGTCGTCATGGTGCCCGCGGCGGCGATGCTGCTGCGCCATCCCGGCGTCGGCGGCCGCCGTGCGATGTCGATGGACTGGGCGGGCCTTGGCATTCTCGCCGTGTTCATGGTGACGCTGATCTCGGGGCTGCAGGCGCTGGCGCATGTCCGCACCAGCGCGCTCGCCGCGATCCTCCCGCTCGCGCTGGCGGCGGTCGCATTCGCCGCGTTGCTGCGGACGCAGATGCAGCGCGCTCAGCCGCTGGTCGATTTCGGCCTGTTCGCCAACCGGAATTTCGCCATCGCCGCCGGGCTCCTGTTTCTCGTGATGTTCGACATCATGACGCTGCTGCTCTACTACAACCTCTTTGCGCAGTCCGCCGGCGGGCTCGGCATATCGGCCGTTGGCGCCGGCCTTTCTCTGCTGCCGCTGTCGGTGGCGCTGTTCGCGTTGGCGCGCGCGGCGCCCTGGCTTGCCGCGAAGATCGGCATGCGACGTCTGTTGACTGGCGGATCGCTGCTGCTCACCCTCGGCTGTGCGATCATCTGGGCGTCGCTGCAGATCGAGGCGAGGCTTCGGTTCTGGCGCCAGGCCTCCTGGTCGCCGGCAGCGGAATCGCGGTGATCTACGCCTCGGCGCCGCGGCTAGGGCTGGCAACGCTGCCGCCGCTGCAGGCCGGCAAGGGCTCCGGCATGCTCAATTCATGCAGCTTTCTCGGCGGAACGGTCGGGGTAACGTTCGGCGGCATCCTGTTCGCGCTGACCGGATTCGCAGGCGTCGTTGTGCTGCTCGGATTGTCAGCGCTGGCCAGCGGCGCGCTCTGCATGCAGCTACGCGTGGATTCGCGTTGATACGGGCAGCCGTGGTTACTGGCTGAGGCCTTTGCTGCAGCACCGGTTGCACTTCCGGGATGAGGTGGCTGGAGAAGGTCGCCCTTCGCCAAGCGCAGCTCTGGAACTTGTCCTTTGAATTCACAATGTAGGTTGTTGTAGCGTGTGCCCGCTTTGGTTGTGTCAGGTGAGGTCGCCACGGAGAGCTTACTCATGACGTGCGCTATCTGGAAAACTAGAGCTCAGACTTGGAGGGGATGGACCGTCGCTGAAAGGTCGTGCTTAGCTAGAGATCGCCGACAGTTGAAAGCCAACCTTTCCTTGCTTCATTGACGTCGAGCCTACCTCGGCCGAGGCTACGCAGCCGACACCGAACCGGCCTCACCGAGTCCCCTTCTTCTGGCTCGCCAGAACGCTCTGCCACAGCGCCGCAACGCTTTTCTGCGTCTCCGGCGCGATCAGGCAGTGGCCCTGGTTGTCGAAGCCGCAGAACTTGGCCGATGCGTCGTGGCGCACCTGCGCCAGCGCGTCGTTGATGGCCTGCAGGCATTCGATCACCTGGCCGACATTCTGCAGCCGCGTGTGATGGAGGATGTCGATCAGGCGGAACGCCATCACGGGCGGATGCCCGAACGAAATGCCGGGCCGCGCGAACTCGAAGAACACGTTGAAGGCCGGCATCAGCCCCTTGATCTGCGCCAGCACCGCGGCAGCGTCTTCCGCCGTGCAGGCGATCAGGTGCGGCGCGTGAACAGGCTCTGCCTGCGCCGGTGCATCCGCGGCCAGCCCGAGCGAGGCGATGACCTGGTGTTCGATCCACTGCCGCACCTCGGCGGGGGCATTGCGAATCTGGTCCGTGGTGAGGGTGATCCCGATCATCGGCGTCGCTCCTTTTGCCGGCAATCCTAGGAAGGCCGGCATCGGTGCGTATTGACGCGGATCAATCGAGTTGCGCGAAGCCGGGCGGGCCCGCGAGGGGAGGCGGCTCAGCGGGCCTGCGTGGCCCGGGCCATCGCATGGGCCGGCTGCGCCACCGGCTCAGGCCTGCCGCCCCGTCTGTCATGGTCCGCAGCGCGCCCCATCGCCATGATCGCGGTGCCCATCGCCGTCGAGCCGAAGGTGACGACGAAGCCGAACAGCAACAGCCCGAGCGCGGTGCCGGGCGAACTGTCGGCGAAAATCAGATGCCGCAGGCCGCCGGGATTGGCCCACAGCAGCCCGCCGACCAGCAGCACCGCGAGCGTCACGCCGGCGGCGAGATTGATCGCGAGCAGGCGGAACAGCGGTACGCGGAACACCCGGAAGCTTCGGGGCGCCTGGTGCTCTTTCTGTTGGGGGTCGGTCATGGTGGCTCACTCCGCTGTCGCATTCATTCTATCAGAACACCGCGCCGAAAGTCTTCCCTCGTTCGCTCTCACGGCGCCACCAGCTCCACCCGTCGGTTCAGCGCGCGGCCGGCATCGGTGGCGTTGGAGCCGACGGGGGCGAGCAGGCCGACGCCCGCGGTGCGCAGCCGCGGCGCGCCGACGCCGTAGTTCTTCACCAGCTCGGCGGCGATCGCCTCGGCGCGGCGGCGCGACAGATCGAGATTGTAGGCGTAGGGGCCCTGGTTGTCGGTATGGCCGACGATGAAGACGCTGAGCGAGACCTGCGAAGCCAGCAGCTTCGCGATCTGCTCGAGGGTGGGGCGGCTTTCGGGTTTCACCTCGGTCTTGTCGGTGTCGAAATAGATTCCGTAGAGCGCGATGCGGCCGGTCTCGCGGAGTCCCTTGGCCATGGCAGAAGCATCCACCATCTTGTTCTGGATCGCGCCGAGTTCGGCGACCACGAGCTGCGCATAGATGTCGCGGTTGTTCTCGCTGACGATGACGCTGGCAAAGATCTCGCGTCCGTCGTCCACCTTGCGCCCGGCGACATAGCGGTAGTTGAAGCCGTCCACCCACATCTGCGGGATCGGCAGCGCATCGACGGCTTCCGAGAACGGAATGCCGCCGCAGGCGTCGACGTCGCAGGCGAGCAGCGTCTCGAATCCGGCCTTCGCCAGTTGCGTCTCGAAATTGCGCGATACTTCCAGGATCGAAGGTCCGGGATTGGTGCGATAGGCGATGCGCGTGATGCGGCCTTCCAGCCGCCGCGCGTCGGTCGGTTGCCCGTCCTTGAACGCGGCGCCTTGCATCCGCGCGGCGTCGAAATCCTTCACCTGATAGCCGGTGATCACGCTGCCGCCGAAGCGGCCGATGCCGGGATAATCTCGCGCGCCGGCAACGTCGCGCGTCTGCGCGGCAGCACCTGTGATCGTCCCGAACGAGACGGCGAGCAGCAGCAATATCGGCCTCAGCAAGGTGTGCGGTCGGGTCATCGGAAATCCATTCATGTGAGAACAGGTCGACGTGGCGGGGAATATGCCTCGTGGTTAGAGCGGCCGGCGGAACAGCCGGTTCAAATGAGCCGCAATCATGGCCGTTTTTGCGACGGCCATGCGAGTCGCCGCCACCCTCGAAGCGCGGGCAGGGATGTGCTAGAAGTCGATCCATATTTGAACGGCTCTCAGGATTGGCATTATCCATGCAACGCGTCGCTTATGTTCTTGGCGTTTCCTTCGTCCTGCTCGCGGGGCTAAGCCCGGACGCCCATGCCGCCCAGTGCGGCAATTCGGCCGGCGGCTACGCCGCCTGGAAACAGGAATTCGCCGGCGAAGCCCGGGCAAAGGGCGTCAGCGCCGCGACCATCCAGGCCCTGATGGCGACCAACTACGCGCAGGCGACCATCAACGCCGATCGCGGCCAGCGCAGTTTCCAGCTCTCGCTCGACCAGTTTCTCGCCAAGCGCGGCGCTTCGACCATCGTCGCCAAGGGGCGGCAGTTGAAGGCATCGCAGGGCGCGCTGTTCGCCTCGATCCAGAGCCGCTACGGCGTGCCGCCGGGGCCGCTGCTGGCGATCTGGGGCATGGAGACCGGGTTCGGCAGCCAGCGCGGCAACCAGAACATGCTCGCCTCGATCGCGACGCTCGCTTATGACTGCCGGCGCTCGGCCTATTTCACCGAGCATCTTTACGCGGCGCTGCAATTGATCGATCGCGGCGCGCTGTCGCCGTCGCAGCGCGGCTCGATGCACGGCGAAGTCGGCCAGACCCAGTTCATGCCCAAGGCGATCCTGGCCTATGGCACCGGCAACCTCGAAAACTCGGCCAACGCGCTGAACTCGACGGCGAACCTTCCTGAAGGCCCATGGCTGGCGCGCCGGCGCAGGCTACCAGCCCGGCGAGCCGAATTTCGCCGCCATCCAGGCCTGGAACGCCGCGGGGGTCTATCAGAAGGCGATCGCGCTGATGGGCCGCCAGATCGACGGCGGCGAGTAGGGGGCTCCGGCACGCGTGCCCGCCTCTCTCCTCTGTCATGCCCGGGCTTGACCCGGGCATCCATCCGCTTCGAAAAAGTTCATCCGAAGGAGATGGATTGCCGGGTCAAGCCCGGCAATGACGGATGGGGATGCTTATAGCCTCTGCCCCGTCTCACTTTCCCATGGCATAACAGAAGCGAGAGCTCACAAGGGATTCGCATGCGCATAGTTCGTCTGGCCATTTTCCTCGGCGCCGTCATCGTCTCCAGCCCCACTTACGCCGCCCGCTGCGGCGGCGACTTCAACACCTTCGTGGCGGCGATGTCGCAGGAGGCGGCCGCCGCCGGCATCTCGCAGGCCGTGATCAGCCAGGCGCTGTCGGGCGTGACGCAGGATCCGGCGGTGCTGGCCTTCGACCGCCGCCAGCGCGGCACCTTCAACAAGTCGTTCGAGCAATATGTCTCGACCCGCGTCGGCACCGGGCGCATCAACATGGGCCGGCAGATGCTGCAGAAGCACGGGTCGTTGCTGTCGCGCATCGAGCAGAAGTTCGGCGTGCCGCCGGAGATCATCGTCGCGATCTGGGGGCTGGAATCGGATTTCGGCAAGGGCGACATCGGCAAGATGCCGGTCGTCCGCACGCTCGCCACCATGGCGCATGATTGCCGCCGCACCGAACTGTTCCAGGGCGAACTGCTCGCGGCGCTGAAGATCGTGCAGCGCGGCGACCTGCCGTTGCGCGATCTGATCGGCGCCTTCGCCGGCGAGATCGGCCAGACGCAATTCCTGCCGTCGTCCTACATCAAGTACGGCGTCGATTTCGACGGCAACGGCCATGTCGATCTGCGCCACAGCGTCCCCGACGTGCTCGCCTCCACCGCGAACCTGCTGCATATCGAGCGGCTTCAAGAACGGCGCGCCCTATGGCGAAGGCACGCCGAATTTCGAAGCGATGCGCGAATGGAACCGGGCCACGATCTACCGCAAGACCATCGGCTATTTCGCCGACAGGCTGGCGGGGCGGTAAACTCAACTCGCTTGGGTAGGGATAGACAGTAGCGGTAACGCAGTCTGTGTGGCGTTCCCTCACGTCTCCTCGGGCCGGCTAAGACGCGCGCGCTTCTCGAACATGCGGCGCAGTGCCGACCAATAGGTTGCAGGTCTCAGGCGCTGCAGCAGGTCGGTGAACTGCGCGTCGAACCCGATCAGAATGCGCGGCTGGTTCTTCTCGATCCCGGTGACGATGCGTTGCGCGGCAGCGGCGGGTGTCGTCCGCGCCGCATTGTCGAAGCGGTCGATCGATTCGGCGCGGCGGGCGTTGTCGGTGACGCGCGCTGCCGGTGCGGGAGTTGCGCACGATGTTGGTCAGCACGCCGCCGGGATGCACGACGGAAAGCCGGACCGGGCTGTTCGCCATCGCAAGCTCGTGCCGCAGGCTTTCCGAAAAGCCGCGCACCGCGAACTTCGCCGCGCAGTACGAGGTCTGGCCGGGCGGTGCGATGATGCCGAAGATCGACGACAGGTTGACGATATGCGCCTCGCGCTGCGTCGACAGATGCGGCAGGAAGGCGCGCGTGCCGTGCACCACGCCCCAGAAATTGATGTTGAACAGCCACTCCATCTGCGCCTGATCGACCTCGTTGAAGCCGCCGAGCAGGGCGACGCCGGCATTGTTGACGACGATGTTGAGCCCGGGATGGGCCGCAATGGCGGCTGTCACGAAATCGCTGATCTGATCGGGCTCGCCGACATCGACGCGATGGACAGAGACTTTCCGCGACCCGGCTTTGCCGATTTCCGCTGCGAGCTGCTGCAGCCCGGCCTCGTCGCGATCGGCCAGCGCAAGATCGCAGCCGCGCGCGGCCAGCTCCAGCGCCAGCGCGCGGCCGATGCCGCTGGCGGCGCCGGTCACGGCGGCCGCGCTTCCGGATATCGCAGTCATTGGCTGGGCTCCATGCAGGCCGTGAAAAGGATATGTCGAAAATGGGTTCCGCGACTTTGGCAAATTGGAACCGAACCATAAAGCGGTTTCGGCGCTTAACATCGATCACGTCCGACAGCAATGACGCCCGTCCAACCGACGCGATCCCTTCAAGGAGGCTTTCAATGGGACAATCAAAACCCGTTCGCGCGACCGCACTCATTGTCGAGGACGACCCGATGCAGCGCGAAATGATCTGCCTGCTGCTGGAGGAGAGCGAGGTCGACGTCATCGAATGCGAAAGCGCGGAGGCCGCCGAAGCCGTGCTGGCGCGCACCGGCGACAGCCTGGCGCTGATGCTGACCGACGTGAAGCTCGCCGGTCACATGGACGGCGTCGAGCTTGCGCATATCGCCAGGCGGTACAATCCCGGCATGGGCGTGATCGTCACGTCGGGCACGCCGCTGCTCGCGGAATTGCCCGACGGCGTGAAATTCTGGTCGAAGCCGTGGGCGCCGCTCGACGTGATCCGCGAGGCGGAGAGGGTGGCTTGCACGGACAGCGATGGTGATCGGCCGCGCCCGCGTTCATGACCGCATGGGCGGCGCCGCGCTTCCACGCGGCCCCCGCGCATGATAATGGCGGGTCATGTCGCTATCCTTCCTGCTGACCTCGCTGATCGTGGTCGCCTCGCCCGGCACCGGCGTGCTCTATACGCTGGCGGTGGCGCTGACCCTGGGTGCGCGGCCGAGCGTTGCGGCGGCCTTCGGCTGCACGCTCGGCATCGTGCCGCACATGCTGGCGGCGATGCTCGGACTTGCCGCCGTGCTGCATACCAGTGCGCTGGCGTTCGCCGCGCTGAAATGGTGCGGCGTGCTCTATCTGCTCTATATGGCCTGGCAGGCCCTGCGCGAAACCGGCGCGCTGTCGATCGACGCGCGTCCCGCAGCGGCCGTGCGCTCCAGCCGGCGCGTGATCGTGACCGGAATTCTGATCAACATCCTCAATCCGAAACTGTCGATCTTCTTCCTCGCCTTCCTGCCGCAGTTCGTGGCGGCGGACGAAAGCCATCCGCTGGGGCGGATGCTGGAATTGAGCGCCGCCTTCATGGCGATGACGTTTGCGGTGTTCGTGGTTTACGGCCTGTTCGCCGCCGCCGTTCGCGACCGTGTCATCACCCGCCCGAAGGTGATGACCTGGCTGCGCCGCAGCTTTGCCGCCGGCTTCGCCGCGCTCGGCGCGAAGCTGGCGTTGGCAGAACGGTAAGCCGTACTTCCGTCATTGCGAGTGCTGCGAAGCAATCCACGCTTTCGCGCCATCGCCGGAATGAAAAAGGCGGACCAGAGGCCCGCCATTTCTCCAAATACTCACCCGGAGTTGGGAGCCCGGGCGGAGCTGAGCACTCCACCCGGGCTGAAATTCACTTCTTCTTCGACTTCTTGGCCTTTTTCGCCTTCGCCTTTTTCGCCTTCTTCGCTTTCTTAGCCATAGTATCCTCTCAAGGTTTTAATGGATTGAACGCGACACTGAGGCATGCTTGGCGGAGGGCCAGCCTCACAACATCCTCGATCACGATCCCACCAGATTTGCAGGCCGCTGCCGCGTCCCGTCATGGCGCTGTCATCACGTTATCCACAGTTGTTATGCCGTTTCGCGCGTTTTTTCGATCGAAACGCCGCTCGTCCGCACGCTCCGCATCGCGCACGTCATGCTTAAATTTGTCCGAACATGCGCCCTTCATCAAATTAAAACCAAGGCGCGCATTACATCGCGATGGTGAGGGTCCGTTAAGTCGCGCGGATGCACTTTGTTTTTCAAGGCAACGGGGATTGTCGCGGGAGGAACGCCGGGGCGGAAGCCTCGAGCGGTCTTTCAGGCAACAGGGGAGACGGGACGCACGCGTTCCGGGGTCGCAATGCTGAGCGTTCCGACGCTTTGGACGGTGTTCGTCATCAATTTTCTCGCGCTGGGCCTGATCTGGGCCTACGTGATGCGTTGCTATCCCTCGTTCGGCGCGGCGCGGTTCTGGACCGCCTCGGCGTTCGTCGCGGCCACGGGTGCGGCGCTCGCGATGCTGCGCGTGCTGACGCCCGATACGCTGACGCCGCTGCTGTTTGCCGGCACCGCGCTGGTGGTGGCGATCTGCCTGGCCTCGATGGGCATCCGTCAATTCTTCGACCAGCCGGTCTCGTGGCACACCACCGTGCTGATCACGCTGGCGAGCTTCGCCGGCCTGTCCTTCTTCATTTTCGTCCACGACAGCGTGGCGGCGCGCATGACCGTCTTCACGCTCGCGCAGGCGCTGCCGATGGCGCTGAGCCTGAAACTGCTGCTCACGCCGCGCGATGGGCGCATCAATCCCGGCGCCCGGCTGGCCGGCGTCGTCACCATCATCATCCTCACGATTTTCGCCGTCAGGCTGGTCGGCTCGCTGACCGGAGTGGGGGGCGGATTCTCCTACACCCATTTCGGCGCCGTGCAGTCGGTGGTGATCCTGGTGCTGGTGTTCCTGTCGATGGCGCTCAATTTCGGCTTCCTGCTGATGGCGATGGACCGGCTGCGCACCGAGGTCGCCGACCTCGCGCTGCTGGACGATCTCACCGGCGTCGGCAACCGCCGCCATCTCCTGCAGCGGCTGGCGGAAGAATGCGCGCGCTCCGAACGCAGCGGGCAGCCTTTTTCGCTGCTGGTGATCGACCTCGACGGCTTCAAGGTCATCAACGACACCTACGGCCACGCCGCCGGCGACGCCTGCCTGCAGCATTTCACCCTGATGGCGCAGACCCGACTGCGGCCCGGCGACATGCTGGCGCGCACCGGCGGTGACGAGTTCTGTATCGTGCTGCCGTCCTCGACGCTGCGCGAGGGCGTCATGATCGCCCGCCGCGTGCTGGAAGTCTGCCGCGCCGACGCCGAGCAATGCGTCGGCACCGACATTCCGATCTCGGTCTCGATCGGGGTCGCGCAATGGACGCGGGAGACCGGCGCGTTCCCCGACCGCCTGATCGCGGCCGCCGACCAGGCGCTGTATGCCGCCAAGAAGGCCGGCCGCAACGGCTTTGCCACTTACGAGCCGTCGCCGCCGCTGGCGCCCGAACCTGCCATATCGGGACTTGCGGATACGGCCCTGCGCAAGCACGCGTGAGCATGCTACTGAGGCCTGTCACGGGTCTTGAAAGATGAATCCTCGATTGCCGGCGCTGGCGCTTTGCGCCCTCGCATTCTGCTTTTCCGCCTCCGCGCAGACCCCCGACCTCGCGACCATCGCGCGCGCGTCGGGCACGCCCGAGATTCCCGGCCTGAAGATGGTCTGGCTGGCGCCGTGGGGCGATCTCTCGAAATCCCATCCCTGGCGCAACATCATCGTGCACCAGACCGAAGGGCCGGCCGGATCGGCGCGCGGCGGCGCGCAGGCGCAGTCGAAAAACCCGACGCGGCGCGGCGTCATGGTCTGGGTCGAAACCGACGGCACGGTGTACTGGGCGGTCGGCGAACATCTCGTGCCGACCCATGGCGACGGGGCCAACCGCAACGACAACAAGTATATCGACAACAAGCCGACCTATCGCCAGGTGGTCGGCAACAATTCCGTCGGCGTGGAATTCGCCGGCAACTATCCCGACGTGACGCGCGGTCCCACCGAGGCGCAGGTCGCGGCATGGCGGATCCTGCTCAAGGTGCTGCGCGCGCGCTACGGCATCCCGCTCGATCGCGTCTACGCCCACAACTGGATCGACTACAAGGACGCCCGCTACTGCGAGGGCTGCGCGCTGGCGAAGATGGCGCGGGAGTGGGGCGAGTAGCGACCGCGATTGACCGCTGCGAAGGCTTCGCGCACTGTTCGACCGGACCTGGCCCGCTGTCGGCCGTTACAAGGATAGAAGTTGATGACATCGCTCTCGGCGGCCGTGCCGTCGCCATCGTATCCGCGGCTCGGCAAAGCCTCCGGTGCAGCTCGCTGCCGTCGCGCTTTTGTTGTGCGCCTCGCTGCTGGCGGCGCTGGAAATGCCGAGCAAGCCGTTCCTCGACAAGAACAGCTTCTATCTCACCTCGGCCGGCTTCCGCGTGCAGGTCGCCAATGACGCGGCGGGCAGGAAGGCGCTGCACGCGCTGCCGCCGCATCGCTTCGTGGTTCACCGGGTCGGCAACGACGCGCGCTACCTCTATGCCGAGCCGAACCATTGCGTCTGCATCTTCATCGGCACCGCGGCGAACTATCAGGACTACCGCGATATCCTGGCAAGGCCGATCGACCAGCCCGACAACGTCGCGCCCGACTACAAGACCCAGGCCAGCGCGCTGCTGTACGGCGATCCCTACGACTGGAACAACCTCAACCAGCCCGACAGCGTCGCGGATTATCTGCAGACGTATTATTGAGGAGACGGGCTGTCGTCGCCCGGCTTGACCGGGCGATCCAGTATTCCAGAGGCCGTCGTTATTGCGCTCGGTCTCTCATCGGCCGCGGCGTACTGGGTCCCCCGCTTTCGCGGAGGACGACACCGGTGATGTAGCGGGCATCCCCCCAAACAACAAAAAGCCGGCGTTGCCGCCGGCTTTCGTTAACCGTTGCGTCGATCGCGCGATCAGTGCGCGGCTTCGAGCGCTTGCGCTTCCTGCCTGGCAATCGTGCCCTTGACGGCCGACTGCACCTTCTCGAAAGCGCGGACCTCGATCTGCCGCACGCGTTCGCGCGACACGCCGAATTCGGCGGCGAGGTCTTCCAGCGTCATCGGGTCTTCCGCCAGGCGCCGCGCCTCGAAGATGCGGCGTTCGCGCGGGTTCAGGACACCGATAGCGCCGTTCAGCGCCTGCCGGCGATGATCGAACTCCTCGTGCTCGGCCATCACGGCTTCCTGGTTGGGCGAGTTGTCGACCAGCCAGTCCTGCCATTCGCCGGCTTCACCGTCGTCGCGGATCGGCGCGTTGAGCGACGCGTCGCCACCGAGGCGGCGGTTCATGTCGACAACGTCCTGGTTCGTCACCCCGAGGCGCTTGGCAATGATCGCCACCTGATCGGGGCGGAGATCGCCCTCGTCCAGCGCGGAGATCTTGCTCTTCGCCTTGCGCAGGTTGAAGAACAGCTTCTTCTGGTTCGCGGTGGTGCCCATTTTCACGAGCGACCAGGAACGCAGGATGTACTCTTGTATCGACGCCTTGATCCACCACATGGCGTAGGTAGCGAGACGGAAACCCTTCTCGGGCTCGAACCGCTTGACCGCCTGCATCAGGCCGACATTGCCTTCCGAGACGACCTCGGAGATCGGCAAGCCGTAGCCGCGATAGCCCATGGCGATCTTGGCCACGAGCCGGAGATGGCTGGTGACAAGGTGATGTGCCGCGTCGCGATCGTCATGTTCGCGCCAGCGTTTGGCGAACATGTATTCCTGCTGGGGTTCCAGCATCGGAAACTTGCGGATCTCGGCGAGGTACCTGGATAGACCGGATTCTCCATTGAGAACCGGCAGCGTAGCTGTACGGGCCATTGAGCGCCCTCCAGTGGTTCAGGCCCCCGATAGCGGCGGGCCCGGCAGGTGATCGCTTTTGTTAAAGCCGATCAGGCTGCGATGTTCCGCGCTGGATATTCAGCGCAGGTGCAACATAGCCGAAATCGAACAAATAGGGAAGGAATACTGACGTCACGTCCCCGTGTGGCAGGTATAACTTTTTGTAATGTCAGGCGTTTTCTGGTCGGCCTGCGTCATACGGCCGCTTCCAGGGCGTTTTGCAGGAGAAGCAAATCCTTCGGCAAGGCGGCCTCCCAACGCAAAAATTCCCCGGTCCGGGGGTGTTCCAGGGCCAGCAGATAGGCGTGCAGGGCCTGCCGGCCGAGGGCGGTGAGTGCCTCCTTACTTCGGGGACCGAGGCGTCCGGCCTTGGTCCTGAAATGCGGGCCGTAGACGGCATCGCCCAGCAGCGGGTGACCGATATGGGAGAGGTGCACCCGGATCTGATGGGTCCGCCCGGTCTCGAGCTGGCAGGCCAGAAGCGAGGCGATAGGCTTGCTGTCCCGCCCCTGATAGGCCGCCTGCAATTCCCAATGGGTCACGGCCTCGCGGCCGCCGTCGCGCACCGCCATCTTTTCGCGGGCGTAGGGATGGCGGTCGATCGGCGCGTCGACCGTGCCGCGCTGGCGGTTGGGCACGCCCCAGACGAAGGCCTTGTAGCCGCGCTGCATCGGGCCGGTGCGGCCGTGGTCGGCGAACTGCGCGGTCAGCGATTGATGCGCCTGGTCGTTCTTGGCGACCACCATCAGCCCGGTCGTGTCCTTGTCGAGCCGGTGCACGATGCCCGGCCGGCGCACGCCGCCGATGCCTGAAAGGCTGGCGCCGCAATGGGCGATCAGCGCGTTGACCAGCGTGCCGGTCTCGTGGCCGGCGGCCGGATGGACCACCAACCCCTTCGGCTTGTCGATGACGATGATGTCGTCGTCCTCGTAGACGATATCGAGCGCGATCTCCTCGCCCATAGGCTCCGGCGCCACCGGTTCGGGGACGTCGATTGTGATCGTATCCCCTCGCGCGACATGATAAGCGGGGTCGCGGACGGGGGCGCCCCTGGCGGTGACGGAACCGGCCAGGATCAGCGCCTTCAGCCGCGAGCGCGACAATTCCGGGCGGAGCACCGCGAGCACGCGGTCGAGGCGGGGCGATCCCTCGTCGCCGCCGACGGTGACCTCCAGCCTCTGACCGCCGTGTGAAGAGCCTTGTTCCAACGATGAGCCTTGTTAAGAGCCTTGCATGACCGACACTGTTGCGCCCGAACCGACCCCCGACCAGGCCGCGCTGATCGCGCGGGTGCGGCGGATGATGCTGATCGCGGGCCTGACCTCGGCGCTGGCGGTGGCCGTGGTCCTGGTCGCCGTCGGGTACCGCCTTTACCGCGGCGAGGGAAGCCCCGCGGCGGCCACGACCGACATTATCGCGCCCCTTCCCAAGGGCGCCCGCATCGTCTCGACGGCGGTGGCCGGCGAGCGGCTGGTGCTGACGCTCGATATCGGCGGCGTCACCGAAATCCGCACCTTTGATGCCAGGACGCTGAAACCAGCCGGCAAGCTGAAGTTCGTCAGCGAGCCCTGAGAGCAGTGCGATCGGCCTGAGATGCCCCGGGGCCGGGGTCGAGGACACCTGGCAACGGGTTTACCCAACCGTGCGAGGCCTTCAGACCAGCCTTGCCCGCCGCACATTTCGCGGCTATTCCCTGAAGCCAACGCTCCCTTCGTCTAGCGGTTAGGACGCGGCCCTCTCAAGGCTGAAACAGGGGTTCGATTCCCCTAGGGAGCGCCAGGTTCGAATTGTATCAATGGATTATTTTTGGGTTAGCCGGGCAGGTTAGCCAGAGTGGTTCGCCGATGACGGCCAGCGCCACACGATCGCCGGGTGTCAACCTCTCGGTAGTTGCATGGCAATCCTGATTCCGAGCCTGGGCTTCGCGCGCTTCGACACCCGCGGCGAGCTGCGGCTCGCGGAGCGCCTCAAGGACTTCCTCGAAGACAACGCCGTCGTTTGGCACAATCTCCCGGTCGGCCCTCGCAGCCGGCATCCGGACTTCATCATCGTTCACCCCGCGAACGGCCTGCTCGTGCTTGAGGTGAAGGACTGGCGTCTCGAAACGATCGTGGCGGCCGACAAAACGAAGGTCGAGCTGCTGACGAGTCGTGGCATCGTGCGGGAGAGCAATCCCCTGGAGCAGGCTCGCAAGTACACGTTCGATGTCGTTGCGCACGCTGGAGCGGGACGGGCAGCTGCTGTTTCCGCCCGGTCACCGCTTCATGGGCAAATCCATCGTTCCGTTCGGCTTCGGGGCCGTGTTCACCAATATCACGCGCAAGCAGTTCGATCAGACCGATCTCAGGGAGGTGTTCGCCGAGCATCTGTGTGTGTTCAAGGATGAAATGACGGAAGGCGCGGACCCTGAAGAATTCCGGTCCAGAATATGGCGCATGGTTTATCCGCGTCTCGGAGAGCCGCTGTCGATGCCGCAGTTCGACCGGCTGCGTGCGCTGCTGTTTCCCGAAATCCGCATACGACAGATTGCGCTGCCTCTGGACGAACCAATGGCGCCCGATCCATCCGACCGGACGCTTGCAGTCATGGACATGCACCAGGAGCAGATCGCGCGCAGCTTGGGAGAGGGTCACCGAATTATTCGCGGCGTCGCGGGATCGGGCAAGACGCTGATCCTTGCCTTTCGAGCCGAGTATCTGGCGCGCGGGGCGACAAGGCCGGTGCTCATCCTGTGTTACGCCAATGGCATCGCGGGCCGACTTGAGGATACCATGCAGGCCAGGGGCGTGGAGCACCGTGTCCAGGTCCTCACCTTTCATGGCTGGTGTTACAAGATGCTGCGGACTTACGGGATTCCCGCGCCATCCGAGCGTGACTATCCGGACTACGCAACACGACTGGCGGCGAGCGTTTCAGAGGTCGTCAAGGCTGTCGATCAGGGGCACATCCCAATGGAACAGTACGACGCTGTTCTGATCGACGAGGCACACGACTTCGAGCCGCAATGGCTCGCGCTTGCGGCCAGGATGGTGAACCCGCGCACGAAGGCGCTGATGGTCGTCTACGACGATATTCAGGCCATCTACAAGGGACGTGAGCGCCCGGTGTGGAAACAGCTCGGAATTGAAGCGACGGGCAGGACGACCGTCCTGAAGGTCAACTACCGCAACACGGCCCAGATCGTTGCCTTTGCGCGGCGCTTCGCTTCGGACGTGATCGGCGCTCCCGGCACGACGGCCGATGATGAGCACCCCGTCCTGTTGCCGGAGGATGCGGGTCGGCAGGGACTGGCGCCGGACGTGCGGCAATGTGTGAGCATCGAGGCAGAAACGCACTGCGTCGCCGAATGGTTTCTCGGCCGGAAAAAGGCGGGGTACGAGTGGCCGCAAATGGCTTGCCTCTATCCGGAGCACTGGATCGGGGAAAAGGTCGCTCAGATACTCGCCAAGCACGACGTGCCGATCGATATGGCCAAGAACAACAGGAACAGGGTTTCGACGAAGCGCGTAGCCGTGCGCTTGTTGAGCATGCACACCGCAAAAGGCCTCGAGTTTCCGTGCGTCGCCATTGCAGGGCTGGGCTTGCTCGGCCGCCACGGCGAGGCGATCGAGGATTGTGTTCGACTGACGTATGTTGGGGTTACGCGGGCGACCCACGAGGCGCTTCTGACCTACTCAAGCCAGTCGGCGCTGGTGCAGCGGTTGATCGCCTAAAGCGTTTTCGAACGAAGTGGATACCGGTTCGCGAGAAGAAAACGCGTCAAAACAAGAATCTGGAGCTTCGGTTCTGATTCAATCAGAACCGAAGCTCTGGACTGCGATAGGAGGAATCCTGTGACGAAAATAACTTCCGGCTTTGATCCGTTGTGGATGTTTCGGGGGCCGTGGTCCGGCGATGTAGCCCAACGCATTACAGCGCCTTGGTTCTCGCCATCGCTTACGGTCAATTATGCTGGCGATCCCGCCGTAGAGGACCGGGTAGTTACGGAGGTTGCGAGCTATGGAAAACAGCTTGGTTGGCTTACGGAGATCGCGATCGCGTTGGCCAGGACGCAGCCAGTGCCCACGGAAACGTTGGGCCGTCTGGAGAAGGCCGCGAACGACATCGCCGCAATCAAGGAGCAGGTTGGCGTCTCCGCCGTCGAGGCGGCGAATGACGCGCTCGATCGCCTGGAACGCCACGACCCGGCTCAATATCATAACCTGCTGCGCGAACGGCGAAGCGCCAAATAGTCGAGTTATGCGGCTGTTCAGGAGCAGCAGGCGTAGCCCGGATGAGCGCAGCGACATCCGGGGAATGGTCCATCCCGCATATCGCTGCGCTCATGCGGGCTACGCGCTCGTTGGCCGATCCAATCCATTCCCGGCCTCAGCATTCACTTATTGCAGCAAACTGATTGCAACAAAGCGCTCCCGCACAATATCGACGCGACCTTGGCCGACGCTTCATCCCGCCCTGTCGCTGAACGCGGCGGGAAGCGTGGCGAGGAACGACATGACGCGCTGCGTGCGCAGGGGCGGGCGGCGGTTGGAGGTGCGCAGCATCCATAGGGGTTCCGCCGGCGCGCGCCAGGGCGCAAGCACTTCGACGAGCCGGCCGGCGCGCAGGTCTTCATGGACGAGCCACGCCGGCCCCCAGCCGATGCCGAACCCATTCGCGATCAAGGCGAGCGAAGCGTGCGCGTCGTCGCAAATGTGCTTGGGCTTGGGCGCGACGCGAACGGGTCCTTTGCCGCGCGGATCGGCGAAGCGCCAGGTCAGGATCTGGCCGCTCGCGGGATTGCGGAAGCCGACGTGGTCATGCGCGGAAAGCTCGTAGGGAGTTGCCGGCGCGCCGCGCGCGTTCAGATAGGCGGGCGAGGCGCAAGCGATCCAGGAGAACGTGCAAAGCCGCCGCGCCTGATGGCCGGGCGCGCGGTCGAGGGGTCCTGAGCGGATCGCGACGTCGACGCCTTCCGCCGCGAGATCGAGAATCTCGTTGCGGAATTTGACCTCGATCTCGATTTCCGGCCGCTCCCGCAGGAACGCGGGCAGGCGCGGCAGGATGCAGGCGCGCGCGAACGAGGCGGGGGCGGTCACGCGCACCCGTCCGCCGTCGTCGCGCGCGACTTCGCCGAGCGCGGATTGGACACGGGCGAGACTTTCGGCCAGCGCGCGTCCCGCCGCCATCAGCCGGTCGCCCTCTTCGGTCAGCGCCAGCGAATGGGTGGAGCGATGCAAAAGCCGTATCCCGCGAGCCTGTTCGAAGCGGGCGACCGCCTTGGACATCGCCGAGGTGGTCGTCCCCGCCCGCCGCGCGGCTTCGGCGAAGGAGCCCGCCTCGACGACGCGCACGAAGGCGAGGAGACGCGAGAGGTCAGGGGGCAAGGCCGTTGTGGACATTCAGTCCACATAATCATGGCCGCGCGGTCGCTACAAGAGCCGTTCCCGAGTGGCCAAATGGGGAGTGTCAGCGCGCAATCCGCGCCGCTGGAAACCGCGGGAAGTCCCATGAACCCCATCGAAATCACCCTGCAAGCCCTCGACGCCGCCGAGCGCGCGATTCCCGCCGGCCAGCCGGTCTATATGCTCAATCTGCTGCGCTACCGCGCGTATGCGCGTTACGAGGACGGCTTCGACGCCGCGCCCTGCTCGGGCCGCGAAGCCTTTCATGAACGCTACAGGCCGGCATTCCGGCGTCTCGCGGCCGGTAAGCCGCTCGCGCGGATGTTTTCCGGGCCGGTCCTGGCGAGCCTCGTCGGGGCGCAAGGCGAACGCTGGGACGAAGCGGCGATCAATGAATACGGCGATTTCGCTACCTTCCGCTCGATCGTCGACACCGAGACTTACCGGCGCGAAGCCGCCCCGCATCGGCACGCGGCGCTCGAGGATTTCCGGTTGTTCGCGCTCGCCAAGGCGATGTGAACGCATCGAGCGTTACGATGACGGTCCAGCACTGTCACCGTAATCCTCGTAATCCCTAATCGGCGCGCGAAGCCAACGTGGTGCCGCGCAAGAAGCCTGCGAAGGTTTAAAGGATCGTCTGGCGGGCATGAGTGAAATTATTGCAGGCGCCTGCAGTCACCTGAGGCGCCCTCGAACGGGAGGTGAATTCCAGTTCGTAATCCAAGGCACTTCCCTGGGCAGCCCGGTTTGAAAGACAGTGCCACTCTATGGCAACCTCTCCCCATGCACATTTTATGTCGTAGTCCGTGGCATCACGTCCGCGCTGTTCGCAACCCAAAGCCTTCGCCCGGTATTTTTCGGAAACCTTCATGCGCGTTGCTCCAATCCAACAAGGGCGGGAGCTTGCAACACTCTCAGTCACCGGCGGATGCCTGAAAATTGCGGTGATGCATGTAGAATGCCCTTGCGTGTGAACCGTTCCGGCGCTTCAGCAAAGGTGGTTTATTTTTCGGAAATTTTCGGCGCTCGGAAACCGGCATTATGACGCACTTAAACTCTCACGCAGCAAGCGTAGCGCAGCGACATCCGGGGGATGGTCCTATCCCCGCATATCGCTACGCTCATGCGGGCTACTGCTTTGGCAGAAAGCGTTAGCATCTCCCCGACCGAAGCGAGCGCTCGGATCACCACTTGCTGCCGCAATATTTAATAACTGTTGCGCCGGTGGGATTAGCTTAACCGGGTGTCCATCAAACCGGCAGCAGCTCAAACCTACTCACTTCATCTCCCCCAGCAACTTCCGTGCTTCACCCAACAACGCCTGAAATCCGCCTTCGCTCCGCGACCGCATCCCTGGTAAACAGGCCGTGCTTCCGCGCGTTCCGGTTTGCCTTTGGCGCGCCGGATCCCGGTGCGCCGCCGTGCATGCGGCAGCGCTTCCTGCCGCGCACCGCCGGCGAGCGGCACGCGCCGCCGCAACGGGTCTTGGCGCCGCAACGCGGGCTCGCCAGCATCGGGCCGGTGTTTCCGATGTGATCACTCACGCCTGTGCTTCTTGCTTGGCATCAGCGGAATCGCCCCTTCGCCTGGAGCCCGAGCCCTTCGGCGCCTTCCGCGCCGCGGATGGCGGGTTCTTGTCGGAGACGATCACACTGGCATGCTGGGTGACGTTGCCGACGATGGCCTTGCCGCCGTCGCCCACCGACACGTTCTGCACCGTGATGGCCGGCTCGCCCTGACTCCGATGGCGGTTCAGCGCCTCGATCTGGGCGGGAAACGTGCGGGCGAGCCGGCCCAAGGCGCGCGCGGCGCTGTCGTGCTGGGCGAGGTCGTCGGCATTCGCAAGGTGATGGGCGCATCGCATCGCCATCACATGAACCGAAACCATCTGCGCCACCAGCATGGCCTCGATGGAATCTCGCGGGCGAATGCTCTTCACCATCGAAATCATGAAGGAGAGGTTGACCTCGTCAGGACTCTCGCCGCTCACGCTGGCCTTCACCAATTGCCTGATCATGCCATGCATCGCTTCGCGATCGGTGACCCCCAATGCGTTCGCCATGAGCTGTTCGCCGATGTCAGGGTCTGGATGGTCGATGGAAAATCCATGCGACAGCAGTTTTATCCGCGGGGCTGCGGCAGCTTGCGTCTGGTCCGTTGCAGCTGTTGTCGTGGACATCGTGAGATCAGGAGCGGTGTTCATGTCGGGATTCCTTAAGGCCACGCGCGCGACAAGCGCGCGGTCCGGCCACGCGCAGGCGATCGCTCGCCGCCGCGGTCCGGTGCAATTTTCAATGGCGGGTGAGGGTTGTTCGGTGACAATCGCGCCCGCTGTTGCGGGGCGACGGGCGCATGGAGCATTTCGGAATGATGAAACAATGCCCGTGATTTGCCCGACGGGTCAAGTTGCCATGTCGAATGCCGGCGGCCGCCGGCTACTTTGCATGGGGTTGTTTTCGATATTTCGGGAGCGCGCGCCTCGAAGGGAGCTTTCCAACGTCACCCGCAGCCAGGTCGGTAAAGGTACGGTGCTGCAAGCCCGGGCGGGTAAAGCAAAGATTTACGAAATGTCGGCAATATATTTCCTGGGTCGTTGATGCGGCCACGACGCTCGATTCCGGTCCAGGTTCGTGAAGCGGTCCCAAACCCTTCATCTTGAAACGTCAGTTCGGGTGCGTCGGCGCATCAGCCGGTAAATTTATGCCGTTCGCCTGTCCGGACGCCGATGGAATGCCTGTGGTGATGGTTCAATGAACAATGAGTGGGTAGGCAGCCTTCAACAGTTTGTTGACGGTATTTCGTCAAGCGTCGCGGTGATCGCTCCTCCGAGCGGTTGGGGCTTTCCAGTCACGGCATGGAACGCGAATTTCATCGAGATGGTCGGGCGGCCGCGGCTTGGCCGGGCCGGTCAGGCCTATATCGAGACCTTGTTTCCGACCTACGCCCGGCGCGAGCTGGTCTCGAAAATCGAACAGTGTTTCGCCACGCTCGAGCCCATCGAGCTGGAGCAGGCCTATGACTTCGCGGACGAGACGCATTGGTGGCGGCTGTCGCTGAAGCCGTTTCGGGTCGATACCCTCGGGCAGGGAGAAAATCATGTCCTGCTCAGCGGGATCGACATCACCGCGAAGATGCGCCTGCTGAAGGATCTCGAGGTCTCTACATCCCGCTTCCGGCTGGTGGTCGACGCCGCCTATGACGCCATCGTATCGATCGATCACAACCATCGCATCGTCCTGTTCAATCGTTCCGCGGAAATTCTGTTCGGATACAGCCGGGAGGAAATTCTGGGGCAGGGAATCGAAATCCTGATCCCTGAAGCCAGCCGCGCCCATCATCGCACCCATGTCGATCGCTTTGCTGCCTCGCCGATCCAGTCCCGGCAAATGGAGGAGCGAACCCGGGTGTACGGCCTGCGCCGCGACGGAAGCCGCGTGCCGCTGCAGATCGCGATATCGAAGGTCAACAACGGGGGATTGGCGGAGTTCACGGCGATCGTCCGCGACATCTCCGAGCAGGTGCGCCTGACGGAGCTGCTCGAGGAGCAGGCGGCCACCGACGAACTGACCGGACTTCCGAACCGCCGCCAGCTCGGCACCTTCGTCGAAGAGCTCGACGATGCATCCTATGCCGCGCTTCTCGTCGACATCGATCATTTCAAGTCGATCAACGATCGCTTCGGCCATGGTGTCGGGGACGAGGTGTTGCGGAGACTGGCCACCGCGCTGCGTGCTTCCGTGACCCCGGAACAGCTGCTGGCAAGAATAGGCGGTGAGGAGTTCGTGTTCGTCCTGCAAGGCGTCTCCTCCGATGAAGCGCTGAGATTTGCCGAGCAGGTGAGAGCGATGGTCGAGGCGCTGCCCGTCCCGGCGATCGGCGGCTCGCGCCTCAGCGTGAGCATCGGCATCGCCACCAGGGGCTCGCAGGCGATGGACCTGGTCAGTGTGCTGAAGCGCGCAGATGATGCTCTCTATCGCGCCAAGGGCAACGGCCGGAATCGCGTCGAGATGGTGGCGTGAGGCGCGTCCACGGCACGCGCTTTCTTCGAGCCCGGTTATCACGGCCTCCGGTGCGGGGACGCGAGCGATGACTGGCGTCATCTGAAATACCCGCGTGAGCAGAATGGCCGGCCCTCGTGGCCATACCGCCCCTGCCGCCGAAGAAATGCGGATCAGTGTCGCGAAAGGAACGCTCGTAGCCAGGCCATAAAGCGCTCCCTGAGGACCGGGCTTCGTGGAGGCGGCTTGTGATTGCAGCTGAACTCCGAAAGGCTGAGCGTTAGCTGAGCCGGCATCGCGGAGACCGGTTGCCTCAGCGACGAAAATCGCTTGCTGCACAGGTGCCCCCAACCGGAATGAATGTCGTAGACAATTCGTCTTGGAATGCCCCCGTCTGCGAGGATAGCTGATCTGAACGGCAGGACCCACAAGAATCCCATCTGGTCATTCAATATTGCCTCGCGGGGGGACATCAGAATTCCGGGCGTCATCGTAAGACATGTAGATCGGCGCCGCCCCGCTGCCGGACGGCTCAACGATTTTTTCCAAAGCATGCAACGCAATGCGCCAATGATAGGCAAACAGCGACGCACAACTCACACCCGCCGCAAGCATTACGCATAGTAGAAAAACAACGGGAAAGGGTTTCCGCTTGTCGTCTGGCTGTTTGTCCGGGCCTATGCTCGCCGCAAAGCCGAGCGCAAGCAAGAACATGCCAAGTCCGATCGCGGCTCGCGCCGAATTGTAACGGCCCTGTCCGAAGTTGAAATCAAAGGGACCGAGACTTAGCAGCAGCGGTACCGCCAGGGCGAAAACAACAGGCCCGACATAGTGCCAGGCTCTCGGCTTAGCTGGTCCGAAAAAATGTAACCAGCCGAGCGCCAACGCAGTGATTGCCACCGATAAAATCAGCGACGGATGGTTGAAATTGCGCCTGGGGTCGAACACATAGATGGCGTTTTCGTCCGAGCCGGCGCCGCCGCCCAACAGGCGAATGGACAGAAAGACTCCGAAAGCCACGAATATGCCAATCAATGATCCGATCGGGATGCTGTGTTTTGAAGTCCTGGTTCGCTGCCTTATCGCTATCCACGCGATGACCACCGCAGCAGGCAGTGCCAGTTCGTGGCAAAGCAATAACGCTGTAAGACTAACGTAGAACCAGACGCCGTCTCCTCGGTCCCGCAACAACAATGCGCAACAAATCCAGAGAAACCCGGGAGCCAGCAGTATCTCGGATGGGAAGCCAAACCCAAACACCGCGGTGAGGCAAAACTGCGCTATCGGAAAGAGCAAATATTGCGGGTGGCGCCTCCACATCAAGGACATCGCGAGAGCGAACTGAAAGAATGGAATCGCGTAAAAGAGCAGGCTGTTGATGGCTGTGATTGTGAGTGCGGAGAGCGACCAGGCCTGGCCTGCCAGGTAAGAAGGATAAGCCGTCAACAAATACACAGCAAGTCGCGCCGGTATGTCGGACCATTTCAGTTCCCAAGGGAGCCCGACACTAACGGCAAAAACAAAGAATGACCCATCGCCATGCAGTATGATTTTCGTCCAAAGCGCCGCAATACAAAGAAGCGCCTGGACAACCAGAATGATCACCGCGAACTTGCGAAGTATTGCTGGATCTTGCTGTTGTACGAGCCGTTGCGTGAAAGAAGTTAGACGGGAGATTGCTCGCCTAGGGTACATCGGAATCCTGCGACTTAATTCTCAAGTAAAACAGATGTCGCGGCGTAGTTCCAAGCGGCGCCCACTGCGACGCCGGAGAGCCACCATGAGTATTGATGTTCGAAAACGAACACCGCGATCCCAACATTTGCAAAAGCCCCAACCGAGCAGGCAGCAGTAAAGGACGGAAGTCCCAAGGCCAGCTGCCGCACTCCTTGAAGACGACGGCCCCGATAAGTGAGTTGGTTGTTGACCAGAAAGTTTAAAAACATAGTTTGAATTATGCGGACATGTCATCGCAATGGATGCACTAAAAAATCAGTGTAATTTGGCGGAAGCGCGTAAGCAACAGGGCGCATCAACCACTGGCTTCCCCTCACCACTGAAGGAAATGCTGCGTCAAGCCTGATTAAACTTGAGGCAACATCCAGCTAATCGCGACTTGCGCGCGATTGTTGGTAGTCGCAAACTGGCCGGCGGAAATATCATGCCGGCTATCTCACTCGACTGCGAGGCGCTCGGCCAGTTCCGTTACATCGTCCCAATTCAAATGGTGGCCTCCGTCTATCGTTGCGACTAGAAGGCCTTCCTGCGTCACTGCGGCCGAGAACTCATCGTCGCTTCCGACCGGACTCAGATAGACGAGGTCGGTACGTCGCCAGTCATGAGCCACCGCGGTGAAGGCGCGCGACAATGTCCGGCCCTCTTCCAGGGTCAGATCGAAATACAGCCGCTCGCTCAACATCATCCGCAGCATCCCGCCGAGCATCCGGTGCGACACGCGTTTGACGAGTGGATAGGTCATGCATCACCGCTCAATCGGGGCTCTGGAAATCAGGGCGAAGTTCATACGCCGGGGCTCTCCGCAGCCGTGGCGGGCGCAATAATCAGCGTCTCGAAGGCTTCGAGGATCTGCGGCAGAGCTTCGCCGGTATCGTCCGTCCATTCGGGGTTGACGGCAAATTGCAGACGCAGGTGCAGATCGGAGATCGAGCGGATCGGCAGTTCGCGCTCATAGAGCGCCTGAACGCGCTGCGCGCGACAGATCGCCGGCAGATCGAGTTGGGTGTCCCCAGGCCGACCCAACAGCATCTCGAGTTCGTGCGATCGTTGTTTCCAGTAGTCGAATTCGTCTTTCGCCTGCCGCACGGTATTCGGCAGGGGCAACGCACGTTCGATCCGGGCCATGACGGTCGGGGACGGATGCAGGAGGCTGCTGCGGTCCCAGCCGTCGAGGCTGGCATGCCATCGACCCGGCGGGTCCATATCCGGGTCGTGCCGAACCAGCAGATCGGCCACGGCATCGTGTAGGATTTGTTCGCGGCCGCTTCTCGCCAGGGCGGCTTCGCTCGACCCGTATCGGGCAATCACCGCATTGCGTTCCGTCTCGGTTCTCCGCCAGTCGTTCTCCCGGCGCGCGGCGGCCGCCGTCTGATATTTGTCGTAAGCTTCCCGGTTGGGCCACACCACGCCGGCTTCGTCGGTAAAGCTGTTCGTGGCGGACTCCCGTGCCGGAGGCCTTCGTCCACCATCGGAACGCTTTCCGCCTTGAGCGATGAGTCGCTCGCCAAGATCGGTAAAGCTCAGCCCCTCGGACGAAAGCTGCTCCTTGAGCTTCCGGACGGCCACGATTGCCTCGCGCTCGTTACTGCTGCCCGCGAGGGAGAGCAGCTTGCCCAGCCGGATCAAATCGAGACTCATGGTGATGGCTCCCTATGTATTCCTCCATCAAACAGCGCGAACCTCCTCCGGCTTCGCGATGAATTCAAAACGATCTGCGCGATCGAAGTCTGCCGCCGGTACATCGAACACGAAGCGGTTCGGGTACCAGAAATTGGCGTAGGGAAGGAACAGGCCGCTCGATGACAGGCTGACCAATGGCTGCGGGCCGGCGTAGAGAACCGCTTCGAACCCGACACCGTTTGCAGGCGCTGCCGTGTTGTCGCCGAACACCTCGAACTGCACGAACAGTTTGGCGGACGCGACCGCCGCCTCGACCGTATGGATCCCGATGACGCGAACGTCCTGGAAGCGGCGGCCGATTCTGCCGTCTGTCAGAACTTGCGCGAACTCGTGCAGGCGTCCCTTCTTGACCATGGTCGTGTCGACCAAGGGCATTCCCAGATCGGCCAGACCGACAGGCTTCGCGGGCGTCAATGTTAAGACGGTACGGGCTTCTTGCAACGAGGGCACGATACACTCCTGGTATGGTTCGATGTTCGAAACCCGACAAAAGCGCCGGGTCTGACGCGCATCACGCATATCGCGCGCCAACTCCCGCCGATCGTCTCGAAACTCCCGAAGACGGCTCCTGACAAGCCGCTCGACCGCTGTTTGGCGAAGATGATCGCGAACGGCGGGTTTCAAGCCTGGGCATCGAGATGCCGGGAGCGTCCAAGTAGCCTTTGTTCCGGGCCCAAGGCGTGATACGGGGGACGACAGCCTTCTGGACAAGATCGGACGTCATGATTCCGACCACCTTCAAGACCCAGAGCGTGCGTCCGCAGGACCAGCTCCAGTCGTGGCAGGACTGGTTTTCGCCGGTGTTCGACATCTCGCCGATCGAGCAGGTCGGTGACGAATTCCACGCGCAGAACGTGGTCTGGAGCCTGGGCGATGTGATGATCAGCCGCGTGGTGGCGCCGTCAGTTCACGTCAAGCGAAAGAAGATCAACCTCTCGAAGGCCCCGACCGACCATTGGGTTCTCACCTATTGCCGGCAAGGCGCGACCGACGTCCAGACGCCGAAGGGCGAATTCAACGCGGCGGGGGGCGTACCTTTCCTGTGGTCGCTCGGCGAGGAGTTCGAGAGCAAGCGCACCCGGGTCGATCAAATCCAGATCATGATGTCGCGCGGGGCGCTGTCCAGCCTGACACCGCTGCTCGAGGCATCGCGCGGATCGGCGCTCGCAACGCCCTGGGGCGCTTTGCTGGGTGACTATATCATCGCGGTGGAGCGGTCGCTGCCGTCCATGCAGCAATCGGATGTTCCCAGGCTGGCCGCCTCGATACGCAGCATGATCGCTGCATGCATTGCGCCTTCGGCCGAGCACAGCATGCTGGCGCAGGAGGAGATCGAGGGCGGACTGTCGGAGCGCGCTCGGCGGGCGATCCAGGCGCATTTGCGATCACCGCAACTGCGGCCCGCTACATTGAGTCGCCTTCTCGGGATTTCGAGATCCCAGCTCTATCGCCTGTTCGAACGGACGGGGGGCGTTGCGCAGTACATTCAACGCCAGCGGCTCCTCGGCGTCTGGGCCCTGCTGTCCGATCCGAACAACGAGCGCGCCATCGCCGACATCGCGGCTGATTTCTGCTTTGAGGATGCGTCGAGTTTCGGCCGCGCGTTCCGGCGCGAATTCGGCCACAGCGCCAGTGACGTCCGATCGGCGGCAAGAGCGGGCGTACCGTTGGCCGCAACGCGACGAAATGAGCTTCAGCGCGAGGCAGCTCGCTTCGCCGATCTCTTCGCTGGCTCCTGACGAGACTGCCCTCCCAGGCAAGCCGCGAACGCAGCTCTGACATGCGCGGGCATATTTAGGGACATATTGCACAGGTGCGGGATTCTGCGCCTACGGGATTTCCCCAACGTCTCGTACAAGAGTGCCTGATGATCCCACGGGGATCAGCCTAGGGAAGCACATTTCATAAATCAGCATTGCAATGCGTTGCTGCCTGATCCGGCGCGACGTCGAGGTTTCGTTCGATCATGAAGCGGATTCTCATTGCCGACGACCATGCAACGGTGCGGTCGGGATTACGTGCCGTTATCGAGGGGCGTGCCGGCTGGGAGGTTGTCGTGGAGGCGCGCGATGGCACCGAGGCGATGGCCGGGGCCATCGACAAGCGGCCCGATGTTGCCATTCTCGACTACTCGATGCCGGGGATGACCGGCGTGGAAGTTGCGCGACGCATCAAGCAGCAGCAGCTTCTGACGGAAATACTCATCTTCACGATGCATGATTCGAAGTCGCTGGCGCTGCAGGCCTTCCAGGCCGGGGCCCGGGCATTCCTGCTGAAATCCGACGCCAACAAGACGCTGCTGGCTGCCGTCGAATCATTGATGGCACACAAGCCGTTCTACAAGGGTGCATTCTCGAGCGAACTGGCCGGAATGCTGGCTGGAAAGCGCGGCACCAACCAGTTGCTGTCGCCGCGGGAGAACACGATCGTCAAGCTGGTCGCGGAGGGGTGCAGCAACAAGGGCATCAGCGCGACCTTGAACATCAGCATCAAGACGGTTGAAACGCATCGGGCAGCCGTCATGCGCAAGCTCGCCGTCAATTCGACGGCAGGCCTGGTTCGATACGCGGTTCGCACCAAACTCGTAGAGGCCTGACAGGCGAAGCAGGGGGCGCTATCCTCCCCGGTCGTTGTAGGGACTGTCTTCGTCCTCGGTCGCCCGCCTTGCCGCTCTCGCCAGATGATCCTTCAGGCGTGCAAGCGCCTCGGGTGACCAGTGATTGACATTCGTCACCGCAACCCAGGCATCGACATAATGCTCGGGTGCGTAGACATGGCCGTAGCCCATCGGCGTGCTGGTCGCCACCGCCATGTCGAGCGCAAGCTGCAGCATTGTCACGACAGGATACCATCGCAGTTCCGGCGAAACGTCCGGACCGCGCGGCGGCTTCATCCAGTCCGGACTGCGGTATGCATCGTGGTAGTCGAAGAAGGTGATCGCGTCGCTGGCATATTGCAGATACACGATGCGCATCGGCCCCCAGGGCGCATCGGCAGGCACGGTCGATCCGTTCTGGTTCATGAACCGCACGAAGCGGCTGTCGCGAAATTCGGGCAGCCATGCCGGGGAGCCCGCGTTGCGACGTGCGGTGATCGAGCGCCAGATGCCGCTCTCGAAAGGTGGCCCGCTCCACAAGGCGCCGGCGATCGGGTCGCCGATCATCTCGAACAGCTCCGCGGACTTTTCCGAGTTCATGGCGCCAAGGCTCAGGCCATGCAGGTACAGTCTGGGGCGCTTGTCCTTCGGCAGCTTGGTCCAGTATCCGTATATTTCCGCGAACAGCGCCCGCGAGGCGGCCGCGCCGTATTCGGGCTGAAACAGCAGCGACAGCGGGCTGTTGAGATAGGAATACTGAACTGCGACGCTGGCGATGTCGCCGTCGCCGAGATACTCGATCGAACTCATGGCCGAAGGGTCGATCCAGCCGGTGCCGGTGGGCGTAATCACGATGAGGGTGGAGCGGTCAAATCCGCCCTGACGCTTGAGTTCCTCCAGCGCCAGCCTGGCGCGCGCTTCCGCTGTATCGGCGCCGCGCAAGCCGACATAGACGCGTAGCGGCTCCTGCGCGGGCCTTCCCGTCAGGGCGCCGATCTCCGCTGCGGTCGGACCTGACGCCACGAACTCCCGGCCCGCGCGGCCGAGTTCCTGCCATTTGACCAGGGACGCGGTACTGCCGGTTTTTCCGGCCGCAGTTGGCTGCGGCCGCTCGGGTTCGATCAAGGCGTCGAATTCGCGGAACGACAAGTCGAGGGTGCGAAACGCAGTGCGGATGAGCAGATTATTGGCGATCGACCAGAACAGCAGCGTCGCGATCAGCAGGCCGACGACATTGGCAATCCTTCTCGGAACGAAGCGCCGGATCCGGCCCGACAGTGCACTGGTCACGAACTTGAACAACTGCGCCAACGCCAGCAGCACAAGGAACGTGATCAGCGCGATCGCGCTCACCTTGAACGGATGCGCCGTTTCGACCGGCTCCATGCTCATCGCGGCGCGGATCGAGTTCTGCCATCCGGCAGCCCACCACAGAAACAGGATGACAATGACAAGGCAGACCGCCGCGATCAGCGTGCTGCCGACCGATCGAATGCGTGCCGAGGGCTCCGGCAGCTCCAGGTAGTGCCACAGCCAGCGCCAGAGAATGCCGGCCCCGTAACCGATCGCAAAGCAGGCGCCGGCAAGCGCACCCTGGGTCACATAGCTCCGGGGAACAAGCGTCGGCGTGAGCGAGGCCGCAAAAAACAGCGACCCGAGGACGATGCCAACGCCGGACAGCGATTGCATCTTCCACGCAATGACCTGCCAGATCTTTGACGACGACCATCGCGCGGCTTCACCGACCGAGGCGGCCGACTGACGAAAAATGCCGGTCTGCGGTGTCCGATTGAGAGATGGATCGGACATCGCGATGCCAAGTCCTGGTTGCGAAAATCACGTTCTGGATAACCAGATCGGGTTATCCACTCGACCGGGTCCTGCGCAAAGCGGTCATCGAACCGAATTTGCAAAACTGGGGTCGATGCCGGAACATGTTGTAGAACATCGATGCCATGGCATCAAGATTTTGGCCTGCTTCGCTATGCCGATCCGGTCCAGGAAAGCACGGCGGGTGGGAGCGCTCTGTGTTCCTGCTCCTGTTTCTTTTATGCAGCGCTTCGCGCGAACCGGATTGCGTAGAGCAGCCACGCCAGCCCGTGCGAAATGAGGTCGATGCCGAGCAGGAAACCAAGCGCCCAAAGGCTGATGGTCGGAAAGCCTGACAGGATCAGCACGCCGGCGATCAGTCCCAGCAAGCCGGAGATCAGCATCATCCAGCCGCCCTGCTGCCAATGCGCGAAACTCAGCATGCAGCGAATGACACCTGAGGCGAGCAGCACGATGCCGAGCAGATAGGTCAGGACCAGCGCGCCGGATGCCGGCTGGGTCAGCAGCACGAACCCAAAGGCGACATAAAGCGCGCCGAGCAGGATCTGCCAGATGAAGCCGCCCCATCCCTTGGTCCAGAAGGCGTGGATGATCTCGAACGCGCCTGCCGCGATTGCGGTAAGCCCGACCAGTTTGACGCTGATGAGCGTTGCGAACACGACGTCGCCGAGTGCGACGATGCCGGCGCCGATCATCACGATGCCGAGAAGCGCGCAGATCCAGACCGGCGGCGCGTAGCCGGTGGTGGCGCTGTCGGTGACTGTCATGCACTTCTCCCGAATCCGAATGTGGAGCACCGGACGGGAGGTGTGTCGCCGCCTACGTGTCCTTCATCACATTGTTCTTGGTGACCCGAAGCGCCGACATCGGATGAAACCCTGAGCGACGGATCGGAATATTCCGAGCCTCCCGAACCACGCTCTGCGGGTCATTGTGCCCCGCGTGGACCCAGCGTCAGATTGGACACGCCGGCTGCGAGGTTCAGTCCGATCGCCCGCTCGATCGACAATGGCTGCAGGGCGATGGTCCGGCGAGAGCCGCCGACCAGGACATTGGCGCCGATGCTGGGACCAAATGCAAAATTGCCGCTCGCGCCCACATAATTTCCGCGCAGCGTGCCAGGGCCGACGCGCGAGTTCCTGGCGAAGACGGCCCATGAGAACGTTCCGGCGCTGGTCACGCCGAGATCGAGACCGACGCGCCGGATCCGCCCCTCGTAGACATACTGCCGGGACGAATTTCTCGCGCGGAACACGCAGCGCAGCGATTGCGCCGATCCCAGCACCAGCCCGACGCGTGGCGTGCTGTCGCACTGGAGCATGCCGACCCTGAACCTGTCGGCGTGCGCGGAGGGAGCGGCGGCGCACAGCAGCGCGAACGCGCCGAGGCCCGCAAGGAGTCGATTGATCTGCATTCAGCTCTCCATCTGGTTGTTGTTGCTGACGCCCGTCGACTTCTGGCCGGCGGTCCTGGCGAAACCAGAACGTAAGGCCGAGGCCGACAAGTAGGACCGCGCCCAACAGGAAGAAGATCACGGATTGCTGCAGCCAGGATATCGCCGGCACCGCGGCGCCCATCGCCAGCCCGAGGAAGGCGATTTGCAGCGACAGCAGGCTGACGCCTGCGAGGAAGGTGCCGAGCGCCAGCAGCGTGAGCAGCACGAGGCTGGTTGCCGGCGTCGGCAGCATTTGCTGGACGCCCGACACCAGCATGATGTTCATCGTCACCAGGACGGCGACCCAGTGCAGCGCCTGGGTCCAGATCAGCCGCAGCCGGGCTTCCTTGCCCTCGGCCTCCGGCCATTTGTTGATGACGCAGACCACGCCGATCGCCAGCGCCAGGAATTCCCAATAGCCGACGAGGGGCTGGCGTGAGGCGTTGGTGTAGGCGACACCCGCAATCGAGAGCACCAGCGCAACGGCGTAAGGCAGTTGCTGCCACAGGAAGCGGGCCATCTTTGAAGGTTCGTCGCGCTCGGTTTCGATGTCACTCATGGGGATCCACTCACGACTTGTTCGTTGTTGAATAGTCTGGTCGAGATCGTCGCCGAGGTAACCCTCGACGTAGAACCGGATGATCGCTACTCGCGCGACGGCGACCAGGGGCATGGCGAGCGCGATGCCCATGACGCCGAACAATGCGCCGAGAATGACGATCGCGACCAGCGTCCAGGCGGGAGGCGTCTCGACCGCCCGGCGCTGGATCAGCGGCCCGATCACATAGCCCTCGATCGACTGGATGATGGTGTAGATGACGACGGCCCAGATCAGCAGTGAACCGCCGAGCGGCATGGCCACGAGCGCGATCGGGATCGCCGCTACGATGGGCCCGAGATAGGGGATGAAGTTCGACAGGCCGGCCTGCAGGCCGAGTATGAAAGGACCGGGTAGCCCAAGCAGGTAGAGTGCGGCCCAGGTACAGAGCGTCATGAGCGTGATTCGGAACAATTGTCCGACGAACCACAGCCGCAGCACCTTGCCCATTTCGTCCATCACGGCTCGCGTCCGCGCGCGATGTGATGGCCGCACCAGCATCGACCACACTGTCGCGGTAGCTGGCGGGATCGAAGGCAAAGAGGATCCCGAGAAATATGATGACGAGCGCGCTGGTCAGAACGCTCGAGGCGCCGCCGAGGACGATCTGGGCATGGCTGAATAACCGGCTTTGATCGGAGAACAGCCATTGCGCAAAGTCCCGGCCCCATTCCGGGCCAAGCAGCTCGACGCCGTATGTCAGAAGATGTTGCTGCAGGACGTGGAGCTGGGTGTCCATGACCTTGAGCAGCAGGCGCGTCTGCTCGGGCAGTTTGCCGACGCCCCAGACCAGGCCAAGTCCGGCCAGGGCGGTGAGCAGCAGAAGCACCAGCGTCAGCCGCCAGGGACGGCTGAGCGGCAGAACGACCGAAAGCGCCCGGGCGAGCGGCGTCGAGGAAGGCCGCGAACAGGATGCCTGCGAAGACGAGCAGGAGGCTCGAGACGGTGTTCCACACCAGAAACAGCGCGACGCAGGTGGCGACCAGAGCAAGCCCCGTTGCGAACATGGTGCGGCTGCCGTCGACCGCCGGTGGCTCGGCGGAGCCGTCGCGACGCCCGATCTCGCGAAACGGCGCTTGTCCTGTGCTTGTATCGTTCATCGACCGCCAGCTCGCAGGCTTGGGGTGATCCGCCGCCGTGTCCGCGCCTAGGTGCGCACGGGACGGCTGCCAAAGTGTGGATGCTTGCCGCCGCGATGCCGCCAGCGAGGCTGCTTCGTCGGGGTCGTGTTGGTATTCGTTTTCGCTTTGGCCGGCGCGGCCCCGGCGTCCTTTGGTGCTACCACGTTCTTGTCGCTCGACTGCGCCAGCGGGCTCGATGATGGCGCAAGCGTCACCATCAATCCACCGAGGATCAAAGCGCTGCAGATGGACCATCTATTCATGCTCGTCTCCAATGACCAACGTGACAACAAGTCTTCAGATCGAAATTGCGCCGATGGCCAGTGCGTAGACGCCGACACATGCGGCGATCGCGAGCACGGCAAACATACCGGCTTCGAGCGGTTTGAACACGGTCTCCTTGCGCTCGCGCTTGGCTAGCAAGAACAGCAACGTGCCGGGGGCATAGAGTATCGACGATAGCAGGAGAAACTTCGGGCCGCCCGCATAGATCATGCCGGCGGCGTAGATGGTCGCGATGGCCGAGCGGACGCCGTCGACGAGGCGGGTCGATTCGCCGGGACGGTAGGTCTCGCCGCGATACGCCAGCTTCAGGCCGTACGCTGCAACGAAGAAATACGGGATGAGCGTCATCGCGCTCGTCATCTTCAAGGCGAGCGTGAACGCGTATTCGGCAAACCAGGTGACGAGCAGGAAGGCCTGGATGACGCAGTTGGTCAGCCAGAGCGCCCCGACCGGGACCTTGTGCGCGTTTTCGGTCGCGAGAAAGGACGGCATGGTGCGGTTGAGGGCGGCCGAATGCAGGATTTCGGCTGCCAGCAGCGACCATGACAGGTAATTGCCGAGGATCGAGATCAGAAGCCCGACGCTGATGAAGATCGCGCCCCAGCGTCCGACCATCGCCTCCATGACGCCGGCCATCGACGGGGTCGGCAGGCCGCCGAGATCCTGTCGCGGCAGCACGCCGTAGGACAATATCGTCACCAGAACGAGGAGGGAGAGCACGCTCAGAAATCCAGCGACGGTCGCGATCCCGATGTCCGAACGGTCGCGGGCATAGCGCGAGTAGACGCTCGCTCCCTCGATTCCAACAAAGACGAATACGGTCAGCAGCATGGTGCTGCGAACCTGACTGAACACTTCACCGATGCTCGGCTGTTCCGCCCCCCAGAAATTCCGGGTGAGCAGGTCCCGGTCCAGGAACATGACGGCGACCCCGATGAACAACAGGATCGGGATGATCTTGGCATAGGTTGCGATCGTGTTGAGCGTGGCCGCTCCCTTGATGCCACGCAGCACCAGCAAATGGACGGCCCACAGCAGCAGGGATGCCGAAACGATCGCAATCGGTGTCGTGCCGTCACCGAAGACAGGAAAGAACTGTCCGAGCGTTGCCTTGATCAGGATGAGGCAGGCGACGTCGGCGAGACAGCATCCGATCCAGTAGCCGGCCGCCGCCGCAAAGCCGATATAGTCGCCGAACCCGGCCTTGGCGTAAGCGTAGATGCCGGCATCGAGGTCCGGCCGGCGCCGCGACAGTGTCTGGAAGACCAGCGCCAGCATCAGCATGCCGGTGCCCGCAATCAGCCATGCGATCAGCGCGCCGAGAACCCCGGTGGCCCTTCCGAACGATGCCGGCAATGCGAAAATGCCTGAACCGACCATCGAGCCGATCACCAGCGCGACCAGCGCACCGCGCGAGAGCTTCTGATCGACCTCGTTCGGCGAACCGGCCATGACGGAGGGCCTTCCAATCGGACAATAAGCGAGCGCGGTGGCGGCTCTGATCGCGGGAAGCCGGTCACCCCTTGAACTGCAACCTTAGAGTCAGCGTCCCCGTTCGCACATCAGGGTTTCTCTGTAGAAGGCAGGGGCGATCCCCGCGGTGCCTCCTCCAGTCGCCCGAGAGAAATGTAGCTGCGCGTTATTCGCGGTTGGACCTGGGATCCGGAATCTTGCTTCCGGCAACCAGCACGAAGCTCGAACGGAAGAATTCGCCGGCCTTTGCCAGTTCCGCCGCCACGTATTTGGCGTGCTGGATCGCGGCGTCCCGGTCCGGGTACTCGCATCCGGTCCCGTCGGGAGAAAGCCCGTATTTGTCGACAATATGAAAGAAGTAGCGCATACGTTCGGGATTAGGCCCAAGCGCCACTGGCCTCCAGTGACAAATGGGTAAGGGACCTCAGCCAAAGGAATGAGACGCCGGCGGCGAGGCGGATTGCTGTTTTGCAAGGCGAGGGAAGGCAGCCGCCCGGGATGCCCGCGCTGCGGAGTTAAGGTAATTTATCCGCCGCCGCTCGGGTTATTTTCCGATGTCGCAGGCGGTGCCAGGGGACCAAGCTGGTCCTTGTCATGTGCGCGCAAGAGGAGGCCAGCGATGTCCGACTATGATCAAAACCTGCACGCCTCGGGTGCGGTCGGCAGCACGCTCGCGATCGATGCCGGGCTGCGCGACCACATGCTGCGCATCTACCGCTACATGGCCATGGGCGTCGGCCTGACGGCCGTCGCAGCGTGGCTGACCTATCAGTTCACGGGTCCCGAACTGCTGCAAAGTCCACTGATGTGGGTGTTCATCCTGGCGCCGCTCGGACTGGTATTCTTCATCAGCGCCCGCATCAACACGCTATCCGTGGAAACGGCGCGACTTCTGTTCTTCATCTATGCGGCGCTGGTCGGCGTGTCGCTCTCGACGCTGCTGCACATCTACACCAGTTCCTCGATCACGCGCGTCTTCGTCATCGCAGCCGCGATGTTCGGCGCGCTCAGCCTGTTCGGCTACACCACGCGGCGCGACCTGTCCGGCTTCGGCACGTTCCTGTTCATGGGCCTGATCGGCATCATCATCGCAAGTCTCGTCAACCTGTTCCTGAGGTCGAGCGGACTTGACTGGATGATCTCGATCATCGGTGTCGGCGTCTTTGCGGGGTTGACCGCCTATGACACGCAGCGGATCAAGTCGATGTATGACAGCGCGGACGATGACGTTTCGGCGGGCCGCAAGTCGGTGATCGCCGCGCTCTCGCTTTACCTCAACTTCATCAACCTGTTCATGATGCTGCTGCGCCTGATGGGCGGCCGGCGTTAGGCGAAGATTTACGCGGCGAGCATCAGCAAGCCGAACGCCAGCGCCAGCGAGAGAAGCGAGATGCTGGCCGCAGACCATTGGCAAAGAATGTCGTTGCCTCGTTCGATCAGGGTGCCGAGGGCGACGCACGCGTATCGGACGGGAGCAATCACCCTCGCGAAGGGTTTCCAGATCGTCGACGACGCGAGCGGATGCGGCCAGGGGCTGAACAGGATTGCCAGCACCACGCCCCCCAGGACCGGTATGAGCAACTTTGCGAGCGCGCCGGGACCGAAGAAACTCGGTGTCATGTCGCCCGGGACCGGCAGATACGGCCCCCACGGTATCAGGCCGAGCACGAGCGAGCACAGCGCCAGCACGAGCGGCGCCATGTCCCGAAGACGCAGCCCCGGGCCGGTCAGGACAATCGGCTTGTCGGAAGGCGCCATCGCATGCGCCAGGACCAGCACGACATAGGCGGCCGTGAACATGCCGCCAGCCTGGAGCACGACCTCCCACCACCATTGACCTGTGTCCGTCGCCGCCTGGAGCAACAGCTCCTTTGCCAGATATGCGCCGCCCGGTTGGACACCCATCAATGCGATGCCGCCGAGGGCAAAGGTCAGGATGCTCAGGGGCAGGGCCCGCGCGACACCGCGAAGTCCGGCGATACGGTCGTGGCCGATGCCGGCGTAGATCGCTCCAACCGCCATGAACATCGCCGCCTTTGCGGTCGCATGCGAGATCGCCTGCAGCAGGCCGCCGGCGAGGGCTGCGTTACTCTCGAGCTTGCCCGAGGGGGCGAAGCGCGAGCGGAAACATCAGGAACAGATAGCCGATCTGGGCCAGCGTCGAATACGCAATCAGCAGTTTCAGCCGCGCCTGGCGCAGCGCGACGACGCTCCCGAACACGATCGCCGCCGCGCCGAGCGCGGCGAGCAGTTGCGCGGCGGCAAAACCGGGCAGTGCCCGGCATCACCTGAAACCAGAGCCGCACGACGATGAAGAACGATCCCTTCACGACGAGAGCCGACAGGATCGCGCTGGCTGCCGCCGGCGCGCCAGCGTGGGCTGGCGGCAGCCAGAGATGCAGCGGGAACAAGCGCGGTCTTGGCCAGAAGGCCGGTTGTCATCAGCGCGGCGGCAACGATCGTTGCAGGATCGGATGCCACGCGCTGCGACAGCAGCACGATATCGAGTGTGCCATAGCGGCCATAGAGCAGCGCTGTGCCGAGCAGATACAGCACGGAGCCGAGCAGCGCGAACAGCAGGTATCGTATCGCGGCCTGCAGCGTCTCCGGGCGGCCATCCAGCGAGACCAGCGGCACCGCGGCGAATGTCAGCAATTCCAGCGCGACATAGAGCGTGAACATGTCGCCAGCGACAAAGATCGTGTTCAGCGCGCCCCAGATCGCCAGCAGCAAGACCCAGAACGCGAACGGCGCGCGGGCCGCGCCGTCAGCGGCACGAAAATCGGCGGTTGCAAAAATCGCGACGCCGGAGATCACGACGGCCGTGATCGCCAGCATCACCGCCGACAATCCGTCCGCGCGCAACGCCACGCCGAGCGGTGGCGTCCAGCCGCCGAGCAGATAGACGAGATGGCCATTGCCCTGCGGCAGCAACACGAGCACCGCCGCGGCAATCGCCAGTCCAGGCGGAAGCGCTATCAGCGCGATCGGCCGGACGTAACGTTCGCCGAGCAGGAACGCCAGCAGCACGCCGGCGACCGGGACGACGATCGACAGTACCAGCAGAGAGCCGCCCGTGGTTGTTGCGTCCGGAATCGGCATCAATCACCAGACGGATCGGGGCCGGCGCCCGTGATGGCGCCATTGCGCAGCGTCGTGGAGCCGGCAGTCTCGAACAGCCGCAGCAGCAGCGGCGATCGCGAGTGCCGTTGCGGAAAAGGCGACGACGACGCCGGTGATGACCAGGGCCTGCGGCACCGGATCATTGCCGAGGCCGGCCGCCGCTCCCCTGCGCCCGATGACGCCGAACAGCAGGAAGACACCGCTGCCGATCACGTTGAAAGCGATGATCTTGCGAAGCGGTTCCGGATTGGTGACAAGGCCGTAGATCCCAAGCCCGACCGCGGCGGCGGCGCATAATCCGAATACGGTGACGGTGCTCATGGCTCGGCGCTCCGTTCCGGGGCGCCGGCGAGCAATAGCGCAAGCGTGGCCGCGATCGTCAGGATCATCGCGACCTCGATGCCCAGGATCAGTGGCTTGGCGAATGCGAGCGGATAGGAAAGGAACGCCGCGCCGAATAGCAGCCCGCCGAGGCCGACGACGAGAAACAGACCGGGGCCGATGATCAGGAAGAAGCGCAGCCATCGGCTGTTCACGGGCGGCGTGTCGGCCATCCCGGCCATGATGACGAGCAGCCACATCGCCGCGAGAATTGCGCCACCTTGAAACGCGCCGCCGGGATGATCGGCTCCGGTCCACAGGACATAGGTGCCGACGACGATGCCGATCGGCGGCAGCAGCCGCGCCAGAAAGGCCAGAATGCCCTGGGGATCGGCATGGTGGCGCGGTCCCGGGCGGCCGCCCCAGGCGCGGTCCGGTGCAAGCGACCATACGCCGACGATCGCCAGCAGGAGGACGACCTTCTCAAGCGCGGTATCCATCGCGCGGAACGCCATCAAGACGTTGGTGACAGGATTGGCCAGGGTCGTCGCCGCGGCGTTGGCGACGGCTGCGGGCGCGAGCGTCGGCGCAGGATCCGGCATGAGCAGGATGGCCGCGGCGAGGGCGGCCGTGATCGACATGGACAAGAGGGCCGCGATCACGCGTACGGCTTTGCCCGGCGTTTCTGCAACTGCGATCTTGACGTCGCGCAATCGCGCGGCGGCCCCCAACAGCAAAACGCCACCGAGGCCGCCGCCAATGGCAGCCTCGGTCAGCGCGACATCGACAGCGTCCAGACGCACCCAGATCAGCGCAACCAGCAGGCCGTAGGCAACGAAGCCGACTGCCGCGGAGTAGGTTTCGCGTACGGCGATCGTCCAGATGCCGAGGCCCAGCACCACGAGGGCGAGCACGATCTCGAAGACCGTTGCGATGCTCATTTGACCGATCCGCCTTTAACCGACCCGCCTTTAATCAACCCGCCCTGGCGCGCGTTGCGCGCGATCAATTGGGAAACCGTTGCACCCGCCAGCAGCGCCAGCAGCCAGATGCTGACCAGCTTCAGTCCATCGCGCAGGGTTTCGGCCTGCAGCACCAGTCCAAGCACGACGAGACCGAGGCCGAGATTGTCCGCCTTGGTGAGCGCATGCAGGCGCGTCAGCGTATCGGGGAAGCGGAGGAGACCGACCGTGCCGGCCAGGAAGAAGAACGCGCCGGCCGATACCGCCGCGATCGTCAGGATGTCGACGTGCGAAACTCATCGATCCTCCGTGATCTGACGCTATCGGCCTCGAGGCGGGAAAGCCCCTTCTTGACGAACGCGATGGAGGCGAAGGTTGCGAGAAGTGCGAGGATCAATGCGACGTCGACGGCCGCCGGCACGCCGGTCACGGTGCCGAGCAGCAGCAATACGGCAATACCGCCGGTCCCGATCAACTGCGCCGCCATCATGCGGTCGGTATCGCCTGGCCCGCGCAGGATCGACACCAGCCCCAGCGCCAGCATCGCCAGGATGAAGCCTACCGCGGCGGCCAGAAACTCAGTCATTGTAGAGCGCTCGCACCAGGGCCGCTTCCTCCGCAGCAAGTTCTTCCACCACCGGCTGCCCGACGTCGAGGCAGTGATAGAGGATCAAATCGTCTTCCTGTCCGGTCGGCACCGTGCCGGGCAGCAGGCTGGTGAGGGTCGTGAACACGTTACGGCGCACGCCCCGCGAAAGGCGGGTCGGATAGGCGACAAATCCGGGGTGCAGGGGCAATCGGGGATCGAGCGCGCGCCTTGCGACGTCCACTCCGGCCACGATGGAGTGGTACAGGAACAGCAACGCCAGTTGCGACGATGGCGACGAGGCGAGCGCCGCGAGGCCGCGGCTCCAGCAGACGCAGGCTTGTCCAGGTCGCTGCGACGATGGCGACCGCAGCGGCGGGAATATCGCGCCGTATCGGCGCCGGCAAGCACCAGCCAGAGGCCGAGGAACCATGCCGCTCGCGAGACCGCGCTCGACCACCATGCGTCTGCTCGAGTCAGCGGAATTTCCCGGATGCCTGAGCGGGCACGTCTCTTCCGAGGATCCTGTCATGCCGGACTCCTCAATCGGCATCGGGTTACGTCCCATTGGCGCGGCTTTGAGCACAAGTCCTCGGACCGACGAAATAGCCGTGCAGGACATCAGTCCACGCCGATGCCTCGCCCGATTACCTTCCTCAGGGGATCACATCATGCGCATACCACGAAACTGCGGATATCAGGTGATTGCCTGATCGAGGGCCGGGAATTCTCCTGGAGCGCGCCTAGGTATAACCACGATTGCATCCGGGTACACCGGTAGATTTACTGATGCCCGAGGTCACTGTTTCGGCAAGGAAGCCGGCGAAAATGCCGGGGAAACCGCATCACCGAGGAGGCTGTCCGCGCCCGGCGGCTTTTCCGGAATTCGAAAGGCTTATGGTTATGCGCGGCGCCAGGCGACACCTCGAAACACATTCACGTTCATGCTTGTGGCAGCAGTGTCTCGCTGACGCTGGCGAGCGTGCGGGAGAGAAGCTGAAAAGGAGGCTGCGCCGACGCCGCGCCCGGTCCGGACGGTCGACGGTCGAAAAGCGGGACAGCCGATACCCCTGACTTTCACCGGACGCATCGAAGCCGAGGACGAGGTCAGCGTCGCGTTCCGGATACCGGGGCGGGTGCTGGTGAACCACACCAAGCTCGGCGATCGCGTCGAGGCGGGCCAGGTGCTGGCGCAGTTGGAGTCCCAGAACGAGCAGAATTCGTTGCGTCAGGCGAAGGCCGCTCTTGCCGCCGCGCAGGGCCAGTTGGTGCAGGCGCGCAATCAGTACGAGCGGCAGGAGACGTTGCTGGCGCAGGGGTGGACGACGCGCGCCCAGTTACGAGGTCACCACGCAGGCGCGGCAGACGGCGCAGGCGCAGGTCGATGCGGCGGAGGCAGCGCTGAGCGCCGCCCACGACCTCGTCGGTTTCACCGAACTCAGGGCCGACGCGCCGGGCAAGATCATTGCGACCGGTCCGTCCGCCGGTGAAGTGGTTCAGGCCGGGCAGATGATCGCAAGGATCGCCCGGCAGGATGGCCGCGACGCGGTGTTCGATGTTCCAGCGCAATTGGTGAGATCCGCACCACCCGACCTGCGGGTCGTCGTCAGCCTGACGGACGATCCGAAGGTGACGGCGCAGGGACGCGATTCGCGAGGTCGCAGCACAGGCCGATCCCGTGACACGAACGTTCGAGGTCAAGGTCGGCCTGACGGATCCTCCCGCGGCGATGCGGCTGGGTGCGACCGTGAACGGACGCGTCGAAACCAGTTCCGGGCCTGATCATCGACATACCGGCAACGGCACTGACGCGACTGAACCAGCAGCCGGCGGTGTGGATTGTCGATCCCTCGACCAAGCTGGTGTCCGCGCGCAACGTCGACATCCTGCGATTTAACCAGTCGAACGTGATCATCGACCGGGGGCTGGACATCGGCGAGATCATCGTCACGGCCGGCGTGCAGGCGCTCCATCCCGGCCAGAAGGTGCGCGTGCTCGGGGCAGAACGATGAAATCAATCTTTCTGAATGGGCGCTCAAACACCGCTCGCTCGTCGTCTATGCCATGCTGGTTGCGGTGATTGCCGGCTCGCTCGCGTATTCTCGGCTGGGCCGGAATGAGGATCCCTCGTTCATCATCAAGACCATGATCGTTCAGGCGGCGTGGCCGGGGGCTACGTCCGAAGAGACGATGAAGCAGGTGACGGAGCGGATCGAACGTCAGTTGCAGGAAACGCCGCATCTGGACTTCCTGCGCAGTTTCACCCGCGCCGGCCTCACCACGATCTTCGTCAACCTGAAGGGAAGCGCGAACGCAAAGGAGGTTGCCGATACCTGGTATCAGGTGCGCAAGAGCGTTGGCGACATGCGGCATACGCTGCCTGCCGGCGTCATCGGTCCGGGCTTCAACGACGACTTCGGCGACACGTTCGGCATCATTTACGGCTTCACCAGCGACGGCTTCACGCAGCGGGAGTTGCGGGACTCGGGTCGAGAGACATCCGTTCGCGGCTGCTTCAGGTGCCTGATGTATCGAAGATCGAACTCCTGGGCGCCCAGGACGAAGTGATCTTTGTCGAGTTCTCCACGCAGGAACTTGCCACCCTCGGTATCGACCGAACCGCGCTGTTCGCGGCGCTGCAGGCGCAGAACATCGTGCGCCCGGCCGGAACGATTCAAACCGGCCAGGAGAACATTTCCCTTCGCGTGTCAGGCGGATTCGAATCCGAGCAGGATATCGCCGGCGTCAACTTCACCGTCGGCGGCCGCACACTTCGGCTGAGCGATATCGCCACGGTTCGGCGCGGCTATGTCGATCCGCCGCAGCCGATGTTCCGGACCAATGGCAAGCCGGCCATCGGTCTTGCGATCTCGATGCGCGACGGCGGCGACATTCTCGCGCTTGGCCGCAACATCAAGACGGTGATGAAGGAGGTCACCGCGGACCTTCCGATCGGCATCGAGCCGAGCCTCGTCGCCGACCAGGCCGTGGTGGTGGACGGTGCGATCAACGAGTTCATGTCGTCGCTCCTGCAGGCGATTGCCATCATCCTGGCAGTGAGTTTCATCAGCCTCGGGGTCCGTCCCGGCCTCATCATCGCGCTGGCGATCCCGCTGACGTTGGCCATTGTGTTTCCGATCATGGAACTCGCCAGCATCGACATGCAGCGAATATCGCTCGGAGCGCTGATCATTGCGCTGGCGTTGCTGGTCGACGATGCGATGACGACGACGGACTCGACGCTCAACCGGCTGGCGCTGGGCGACAGCAAGTTGGAGGCTGCGACTTTCGCCTATCCGGAGCCACGCCTTCGCGATGCTCGCCGGCACGCTGGTGACGATCGCCGGTTTCATACCGGTCGGCTTTGCGGCGAGTTCGGCCGGCGAATACACGTTCTCGCTGTTTGCGGTGGTCGCAATTGCACTTCTGGTGTCGTGGATCGTTGCCGTCATCTTCACGCCGCTGATGGGCGTCGTCATCCTCAAGCCGCCCAAGCAGAAAGCAAATGCGGAGCCGGGCAGGGTATTTCGCATTTACCGGAGCTTCCTCACGCTCGCGATGCGCGCCAAATGGGTGACGATCGCCGTCTCGCTGGCACTCTTCGTCGCGTCGATTCTTGCGCTGCCGCTGATCCCGCGACAGTTCTTCCCGTCGTCCGACCGGCCCGAACTGCTCGTGGACGTCAGCCTGCCGCAGAACGCATCGATCTATGCCAGCGAGACGGCAGCCAAGCGCATTGATGAAGCGCTGGCCAAGGATCCGGACGTCGATCATTGGAGCACCAATGTCGGACGGGGCGCCATCCGTTTCTATCTGCCGCTCAATGTGGAATTGCCCGAACAACTTCTTCACGCAGGCGGTCGTCATTGCAAAGGACGTCGCGGCTCGCGATCGGCTGCACGCAAGACTGGAGAAGCTGCTGGCGGATGAGTTCCCTGCCGCCGTATCCCAGGTTTCCCCGCTCGACCTTGGTCCGCCGGTCGGATGGCCGTTGCAGTATCGCGTCAGTGGCCCCGACGTGAGCAAGGTACGCGAGATCGCGCTCGAGGTCGGACAGGTGCTTGCGAGCAGTCCGGACGCCGAAGCGTCAATTTCGACTGGATGGAACCGGAGCGCCAGGTACGCATCCGCGTCAATCAGGACGAGGCGCGCCGTCTCGGTCTCAGCTCGCAAGCGATCGCCAGCGTGCTCAACACCGCGATCTCGGGCACCAGCGTGACCCAGGTCCGCGACGACATCTATCTCGTCAATGTACTCGTCCGCGCCATCGATGAGCAGCGTGTCTCGCTGGACAATTTGCGGACGCTCCAGGTGCCGTTGCCCGGCGGACAGACGGTGCCGCTCAACCAGTTCGCGACCTTCGAATACGCGCAGGAATACCCCCTGATCTGGCGGCGCGATCGCGTTCCGACGCTGACGGTGCGCGCCGGCGTCAGCGGCGGCGTGTTGCCGGATACGGTGGTGGCTGCGCTGGCGCCCGCCATGGAGAAGCTGAAGAAAACGCTTCCGGCGTCCTACAAGGTGACAGTCGGCGGGACCGTTGAAGAGAGCCAGAAATCGCAGGCATCGGTGCGTCGCCGTCGTGCCCCTGATGCTGTTCGTGATGTTCACGGTCCTGATGATGCAACTGCAGAGTTTTCCGCGGTTGATCATGGTCGTCAGCGTGGCGCCGCTCGGCATGATCGGCGTGGTGGCCGCGTTGCTGCTGTCAGGCAGGCCGATGGGTTTCGTGACGATCCTCGGCGTTCTTGCGCTGCTGGGGATGATCAGCAAGAACGCCGTCATTCTCATCAGCCAGATCGACGCCGAACGTGCGCAGGGCAAGGGACCGTGGGAGGCGGCGGTGGACGCCTCCAGCTCGCGCTTCCGGCCGATCATGCTGACGGCGGTGTCGACCGTTCTCGGGATGATTCCCATCGCGCCGACCGTGTTCTGGGGGCCGATGGCGATATGCGATCATGGGCGGCCTGCTGGTGGCGACCGTTTTGACGCTGGTGTTCCTGCCGACCCTGTATGTGACGTGGTTCGGGGACAAGGAAGCACCGGCTCCGTCGTCTGGCGCGTGAGTGCCCTATTTCTTGCGGGGGAATCCCGAGCTTCGATTAGGTAATCACCCGATGTTTCGGGCCACAAGCGGGGCATACGCTGCGTGCATGGGGCAAATTGACCGGCCCGATGCTCACCGCTTGCGGCTCGAGGTCCAAAAAAATGACGGGGACGCCTTCAATCCAGAAGCTCTCGCTGTTCGCGCTGACCGCGATGGTGGTCGGCTCGATGGTCGGCTCGGGCATCTTCTCGCTGCCGCGCACCTTTGGCATTGCAACAGGACCCTTCGGCGCCATCCTCGCATGGTGCATTGCCGCAGGCGGCATGTACATGCTGGCGCGGGTGTTTCAGGCGCTTGCGGAACGAAAGCCTGAACTCGATGCCGGCGTCTATGCCTATGCGAAAGAGGGGTTTGGCGACTATCCCGGCTTCCTCTCGGCCTTTGGCTACTGGATCGGGAGTTGCATCGGCAACGTTTCCTACTGGGTCCTGATCAAATCGACGCTGGGAGCGTTCTTCCCGGTCTTTGGCGACGGCAACACGGTGACCGCGATCATCATTGCCTCGATCGGGATCTGGATGTTCCACTTCATGATCCTGCGCGGCGTGCAGCAGGCGGCCGCGATCAACACCATCGTGACGGTCGCTAAGATCGTGCCGATCGTCGTTTTCATCGTCATCCTGATTTTCGCGTTCAAGGCCGACATGTTCAGCGCCAATTTCTGGGGCGGCGTCGGCATGCCGGAAACGAGCCTGTTCGAGCAGATCCGCGCGACCATGCTGGTCACGGTGTTTGTTTTCCTCGGAATCGAGGGCGCCAGCGTCTATTCGCGCTACGCCAAGGAACGCTCGCATGTCGGCGCCGCGACCATCTTCGGTTTTCTGATCGTCACCAGCCTGATGGTGCTCGTGACCATGCTGCCCTATGCGGTGCTTCAACGTGCCGAGATCGCCGGCATGCGGCAGCCGTCGATGGCGACGGTGCTGGAGGCGATCGTCGGGCACTGGGGCGCCATCTTCGTCAGCGTCGGGCTGCTGGTCTCGGTGCTGGGCGCCTATCTCGCCTGGTCGCTGATCTGCGCCGAGGTGCTCTCCGCCGCCGGCCGGACCAAGGACATGCCCGCGCTATTCGGTACCGAAAACGCCAACAAGGTGCCGGCGGCGGCGCTCTGGCTCACCAACGCGATCGTTCAGCTCTTCGTCATCAGCACCTACTGGTCGCAGGATGCGTTTGCGCTGATGCTCAATCTGACGAGCGTGATGTCGCTGATCCCGTTCCTGCTGGTCGCAGCCTACGGGCTCCTGATCGTCAGGCGGGGGGAGACTTATGACAGGGATCCCGGTGATCGAACGCGTGACCTGATATTTGCGAGCATCGCCGTCATCTACACGCTGTTCCTGATCTATGCCGCCGGAATGAAGTTCCTGCTGCTGTCGTTGATCCTCTACGTGCCCGGCACTGCGCTGTACTTCTGGGCGCGGCTCGAACAGAAGGCGAAGATCTTTACCCCGATCGAGTGGGCCATCTTCATCGCAGCCGCGATCGGCGGCTGCCGTCGGCGTCCATGGATTGGCCACCGGCTACATCACCATCTAGGCAACGCAACTCCGAAGAGAACCAGCATGGCACAGCAGGCAACGCAAACTCCCTTTGGTGTCCACTCGGAAGTCGGCCAACTCCGCAAGGTAATGGTCTGCGCGCCCGGCCGCGCCCATCAGCGGCTGACGCCCTCGAACTGCGACACGCTGCTCTTCGATGACGTGTTGTGGGTGGAAAACGCCAAGCGCGACCATTTCGATTTTGTGCAGAAGATGCGTGACCGCGGCATCGAAGTGGTCGAGATGCACAATCTGCTGACCGAGACGGTGGCGATCCCGGAAGCGAGGAAGTGGATCCTCGACAACCAGATCGTTCCTGACCAGGTCGGGCTCGGCCTGGTCGACGAACTCCGCGGCTATCTCGAAAGCCTCAAGCCGCGCGATCTCGCCGAAACCCTGATCGGCGGCGTGTCGACGCATGACTTCCCGGAAGCCCATGGCGGCGAGACGCTGAGGCTGGTCCGTGAAGCCGCGGGGATGACCGAATATCTGCTGCCGCCGCTGCCCAACACGCTCTACACGCGGGATACCACCTGCTGGATCTATGGCGGCGTCACGCTCAACTCGCTCTATTGGCCGGCGCGGCATGAAGAGCCGATCCTCGCTACCGCCATCTACAAGTTCCATCCGGACTTTGCCGGCAAGGTCAAGGTCTGGTGGGGCGACCCGACCAAGGACCACGGCCTCTCCACGTTCGAGGGCGGCGACGTGATGCCGATCGGCAAGGGCAATGTTCTGATCGGCCTCAGCGAGCGCACGTCGCGCCAGGCCATCAGCCAGGTCGCGGCGGCGCTGTTCAAGAACAAGGCGGCGGAACGCGTCATCGTGGCAGCCATGCCGAAGCTGCGCGCGGCGATGCACCTGGACACGATCTTCACCTTTGCCGACCGCGATTGCGTCCTGATGTATCCCGACATCGTCAACAACATCACCGCATATTCCTACCGGCCGGCGAACAACCCTTCCGGCGTCGAGCTGCGCAAGGATGAAAAGCCGTTCCTCGACACCGTGGCCGGCGCGCTGGGGCTGAAGAAGCTGCGCGTCGTCGAAACCGGCGGCAATGCCTATATGCGCGAGCGAACGCAGTGGGACAGTGGCGCGAATCTGGTCTGTGCGTCCCCTGGCGTCGTCTTCGCCTACGATCGCAACACCTACACCAACACCCTGCTGCGCAAGCAGGGGATCGAAGTGATTACCATCGTCGGAGCGGAACTGGGCCGTGGCCGTGGCGGCGGTCATTGCATGACCTGTCCAATCATCCGGGACGCGGTGGATTACTAGGCCGGTCGTGGGTCTGGTCTGGGAATTCCCGGGAGGGAGTGTCTCCCGGCCGTGAAGGCAAACGAGACGTTCTGCCAACTGCGGTCGGATGATCCGACTCGCAGTTGGTTGCGTCTCGACGATGAAAGCGGGTTTTGCGTGAGCCGAAGTTATCGAGCTGTATCGGAGGCGCCAATGCGTGGACAGCGAATGCTTCTCGCCCTGTCATTGGTCGTTGCCGTCGCGAGCGAAGGCAGGGCTGCGGATTACACTGTCGAAACGATTCAGAAGGAGAACTACCAGCCACCGTCGTGGGCGCCCACCGTCAGCATGTTCGGATCGCTGGGTACGATCTGGACGGACAACGCCTATTTCAGCCGCGACAATCGCGTGAGCGACTGGTTCGGCAACAGCGACCTGTCGCTGCGGCTGGACGGCAGGCTGACGTCGGATCTGACCTACCGCTTTTATGTCCGCAGCGACATCGATGCATTTTCGAGAGAGAGTGACGCCAGCGCGTCGATGGGGCTGTGGGGCGCGCGGTTGAATCAGAACATCTCCGGCTGGCGGGCGAGTGCCATCTTCGAAAACAGGTACGAATTCGCCAATATCTACGGCGATCACCTGTTCACCGCCTACGACGTCAAGGGGGCGGTTTCTCGCGACTTCGTCGTCAACAGCTACATCGTGTTCTCACCGTTCATGCAGGCGCGTTACCGCTTCGCCGATCGCGACTTTCCCGAATATTTCAGGCTTGATTTCGCACTCGGTATCGAAGCCAGAATAAACGAACGCTGGGCAATCGTGTCGTCACCATTCTTCGAAGCCTTTTGGTTCACCAAGGGCATCAATGCAGGCCGGCAGGATCAGATCTATTCGGTGTCTCTGGGAGTGAAGTACAACTTCACGCCAAGCGTCGCCTTGACCACGAGCATTGCATTCGAGGAACGCTTTTCCAACGTGGCGATACGCCATTACCGGAACATTGACATCGGGCCGCGGCTTCAGTTTGCTTTCTGATCGGCCAGGCAGCGCGGAGATTGCTGATGAGAAAGATGCTTGTCGCGGGATTGCTCATGACAGTCCCGCTGGCGCTGGGCTCGACGGCTTTCGCGCAGCGCGACGGCGCAGACCGGTCGCAACGGCTCGACTCGGAAGAATTTCGCAATGACATGGGCATGGACCGCTTGAAGCGGCCAACGACGCCGCTGTTCGGACAGCCAGCGCCGGCACCGAATCCCGAAGACAAGCCTGAACCTGCCAAGAAAAAGAAGTGATCGAGGGATCGCGATGGATGTGGCTCGCCAACGGCCTCCCCCGACGTTTGGCGAAGCTGTCATTCCAATCGCGTCGTTGATCGTATCGGTGGGCCTGTCGTTTCATCTGTTCGGCGATGCCGGAGCCAGGGGGCCGAACCAGGTGGCGCTGGTGGTCGCGACGATGATCGCGTAGCGTCGCTCGTTCCGCTTCTGGCCATTCTGTTTGCACTCGCCGGCGCGTAGCGGTGCGTGAGCTGCCGCTGCGCTGAAATTTCCGCGAGCGGAAAAGTGCGGCCGCGAACGGCGGGCTGGGCAAGGCCCGGATCAACGGCGGATGGAAGCAAAGGTTCGCAGGGCGATACTCCCGCAGCCCAAGACAAAGCCCTGACACGAAATTATTTCAGCCAAGCAGCAGGAGGTCGAAGTTTGTTCGGCTCGATCAGTTAAGCTCGCGAGACCAAGGTCACGCTTAGATGATTGACAAACAATCTGACGCGTTAGCGCCTCGCTGGCTGTTTTGGAGCGCGTGTTAACTGCAGGGCCCGGGCCTTTGCCGGATGCCAATTCTGTGTATTCCGTATTTATACTGTCTCTTCGCGCGCTTGAACCCATTCTGATTTATCGAGATTTTGACCCAGCCTCGTTGGAACCTTTGTGGTCTGTTCCCCCGAACGGTGTATACTGGCTCTCAGCCCTGAGGTGCGTCGCCTGCCCGCAGGGGCATGAAAGGACTCTCTACAACGATCCTCGTGATCCAGTTCAGGGAGTTTGGGAAGAGTAGGTGCGTACCGTGAAGCTAGACAGTTCTCTCGTCGGCGAGTTCGGATCGGGCCAATGTCGGAGAGTGGCTGCGGATCGGCTCCGAAGAAACCTGCGACCGGTTGTACTGGAATTTCACAGAGGATTTGCTCTTTGCAGTTCGTCCTTCGCATGGCGGACGATTTGCGTACGAAGGGATCAATCCGGCGTTCGAGGCCCGGCTCGGCATCACGTCGGAGGAGGTCCGCGGGATGGATGTCGCCGACTGCCTGGGCAGGGAAGACGCCAAATCGGTTCGCGAGGCCCTCCAGTCGTGCCAGACGGATGGGGCTGAAGTCAGGATTCGTCGGCAACTCATGCTTGGCGGCTTGCGGAATAATTTCGAGACGACTGTCGTTCCAGTCCTGGATTCCGCCACGGGCGCCACCGTCCGGTTGATCGGCAGCCATCGGATTTTGCGCAACGAGTATCTGGAGAGCGCCGCGGACGAGCCCTCGGGCCGGAGCCTCATCTCCATTCAGGAAGGTATTCAGCAGCGTATTGCATCCGATCTCCATGATTCGACCTGCCAGCATCTGATCGCCGCGAGCCTCGGCCTGATGCGGGTTCGCGCCGGCATCGGCGGTTCGGCGGTCAACGAGCGGCTTTGCGATGACATCGAAGCATCGCTCGATGCGGCGTTGAGGGAAATCCGCGCCTTCGCCTATCTGCTGCATCCCCAGAATCTGACGGCCGATGGCTTGAAGGCGACGATCGAGCAGTACGCCCAAGGTTTTGCTTCTCGTACATCGTTGCGCGTGAGCCACGCGGTTTCCTCCGACGTCGATCGGCTGCCCTACGAGAAGCAACGCTCGCTGTTGCGGGTCGTTCAGGAAGCTCTCGCGAACGTATTTCGCCACGCGAGAGCCACCGAGGTCAAAATCGTCCTCGACGCGACGGACAGCCATTTCCGGTTGACGATCAGCGATAATGGGCGAGGTCTTTCGACCGGAGCGAGATCGATGGGCGTTGGAATTCCCGCGATGAGGGCAAGGCTTGAGCAGATCGGGGGTACGCTCGATATCCGATCCGATCCAGCGACGCGGCCCTCCGGAACGGTACTGCGCGCGGTCTTTCCGCATGGGCTTGCGATGAAGCGCAGCCGGCGAAAGCCGGTCACGGTCAGCGTGGGTACCGAATGAAGCACCGATCACCGAGAGTGGACGTTTATCCGCCGGGTGATCGGAACATGGTTGTAGCATCGACGACTTCGGAGGCTCTTCCATGAAGCGGATTCTCATCGCTGATGATCACGAAGCCGTCCGGTCGGGGCTGCGGGCGGTGCTCGGGCTGCGGATGGACTGGGAGGTCGTCGCCGAAGTCAACGACGGCAGCAAGGCGGTTGCCGCCGCTATCGAAAACCGTCCCCATGTGGCCATCGTCGACTTCTCCATGCCACGGATGACGGGGGTGGAGGTGGCGCGGCGGATCAAGGAATATCCGCTGGAGACTGAGGTATTGATCTTCACGGTGCACGATTCCACTCTGCTCGCGCAACAGGCCTTCCAGGCCGGCGCACGCGCTTTCATCCTGAAATCGGACGCGAACAAGCTGTTGCTGGCCGCCGTCGATTCGCTGCTTCTGCACAAGCCGTTCTGCACCAGGAGCTGCCTGAACGAACTGGATCACGGATCATGCGTCGCCCCGGAGAAAAGCCAGGGGCTTACGCCGCGCGAGCAGCTCGTGGTGAAGCTGGTCGCGGAGGGCTACAGCAACAAGAGCATCAGTGCGATCCTCAGTCTCAGCGTGAAGACGACGGAGGCGCACCGGGCAGCCGCGATGCGCAAGCTCAACGTCAATTCGACCGCCGGGCTGGTCCGGTACGCGGTTCGGGCAAACCTGGTCGAAGCATGACAGGGTGTACGTGGCGGGGCGGGGCCGTTGCGGAGGAACCCTTGGCGGAGCCGGGGCCGATCAGTACATTTACCAGCCGGTCTCAGGGTTCACGGAGGCGCATCGGGCGGCCTCTCAGTGCAAGCTGAACGTGATTTCGGCCGAGGAGCCAGTCCTTACGGGGCCAGGCACGGCTGGTTGAGGCATGGCAGGACATAACGGGAATCGTGTAGCTGGCCGGTCCGGCGATACCCCGGATACGGCGGAGGGCACGCCCATTCAGTACATTCGCCAAGAGATTTCAGGGTTTTATGAGATAGCCCTTTGCAGGGCGGCCGGTATGGTCATCTTGTCCTGCTTCCGGGCATCTTTGCCCGCCGCGTCATGGGCCCTGGGCTGGCATACGGGAACGGCGCCGTGAAACGCATCGCGATTGCGGATGATCATGAAGTCGTGCGTTCCGGGCTTCGGGCGCTCGTGGAAACCCGTTCTGACTGGATCGTCACGGGAGAGGCGAGCAATGGCGAACAGGCCGTGCTGCTGGCTTCGGATACCCAGCCGGACATCATGATCCTCGATTATTCGATGCCGCTGATGAACGGGCTGGAGGTCAGCCGTCGTCTCAAGTCGCTTCATCTTCGTTCCCAGGTCCTGATCCTGACGATGCACGAGAACGAAGACTTGCTGGGCGAGGCGATTCTGGCTGGCGTCCGCGGCTTCCTGTTCAAGTCGGATGCCACGAAACACCTGATTTCCGCGATCGAAACCCTGCTCGACGGCAGGCCGTATTTCACCAGCGCCTTGCTGGAAAAGCTGCTGCAGGATTACCGGGTCAACAAGCAGAACAAATCGGACATGCTGCTGACGTCGCGTGAGCAGAGCGTGGTTCAGCTTATCGCGGAGGGACACACCAACCGATCCATCAGCGCCATCCTGAAGCTGAGCGTGAAGACGGTCGAGACGCATCGCGCCTCCGCAATGCGCAAGCTCGGAATGTCGTCAACCGCCGAGCTGGTCCGCTACGCCATCCGCAAGAAACTGGTGGCGCCCTAAAACCGGCGCCTTGGCAATCAGATCAATTGCTTCTGCCCTCGGTACAAGCACCGCGACAATTCAGGGTTTCTTGGAGACGCTTCGTCCGGCTCGATCGCGTATGCTGGTCCTGCGCCGGCGCCGATGTCGACCGACATGACGCTGGTGCTCACGCAAGCGACGCACGTATGGACGGGAAGCACGACATGATTCGAATCCTGATGGCTTGGTCCCTGGTCTGTCTCGCGACGACGATGTTTGTCGCTGAGGTCCAGGCGCAAAGTAACCCAACGCGAGGAGCCGTGTCGGGTGCCATCATCGGCGGAGCCGTCGGCGGCCGACGGGGCGCAGCGGTAGGCGCCACCGCGGGCGCGATCGCCGGCGCCAACTCGCGTCATCGGCACTGGCACAATTATTACTGGCGGCATGGACAGTGCTGGTATCGCGCACGGAGTGGGCGATCTCATCCGGTGTCTCATCGGTATTGCCGCTGACGGGGACGGTGGAGTGTGCCGCGCCGGGTAAAGCGCCCAACTCCAACATTCAGATGAAGACACCGTAGCCCGGAACAGGGTGGCATCCGTAACGTTCTCGCTCGGCCATTCTGATTCATCGATAATTCAATCATTTTCAAGGATGCGCTGCTTGGGTCTTCGGGACCTGCGGGCGGTCGGCGGAATGGACGCCGTGCCCGGTCGCGGCTAGAGCATTATCAGTTCTGATTGAATCAGAACTGAAGCTCCAGCTTCTTGTTTTGAGGCGCTTTCTTCACCCGAACCGGCGCCCAGTTCGCTCGAAAACGCGATAGCTGTGCCGTCGCTTGCTGGCGCGCGGCATCAGCCGCCGGGCACGCCTCGCTTCGGCCACAGGATTGGCGGCCTATCGTGTCCAGCGCGGTGGCTGCTCGCCGCCATCTTGGTGTCGGCTTATAGGGGATTTGCCTGTATCATCCAGCCAAATCATCTCTTGCATGAGGTCACGTGACTGCTCCCAATCCTGCCGCCGGCAAGCCGGTCGATCCGTCCTCCCTCGTCAACGTGCCCCGGCTGGTGACGGCGTATTTCGCCGGCAAGCCCGATCCCGCCGATCCGACGCAGCGCGTCGCCTTCGGCACCTCGGGCCATCGCGGCTCGTCGCTGAAGAATTCCTTTAACGAAAACCACATCCTGGCGACGACGCAGGCGATCTGCGATCATCGCCGCGAAACCGGGCTGACGGGACCGCTGTTCGTCGGCATCGATACGCATGCGCTGGCCGAGCCGGCGCTGGCGAGCGCGGTAGAGGTTTTTGCCGCAAACGGCGTCGACATCATGATCGACGAGCGCGGCGGGTACACGCCGACGCCGGTCATTTCCCATGCCATCCTGAGCTACAATAAGCGCAGGACCAGCGGGCTCGCCGACGGCGTCGTCATTACGCCGTCGCACAATCCGCCGGAAGATGGCGGCTACAAGTATAACCCGCCGCATGGCGGCCCGGCCGATACCGACGTGACGGGCAAGGTCGAAAAGGCCGCCAACGCCTACATGGAAGCCGGCTTGAAGGGCGTGGCTCGGTTGCCTTACGAGCGCGCCCGCAAGGCGTCATCGACGCATCTGCACGACTTTGTCAGCCCTTATGTCGCCGATCTCGGCAACGCCGTAGACTTGGCGCTGATCAAATCGTCGGGCGTGAAAATCGGAATCGATCCGCTCGGCGGCGCGGCGGTTCACTACTGGCAGCCGTTAATCGAGCGGTACGGGATCAACGCCACCATCGTCAACGACGCCGTCGATCCCACGTTCCGCTTCATGACCGCCGATTGGGATGGCAAGATCCGGATGGATTGCTCGTCACCGTTTGCGATGGCGAGCCTGATCGCCATGCGCGACCGGTTCGACGTCGCTTTCGCCAACGATACCGACGCCGACCGGCACGGTATCGTGACCCGCACCGGCGGCCTGATGAACCCGAACCATTTCCTTGCCGCGGCCATTGCCTATCTGTTCGAGCATCGGCCGCTTTGGGGCGAGGGGGCGGCGATCGGCAAGACCATCGTCTCCAGCTCGATCATCGATCGGGTGGCCAGAAAACTGAACCGCAAGCTGGTCGAAACGCCGGTTGGCTTCAAATGGTTCGTCGAAGGCCTCGGCACCGGCGCGTTCGGCTTTGCCGGCGAGGAAAGCGCCGGCGCTTCCTTCCTCAAGCGCGACGGCTCGGTGTGGACCACCGACAAGGACGGCATCGTGATGGGGCTGCTGGCCGCCGAAATCCTCGGCCGCACCGGCCGCGATCCGAGCCAGTTGTTCGCCGGGCTGACCGCCGAACTCGGCGTACCTTTCTATGAGCGGATCGATGTCCCGGCGACACCGCAGCAAAAGAACGCCTTGAAGGCGCTCCGGCCTGAACAGCTCGACATCCGCCAGCTCGCCGGTGACCCGGTCAGCGCGATCCGGACCCGGGCGCCGGGCAACGACCAGCCCTTCGGCGGCATCAAGGTGGAGTCCGAGGCGGGTTGGTTCGCCGCGCGGCCATCAGGCACCGAAGACGTCTACAAGATCTACGCCGAGAGTTTTCGCGACGCTGGTCACCTCAAGGCAATCCAGCAGGATGCCCAGCGCGCGATCGCCAAGGTTTTCTGAGGCTCGCAGGGACACAGGAATTATCTTGCATGCGTGTCATCTGGCCCGCAGCCAGCATCGCTGGCGCGGCTGCGCCGAACTGCGTCCGGATGCACTGATTCGGTCGGGTTAGACCAAGGGATAATCCGGCAGATGGAATTGCCGGGCTCCGATCACGCTGAAATCACGAGAGCCTGCGCAGTGTCAGAATCGGAGTTAGCCGTCAGGTAATGGTCTTGGATGGGCTGCCTGTGCGCTTTCGCGACGGACTGGGGGATGAAATGAGTGCGGAATCGGTCGTTTATTATCTGAATCGCGTACCTGAGAGCGATCCAACTGACCAAACCGAATGGCTTTTGACAGCGTTGGCCAATTACACCGGCGCCGAACTGCGTGAACTGCTCTACGTTGCCGAGGAGCCTGGCTTCTTTGAATTGATGCGCAGCCTGTTCGCCCTTTCCGACGAAAGTCGCGCGGCTTTGCAGCAATTCCTTCAGTCTGGCCATCCGCCGGCCATGAAGGTGTCGGTCGACGAGAAGGGCCGGTTGGCGATTGAGCATGCCGATGGCAAGTCGTCGGTCAGGGATTTCCCCCGGATCGCAAATTAACGCCTTGAGTTTGCCTCTGGCTCCCAACCTGGACCGTTGGGTAGCCAGGCGGCATGCGCGAACCGGCCATCTGCGCGTGCGGCAATGCCATTGCCGTGCGTGTTAGCCGGTGGCGCGAATCGCAAGCCGCTCGGGCGTAAGGCTGCCGGGGATGAATTCGCCAATCCAGTCCCGCCGCGTCGCTTCGATATGCCATGACATCGCTTCGGCCGAGTAAGGCGCCGGATCGGGAATGTCCTTGCGGATTTCCCGGCCGTCCAGCCAGCCGCAACTATGCGAATAGCGCGCCTTGCAGGCGAGGTGGATGTCGTCATGGTTCTGCAGCAGCACGTATCCATCGGCCGGAAAAAACGTGCCCGCGAGTTCGATCGCGCCTGGCAACTGACGCACCAGGAGGAACGTGCTGGTGGATGGCGTTTCCGATGCCAGCACGCCGAACAGGCTGTGGATCGGCGCAATCGCTTGCGGCGCCGCCAGCGCCAGCGGATCGGTGATCGGACCGGCCGTTGCGATCGATAGAAACTCGCCTTCCGGCCCCCAGCGGCACGCGATCAGCCACTCCCTGCTTCGGCTGCGAATCAAGGTTGGTTTGGCGTAATCCGACCGGGCTATATCGGCGGCCATGGCTATGACGAGGGCTTTCGCGAGCATAAGTTCCTCCAGGCGGGGGCGGGGCTGGCCTCGAGTCGGGAGTTTGCGTGACAGGCGTGAGGTCATCGTGAGTGGCGACGGGAAATCTATGCAACGATTGTTCACGCGAGCTGCGGCATTGTTGCTCGACGGGGACTCGCGCGCCATTGGCGACCGCGACGCGGAATATTTGCTGGAAGCACTGGACTACACTACCCGGAACGTCGGGGCTCAGGCCGATTCGACGACGGTGAATCGCGCGCAACTGCTCACCGCGGCTTCGCAATTCGCGCGGGTGTTCGAACTCGCCGCACCCGATGCGCCAGGGCTCGTCAGCTTCGGCGCGCAGTTCGACCCAGCGCTCGCCGATCCCCTGCATGAGGGAAGCCCGATGGTCGGGGTGTCCGGCGTCGGGCTGACGCTGCAGGAGGCATTTCAGGGCTGCATCGGCGAAGGCGTCGAATATCTCTCCCAATTGCAGAACAAGTCCGACCTGTTGCTCTCCGGCGTCCTCGAACCGGTCGCCAAGCTCGGTTCGATGGCACAGGAACTCGTCGCGGTCCTGTCGACACGTTGTCTGCAGGCAGAAACAACGATTTCCTGGCACCGCGCGGCCAGCGCGGTGGATGGAAGCGAAGTGCTGTTGCCGGCGGACATCTGCCTGCGCCGGCCGCCGGGGCAGCGTGACTTTGCGCCACCATTTCCGTTGAGCATCGGATCGGCCGCCGGCCCGTCCCGGGACGCGGCAGCGCTGCATGGCCTGCTTGAATTGATTGAGCGCGATGCCGCCAGCCTGTGGTGGCAGGGGGGGCAGCGTGGCCGTTCCATTCCGCCGCAGCATGCCGCAAACATCGTGGCCGAAGATCTGCTCCGGCAGCTCCGGCGCACCGCTTCGCCGGGGCGGCGGACGTGGCTGCTCGATATTACGACCGATATCGGCGTGCCCTCGGTGGCCGCATTGTCATGCCGCGCGGACGGCTCCGGCTTTGCCTTCGGCCTCGCGGCGCGGCCGACGCTTGAAGCTGCGGTGCGCTCGGCGATTCTCGAGATGTGCCAGCTCGAACTGGCCGATGCCGTCGTCGCGACCAAGCAGCACGAGGGAGGCGATGCCGTGCTCAACGGACAGGATCGCACCCATTTGCGGCGCGCGATGATCAATGCCGATCAAACGATTTTGCTGCAGCCCGTCGCGGAGCACGCCACTCATCTTGTCATTCGCGCAACTGAGGCGCGCGCCATCTTTGGATTGATCGTACAGCGTTTGCAGAAACTGGGTATCGAAATCTTCTGTATCGATCTGACGCGCCAGAGCTTTGCAGTCCCGGTGGTTCGCGTGATCGCGCCGGGCCTCCAGCTCGAACCGTCCGAAATCGTTACAGCGAGGCTGCGGGACGCCATTGCACGAACCGGAGGCGGCGCAATCTATACCGGGGGCGTCGCTTTGATATAAGCTTGGCTGGATCAACCCGGAACTCGTTGTATGCCGGCCAGCGCAACCACCAAGACAGCAGACAAGATCGAGGCGGCGCCTGAGAGCGCTCCGCGCCTTTCGGTGTCGCTTGTCGGTCGTCTGGGTGTTCGGTTCAACGGCCGGGCCATCGAACTGCGAACCCGCAAGGCCGCCGCAGTCCTCGGCTACCTCGCGCTATCCGAGACCAAGCGGGAGAGCAGGGAACGCCTGGTCGGTTTGCTGTGGAGCCGTTCGGACGAAGAAAAGGCCCGCGCATCGCTCCGCCAGGTCGTTCGCGAATTGCGGTCGGTGCTGCAGCAGTCGGGCTTTGAAGGCTTCGCCGCGGAGCGCCTGTTGATCGGGATCGACGCCGGGCAGGTCGAGGTCGATATCGAGCAGGTGCTCCAGCTCGCCGAAGAAGGCCGCGTCCATCCGCTGCTGCTCGATGTCCCCCAGCTCGACGAGCGGCTGCTGGAAGGAATGGACGATCTCGATCCGTCGTTCCGGGTTTGGGTGCTCGCCAAGCGCCAGACCTTGCATGAAAGGCTGATGCGAAGTCTCGACGCCGCCCTGGTGGCTGCAAACGTGACCGGCGACACCAGGAAGAAGATCGCAGCCGCGATCGTCAATCTCGATCCGACCCATGAATATGCCTGCCGCTACCTGATGCAGGCGCATGCGGAAGAGGGCGACACTGCCGGCGCGCTGCGCATCTACAAGGCGCTGTGGGATTTGCTCGATCGCGACTACGCGATGGAGCCGTCGCCGGCGACCGAGGAGCTCGTTGCCAGCATCAAGCTCGGTGTTTTTGACCGGGACGCTTCCGCAGCGAGAGACGAACCCACCGTCCGTCTGCTCAGGGGCGCCGGTGTGCTGCGCGGCTTTCCAGCGCCGCTGGCGGCCAGCGCGCCAGCCAAGACGCGGCTGGTGCTGCGCCCCTTCGCGATGCACGGGGTTGACGACGACCACAGCCATCTCGTGCAAGGGTTCTCCCAGCATCTCGCCGCGTGTCTGGTTCGTTTCCGCGAATGGAGCGTGGTCGATCGCCCTCCGGCGAACGTGGTGCTTCCCTCGGCGGGCGCGACGCCGCAATACTGCATCGAAACCACGGCCTACCAGGCGGGTGCGGAAATCAACATCGTGATGGTGTTGCGCGACGATTCGACCGGCATTTATGTCTGGAGCGAAAGTTTCCGGCTCGGCCTCGGCAACTGGTTCGAAACACAGCAGCGCATCATTCGCCGGATCGCGACCGCGCTGAACGTGCAATTGTCGACGGAACGGCTGATGCGGCTCGCGGGCGAGCCGGACGTCTCGCTCGATCTTCATGACCGCTGGCTGCGCGGTCAGAGTTTGCATTTCAAGTACGATGCGGAAAGCTGGCAACGGGCAGTCGAAATCTTCCGCGATGCGATCCGTGAAAATCCGAACTATTCGCCTTGCTACAGCAGCCTCGTGCAGATGAACAACATCGAACACCTGGTGCATCCCGGCGTTTTTCGTGATCTGGAAAAGGCCAAGGCCACGCTCGAGCTGGCGAAAACAGCCGTTCAACTCGATCCTGTCGATTCGCGGGCGCATCTATGCTGCGGCTGGTCTTACGTGTTGGCGCTCCGTGAGGCGGAGGCTGCGCCGCATATGGAACTGGCGTGCGAGCTCAACGACAATGACCCGTGGACCTTGCTCTCGGGCGCGCATTATTCGGCCCTCTGCGGCTCGATCGACCAGGCCCGGTCTCGTGCCGATCGCGCGCTGGCGCTGTCTCCCGCCCTCCGGTATCTCGAATGGGCGTATCACTGCACGGTTCGTTTTTTCTGCGGTGACTACGCCGGGGCCATCGAAGCCTGCGATCGCGCGGAAGGGATCAAGATTTTGCCGGCCTGGCGCGCAGCCTCATTGTACCAGCTCGGGCACGTCACCCAGGCGCAGGAAGAGATTCAGCGCTTCGTCAATGGGCTGCGGTCGTTCTGGATCGGATCTTCCCTTCCGACGGACGAGGCCGTGGCGCGTTGGGTAATGCAAGCGCATCCGATCGGCGTCAAGGAGCGATGGGAAACCCTGCGCGACAGTTTGCGTGGCGCAGGGCTTCCTGTTGAGGGGATTGTTCACTTGTCGCGAAACAACTCCGGTCAGGAACAGAAGCTGATCGTGTAGTCGCCGATACGCTCGGCGTGCACCTTGAACTTGTCGGCTTCCGGAATCACCGGATCGACTCCGTTGAACAGGCGCTTGTAGAACGGCGGAAGCGGATAGGTTGCGCCGGGCTTGCTAAGCTTCTCTTCGGAATCCGCGATCGCGAATGCCGGCGGCAGCCGCACCACGACGGTGTCCATGTGCTGCTCGACGAACTGCACTTTCTTGTAGCGTTCCGGCACCGTCATGAACACCTGGGCCTTGGCGAGTTGCGCCTTGAACTCGTCGATGGTGGTCGGGATCGGATATTCGTTGTCGTCGTCGAGATAGTTCTTGCCCGTCGACCAGGTCTTCACCAGATTGCCCCAGCGTTCATGATTGGTCACTTGCATTCTCTCGAGTGCCATCGTTTTACTCCTCCGGGTTGCGTGAGATGGAACGATTCCTCTCACAGAAATGCAGGTACGGCCTCTTGCAGCTCGGCAATTTCGGAGACGTACTCCACGAGCTGCGCCATGTTCGAGATGTCGGGAATCTCCTGAAGTACGTTCGCCGGGTAATATTCGCGGGAAATGCTCGCCAGTCGCTCAGCAAGCGAACTGCCGTCGGTTGAGCGCGGATCGCACGCGAGCGCGCCGAAGATCACCTCCGACACGATGATCGAACCGAGCAGCCCCAGGCGCATGCCGGCCGCCTGAGGCTGCTGCATCGCCTCGAACAGGATGAAGAACGGCAGCGGCGGATCGTTCGAAAGCGTTTCGATGTCAGCGGCCGAGAGCATGCCAAAGCTTGGCGCGGCGGCCAGCCATTCGCGCAGCATGCCGACGCGGTAGCCGCGGTCGGCGAGCAAGCGCGACATGGCGATGAAATGCGGCCTGCGATTGCCGATCTCGGCGATCAGCGCGTCCACCGACCACATGCCGGCCAGTCCCGCGCCGAGCAGGTCGCGATAGAGCAGGCCGACGCGCTGCGTTTCGTCGAACGCCGGAAAGATCTGGTCGTTGCCCAGCCCGTCGCTGAGATGCGGCCCGATGCGGCGACTGAAATTCGGCGTCGATCCGCTGATCTCGAAGAACCGCGACCATTGCACCATCCAGGTCTCGTCGAGCGGCATGTTGACCGGATCGTTCGCCGACGTCTTCTCGAGCGTATTGTTGAGATCGTGAAGCGAGAGGTCGTTGATCTGGTATTCGGGCCGCACCATGGCGTGACCGAAGCGAAATGCGCCATGCGAGAACTCGAACGGGATCTCCCAGTCGCCGATGGCGAGGCCACCCGTCGATTCCGGTCGATCGATGAAGTGCGGAGCCGGTCCGTCGTATGCCGCATGGATTGCCGGATGAATCACACGCCGCAACAGATCGTGACGGAGGATGTTGTGATAGATCGCGGTCAACGCCTCGCGGGCGCACAGGAAGCGCTTGTAGGCGGCGCCGAACTGCCCGTTCGGCCCGGCGTCGTCTTCATGGCGTCTGACGATGTCGACCAGCCCGTTGTGCAGCAGCGCGAACAGCGCCGTGAGCTGCGACATGACGGCATGATCGTCGTTGCGCGGATCGGCGACCAGCGCGTCGGTGAGCGCGACACGGACGCCGGCTACGCTGCGATCGATGCCGGTGACGTTTTCAACGCGGGTGCGCGCGATATCGCGGAATGGGCAGCCAGTCGCGGGCTGCTGCTCTTTCCAGCGCATTCGTCCGAGCCGCAGCTTGGTGCGCCGGTCGTCGCTCGGCGCATCGAGCGCGTAGATATGCGGTGATCCGACTGGGCCGCTGCCGAACAGGGTTTCGAGGCGAAGCGGAGTGCGGCGGGCGTTGGCGGTGCCGCCACCCAGGCCTCCCGCCACCGAGAGCGGGATCGCCGAGTGGACGAGGTCGTGCGCCACGAACTGCAGCAGATAGGTGTAGCCGGAAGGAATCGAGCGGGTTTTCCCAGTGTTCCGTCGATCGATCCTGATGCGGCGGCCACTGTATTTGCGCATCCATCCGCCGCGACAGGCGCTGCATCAGGCTCCGCAGCTGCGGCATGATCGCGGGATTGTCCAGCGGGTCGACGCCGAAAGCGCGGAAGCGCTGCGATGGATCGGGTGTGCCGAGGAAATGACGAAAGCCGGGTGCAGCAGCGGCGGGAGCAGGGTCGTGCGTATCGATTTGGGAAGTTCGGGATGTTGATGCGTCAGCGACTTTCTGCACAGCCATCGACAGGTTCTCGGACAGGTTCGCGGCCCCTTTTGGCGACGGCGCGAGACTGCGGAGAAAGTCGTGAAATTATCGTGAGTTAAATCATTAGACCTGTGGACATCTGTGGACATCTTTTATTTGTCATGCGCTGAGCCAGTTTGCGCGAGCGTTGCAGCGTCATGCGCGCCTCGTTCCGCGGCGCGTTGCCTTGATCGTGCATTCGAGATAGCCATGATGTGCGAGTGTTTCGCTCACCGAGAATGTGATCTCCATGGCTGATCTTCACGGCGTCTTTCCCTATCTGGTTTCACCGATCGATGCGTCGGGTCGGATCCGCACCGATGTGCTCGGCCGGCTGTGCGACGATCTCATCAAGTCGGGCGTGCATGGACTGACGCCGCTCGGCTCGACCGGAGAGTTCGCCTATCTCGATCAAGCGCAGCGCGCGAGCGTCGTGCAGGCAACGATCGAAGCTGCGAAGGGCCGTGTGCCTGTTATCGCCGGCGTTGCCTCGACCTCGACGGCGGATGCCGTGGCACAGGCCAAGGCGCATCAGAAGCTCGGTGCCGACGGCATCCTCGCTATCCTGGAAGCGTACTTTCCGATTTCGGATGCGCAGGTGGAATCCTATTTCTGCGCGATTGCCGACGCGGTCGATATTCCGGTCGTGATCTACACCAATCCGCAGTTCCAGCGCTCGGACCTCACGCTCGATGTCATCGAGCGTCTCTCGAGCCATCCGCGGATCGGCTACATCAAGGATGCGTCCACCAATACCGGGCGGCTGCTGTCGATCATGAATCGCTGTGGCGACAATATCAGGGTGTTCTCGGCTTCCGCGCACATTCCGGCGGCGGTGATGCTCATTGGTGGGGTAGGATGGATGGCGGGGCCTGCCTGCATCGTCCCGCGGCAAAGCGTCGAGCTCTACAATCTCTGCAAGGCAGCGCACTGGGACGAGGCGATGGCGCTGCAGCGCAAGCTCTGGCGCATCAACGAGGCCTTTGCGCGCTTCAACCTGGCGGCTTGCATCAAGGCGGGCCTTGATATCCAGGGTTATGCGGTCGGCGATCCCGTTCCGCCGCAGGCGGCGTTGACCACCGACCAGCGCAAGGTCGTCGCGTCGGCATTGCGCGATCTCACCTAGACTGGTCGAGTCTAATTGCCCTCGCCGACCAGCACGAATGGCGCCCACACCGAAGGGTCGGCATTGCGCGTCAGCGAGCGATCCGCGATCAGCGCTTTGGTCGAGCGGCGCAGCGCCTCGGCGCGCCCGATCAATGGATATTTCCTAAGCTCCGAAAACGCACCGGTGGTAAGTCTCACCGCAGCGTCCGATTCCACTGGCCAGTGCGACACCAGGAGCGCTCGCGCGCCGGCATAAAAGAAGGCACGGGCCAGTCCGGATAAACCTTCAGCACCCGGCTTGTCACCAGCGGCGGTGTTGCAGGCGGACAACACTGCCCAATCTGCATCGAGATTGAGTTTGGCCACTCGGCTCGCGGTCAACAGGCCGTCGTCATCGGCGGAGAGTTTGTCCGGCAGGCTCAGCACCAGCGCCGGCTCGCTGAGCCCGTTCACCTCGCCGGCCACCAAGCCGTGCGTTGCGAAAACCACCACGCGATACTGCTCCAGTGAGGCTGCCCTGACGCTGGTTACCGTCACCTCGCGCCCGAGCCGCACTTCGCTTGCCGGCGCGCCGAGTTCTCTTGCCACCGCGCGAAGCTCTTCGCCGGTCTCCGGCAGCGCTGGCAATCCCTTGCGTAGCGCGTCGAGGTCGACCAGCGTGCCCTTGTAGTAGTCCTGATAGGGCCGCACGCTGCGGGCAATCCCTCTCTTGTCGCCGCCGGAGCTGCGGAATACGGGATCGCCAAAGCCGATAAACGGCTTTGTAGCGCGCGAGGTTTTGGCAAAGCTACGCAGTGAACGGAGGCTGGCGACCGACGGCAGTACGGTGACCGCCTTGTCGTTCAACAGCCACGCCGCGCTGCGAAAGCGGTCCTCCGGCTTAATCGCCGGGTCCGGCGGGCTGGTGACCAGCACCTGGAACGGCAGGCTGGTCAGCGACCCCGCGGGCACCAGCAGCAGCTTCGGCTTGCTAGCGAGAAAACCGGCGATGTCGCCAAGCAGCACGCGGTATAGTTCGTGTGAGGCAACGAGATCGAACGGCGCAAGCGTGCTCGCGTCCGCGCTGAACAGGCCGGCGCGCAGCCTGCCGACGGCCGCGTTGATCGCGGCGGCGCTCTGCGGAACGAGCTGCCAGGCGCTGCTCTCTTGCGTCACCGCGAACAGGTAGCTCTGGTTGTCGAGGATCAGATAGGACAGCAGCGCCTCATCCGGCTTGAGCAGGGCCTGGGTCTGCGAGATCGACAGCGGCGTTGGCCTGGATAAGTTTGCATAGCCGGGAAAGTCGCGTAGCAGCTGCGCGGACGCATCGTCGAAGGACCTTTGCGCACGTTGGTACTCCGTGCGCAGGCTACCGATCAGCGCGTCGTTGCGGCGACCTTCAACGACACCGAGCTCGGTAGTGATCCGCTTATCGAGACTGGCGATGGTCGCCTTGAGATCCTGATGGCGACGGATCGCGGCGGCAATGGCGTCACTGCCGGCGCCGAAACGCGCTGCCATCTGCGCCAATGCCTCTGCGGCCTTGGTTTCGTGGCTGCGCTGCGCTGCCATAAACGCCTCGTCCCTGGCCGCGTCGTCTGGTGTGCCGGTGCCGACCTGCCAGAGCGCCTCTACCAACGCGGTATCGAGATCGCGAAACTGCTCGATGGCGGCAGCACCGGTGCCGGGCCCTGCATTGTCGGCCGTGGCACGGCGCAGGATCTCCAGAGCCTCTCGCCAGCGCCCCTCATGACCGGCGATGCTGGCGAGATTGACCCGCGTAAATAGCGTCTTCCGGTGCCGCGCACCCAATCTGGACTCGGCGATCTTCATCGCCCGTTCGAGGTGGAAACGAGCCTGCGGATAATTGTCACGCGCGACATCGAGAAATGCGAGGCTGCGCAGGTCATCGACGAGTTCAGGATGATCGGGACCATAAACCCTCTCGTCGATCTTCAGCGCCTGATCGAACTTCTGCTGCGCCGAATCGAGCCTGCCATGCGCCTGTTCGAACCGCGCCAAACTCGCCAGCGCCACGGTGGTCTGCGCCGCCTCCTCGCCGAACTTCCGCTGCAGGATGCGAAGCGCCTTCTCGTAAAGCGGTCCGGATTCGTCGTAGCGTCCCACCATCTGGTAGCTGTTGGCAAGGTTGACGAGGCTGCGCGCGACATCGGGGCTTTCTGGGCCGAATGCCTTTTCATGAATCCCGAGTACTCGCTGTTGCAGGCCCATCGCCTCTGCGGCCCGGCCGAGGTCGAGATAATTATTGGCGAGGTTGTTGAGGGCGATCGCGGTGTTAGTGTGATCGGGGCCAAACACTTTTTCGTCGATTACCAGCGTCCGCTTATAGAGCTCCTCGGCTTCCGAAAAGCGCGAGGCCGCGCGCAGTACCAACGCCAGATTGCCCATCGTCGCGCCGACATTGGGATGTTCGTCTCCGAGCTTGGCGCGAACCTGGGCCAAGGCGCGGTTGAATATCGCCTCGGCCTCTGACAGCCGGCCGGCGTCCTTGTAGAGGTTACCGAGGTCGTTGAGAATCTTGTCGTGATACGGCGCGTTCCGGCCATATCTTTGCTCGAGCATCGCAAGGCTTTTTAGCAGCAACTGCTCGCCCTCGTCGAAGCGCCCTTCCAGCCCGTATAGATCGCCTAGATTGTCCATCGCGTCGGCGAGGTCGGCGACATCGGCACTCCTGCTCTGGATTGCGAGCGCGCGGGCGAAATAGCGCTCGGCATCCGGGTAGTTCTCCTGCTCGCGTGCGAGCGCGCCGAGCGAGGACAGCGGCCCGACCAGGCTGGGGTCGTCGGGGCCGAGCGTTCGGCTTGCAAGCGCCAGCACGCGCTCGGAAACTGCTTTCGCCTCGCTGCGGCGCTCAACCATCATCAGCGACGCCGATAAAATGTTGGCGGTACGCACCGTCGAGGGGACGTCATTGTGGCGCAGCTTGATTGCCAGCGCCGCGTTGAGCCGGTCCGCGGCCTCCCGATAGCGGCCGAGATTGTGAAGGAACATGCCCTGATTGTGCAGCACGCCCGCGAAGTTCATGGTCCGGGTACCTTGCTGCCGCCGCACCAGGCCCTCGAGCTTGATCGCCGCGGCAAGCCCCTCGGCATTGCGGCCGGCTTCGACATCGGCGGAGATCTGGTCAAACAAGCTGTTGATGGTCGAACCGCGCTCGGCCAGCGCCGGCGGGCAGCCGGCAGCGAGCGACCCTGCGAGCATGATGATCCGCAACGCCCCGCGGGTTCTGGTGCCGACTGCCATTTCGCCATCCCGCTGGTTTCGTCGGCGCTAAAGATACCCCGGTCGCGGCGGTGTCGAGTTCAGAAAAGCTGGCGGGCAGTCGTTGAGCAGGCGAAATCCCGAAATGGACCGAACCGGACATCGGCGGGAGCCGCGACGGTCGTCCACTTTCAGGATATTCGTCACAACGCTCGGCGGCGCGGGAAAGGTTCAAATGGCTCGTTGCGGCTAGGTGATGTTTATCACATACAACTTCCACCTCGCTGCTATTGCTGACACGGGCTTAACATTCGATCGGGACACCGAAATCAAAACATCTGTCGAAATTTCATCGATGATTGAGACGTCCATTCGGAAGCGCACGCCTCCGAATATAGCGGCGATATTGTCAAATGGCGCGAAAGCAGCCAACGGCCTCTCTTGAATCGTTGTCGCAAACCCGCATAACTGTTCGTGTTTCTTACAGGACTTATAGGTGCTCTGTTGACTGGTGGTGGCGCTTCTGACGGACAAGGTGCCGAAGGCGTCCGCAAGCAGGATGATTCCAGCGGGCCGCAATGGCGCCGGCTGGCTCCGCCTCTGATCGGAGGCCTGATCGTCGGGATCGTTGTTGCGGCAGCGCTGTCACCCCAAAGACCCAACACCGAAAGTGCCGATCTCGCCAGCGTCGCGGGCTCTCAGATCGATGCCGCCACCGCGACCATGAATCTCGATGCCGCGAAGGACGCGGTCGCCGACGCGAAAAGCTGCCGGGTCCCGCTTGCGGAAATTACGCTGGCCGCGGCATCGGGCACAACGTCGACGGTTCGCGTTCGCTCCGGCAGCTATTTGTCACCGCCCTTCACATTAACCGATCGGCCGCAGCGCATTGCCATTCCTTACCCGGCGCCTTACCCGACCGGCCGCGGCACGCTCTCGGTCGAAGGCCAGGCGTCGAATCTCGCTGTCGCCTTAACCCCGACCTGGAATGTCAACTTCCTGACCGGCACCGCGGTCAGGAACGTGATCTGGACCCCGAAAGCCGGCTGCTAACCGAACGAGCACGCTACATGAGCAAGTTCTTCACTGACCGCCCCATGCTTGGCTTTCTTGTCGTCTCAATTCTCGCTGCCGTGATCAGTGCCTGGGTGCTGAATCCATCAGGTAGCCCCATCGACGCCGTTCGAGCATTGATCAACGGATTGAGTTTCGCAAAATCCATCGCAGCTCTACTGATCCTGCTGGCAGGTGCCGGCATCACCTACATCGCATGGCGACTGGCGTCCGATCCGACCGCGATGGGCCTGGTGCCGGCCGGCGCGGGATACACCGTCGGCCGCCGGCTGACCGTCACGACGCCGAATTCGACGACCAAGGTCGTCACCCGCACCGCCGACGATGCACTTAACGATCTCGAAAACATGATCGGACTCGCGCCGGTCAAGGAGGAGGTCAACAAGCTGCTCGCCAGTCTGGAGATCGAGCGCAAGCGGCGCGAACAGGGCCTGCCGGTTGCACCGACCAGCCGCCACATGGTCTTCACCGGACCGCCCGGTGTCGGCAAAACCGTGGTCGCGCGAGCCCTCGGGTGAAATCTATTGCTCACTTGGCGTACTGCGCAAAGGCCATCTGGTCGAGACCGACCGCGGCAAGGTAGTGGCCGGCTATATCGGCCAGACTGCGATCAAGATGCTGGAGGTTTGCAAGTCCGCGCATGACGGCATTCTATTCATCGACGAAGCCTATGCGCTCGCCAGTGATCCCGGCAGCGGCTCGGATTTCGGCCGCGAGGCGATCGATACGCTGCTGAAATACATGGAAGACAATCGCGATCGCCTGATCGTGATCGCGGCGGGCTATCCCGACGAAATGCGACGCTTCATCGGCGCCAATCCAGGGCTCGCCAGCCGCTTCACCAAGACCATCAATTTCCCGTCCTATGAAGCGTCGGAACTCGCTTCGATCCTGCAGGTGATGGCCAAGCAGCAGGGGTATCTACTCCCTGAGGGGTTTGAGCCGAAGTTCAAGAGTTGGGTTGATGCCGAGCGCGGCAGCTCGGACTGGGGCAACGCGCGCTCGATCAGGACGCTGCTGGAAAAGGCGCGCGAAGCGCACGCCGTGCGCAGCTATTCGGACGCCGCCGCCGACGTATCGAAGCTCGAACTCGTTGATCTCGAAAGCGCTTACGGCACGATGGGATATCGGCAATGACCCGGTTTGTGCCTCAACTGGCAGCGCTGCACGGCGGCCTCTGGGCCGTCGATCCCTGGTATCAGCGCAGCTGGTTCATCGCGCCACCCGCGATCGCTCTCGTTCTGGCCGGGTGGCTGATGAGCGGCACCACCTCGCCGGGCACGGCGCCTTGGGCTAAACCCGCAACCCCGGCGCCGGCCAATTCCGGCACGCCACCAACAAGCAACAAGCCCGTCCCTCAGCAGCAGCAAACCTGCCGCAACAGCAATGTCGACAAGGCTCAGGGCGTCGCGGCCTGCACGGAGGCGCTGGCCGACACGAGTATCGATGCCAAGACCCGCTCCGATCTGCTGACCCGCCGGGCCTATCTGCGCAACCAGACGCCCGAGGCCCTGGCCGATCTCAATGAAGCGCTCCGGCTCAATCCGGATAATTACTGGTCGCTGGCACGGCGCGGCGCGCACCGGCTGGGCGAGCGAGACTTTGCGGGCGCCGCCGCCGACCTCAACAAGTCGATCGGCCTTAATGCGAGGTTCGACTATGCGTGGCTGTCCCGCGGCGAGATGTATTCTCAACAACAGCAGTATGACCAGGCGATCAAGGATCTGACGGAGGCGATCAAGATCGATAACGCCTACACCCGAGCCTATTATCTGCGCGGCCTGGCGGAGTTCAACAAGGGTCTCTATGCCGCCGCGGCGCGCGACTTCAGCGAATACCACAAGCTCAATCCATCCGACCTGGCTGGCCTGCGCCTGCGGGGCAACTCGTATGTCTACGCCAAGCAGTACAACGAGGGCATCGCCGATTTTAGCGAGGCATTGCGGATCAGCCCACGCGACCAGTTCGCGCTGGCGCTGCGCGCCAGGGCGTATTACTGGCAGAAGAAATACGATCAGGCGCTCTCGGACGCCAACGAAGCGCTGGAAATCGACGGCTCGATGGCGATCGCCAGCGAGGTCAGGAGCTGGATCAACTTCGACCGCGGCAGACTTGATGCCGCGATCGCCGACCAGAACAACGCAATCAAGGGAGGGGCCAGCGTCGAGAAACTCCAGCTCCGCGGTCGCGCCTTGATGGGCACGGGACAACTCGATGCCAGCTATCGTGATTTCAAGCAGGCCGAACAGATGGACCCCAAAGCCGGTTACACGCAGTACCTGCTGGGGCTGGTTTCCGAGCGCCGCGAAAATGCGCGGGTTCGCCGCTGCGCGGCCGGCGCAATGTCACCCGAGGATTACGCCAAAATCCCGATCGGGGGCGACGCGAAATGCTCGCGCAGTCCCGATTATGCCGAGACGGCAGCGTATTTTTCCAGAAGCATCGAGCTGACACCGAATTTCGCGCCGAGCTATTTCGACCGTGCGCGCATCCTGATGGCGCAGCGCCAGCTCGATAGAGCTGAGGCTGATGTCGAGGCTGGCATCAAGCTGGATCCCAACAACTCGGAAGGCTACCTGGCGCGCGGTAATCTTTCGTTGACGCGGGAGCGTTGGCGGGACGCCATTGACGACTACACACGTTCGATCGGCATAAATTCAAGATCCGCAATGGCCTTCCTCAACAGAGGTCAAGCCTATCTAAAGCTCAATGAGCGCAACAATGCAGTCAGTGATCTGCGAGCATCATACGGACTTGATCCGAACAACGAATTTACAAAATCCCTTCTGCGCTCGCTCGGCCAGCGCATTTGATCCCCTGCGTTTTCCATTCCGTATGGCAAAGCTTTGGAAGCTATTCACCGTTGATCGGCCCGTCGAAGACGCAAGGGAACAGCCGTTCGTTCCAGTCCTCATGACATTGTCATCATGGATAATCTCGGTAGCCACAACCCGGTTGTTCAGAGGGGCCTCAAAACGCAATGCATCGCCGCTTGCGCGGCGCACGGGCACGCCTACATTTGAACATGGACATCGCGGCATGAGGTCGCTCCCGGAGGGCGAAACCTCTGGCCGGCTGGAACGTTGCACGTGCGGAGAATTCGCTTCCCTCCTGCGTCCAGCCCCTCGATGTGCCGGCGTTATTGGTGAGTGACCGATGAACCGTCGCTTCGCGCTATTCGCAGTCATTGTCGCCGCCGTACTGGTGGCGCTGACCGTCTCCAATATCCGTTACAGCCCGTGGACGCGTTCGACCGCCCGGACCGTCGAACAGCGGGGTCCGTTGTCGGACGCCGAGCGCGCCAACATCGAACTGTTCGAGCGGGTGTCGCCGTCGGTCGTGCAGGTCGCGGTGCGATCGGCCGACGCCGATCCGCTGGCCGAGGACGAAGGCGCGGCGGCGTCCGGCACAGGCTTTGTCTGGGACAGCGACGGGCACGTGGTCACCAACAACCACGTCGTGCAGAACGGCAGTGAAGTCGCGGTTCGTTTCGCTTCCGGTGAGGTGGCGCAGGCGCAGATCGTCGGCGTGGCGCCGAACTACGACCTCGCGGTGTTGCGGATCAGGAATGCCCGGCAGTTGCCTCCGCCGGTGGCGCTCGGCAATTCGAGCGAACTGAAGGTCGGCCAGTTCGCTTTCGCGATCGGCAACCCGTTCGGTCTCGACCAGTCATTGACGAGCGGTATCATCAGCGCGCTCAAGCGCCGGCTGCCGACCAGCAGCGGTCGCGAGATTACGAACGTGATCCAGACCGACACCGCGATCAATCCCGGCAATTCGGGTGGGCCGCTGCTGGATTCGGCCGGGCGCCTGATCGGGGTCAACACCGCCATTATCTCGCCGTCCGGCTCCAGCGCCGGCATCGGCTTTGCCGTCCCTGTCGACATCGTCAACCGCGTGGTGCCCGACCTCATCCGCAATGGCCGCGTGCCGACGCCCGGGATCGGCATCGTCGCTGCCAGCGAAGCCGTGGCGACCCGCCTCGGCGTGGAGGGGGTGATTGTCGTGCGCACTGCGCCTTCCAGCCCGGCCGAGCGCGCCGGCATTCGGGGCGTCGATCTTGGCTCGGGTGCGCTCGGCGACGTCATCGTTCAGGCTGACGGCAAGCCGGTTCGCCGGCTGTCCGATCTGACCGATCAGATCGAACTGATCGGTGCCGGCAAGAGCGTCCGTATCGGCGTCAAGCGCGGTTCGGAGACCCGCGACATCGATATCAATATCGTCGACATCAGCCGCGGCCAATAATCCCATTTCATGGAAGTACCGGACCGGGCTGTCGCCCGGCCGGCCGCGCGCTGGCGCATTTATTGCAGCGAATTGAATGAGTTGTTTCAGGCGGAAAACCCGCTAAAACCCCGCCCAACGGACAAGAAGCTCGAAGGACAAACTGATGAACATTCTTCCCGGCAATATGCGTTTTGGTGCGGGCCAGCCGGTCAAGCGTTTGGAAGATCAGAGGCTGCTCACCGGGAAGGGACAGTTCATCGACGACAAGCCCGAGGAAGGCGCGCTGTGGCTCCACGTGCTGCGCTCGCCCCATGCCCATGCCAGGATTGTGTCGATCGACACCGAGGCGGCCGCCGCGATGCCCGGCGTCGAGGCGGTTTATACCGGCGCCGACCTCGTCAGGGACGATATCGGCACCATCCCGACGCTCGCGATCTTCAAGCGGCCGGACGGCTCGCCGATGACGGTGCCGCCGCGGCGGCTGCTCGCCCATGAGGTCGTGCGCTTTGCAGGCGAGGCAGTTGCCGCCGTGGTCGCGACCTCCCGCGTGGCGGCGCAGACCGCGGCCGAGGCGATCTCGGTCGACTACGGCGTGCTGCCCGCGGTGACCGACCCGCTGGAAGCGATCAAGCCGGGGGCGCCGGTGGTATGGCCGGATGCGCCCGACAACGTCGTTGCCGCGATGAGCTATGGCGACCCCGCCAAGGTCGAGGAAGCCTTCGGCAAGGCGGCGCACACGGTCTCGCTCGAACTGGTCAGCCAGCGGCTGATCCCTTCCGCGATGGAGCCGCGCTCGACCATTGCCGAGATCGACAAGAAATCCGGCCGGCTGATCCTGCACGTGCAATCGCAGACGCCGGCCTCGACCCGCGATGTGCTGGCAGAAGCCGTGCTGAAGCGCCCGAAGGAAAGCGTGCGCGTCCTGGTCGGCGACATCGGTGGCGGCTTCGGCCAGAAGACCAACCTCTATCCGGAAGACGGCATCGTCGCCTACGCCGCGACAAAGCTCGGCAAGAAGATCCGCTGGCGCGGCGACCGCACCGACGAATTCGTCGGCGGCACCCACGGCCGCGACCTCACCTCGACCGGCGAATTCGCGCTCGACGCCAAGGGGCGCGTGCTCGCCTATCGTGTTCGCTCCGTCGGCGGGACCGGCGCCTACAGTGCGGGTGCTGCCAACATCATTCCGCTGGTGCTCGGTCCGTTCGTGCAGACCGGCGTCTACGATCTGCCGCTGGTGCATTTCGAGGTGAAGTCGGTGATGACCAATACCGCGCCCGTCGGCGCCTATCGCGGCGCAGGACGGCCGGAGGCCGTGTTCATCGTCGAGCGGCTGATGGACGCCGCCGCGCGCCAGATCGGCATCGATCCGCGCACCATTCGCAAGGTGAACTACATCAAGCCGACACAGCTTCCCTACACCAACGCCGTCGGCCAGGTGTATGATTCCGGCGCCTTCGCGCACATGCTGCAACGTGCCTCCGATCTTGCCGACTGGAACGGGTTCGCGGCGCGCAAGAAAGCGGCGAAGAAGAAGGGCCTGCTCTACGGCCGCGGCCTCACCAGCTACATCGAATGGACCGGCGGGCGGGCGCACACCGAAAAGGTCAGCCTGCACGCGACCGCCGAGGGGCGCGTCATCCTGCATTCCGGCACCATGGCGATGGGGCAGGGGCTGCAGACCACCTACACCCAGATGGTGTCCGATACGCTCGGCATTCCCATGGACAAGATCGACGTGGTGCAGGGCGATACGGATCTGGCCACCGGTTTCGGCAGCGTCGGCTCGCGCTCGCTGTTCGTCGGCGGCACCGCGGTCGCGGTCTCGACCAACGACATGATCAACAAGGCGCGCGAGAAGGCCTCGAATGTGCTGGAGACCTCCGTCGAGGACATCGAGTATCGCGACGGCTGGCTGACGGTGGTCGGCACCGACAAGCGCATCAGCCTGTTCGAGATCGCGAAGAAGGAAGACGGTGCGCGCCTGTCCGTCGATTCCGAGGGTGAGGTCGACGGGCCGAGCTGGCCGAACGGCACGCATATCTGCGAGGTCGAGATCGATCCGGAAACCGGCGTCAGCAAGGTGGTGCGCTACACCACCGTTGATGACGTCGGCATCGCCGTCAACCCGATGCTGGTGACCGGCCAGGTGCATGGCGGCGTCGCCCAGGGTATCGGCCAGGCGCTCTATGAAGGTGTGGCCTACAGCGAGGAAGGACAGTTGTTGACCGCGAGCTATCAGGATTACTGCGTGCCGCGCGCCGACGACATCCCGCCGATTGCCGTGACACTGGATGATTCCGCGCCCTGCCGCACCAATCCGCTGGGCGCCAAAGGCTGCGGCGAATCCGGCGCCATCGGCGGTCCGCCCTGCGTCACCAATGGCGTGATGGATGCCCTCAGCGAACTCGGCATCAAGCAGCTCAACACGCCGCTGACCCCGGCGAAGATCTGGCAGGCGATCAGGGATGCGAAGGCGGCGGGATAGCAGCCCCGTCCGCACCAACTCAGGGCCGGGTCATTGTCGGCAAGGATTGGCGTATACGTTGTGAGAAATCGGATGCGCCTTGGGCCGCCTGCGCGGCGTCGTTGATCTGGGAGCGTCGCCGCAGATCCTCAAACGGCAGCGATGTGTCCATGCGCCCCGAACGGTAGAGATAGCCATCGACAAGGCCGTTGAGGATGTGACGGATGTCGAGTTGTCCGGCTCGGCCGGCTGCGTTTGCGTAACGCACGATGTTGATGGTGCAGCTGTTGGTCAGCAGATGATAGAATTCCGGCCGATCGGCGAGTTCGTTGATCCGCGCAAGATAGACCAGGAGCAGTCGGCGTGCATCGTCAGCCGAAGTGTTGAGACGGTAGAGATACACCGCTTCCCGTCGGTGGTTGGTGCGCACGCCCACGAGGTCGCGCTCGTCACCCACCACGTAGATCAACTCGAACTGTTTGAAGAGGGAGGCGATCGGCGCAAACCCTTCGCCAACCTCCGGCCGTGTCTCGATGGAGATACTCAGTGGGGGCGCATTGTCGAAGATGAAGCTCACGAACGTGTGTCCGACGGGCCCCTGGGTAAAGTAGGACACATAGAAATCGAGGGCCGTCAGGTGCGACAGCGACACCTCGCGCTCCTCATAGCGAACCGTGAAGTCGTTCCGGGTGCGGTAATCGAAGTTGCGCACACCGGTGAGGCGCACGCGGTCTCCATCGATGACAGCTCGCGGCATCACCGCGACTTCCGGTCGCCAGTTGCGATCATGTGAGGGTGGGATGGCGATCCACCATGCGACCACCAAGAGAAGCAGCACCATCGCGATCGCGGACATGCTTCGTCGGCGCGAAAACCAGAGAGCCCATATAATGAAGGCAGGAAGGATGACCGCCAGCCCCAGACGCAACTCGGCCGACGGCAGATTCGAATAGTAAACGGCAAGGGCGGCCCACGCGATGATCGCGATCCGGCACAGAAACCAGATTGCCGCGATCAGCCAGCGGAAAGACCGAGATAGCAGCCTGCGCAGCAAACTCATCGGTCGCTCCCGCGCAATCTCTCCTGATTTGACTCCACTGTTCAACCCATTCCTGTAGATGCGGCTTCGCTCGTCACCGCCAGAATTCGTTTCAAGTCCCTGGCATCGACGAGTATGGTGGTGATGCTGGACAGTGGCAAATCGTTGCAAGCCGAAAGATGGCTCGCCGCCCATTCCACGGACGGCTCAAGATAACGATCAACGGTGCCATCAAATGACAATCAGCAACATGATCCGAAATCGGCCCGTACCGATTCTGTACGGGTTGATGATTGCCACGCTCGCCGGGTTGTTGCCCCTTCCACCGCTGCTGCAAAACCAGGTCTATCATCAGTTCGCCGACCAGCGCGATCTGTTCGGCATACCGAACTTCTGGAACGTCGTCTCAAATCTGCCCTTCATAGCAGTCGGTGCTGCCGGCTTGTTGCTGTTGCGACGTGACGCAACAACCACCGTGCTCTTTTCAGGGATATTTTTGACTGGCTTAGGCTCGTCCTACTACCATCTGAATCCGAACGATTCCACCTTATTTTGGGATCGGCTGCCGATGACACTCTGCTTCGCTGCAATCCTTGCCGCAGTTGTCGAGGAACGTGTGGATGCGAGGGCGGGGAGGGCGTTGCTAAGGCCGCTGCTGGCGATCGGCATTTTCAGTCTTCTGCTGTGGCGCTGGACCGATGATTTGCGGCTCTATGCCTGGGCGCAGTTTTTCCCATTCCTCGCACTTGTGATGATCCTCCAATTCTTCCCGCCGAAGTACACCGGCACATTCTATTGGGTCATCGCTGCAGCGCTTTACGGGCTCGCCAAGGTGCTGGAATTCTACGACCATGAAATTTTTTCGGTGGGTCGAATTGTCAGCGGACATACGCTCAAGCATCTCGCAGCCGCTGCCGGCAGCTTCGCAATCCTGAGACTCTTCCAGACGCGCCGCGCGATTATCGACGGTGCTTGATCACATCTGCATTTGCCGGCGCGCGGTGATATCGCCAAGACCAAGGTACGCGTGCACCGGAATGACGGGCGAGAGGGCTACAACCCCAGCACCATCTTCGCGACGATGTCGCGCTGGATCTCCGACGAGCCGCCGAAGATCGTGTACGCCCGGCCGTTGAGATATTCCGGCACCACGGGCAGCATCTCCTCGGGGATTCCCGGCGTCTCGTTGAGCCGGTAGAGCGGCCGCACCGGTTCGACGTAAAGGCCGTCATTGCCGATCACCTCGACGCCAAGCCGCGTCACCGCCTGGCGAATTTCGCTGACGCGCAGCTTCAGCAGCGACGACACCGCGCCCGGATTCTGCCCGGTCTGCAGCGCAGAGAGCACCCGCAGCTCGGTCATTTCGAGCGTATCGATATCGACCTCGATCTCGGACATGCGAACGGCGATATCGGGATCGTCGATGGCGCGGCCGGTGGCGTCGGATTCGGCCAGATCCGAAACCGTCTTCAGCGCATCGCGCAGCTTGGCCGAGGCAATGCCGGAACCGCGCTCGAATTCGAGCAGGTACTTGCCATAGGTCCAGCCCTTGCCTTCCTCGCCGACCCGGTTGGCGACGGGCACGCGGACGTCGTCGAAGAACACCTGGTTGACCTCGTGGTCGCCGCCGATGGTGAGGATCGGCCGCGTGGTGATGCCCGGCGTCTTCATGTCGATCAGGATGAAGGAGATGCCGTCCTGCTGCCGCTCGGTCTCGTTGGTGCGCACCAGCGCGAACATGCGGTTGGCATGGTGGGCGTGCGTGGTCCAGATCTTGGTGCCGTTGATGATGTAGTCGTCGCCGTCGCGCACCGCGCGGGTTCTCAGCGACGAGAGGTCGGAACCGGAGCCCGGCTCGGAATAGCCCTGGCACCAGTAATCTTCGCCCGAGAGAATCCGCGGCAAATAGAAATTCTTCTGCTCGGGCGTTCCAGAATCCGATGATGACGGGGCCGACCATCTTGACGCCCATGACGTTCACATTGGGCACGCCGGCGCGGGCGCATTCGGCCTCGAAGATCCAGCGCTGGGCCGGCGTCCAGTCCGGCCCGCCATGGTCCACCGGCCAGCCCGGCGCGCCCCAGCCCTTCCTGTGCAACGCGCGCTGCCAGGCCATGCCGATATCAGGATCGGAGAACACCGAGGGCGTCAGCGCGGTGGCGCGTTTCATTTCCGGCGTGAGGTTGGCTGCGATGAAGTCGCGCACTTCCTTTTCGAAGGCGCGCTCTTCGGCGCTGAAAGTGAGATCCATGGTGCGTCCTTTCAGGTCGGGGCGATGCGGCCGCCGAGCGCGGCGTGGCGGCGATAATGATGGGCGCTGCCGCCGAACAAGGTGTCGAAGGCGAGCAGCCGCTTGAAGTAGGAGCCGACGTCGAGCTCCTCGGTGACGCCCATCGCGCCGTGAAGCTGGACGGATTGTTCGGCGACGAAGCGCGCGCATTTGCCGATCTTGGCCTTGGCGCCGGAAGCTGCGCGGCTGCGCGCGACCGGTTCGGCATCGGCCATCAGCGCGGCGCGTAGCGCCATCGATCGCGCCTCGTCGCATTGCATCGCCATGTCCGCGAGGCGATGACGGATCACCTGATTGGCGGACAGCGGGCGGCCGAACTGCTTCCGGATCCTGGTGTATTCCAGCGTCTGGTCGAGCAGCGTCTGCATGATGCCGACGGCCTCGGCGCCAAGCGCGGCCATCGCGCGATCGATTGCGCCCTCGATTGCCGGCAAGGCGTCGCTGCCGCCGTCGCCGAGCAGGGCATTGGCGGGAAGCTGCAAATTGTCGAGATCGAGATTGCAGGCCCGTCCGCCGCCAAGGCGCGGAAAGTCGCGTGCGGTGATGCCGCGCGCGCCTTGCTGTACCAGGAACAGGCCAAGCTTGCCGGCTTTGCCGTTGCCGTCGTCAATGCGTGCGGAGACGATGATCTGCCCGGCGGCGCTGCCGTCGAGCACGGCGGCCTTCTTTCCGTCGAGGCGCCAGCCATCGGCCGTTTTCCTTGCCGTGGTGCGAACGTCGGCAAGATCGAAGCGCGCCTGGCGTTCCGAATGCGCGAATGCCAGATAGAGCGCGCCCTCGGCAATTTTCGGCAGCAGCGCCTGCTTCTGCGCGTCCGTGCCGCATTCCGAAATCAGCGACGCGCCGATCACGACGGTGGAAAGATACGGTTCGGACACCAGCCCGCGTCCGAACGCTTCCATCAGGATGCCGATCTCGATCGCACCACCGCCGAAGTCCACCATGGGCCTCCGCGATCGGCAGCGCCAGCCAGCCGAGATCCGCGAATTGCTTCCAGATGTCGGCGCTGAAGCCGAGCGGTTCGTTGGCGATCCGCCGGCGGTGATCGGCGGTGTAGGTCTCGCTGACGAAGCGGTCGGCACTTTCGCGCAGCAGCCGCTGCTCGTCGCTCGGGGTGAGGTCCATCGTTCTCTACTTTGCCTTGTTGTCCTGGGTGGATTGGGCCGGCTTCCTCACGGAGGGATGGAGGCCCGCGGGGTCCACCACCATCCCGAATTCCTGTAGATTATGCGCGTGGCAGAGCTGGTGCAGTGCGAACGCCTGATCGATTGCCGCGGGTTGTCCCATTACGTCGACCGATCGGTTGACGGCTTCCTTGGTGAGCTTCAACGCGAACGAAGGCTTGCCGGCGATCCGCTCCGCCAGCGCCATCACGAAGGACGAGAGTTCGGGACGCGGCACGACATGGTTGACCATGCCGAGCCGGTGGGCTTCGTCCGCGCTCCAGACATCGGCGGTGAACAACAATTCCTTGGCCTTGCGCGGACCCAGCTCCCAGGGATGCACGAACCATTCGACGCCGCAGACGCCCATGGTGACGACGGGATCGCAGAATTCTGCATCACTGCTGGCGACGATGAGGTCGCAGGCCCATGCCAGCATCAGGCCGCCGGCAATGCACTTGCCGTGGACTTCCGCGATCATCGGCTTCGCCAGGTTGCGCCAGCGCCGCGTGATCTGCAGGTAGATTTCCTGTTCGCGCGCAAAACGACCGTGGGCGTTCGGCTCGGCGAAGCCGCCCCAATTTCCGACCGGCGGAAAATCCACGCCGGCGGTGTTCTTGCTGCCCGGCCGCAGATCATGTCCGGCGGAAAAATGCGGGCCGCTGCCGGCGAGAATGATCACCTTGACCGCGTCATCCTGCACCGCCTCATCGAAGGCCGCGTTCAGATCGTAGGTCATCTGCAGGTTTTGCGCGTTGCGCGCCTCGGGCCGGTTCATCACGATCCGCGCGATGCGCGGCTCCGGCCGTTCCACGACGATGGTCTCGAACGTGGTCATGGGCTCTCCCTCTATTTATTATCCGGCCATGTTGTGATTTCGGCGGACGATAGGCAAGGGGCATCGGCCGCAAAATAGATCAGTGACGGTCCTGCACCCCGCATACCTGACGCAACCAATCTGATATGCTGGCGTTGCATTTCATTTGGGAGAGTTCGATGCGCAGATTTTGGACCGTACTTGCGGCACTGGCGACACTGAGCCTGACCAATTGCGGCTACAACGCGATCCAGACCACCGACGAGCAGGTCAAGTCCGGCTGGTCGGAAGTCGTCAACCAGTACCAGCGCCGCGCCGATCTGGTGCCCAACCTCGTCAATTCGGTCAAGGGGTTCGCGCAGCAGGAAAAGGACGTGCTGCTCGGCGTCACCAACGCGCGCGCCAAGGTCGGCAGCATCCAGGCGACGCCGGAGGTGCTGAATGATCCCGCCGCGTTCCAGAAGTTCCAGGCCGCCCAGGGCGAATTGTCGAGCGCGCTGTCGAGGCTGCTGGTGGTCACGGAAAACTATCCGCAGCTCAAATCCGACGCCCTGTTTCGCGACCTGATGGCGCAGCTCGAAGGCACCGAAAACCGCATCACAGTGGCGCGCAACCGCTACATCAAGGCGGTGCAGGATTACAACGTCGGCATCCGAACCTTTCCGAACAACATGACGGCGATGCTGTTCGGCTACAAGGAAAAGCCGAACTTCTCGGTCGAGAACGAAAAAGCAATCTCGACGGCGCCGAAGGTCGACTTCAATCCGACACCGGCGCCCGCAAAGTAGCGGCTGGCCAAAAGACAAACCGCAATGATCGCTGCAAGAGCCTCCATTCTTGCGCTGCTGCTGTGCTGGGCTTCGCTGGCGCTGGCGCTGGTGGCGGTGCCGCCACTGAGCGGACGCGTGGTCGATCAGACCGGCACGCTTGCGGCCAGCGACGTGGGCTCGCTGGTACAAACGTTGCGAGACCTCGAAACCCGCAAGGGCAGCCAGATCGCGGTGCTGATCGTGCCGACCACCGATGGCGAGGCCATCGAGCAATATGCGCTGCGCGTGGCGGAAGCCTGGAAGATCGGCCGCAAGAAGATCGACGACGGCGCGCTGCTCATCGTCGCCAAGAACGATCGCAAGCTGCGCATCGAAGTCGGCTACGGCCTCGAAGGTGCGCTCACCGACGCCACCACCAAGCGCATCATCGACGAGGACATCACGCCGAAGTTCAAGACGGGCGATTTCGCCGGCGGCGTTACCGCCGGCGTCGACCGCATGGTGCGGATCGTCAATGGCGAGAAATTGCCGGAGCCCGAGCCGCCGCACTGGCAGCCCTCGGATTCTTTTGATCCATCCGATCTGTTCAATCCGTTTCTGCTCATTCCGGCGGTGATATTCGGCGGTCTGTTGCGGAGCATGATGGGGCGCCTGCTCGGCTCGGCCACCGCTGGCGCGCTGACGGCTCTGATCGCCTGGTTCCTGGTCGGCTCGTTATTCGCTGCGGTTATCGTCGGCGCGGTCGCATCGCTCTTCGTGTTGATCAGTGACGGTTTCACGTCAGCAGGGCCGGGCCGTCGCGGCGGCAGCGGCGGTTGGTCCGGAGGTTCCGGCTCCTGGTCCAGCGGTGGCAGTTCGAGCAGCAGCGGCGGCTTCAGCGGCGGTGGCGGCAGCTTTGGCGGCGGCGGCGCTTCGGGGAGCTGGTAGCATGAGCATCAGGCGGATCGGCAGGCATCTTCTCGAACACCGCTGGCGGATGCGGCGGATCTTTCCGCCAGAGGCGCTGGCGAAGATCGAGCAGGCCATCAAGACCGGCGAGGCCACGCATTCCGGACAATTGCGCTTTGTCGTCGAAGGCGCGCTCGACGGTGCACCGCTGTTTCGCAATCAGCCGGCCCGGGAGCGCGCGCTGGACATCTTCTCGCAATTGCGGATCTGGGACACGGCGGACAACAACGGCGTGCTGATCTACCTGCTGCTCGCCGATCACGACGTCGAGATCGTTGCCGATCGCGGCATCGACGCCAAGGTCGGCGCCGCCGGTTGGGAGAATATCTGCCACGCGATGGAAACGGATTTTCGCGCCGGAGATTTCGAGCGCGGCGTGATCAAGGGCATCGAGGCGGTGTCACGCGAGATGGCTGCGCATTTCCCGCGAAGCACCGGCGGTTCGAACGAACTGCCGGATGCTCCGGTGGTGATTTGAGAGATAACGTTTACGCCTTCGCCGACGGCCGCTCGCCGATGCGCGCCATCCACGCGACGATATTGCCGTTGGCTGTATCGAGCGGCTGGCCGACCGGTCCGGCGAAATCGAGCCAGCCATAGAGCAGGACATCGGCCAGCGTGAAGCGCTTGCCGCAGAGATAGTCGCGGCCGTCTGACATCTGGCCGTCGAGCCATTGCAGGCGGTTGGCGGCGATCATCTTCAGGCCGGGAGAGGCCTCTGGCGCGCAGGGGATTCGCTTCTCGAAGAATTTGAGACCTTCGCCGAAGCGAAAGCCGTTGCCCATATGCTCGCAGATGTTGAGGTCGACGCGGCGCGTCCACATCCGGCATTCGGCGCGCTCTTCCGGCGTCGTCCCGATCATCGGCGGGTTCGGGTGCTTCTCTTCGAGGTATTCGCAGATCGCGGTGATCTCGGAGACATAGTTGCCGTCGTCGAGTTCGAGCGTCGGCATCTGGCCGTGCGGATTGCGCTTCAGGTGTTCGGCCTCGCGATTTTCGCCCTTGCGCAGGTCGACGGCCTGCTTCGGCATCTCGATGCCCTTTTCCGCCATGAACATGCGGACGATGCGCGGGTTCGGCCCGACCGAGTTGTAGAACTTCATGGCGCTTCTCTCTCCCTCTCGCTTTATGAAATCGCGTCTTTTGAAGAGTTGTTGAACAGGCGGCCGGAACTTTTGTCAATTCAGGGCCAAGTCGTTCTCAAAAAAGACGTTTTCTGCCCCACAGTCGTGGACGAAACGCTGGGTGTTCCTTGCGATGCCGCGATTTGGCTCGGGTCCGCGTCCGGGCAGCAGAGGCCCACGATGGAAGATTGTCCGGCACTATCCGCCAAAACCGGTCCGGATGACTTCCTAAAATTTCGGTAAGGGCGGCGGCCGGTAACGATTTCGCAAGTAATAAAAGTTACCAAATGGTCAACCAATTCTGGAGAATCCAACGTGAGCGAACAGCAGTCTCAGCCCGTCAGCGGTGAAACCGGAGCCAATACCGCCGCGGTGGCCGCCCCCGATATGTCGACGCCGAGCGTGACGACGACGGCGGCGGAGACGTTGAGACTGGCGCCCGAGCAGGAAGAAACCTCGCCGAAGGCGGACGCTCCCGCCATGGATGCTCCCAAGGCGGAAGCGCCTGATGTCGAAACCGCCGAGTCCGAAGCCGCCAAGCCTGAAGTCGTAAAGGCTGAAGCCGCCGCGCCCGAGGTGCCCAAGCTGGAGATTCCCAAGGTCGATGCCGTGAAGACCGAAGCGCCGAGCAATTCCAGCAACGTCCTGATCATGTCGCCCGGCGACCGCGCCGGCGCAGATGCGAAGCCTGCAATGTCGGACGCGTCCACCGGCAAGCGCAGGGTGGCGGCGATGGCCGCAGTGGTGGCGCTCGCGGCGGTGGCAGGTGCGCTCGGCGGCGCGCTGGCAACGGCTGGCCTTGGCAAGATGGCGGTTGCAGAAGTCGCAGCACCGCCGGCCAGGGACAATACGCTCGAAGCCGCGGTGGCGCGGATCGACGCCGATATCGTCGCCTTGAAGGCCAACCTCGAACATGCCGCCAAGGCCGGCGTAACCCAGTTCAACAAGACCGGTGACCGCCTCGACAAGGTCGAGAAGGCACAGGCCGAGCCGGCCGCCAAACTCGCCAAGCTCAGCGAAGCCGTCGAGAAGCTGCGCTCCGCCCAGGCCGCCGCCCCTGCTGCGGCCGCCGCGCCGGCTGCAGCGAAGGACATCACGGGATCGATTCCGCAACAGGCGGCCGCCGCCGCACCTGCGGCCCCGCCGAAGCCCGAAGTTGCGCGGATGCCGACGGTGGAAGGCTGGGTTCTGCGCGACGTCGCCAATGGCAGCGCGCTGATCGAGAGCCGTCGCGGCATGTACGAAGTGTATGCCGGCGATCCCGTGCCCGGTCTCGGCCGCGTTGACGCCATCCGCAAGCAGGACGGCCGCTGGGTGGTCGTGACCAGCAAGGGCCTGATCGTCGCGCGCTGACGAACGGTCCGCCAATGCGTGAGTAGCCTGGCGCGCCATATGCGCCAGACCAGACATATTCCTTCACTCTCGCGTGAAGCCGCGCCCTGATTGTTGCGAGACAGCCGGGCCGCCTTTCGGCTAATTTCCTGAATGCAACCTGCCGCAACCGGCGCTCTGACGGACGCCGCAGATCGGTGGCAAATCATCGGGATATGGCTTCGCGTGCGTTTTCTTCTGATCGCCTTCATGCTGCTGCTCGCCGCGGTGCCGGCGTGCGCCGCGGAGATCGCAGCACTCGAGCGCGGGGCTGCGATCACCGATCCCGAAGCGTTGCGCAAACTCGACGGCGATAGATTTCGTCTCGACCGCATGCTGGCGCCGGAGCGGCTGGCGGACACAGCGCTCACCAATGAAGAATTATTCGCCTTGCCGTCGATGACGCCGCTCAGGCAGGCGATCGATGGCGAGTTGGATCGCTACGTGGCCCGGCACAAATCGAACCTGCCGAAGGAGACGATCGGCGTTGGCGGTGGCTTCGATTTCCAGTTGTTCGACCGCACGCTGCTCGATTCGCCGCAGACGCGGTTCGTGCTGGCCGGCATCGTCAACCGCATGGATCGCGCCTATGTCGCCGCAACAGGTTGTGGCGAGATCCGCCTGATCTATCGGCTGACGCGGATCGCCATGCCGCCTTCCGGCGACGCTGCGGCGTCGCCCCGGTTGCCGATGACGCTGAACCTCGTGCTGAAGGCAAAGGGCGAACGCGCGACGACTGCCGATGGAGCTGCGTTGCAATGTTCCGAGATCGCCCGCCGCTGGCTGACGGCCGCTGGCTCGTCCGGCGCGAGTTTGCAGGCAACGGACGATCCGCTCGCCCTGATCGGCCATGAGAACATCGACCGCATCGAAACCAACCTGCAGATCGCTCATGCGCCGAAATCGGCCGTCCGCGATTTCCGCACCGACTACCTGCTGAAGGTGTTTCGCTACGACCGGCAAGCCCGTGTCTTCAGGCAAGCGCCGATGGAGAACCAGATCGACCGTGCGCGTCTTCTCGCCGACGATCGCCTCAAACGCGAATTCCGGGAATGGTTGCTCGATCCGATCAATCTCGTTGCGTTCGACCGCGGCACTGTCCTGATCCCGGAAAAATTTCTCGCCACCGGCGCGATTGCGCCAACGCCGGCGGGCTTCGATCCCTCGGATCTGGAGCCGGAGTTCGGGCTGATGCGGGGTGAGGGCGCCGTATTCAGCGGGAGCGACGTCGTCGCGGCGTTGAAGCGCGCGACGGAAGGCGGGATGAAGCTGCTGAATATCCGGTCGCCCGGCGGCTTCGAACGAAGGCTCAACGACGTGACCTGCGCCGGCTGCCACCAGACGCGCGGCATCGGCGGTTTTCATTTTCCGGGCGTCGACTGGATGGCGGAGAAGCCCTCCAATTCCACCGTGGTGCCGGCATCGCCGCATTTCTTCGGCGATCAGCTTCGTCGCCGTGATATCCTCGCGGCAGTGCGCGACGGCAAGGTACCGGATTATTCGCGCGGATTTGCCAACCGTCCGCAAACACGCGGCAGCACCGAGCTCGCCGGCACCGGCTATTTTGACGGCTGGGGCGCGCATTGCTATGCGCCGGGCAGGGCATCGACAAACAATGATATCAGTTTTCGGAACTGGACCTGCGCCGACGGGTTGACCTGTCAGGCTTCCGGCAACACCACGCGTCTGGGCATGTGCTTCGTGAAAAGCCGCTAGACCTGCGACGGGCCGGACGCGTCGATCAACCGGTGAGGATCAGCGATGAGCTTTTCCGATCAGAACAAGCGGCGCAATCGCCAGATTGCGGAGAACGAGGCGGAGCGACAAGTCACCGGCGACGTCCGCGTCAGCGTCTGGGCACTCGCGGTCGCAGCGGTCGCCGGCGTGATCGTGTTGGGCGTCGTCTGGGCGTGGCTCAGCCGCTGAGCCGCGCCACTATTTGGCGTAGTGCGTCAGGCGCTTGCCGGGCAACAGGTCGTAAGCCGATTTCCAGCCCTGTAACTGTGCCATGCGCCCGAGCCAGGCGCTGATTGCCGGATGGCTCGCCGCGAGGTCATATCCGGTCTCATCGGCAGGGTAATGCAGATAGGCCATCATCGAAATATCAGCCACCGTCGGCCGCTTGCCGATGGCAAATGCATTCTGCTGCATGTGCTGATCGAGGATGGACAGGAAGTCGTCGAGGCGCTTGCGGAAATGTTTCAGCACGTGCTCATCCGGCGACGGCGTGAAGGCGCGAAGGTAGCGATAGGTCGCCATGTAGCCGGTGAGCTTGTGGTTGTCCCAGAACAGCCAGCGCAGCAGTTCGAATTGCTCCTGTTCCGATTCGCCGCCGAACTTGCCGAACTGCCGGGCAAGCATGAGCAGGATCGGCGCGGTCTGGGTCAGGCGCTCGCCGTCCACCTCGAGCACCGGGATTTCGCCCATCTCGTTGACGTCACGCCGCCATTCGGGGGTGCGCGTGATGCCGCCGCCGAAATCGGTCCAGACCGGCTCGAAGCTCTCGCCGCACAGGGTCAGCATCAGTGCGAGCTTGTAGCTGTTTCCCGATTCCGGGAAGTAATGCAGGCGGTAGGTGGGCATGACGTTTCCGCTCAGGCCACCGCGCCGGCGGCGCGCAGCTTGCCGATCGCCGCGTCGTCGTAACCAGCATTGCGCAGGATTTCGTCGCTGTGCTCGCCAAGGGCAGGGGGCTTGCGCGGCTGCACCTTGCGGCTGCCGTCGACCCAGATCGGGCTGTTGACCGTCAGCATGGTGTCGTTCTCGAACGGAACCAGCACCTCGTTGTCGATCATTTGCTGGTCGTTTGGAATGTCGTCGAGGATGCCGACGACGCCGAACACGAGGCCATTGCCGTCGAGGATCTTGCGCCATTCGGCGAGATCCCTGGTCGCAAACACCTCGTCGAAAATCTTGATCAGTTCCAATGACCGCGCGTGACGGTCCTTCTTCGCTGCGAAGCGCGGATCGGCGACGAGGTCCTCGCGGCCGAGGCAGCGCGCCAGCGTCGGCCATTGGCGGTCCTCGTTGAGCAGCGAGAGGATCAGCCAGCGTCCGTCCTTGCACTGATAGTGATTGGTGACCGCGTTCAGTGCGCGCTCGCGCGGCCGACGTTCGCCGAATTTTGCACCGACCAGCTTGGCCTGCGCCAGCACGGAAGCGGCCCAGACACCGTTGGCCATCAGGTTGGAGCTGACATGCGAGCCCTTGCCGGTGCGTTCGCGCTTGTAGAGCGCGGTGACGATCGCACCATAAAATGCCATCGCGCAGGGGTGGTCGCCCATGCCGGCGATCGAGCGGGCCGGCGTGGTATGCTCGTCCGCGCGCACCAGATCCATCAACCCGGAGCGCGCCCAATAGGCATTGGAGTTGAAGCCGGGCTTGTTGGCTTCCTCGCCCTTTTCCCCGTAGCCGGTGAAGGAAGCGTAGATCAGGCGTTCGTTATGGGGTGCCAGACGTTCATGCGTGATGCCGAGCCGCTCACGCACCTGCGGCGGATAATTGGTGATGAATACGTCAGCCTGGGCCGCGAGGCGATGCAGCACCGCCTGACCCTCGGGTTTCGAGAGATCGAGCGCGAGGCTCTTCTTGTTGCGGGCCTCCAGCAGCCAGGCGAAATTGTGCTCGCTGTGGGGATAGCCGGGCAGGTTCGGCAGATTACGATAGGGATCGCCGGTGCCGGGCGGTTCGATCTTGATCACGTCGGCGCCAAAGTCCGACAGTACGGTCGCGGCCGCGGGCGCCGCGATGAAGCTCGCGCAGTCCAGAACCTTGAGGCCTTCAAAAATACCCTTTTCCATGGCGGCGCCGCTCCGTGACGTTTGTTGGTTTTGTTGAGATATCGCTTAAGAGCGATCAGGTCCAAGCGCCATTTGACCCATGTTGGGTTGGCGATGCAACTACTCCGCGCCCGACATCAGAGCTGCATTCCCGCCGGCCGCGGCGGTATTGATGGTCACCGTCTGTTCGGTTGCAAACCGCGCGAGATAGTGCGGTCCGCCGGCCTTCGGCCCGGTGCCGGAAAGGCCATGGCCGCCGAACGGCTGCACGCCGACGACCGCGCCGATCATGTTGCGGTTGACGTAGATGTTGCCGACCTGCAGGCGGTCGATCGCATCCTCCACCGTATCGTCGATCCGGGAGTGGATCCCGAGCGTCAGCCCGTAGCCGGAACGTTCGATCGACTGCAGTACCTGCGCGAATTTGTCGGCGCGGTAGCGCACCACGTGCAATATCGGGCCGAACACTTCTTCGGTCAGTTCTCCCGCATCGGCAAGTTCGAAAATGTGCGGCGCGACGTAATTGCCTCCCGGCGCCATGCCTGCGAAGTGCACCCGTGCGTGCTGCTCCATGCGTGCGATATGCGCATCCAACCGCTGTTTCGCCTCGGCATCGATCACCGGGCCAATATGCGTGGCGGGGTCAAAGGGGTCGCCGATAGCAAGTTCCCGCGCCGCACCTGAAATCATTTCGATCATGCGGTCGGCCACGTCTTCCTGGACGAACAGCAGCCGCAGCGCCGAGCAGCGCTGGCCGGCGGAGCGGAACGCCGACGTCACGACGTCGTCGGCGACCTGTTCGGGCAGGGCGGTGGCATCGACGATCATTGCATTGATGCCGCCGGTTTCCCCGATCAGTGGCACGATCGGCCCGTCCTTGGCGGCGAGCGCGCGGTTGATGCTCCGCGCAACTTCGGTCGAGCCGGTGAAGACGACGCCGGCGATATCGGGATGTGCCACCAGCGCCGCGCCGATCCGCCCGTCGCCGGTCACCACATGCAATGCCGCGGTGGGCACACCGGCTTCATGCAGCAGTCGCACCGCCTCGACCGCGATCAACGGCGTCTGCTCGGCGGGCTTTGCAACGACTGCGTTGCCCGCCATCAGCGCGGCGGTCACTTGCCCGAGGAAGATTGCGAGCGGGAAATTCCAGGGTGATATCGCGACGAAGACGCCCCGGCCGCGCAGGTAGAGGACATTGCTCTCGCCGGTTGGCCCCGGCATTGTCAGGTCTTGTCCGAACAGTTCGCGCCCCTGCGCCGCGTAGTAGCGGCAGAAGTCGACCGCCTCGCGAACTTCCGATACAGCATCATCCAGTGTCTTGCCGCCCTCGCGCTGCAGCAGCGCGATGAAATGCGCCGCGCGCGTCTCCAGCAGATCGGCGGCCTTTTCCAGCGCTCCGGCGCGCGTTCCTGCGGGAGTTCGGCTCCAATTCCTGAAACCGTCATATGCTGCCGCTACGGCGGCATGCGCCGCCTCTGTAGTTGCATCGGCGATACTTCCCGCCGCGGGCAATTCCGCCGCAACAGCCGAGACGATCTGGTTCAGTGCCGCGCGTTCTCCGAACTCGATGCCGCGGGAGTTCGATCGCTCCGGCTGGAACAGATCACGCGGCAACGGAATGTTCGCGTGCCCGGCCTTGTCAGCACGGCCGATGATGTCGGCCGGACGCCGCAGCAATTGCGAAACCGGAACGGCTTCGTCGGCGGCGAGCGCGACGAAGGAGGAGTTGGCGCCGTTCTCAAGCAGCCGCCGCACCAGGTAGGCGAGCAGATCGCGGTGACTGCCGACCGGCGCGTAGGTACGATGGGCGATGTCGGGACGGTTTGCGCCGAGCTTGACGTAGAGCGCTTCCCCCATGCCATGCAGGCGCTGGAATTCGAAGCCGCTCGAGTCAGCCCCCGCCAGTTCGAGGATGGTCGCGACCGTCAGCGCGTTATGGGTGGCGAACTGCGGAAAGATTCGAGGGCGCGCCTCCAGCAATTGCCGCGCGCAGGCGACGTAATTCAGGTCTGTCATCGCCTTGCGGGTGAATACCGGATAGCCGTCGAGGCCGCGCTCCTGCGCTCGCTTGATCTCGGTGTCCCAATAGGCGCCCTTCACCAGCCGCACCATCATTTGCCGGTCGAGGCTGCGCGCAAGATGATCGACGTAGTCGATGACGTCGTTTGCTCGCTTCTGATAGGCCTGGATCGCAAGCCCAAAGCCGTTCCAGCCCGCCAGTGACGGATCCGCGAAAGCCGCCGATATCACGTCGAGCGATAGTTCCAGCCGGTCCGCTTCCTCCGCATCCACGGTGAAGTTCAGGTCGTGCGACCGCGCTTGTCTTGCGAGATCGATCAGGCGCGGCACCAGTTCGTCCATCACCCGCGCGCGGCTCACCGCTTCGAAGCGCGGATGCAGGGCCGAGAGCTTGACCGAGATGCCCGGACGATCGGGCAGGGCATGATTGTCGGCCGCGCGGCCGATCGCCGCGATGGCGCTTGCATAGGAATGGAGATAGCGCGCGGCATCGTCGGCGGTGCGCGCACCTTCGCCGAGCATATCGAACGAATAACGCTGGTGCTCCGATGTACGCGGCCTGGCGCGGGCGAGTGCGGCTTCGATGGTCTCGCCCAGCACGAAATGATTGCCCATCAGCCGCATCGCCTGCCGTGTCGCCGCCCGCACCGCCGGTGCGCCCAGCCGCTTGGTGAGCCGGCCGATGGTGCCCTGCGGCGTCTCGCCGGGCTGGATCACGCGGGCCGACATGCCGAGCGCCCATGCCGAGGCGTTGACGAGGAAGGCGCTGGAGCGTGTCTCGTGATGGACGAAATCGCCCTGGCCGAGCTTGTCCTCGATGAACTGGTCGGCGGTCCGGGCATCCGGGACCCGCAGCAGCGCCTCCGCCAGCACCATCAGCGCCAGCCCCTCCTTGGTCGACAGCGCAAACTCCCGGAGCATGTCTTCGACGCCGCCCAGCGGGTCGTCATTGGCCCGGATGGCCTCGATCAGCCCCGTCGCCGTACGGTCGACGCGCCCTTCCTGTGCCGCGTCCAGCCGCGCCTCCTGGAGCAGGCGCGCGGCCAGGGCGCGGTCATCGGGCGCGTAGGGGGCGCTGAAGGGCGGAGGCGGGGACGGATGAATTGGCATCAGATTCTCGCAATTTGGACGATTCCACTGCCGCCTCCTCCGTAGCTCGACCTATGCCGCGATGGAAGAGCTCAAGCATGCGCCGCTGCCGGCCTAGGCCGCCTGTCTTTGAGAGGTTTGGTGGAACCGGACGATAGTCGCAAACAAAACACAGTCGGCAGAATTTCGGCGGCGTGGTCCACAGATCGCCGGCTTGTTGATTGGCAGCATCAAGGAGCCGCGCTAATCGTCAGGCACGCCGTCGCTTGGGAATACAGGGATCATGACAGACGCCGGTCAGCCCAGATCGCGAAGTAGCCCGCGCGCAGCATGCATGGTCTTGCTTGGGGCCCTCCTCGCATCGCTGTCTGGCGCTCTCCCGGCGAAGGCGGAAATGAGCGCTGCGATCGCCTACCTCTACAATTCCGTGTCGATTTATCCGCCGTCGGCGAAATCCATGACCGTGTGCTACGGCTTCGTCTGCCGCCGCCGCGAGATGCTCGATTTCACAGCCGGCGATCGCAATGCGCTGACGCAGATCATGCAGGCGGGGCGTGCGTCCGCTGTGGCTGAGCGCGCGGCGGTGCAGAAGGCGGTGGTATGGTTCGATCGGCGCATGGGGCCGATCATCGGCACCAACAAGCGGGTGGCGAAGGCGGATTTCCGCTATTTCGACGACAAACACAATTACGATTGCTGGGACACCACGCGCAATACCACCAGCCTTTTGCTCGTGCTGCAGGAATGGGGGCTGCTGAAGCATCACGCGATCGGCGATCCGCGCTATCGCGGCAATACGCTGGTGCTGCAGACGCCGCATAACACCGCGGTGCTGGTCGATCGCGCCACCAAGGTCGAATGGGTCGTCGATCTCTGGCCGCGGGGCTATCTGCAGCCGCCTGACGTCATGACGGTCCAGCAGTGGGTAAAAGAAGATTGAGCGATCGGTTGTCGTGCACGATTGATTTATCGTGCATGCAGAAGCGGTGCCCGCTCCGCCGAACGCTCACAGTTGTTTGGAAGTTTCTCAGCCCGACTCCCGGACACATCCGAGAGTGCGCCGTTGCCGGTCGCGCCTTCGCGCTAGACCTTGAGGTTTTCGGCCGAGGTCTTGCCTCGGTTGGCAATCTCTTCGTACTCGACGCTTTGCCCCTCGTTGAGCGTTGAAAGGCCAGCCTTTTCAACTGCTGAAATATGAACGAAAACGTCCTTGCCGCCATTCGAGGGCTGGATGAACCCGTAACCCTTGGTCGGGTTGAACCACTTTACTGTGCCTTTAGCCATTCACGTCGTCTCCGCGGAATCAATTAAAGAAAGCGAACAGCCGGTCCCCGCACTTACCGACATATCCGAACTATCAGGATACGCGGGTTGGGGCAGGCTGGGTAGCGCAAAACGGCACGGCCAATTCGGCGAAAAAACGGCAATTCGAACCCAATTTCCATCCTTTTGCCGGTTTCGTGCCGATTTGACGCACCGGTTCGGTGCCGGCCCCGGGGGTGCGGTTTGCCCGGTGACGGCGCCGGAAAGCCCCGGCCGCAGGGGCGGCCGGGGCTTCTGAACCGGCCGGATGCGGCACGGGGATCAGTAGCAGATGTTCACCGTCCGCCAGCGAAAGCCGTGGGGCGTCAGCACGCGGCGGGTCACGTAGCAGCCGTTATAGCCGTAGCCGCCGACGAAGCCGACGCTGAGGCCGGGATGCCAGTGATGGTGAAGATGATGATGCGGGTGCTTGGGCCAGATCATCGGGCTGGCGGAGGCGCTGGTGGAGGCCAGCGCCATGGCGCCGAGCGAAGCGGCGGCGGCAAGGGCGAGGGTCACTTTGCGAAACATGGTCGTTCTCCTGACTATGCGCGTTCGACGTTTCGTCTCGGCGCGGGTTGATCGTTTCAGTCTTACCCATCGCCAGTCAGTCGCGTGCCCGCGAGCGCGGGTTCGAGCAAACGGCCTCGCATGCGCCGACAATTTCCTGAACGATCGTTCAGATGTGAAAAACATCACACAGCGTTTGAACCGCCGTCGGCGATGTGATTTCAGGCCGCGGCGCTTTGCCCTTCGTTAACCAAGCCCGACAACGTTCGCACATCCATCACGGCGCGCACGGTCATCGGTTCGTTGCGGCCGCGGATCGCTACTTCATGCGGCGGTAGCGCATCGTCGGCGATGCCGGCGCTGGTGCGAACTTCGTCGGAGATGACGGCTTCGCAGGAAAGGCTCTTGGTCAGGTCCTGCAGCCGCGCGGCGACATTGACGGGATCGCCGAGCGCGGTGAACACCATGTGATCGCGATAGCCGATGTCGCCGACGATCACCTCGCCACCATTGATGCCGATGCCGAACCGGATCGGCTCGCGCAGATCATGTTCGAGAAATCTGTTCAACTCGTCGACATTGGCGGCGATCATCGCCGCCGCGCGCAACGCCTGCCGGCAGGCCTCGCGCCGGCTGGTCGCAAGCCCGAACAGCGCGAGCATGCCGTCGCCGACGAACTGGTTCGGCATGCCGCCGTTTTCGAGCACGGCCTGTGACACCGCGCCGAGGAAGCGGTTGACGATGAAGACGGTGTCGAACGGCAGGCGCTTTTCGGCGAGCCTGGTCGAGCCGCGCATGTCGACGAACATGTTGACCAGATAGCGCTCCTGGCCGATCCGCGTCGGGTTCGAGCCGTGGCCGTCAGCGGAGATGGCGTGCGGCAGGAAGAGCTGGAAGAACGAGAGGTCGGTCGCCGGCCGCAGCTGGCAGGCGAGCCGGATCGAAGGATCCGATGCGCCGACGCGGCCGAGCACGAACGCCTCGCGCTGCGACGGCTCGGGCAGCGCGCTGTGATCGCCGATGATGCGGATGCGGCAGGTCGAACAGCGCGCACGGCCGCCGCAGACGCTGGCATGCGGCACGTTGTTGCGCAGGCTGGCCTCGAGCACGCTGAGCCCCCTGGGCACGCGAACCGTGCGGCCGTTGCCGTAGGACAGGCTGACCATGCCGCGGCGGCGCTCGTTGACGGCGCGTGCGCCGCGGGCGAACAGTGCGAGGCCGATCAGGCCGAAATATCCGAACAGGAAATAATCCGTGGCGCGATCGAGCACCTTCTGCTCGGCCCGGGTGCCGATCTGGCGATCCGTCAGGTTTGCGGCGCGCCATTCGAGACTGTCGTCCTCGATGACCATGCGTCCGCCCTGATAGAAGCCGAGCATGGCCAGCGTTGGAACCAGGACGGCGGCAGCGAGCAGGAACGGCGCGGCGCGCTTGTAGAACGATCGCATGCGAAGCCAGAAATAGAGCCCGATGCAGCCATGCACCCAGGCCACCGTCATCACCGCCAGCATCATCCAGATCCGGTACGGCACCCAGACCCAGTACAGGAACAGCACCTGCGGATAGAGCTTTTCGTGATCGTACAGCGTCTGGCCGAGCCGGACGCCGATGATGTGCGCGACGATCATGGCCGGAATGCTGAGGCCGAGCACAAGCTGAAGCGGTTCGATTGCCTTCCAGCGAAACTGCCGACGTTCATACAGCGACCAGATGCCGAGCAGGGTATGGACCACGCAGGCGGTGTAGAACAGGATCGTGACCGGCAGGAATTGCCAGAACGGCGTGTGGTAGTACACGCCGCTCGCCAGCGCATCGAGCGAGATATTGCCGAGCGCGTGATTGAGGAAATGGCTGATCAGATAGGCGAACAGCATGACGCCGCTGGCAAGGCGGATCTGCCGGAGGCTGATGCCGCGAAGCGATGCCGTCAGTTGATCTCCGGAGAGGGCGGTCATGCGATCCATGTGGAGTAATATCGGCGATACAGTTGTTATTCCGCGGCAAATCTCTCGCCGTCGTCCCGGCCCAATGCGCGGACGACGACCATCTTTGCGTCACCGCACGTTGACACCCCCGGGGCAGTCGAGGAGAAAGCGCCGTGACGACTACCCCAGCCCGACATCCCGAGCCAGCTCCGACCATGGCGCCACGCCGCCATGGCTTGCGGTCGTGCTGCTGATCGCGGCGATGACGGCGATGCGGCTGGTCTATGCCAGCGTGCTCGATCTGCGCACCGACGAGGCCTATTACTGGACCTGGTCGAAGGAGAGCGCGCTTGCCTTTCTCGATCATCCGCCGAGATCGCCTGGCTCATCCGGTTCGGCACCGCGATCTTCGGCGACACCAATCTCGGCGTGCGCTTTGGCGGCATCGTCGCGATGCTGGTCACGCAATTGCTGCTTGCCGATATCGTCCGCCGCGTCACGCATGATGTTCGCGCGGTCGTCTTCGCGCTGCTGATGCCGGAGGCCGCGCTCTATTACGGCCTGCTGATGGCCAAGGTCGCGCCGGACACGGCAATGATACCGTTCGCGGTCGCGATGCTGTGGTCGCTGGTGCGCTTGCACGAGAGCGGCAATGCGCGCTGGTGGCTGGCGGCGGGCCTGTTCGCCGGGCTGGCGCTGCTGTCGAAGTTCACCGCGATCATGCTGCTGCCGGCGGTGATCGCCTTCACGCTGGTGCCGGACTGGCGGCGACGCGGCTGTTCAGCCCGTATCCGTGGCTGGCGGCGCTGATTGCGGCCTGGTGTTTTCGCCGGTGCTGATCTGGAATGCGCAGCACGATTGGGCGTCGTTCCGCTTCCAGTTCGTACGCGCGGTGGCGACGCATCCGTTGTCGTTGCGCACGGTCGGCGAATTCATCGGCCTGCAATTCGGCCTGGTCGGCTTCGTGCTGCTGCCGGTGGTGCTGTCGGGCGTGACGCTGACGGCGTGGCGCGGCTATCGCAACCGCGAGCCGGTCGCATCTTGTTGTCGACCGCGGTGCTGGTGCCGTTCGTCTATTTCTTCTGGAAGTCGCTGACGCTGCGGGTCGGCGATACCTGGCCGATGTTCCTGTGGCCCGCGGGCTTCGCCGCCGCCGCCATCAACCTCGTGATGCTGTCGCGCGAAGGCCGGTCCGGATCGGCTGGTCAGGTCGAGTTTCGGTGGGCGCGGGTGGCGATCATCTCCGGCATCGCCTTCGTGGTCGGTGTGTTCTTCTATTATGTCGCAGCACCCTGGAATTTGATCGGCCGCGACCGATCCGGTCGGCGGCGAAGCCGGCTATCAACAGGTGGTGGCGCGGGCGCGGGAGCAATTGCAGCAGACCGGCGCGACCTGGATCGCGACCACGGACTATCGCACCTACGCGATGCTGCGCTGGTATTTCAACGGCGAGGTGCCCGTCATCCAGATCAACGAGCGCGGCCGGTTTCAGGGCTTTGCCGATCCCGGCATGGAGCGGTGATCCGCGATCATCGCCGGTCTCTATGTCGGGCGCGAGCCGGACAATCGCCTGCCGCTGTGGGATCTGACGACGGCGAAGCGCGCAGCCGCTGGAGCGCGTCGAACGCACCTGGCGCGGCATCGTCATGGACACCTATTCGCTGGAAAAAATAACCGGCTGGACGCCCGATCTCGCGCCGCCGCCGGACACGCCGCTGTTCCGCTGGCGCGTGCTGGCGGGGTGTCGGGTCCAGGTGCGGTGCTTCGGTATTCTTCGAACCACCGTACGTGAGCTGATAATCGTCGTCCCACGCGAAGGCGGGGGATCCAGTACGCCGCGGCTTCTCAATTCCATCTCTACTGTCTCTGGAATACTGGATCGTCCGCCTTCGCGGACGATGACGACTGAATATGACTTCGACGATTGAGCGTACGTTCGCGATCTCGCGGCATGATTTGCCCGAGCTTTGCATGTTCTGTGGCCCTCCAAAAACAAGAAGGGCGCAGGGAAGACCGGGTGCGCGCTGCACCCGCGGTCTCGTGTGCCAATGCGCACAAAAGAAAACGCACACGAGCATACAGGTTCAGCGGAGAGCATCCGGCCTTCCCTGCGCAGTGGCTTTACGGCTTATAACGTGATCTCCCCGGTGAGACGGGCTCTGTTGCCACCGTCATCCGCAGAAGTTGCCTCCCGCGAACTTGACGCCAGCTTCGGGCGTCAGGACCACACGACTTCGCCGTACGCATCAGCCGCGCTCGTCAGTCGCAGCATCAGCGTCCACCGCATCCCACCGCGCGTTCGTGACGATCGCGAGCCGCCCCTCTCATCGGGTGAGACGGGCAGATTTAGCCACTGATTTGCCCGACGGGTTAAGTGGAATATTTTCGCACGAAGGGCTGGACGACCCAAATCACGTTGATCCGCCGAGTGAATTTCGCTTGAACGCGCAGGCTCGGAACGAGGAGGAAGCAGAGAGGTGCGGAGAGCGTTCAGTCTCACTCCTCCTCGTCGCGCTTGCGCAGCAGGTCCTTGGCGAGATCGGAAAGCGCAGGCCGCGGCAATGCCGTGAACGGCAGCGGGCGGGTGACGTCGATGGCGGCGAGGCCGAGGCGCGCGGTGAGCAGGCCGTTGAGCACGCCTTCGCCGAGCCGCTGCGAGAGTTTGGCGGCGATGCCGTGGCCGAGCACCTGCTGCACCAGGCTGTCGCCAACCGCCATGCCGCCGGTAATGGCGAGATGGCCGATGACATGGCGCATCAGGGTGATCATGCCGAGCGTTCCCGGCCGGCCGCCATAGAGCCGCGCCAATTGCCGGATCAGTCGCATCGCGGCCACGAACACGAACAGCACGTCGATCAAGGCGCGCGGGCTGACCGCGGTGACGACCGAGACGCGTTGCGCAGCCGTCGAGACCAGCCGGCGCGCCTCCTCGTCGAGCGGCGCCATCAGTTCACGCTCGGCGAGCTTGATCATGTCGGCGCCGTCGATGATGTCGTCGGCGTGGCCGACCAGCGCGGCGCGGGCACGCGCCAGTTGCGGGTTCTGGTGCGCGAGCTTGAGCAGGTCGTTGACGATCGCGCGGCTGGCGGCGCGGTCGTCGCTGCGCAGCACCTCGGCGGCGCGCTGATGCAGCTTCTCGATCGCAGCCAGCCGCGCCATGCCGTAGGCTTCGCGGGCGACGACGACCGTCAGCGCCAGCCCTGCCGCGGCCGCGAACGCCAGCGCGACGTAACCCAATGTTTCGCTGCGCGCGAACAGGTCCTCGATCAGATGGACGATGCCGAGCCCGACGCCGAGCAGCACCAGTCCGCCGGCGGCGGACCAGAACAGCGTGCCCCAGCGAAAGCGCCTGCGCGCCGGCGGCGGCGGAATCTCGAGCGGCACCGGCAGCAAGACGGGATCGGCTTCCGGCATGACATGCACCGTGCCGCGGGCGGGACGGCCAGTGTCGTCCGGGTCCATCACGATCACGCCGGGATCGCCGAGCTTGAAGGTCGCCGGCCGCCGATGCGGCGTTTTCTCGCTCATTGCAGTTTGTCTCCGAGCAGGAACTGGAGGGCGCGGTCAAGGCGAATGTGGGGCAGGGCCGGCTCTTCGTTATCCGTGCGCTCCAGCAGCGGCGGCCGGAAACGCAGGAAACGGAAATCCGCCTTCTCGGAGGCAGTGCTGGAAAGACCGCGGAAGGAGCCTTCGAACAGCTCCTCGGGATCGGCGGGCAGGTCGCCGGGAAAGGTCGCAACCTCCGTTTCACCGTCGAAGGTCTCGCCATTGGCGACCTCGCCGGACGCGGGCGTGCCCAGGATCGACGGCAGCTTCTCCCGGCCGCGCGAGACGGTTGCCTCGCGCGTGGCGCGCACGGCTGACAGCGCCACCACGTCGATCGCGGCGCCGGCATGTTCGGCGCGGTCGGCGGCCCTGGTGACCGCCCGTCGCAGCACTGCTTCCAGCCGGTCATGGCTGGAATGATGCAGATGGTCGGCCTTGGTGGCCGCGAACAGGATGCGATCGACCCGCGGCCGGAACAGGCTGCTGAACAGCGTCGAGCGGCCGATGCGGAAACAATCGAGGATTCCCGCAAGCGCAGCTTCCAGATCGTGCAGCGCTTCGGGGCCGGCGTTGAAGGCGGCGAGCGCATCGACCAGCACGATCTGCCGATCGAGCCTTGCGAAATGATCGCGGAAGAACGGACGCACCACGACGTCCTTGTACGCCTCGTAACGCCGCCGCATCATCGCCCACAGCGAGCCATCGGGCGCGCTGCCATCGACTGCGACGTCGAGCGGCGCAAAGGTCAGCGCCGGCGTATCGGCGAGGCTGCCCGGCATCAGGAAACGCCCGGGCGGCAACAGGCTCATGGCAAAGCGTTCGTCGCGACAGGCGCGCAGATAGTCCGTGAACAGTTTGGCGGCGGCGAGCGCGGCCTGTTCGTCCGCGCGTCCCTCGGGGTCAAGCGTCTTCAGATGGTCGTGCCACGGCACGGCCAGCCGGGCGCGCGGACCTTCGCGGGACAAGGCAAGGCTTTCCGCCGACCATTGCTCATAGCTCTTGTTGAGCAGCGGCAGGTCGAGCAGCCATTCGCCGGGATAGTCGACGATATCGATAGTGAGTGTGCGGTCGGCGCCGCTCCGGCGCTGGTAGTCAATCACGAGACGCAGTTCGCTGATGTCAACGGTCGAGTTCGGCCAACGTCGTTCCTCGATCAGGGTGCGGACATGGTTCTCGTAGGCGAAGCGCGGCACTGCGTCGTCCGGTTGCGGCTCCAGCCGGGCGCGGGCGATCCGGCCGGTGGCATAGGGCTCGAACACCGGAAACCGGCCGCCGCGGGTCAGGCCGTGGATCAAGGCCGTGATGAACACGGTCTTGCCGGCGCGCGACAGGCCGGTGACGCCGAGCCGCACGGTGGGGTTGAAGAAGCTGTCGCCGTAATCCAGCAGCGCCTGTGCCGACAGGCGCGCCTCCTCGATCATGTCTGAAAAACTGGGGGCCATGCGGGTCGGGGAACGCTCGCTGTGGGGGAGGCTGTGGCGGGGCGACACCCCGAAAAGTGGCGATTGGCGGGCCGAAATCAAGCTTCACATTTCGGTCGGGTTTGTGGGTGAACCGAAGCTTGAACGGATCGTTGACCCGTGAGACCTATGTCCTGACGCTCCCAAACCCTCCATCGGCGGGCAAGCATGATGATCTTCAAGCTCAAGCAAATCGCCTCGACTTCCATCCATGCGGCTGCCGGCGCCATGCACTGGAACTATGACCGCGCCGAGCTGATCGCCGACGGCGTCGTGCATATCGTCGGTATCTGCTTCGGGCTGGTGGCCGCCACCGCGCTGATCGTGCTGACCGCCGTCCATGCCAGCGCGTTCGAGGTCTTGGTGGTGTCGGTCTATGTCATGGGCCTGCTGGCGATGCTGACGCTGTCGGCGACCTATAATCTGTGGCCGGTGTCGCGCGCCAAATGGGTGCTGCGCCGCTTCGATCATTCCGCGATCTACCTGCTGATCGCGGCGACCTATACGCCGTTCATCCTGGCGCTGGAGGGCAGCTACCTCGCCATCGCCCTGCTGGCGGGCGTCTGGTGCGTTGCGATTGCCGGCATCGTGCTCAAGCTGGCGCTGCCGGGACGGTTCGACCGCGTCGCCGTCGGGCTCTATCTGGCGTTGGGCTGGAGCGGGGTCATGCTTTACGATGCCGTGGTAAAGGCGGTGCCGCCGTTGGCGCTGTGGTTCGTGGTGGCGGGCGGCGTGCTCTATAGCTTGGGGGTCGATCTTCCATGCCTGGCAGCGGCTGCGTTTCCAGAATGCGATCTGGCATGGCTTCGTCTTGCTCGGCGCGGCCTGTCACTATACGGCTATCCTGGACCTCGTGGTCCTGACGTAACGACAAGCAAGGGGAGAGCGCTCATGCAGGTGACCGGAAAAGTCGTGGTCGTCACGGGGGCGGCAATGGCATCGGCCGGGCGATGTGCGAGGCGTTTCATCGGGAAGGCGCAGCCAAGGTCGTGGTGGTCGATCTCGATCATGCCGCCGCCGAGAAGGTCGCCGTCGCGATCAACGGCGCGGCGTTCAAATGCGATGTCGGGCAGGAGAAGAACATCCTGCATGTCATCGAGGAGACCGAGCGGCAGTTCGGTCCGATCGCGCTGTTCTGCTCCAATGCCGGCATCGGCGGCGGCTTCGACCCGACGTCGGTCAATGCCGGCGGCAATTCGGACGAGCCGTGGCAGCGAAGCTGGGCGATCCACGTGATGGCGCATGTCTATGCGGCGCGGCATTTGATCCCGCGCATGAAGGCGCGCGGCGGCGGCTATTTTCTCAACACGATTTCGGCGGCGGGCCTGCTGTCGCAGGTCGGCAGCCCGGCCTATTCGACCACCAAGCATGCGGCGGTGGGCTTTGCCGAGAATCTCGCGATCTCGCACAAGGCCGACAACATCAGGGTGTCGATCCTGTGCCCGCAGGGGGTCGACACCAACATGCTGCGCTCGATCCCGAAGGGCCCGCAATCCGGCGACGGCGATCTCACCGCCGAGCAGGTGGCGCAGGACGTGCTGGCGGGGCTGGAGCAGGAGACCTTCGTGATCCTGCCGCATCCGCAGGTGCTGGGCTACATGCGCAAGAAGACCGAGAACTACGACCGCTGGATCGCGGGCATGGCGAAGATCCAGGCGAAGATGCGGGAAGCTTACGGCAAATGACTTGGCCCCTCATGGTGAGGAGCGCGGTAGCGCGTCTCGAACCATGAGGCCCGCGGCCCATCCTTCGAGACCCCGCTTCGCGGCTCCTCCGGATGAGGTCGTCCTTGTTGCCTCACCCTTTCTGCGCGTAGAGCAGCGGCACGGCGGAATCCACCATCACCTCGATCAGGCTGGTGCCGTCATGCGACAGTCCGCTTTCAAGCGCACCGGCCAGCTCGGATGATTTCGTCACCCGCACGGCGTGACAGCCCATGCCTTCGGCGAGCTTGACGAAGTCGATGCCGGGCAATTCGAGCCCCGGCACGTTGCGCACCTGCATGACCTGGCTGAACGAGCGCATCGCGCCGTAGCCGGCATTGTTGATGACGACGACCGTGAGCGGCAGCTTGCGCCGCGCCGCGGTCCACAGCGCCTGGATCGAATACATCGCCGAGCCGTCGCCGATCAGGCAGACGATGCGCGTGGCCGGCCGTCCCAGCGCCATGCCGACCGCGGCAGGCAGGCTGTAGCCGAGGCCGCCGCTCGACATGGTGTAGAAACTGTCCTGGCCGCGCATCGGCATGTATTTCTGCATCGCAGGCCGATGCGACGGTGCTTCTTCCACCAGCACGGCATTGTCGGGCATCGCTTCCGACAGCGCATACAGCAGGTATTCCACCGGCAGCGGATCGGCGGCGGCCGGCGCCGGCGGCAGCACGCGCCCCGAAGGTATCGCGCGCGTGGCGTTGGGCAGCAGGTCGAGCAGCATGGTCAGCGCCGGCTTCATGGTGGCGACGATGCTGGCGCCCGACGGCGTGACGGCGGCGGCATCCGGATCGTCGGTGATCTGGAAGATCGTGGTGGCGCCGTCGAAGATCGCGGCGTGGCCCTCGACATGAAAGGTGAACACGGGGGCGCCGATCACGACGACGAGGTCGTGATCGCGCAGCGCGTCAGATAGCTGGCCCGGCGAGGCATGCAGGAAGCCTGCGAATTGCGGATGCCGTTCCGGAAACGAGCAGCGCGCCGAGAACGGGCTGACCCACACCGACGCCTTGGCCTTCTCCGCGACCTGCACCATCAGTTCGACCGCGCCCGCGCGATCGACGCCGGGACCGACGACCAGCGCCGGACGCTTGCTGTTCGCGAGCGCCGCGGCCAGCGCCTTCATCGCCTCCGGTTCGGGACCGAGTTCGCGGCTGACATGGCGGCGCCTCGACGGACGCAGCGGGACGCGCCCAGTCGTCGATCGGGATCGAGACGAAGGTCGGCCCGCAGGGCGGCTGCATCGCCACGTAATAGGCGCGTGCGATCGCCGCCGGCACGTCCTCGGGCCTTGCCGGCTCGACGCTGTACTTGACATAGGGCCGCGGAAATTCCGACGCGCGTTCGGCATAGAGGAAGGCCTGCAGCGGCAGGATCGAGCGCGCCTGCTGGCCCGCGGTGATCACCAGCGGCGTCTGGTTGCGGTGGGCGGTGTAGATATTGCCGAGGGCATTGCCGACCCCGGCGCCGGAATGCAGATTGACGAAACCGGCGTTGCGGGTCGCCTGCGCGTAGCCGTCGGCCATGCCGACGACGGAAGCTTCCTGCAGGCCGAGCACGTAGTCGATGTCGTCAGGCCAGTCGCTGAGGAACGGGAGTTCGGTCGAGCCGGGATTGCCGAACACGCGCTTGATGCCGAACGCGCGGAGGAGGCTGAAGGTGGCCTCCTTGACGGTGGTGGGGGTGGCGGCGGCTTTGGCTGGCTTGCGGGACGACATCTTGTCTGCTCCGGGAGCTAACTCAGTCATTCCGGGATGGTGCGCAAGCACCAGACCCGGAATATCGAGATTCCGGGTTCGATGCTTGCGCATCGCCCCGGAATGACGGCCCTAGCGGCCGTCACCACACAGCCGTGCCCTTCATCGTCGGCTGGCCTTCGGCATTCGCGGTCCACAGCTCTAGGCCGGCGCTGCCCTCGCTGGCGTTGATCGAGAACTCGGTCCCTTCGAACAGGGGCTGGACGCCGCGGTAGCTGAACTTCTTCGGCGCCACGCCGCCGTGAAGCTTGGCGGCGAACTCGACGATCAGCGCGGCCTGCAAGGGTCCATGGAAGATCAGGCCGGGATAGCCCTCGACCTTGGTGACGTAGTCGCGGTCGTAATGGATGCGATGGCCGTTGAAGGTCAGCGCCGAATAGCGAAACAGCAGCACGGGATCGCTGACATGGGTCTCGCGATGCTTTGCTACCGGCGGCGGCGGAGGGGCTTTCGGGGGCGAGGCCGGCGCCGCGCCGCCCATGTCGCGATAGACGAGGTCCTGCCGCTCGCGGATGGCGATGCCGCGCGGCGTCGTGATGATGTGCTCGACGGAGACGAAGCAGAGCACGCCGGTGGAGCCGGTCTTTACCGTCACGTCGGAGATCCGCGAACTGCGTTTCGATTCATCGCCGACGCGCAGCGGCTCGATGAATTCGATCTCGCCGCCGGCCCACATCCGGCGCGGCAGCGGCACCGGCGGCAGGAAGCCGCCGCGGGTCGGATGGCCGTCGGGACCGAGCATCGACATCGGAAACACCGGCTGCGCCAGGCACCAATGCGTGGTCCACGGCGCGGCGTCACCCGTCTTGGGCTCACCGATGTCCTGGAACAGGGTCGCGCGCAGGCCCTTCACCAGTTGCGCGGTGACGATGTCGACAGCTTCGGTGTCGCGGCCGATCCATTGCCTGAGATGGTCGAGGTCGAGTTTTTCGGCAGCTTGCGTCATGACTGGCGGCTCCGCGCGCGTGGCGCCTTGGGGAGTTCGACATGTTCGCCGATCGCGGGCACGGCGCCATAATGTCTCGGCGCATCGACGAAGATCGCGGCCGGTGCGGCGTAGCTCACCTTGCCTTTCGGCGTATCGACCTCGATCCGGCGCAGATGCGGATGCACGGCGAGGTCGGCCATGGTGTTGACCTCGGCGAACGCGATGTCGGCCTCGTCGAGCCGCTTCAGCAACTCGATGCGCGTCATTGAAGCGAAACTGTCGGCGACCGTCTTGTCGGTGAGTGCGCGGTTGCGCACGCGCTCGACCATGTTGGCAAAGCGCGGATCGCTGGGCAGGTCGGGCTGGCCGAGCACCTCGGCGCAGAGCTTCTTCCATTCGCGTTCGCTCTGGATCGAGATCAGGATGCCCTTGCCGTCCTTTGAATTGAAAACGCCATAGGGCGCGATCGAGGGGTGCGCCAGCGCCATCCGCTTCGGCGGATTGCCGGCTTCCGAATTGATCAGTGGCACCGCCATCCAGTCGGCCATCACGTCGAACATCGAGATCCGGATGTCGGCGCCCCTGCCGGTGCGACCGCGCGCGATCAGCGCCTCGAGGATCGCGGCGTGCGCGGTGGCGCCGGTGGCGATATCGACGACGGAAATGCCGACGCGCGACGGACCTTCGGGGCCGCCGGTGATCGAGGCAAGCCCGCTCTCGGCCTGGATCAGCAGATCGTAGGCCTTGCGGTCGGCGTAGGGGCCTTCGTCGCCATAGCCGGAAATGGTGCAGCAGATCAGCGCGGGATAATCCTTCTTCAGCCGATCCAGCGAGAAGCCGAGCTTGTCCATCGAGCCGGGCTTGAGGTTCTGCAGCAGCACGTCGGCGCTCGCGATCAGCTCTTCGAGCGCGGCGCGGCCTTCCTTGGTGGCGAGATCGATCACCACGGAATTCTTGCCGCGGTTGAGCCAGACGAAATAGCTGCTCTGGCCTTTCGCAGCCGCGTCATAGCCGCGGGCGAAATCGCCCTCGGGGCGTTCGACCTTGACGACATGCGCGCCGGCGTCCGCCAGCCGCGAGCTGCAGAACGGCGCGGCGACCGCCTGTTCGACGGAGACGACGATCAATCCCTCTAGCGGCAACATCTGATGTTCTCAGTAGGAGCGGGGCAGGCCGAGCACGTGCTCGGCGACGAACGACAGGATCAGATTGGTCGAGATCGGCGCGACTTGATAGAGCCGGGTTTCGCGGAACTTGCGCTCGACATCGTACTCTTCCGCGAAGCCGAAGCCGCCATGGGTCTGCACGCAGGCATTGGCCGCCTCCCAGGACGCATCCGCCGCCAGCATCTTGGCCATGTTGGCTTCGGCCCCGCAGTCGAGTCCGGCTTCGTATTTGCGGGTGGCTTCCTTGACCATCAGTTCGGCCGCGCGCATCGCGGCATAGGCTTTTGCGATCGGGAACTGGATGCCCTGGTTCTGGCCGATCGGGCGGCCGAACACGGCGCGCTCTTTCGCGTAGGCGGTGGCTTTCGCGATGAACCATTTGGCATCGCCGATGCATTCGGCGGCGATGAGGATGCGCTCGGCATTCATGCCGGAGAGGATGTAGCGGAAACCCTTGCCTTCGTCGCCGATCAGGTTTTCGGCGGGCACCCGCATGTCGGTGAAGAACACTTCTGTCGTGGCGTGGTTCATCATGGTGCGGATCGGGCGGATCTCCAGACCCTTGCCCTTGACCTCACGCATGTCGACGATGAACACCGACAAGCCGTCCGTGCGCTTCTTGGCCTGGTCCTTCGGCGTGGTGCGCGCGAGCAGGATCATCAGGTCGGAATGTTCGGCGCGGCTGGTCCAGATCTTCTGGCCGTTGACGACGTAGTGGTCGCCGTCACGCTTGGCGACCGTCTTCAGCGAGGAGGTGTCGGTGCCGCTGGTCGGCTCGGTGACGCCGAACGCCTGCAGCCGCAATTTGCCGCTGGCGATGCCGGGCAGATACTTCGCCTTCTGGGCGTCGTTGCCGTGCCGCAGCACGGTGCCCATCGTGTACATCTGGGCGTGGCAGCCGCCGCCGTTGCAGCCCGGCCCGCTGGATCTCTTCCAGGATCGCGGCCGCGGCCGACAGCTTCAGCCCGGAGCCGCCATATTCCTCGGGGATCAGCACCGAGAGGTAGCCGGCCTCGGTCAGCGCGTCGACGAACTCCTTCGGGTAGGCCATCTGGCGGTCGAGCTTGCGCCAGTATTCGCCGGGGAACTGGGCGCAGAGCTTGGCGACGGCGTCGCGGATATCGTGGAATTCGTCTTGTTGTTCTTGTGCGGTCATTTGATTTTTTGGTCGTTGATGAGGGGTGATGTCAATTGGCGGACGGCGTGCCGTTGAGAAATGGCGGCAGGTTCCCTATGCTGAATTGTTATAGCGTATGAACCGGCTTTCGAAGATAGGCAAGTAATGGATATCAGGCAGCTCAGGACCTTCAGTTGCGTGGCGGAGCTCGGCAGCCTCAGCAAGGCCTCCGACACGCTGCGGGTGGCGCAGCCCGCGCTCAGCCGCCAGATCAAGCTGCTCGAGCACGAATTGCGGGCCGATCTGTTCAGCCGCAACGGCCGCGGCATGGTGTTGACCGATGCCGGCCGCCTGCTGCTGGCGCGCACCGCCGGCATCGTCCGCCAGATCGACCAGGTGCGCGACGAGATCCAGTCCGCGGGCGGTCCTCCCTCGGGCCGCGTGGTGCTGGGACTGGTGCCGACCGTGAGCTGCGTCCTTTCGGCGCGGCTGGCGCGGCGGACGGTGGACAAATATCCGGGCATCTCGCTGTGCATCGTCGAAAGCTACAGCGGACATCTGACGGAGTGGCTGCACCGCGGCGGGATGGATCTTGCCGTCATCTACGGCCCGTCCAGCGACCTGCATCTGTCCGTGCAGAGTCTCGGCCGCGATACCATCGTGGCCGCAGGGCCGCGCGGCAGCGGTCTCGCCGAACGCAAGCAGGTCGATATCGGCTGGCTCCTGAAACAGCGGCTGGTGCTGCCCAGTCATTCGCACGGGCTCCGGGCGCTGATCGAGCAGGCGGCGGCGAAGAGGAAAGTGAAGCTCGACGTCAAGCTGGAGGCGGATTCGTTCCGGGTGTTGACCAGCCTGGTCGAGGAAGGCCTGGGATATACGCTGCTGCCGCCATCCTCGGTGCGCAACGAGGTCGCCGCCGGCCGGCTCGAGACGGCCGCGATCGCCAAACCTGCGCCGATGCGCGAACTGACCGTTGCCTCTCCCATCGACCATCCCGGCTCGACCGCCATCACGCTCGTTACCGAGCTGTTGCGCCAAGAAATCGCGGCGTGCCGCGCAGAAGGCCTCTGGGACATCAGGCTCGCGTGAGCCGCTGCCGGGCCTTTTGATTGGCTTAGAGCAAAAGCTTCGAGCCCAGCATTCTCATCTCGGCACAACAGTCATGCCGCAATTGTATAGGGGCGGGCAGGCTTGCTGGAACCGCTTGAGGCCGCGAGACTGTCGCTGCCGTTTCAATCACCCGAGGTAAAATAGGCATCCTCGTTGGGTAACGCGGGCGGTCCGTGCGAAGTGCGTTTCACTGCCCCGAATGCATCGACGAGGAACAGGGATTTGGCGCTCTCCCTGGCAAGCTGCTCGATTCGCTGCTGCAACTCGGCGACCTTCGCAGGATTCTTGTCCGCCAGATTGGTCTTTTCCGATGGATCTTGTGGAATGTCGTACAGCTCAATCGCGGATGGAAGAGGGGTCCTCCAGATCAGCTTCCAATTACCTGCGCGCACGCCGCCGCGAAACGGCTCGACATTATAGACGATCTCCTGGCGTGGTGAGGGACTGCCGCTGCTTATGGTCGACCAGACATCCAGCCCATCCAGGGGCTTCCCCTTGGCCAGACTGGCTCCTGCAAGGCCGGCCAGAGTTGGGAACATGTCAACAACGTGCATCATTTCCTTTACTTCGCCAGGCTTGATGCGTCCGGGCCAGTTGGCGAGGGCCGCGACGCGCGTTCCGCCCTCGTAAAGCGTGCCTTTGCCGCCACGATATGGACCGTTGTCGGCGGGAAGCTTGAGGTTCGACACGTCCGCGTCCCCGGCAAGGAGTGCGGTCTGATTGCCACCGTTGTCACTCATGAAAACGATCAGTGTATTCTCTCGCATGTTCTTCTTTGCGAGAGCGGACACCACCTTGCCGATTTCATCGTCCATGCAGGTGATCATGGCAGCGTAGGCGCGCCGGGTGGGGTCCTCGATGTGACGGTACTTGTCGATGTACTCCTTCGGGGCCTGGTACGGCGAGTGAGGAGCCGTAAAGGCGAGGTAGAGAAACAGCGGATTCCCGGGATCATGCGCGTTGATTTGAGCTACCGCGTCCGCGCCCCATAGCTGGGTGACATAACCGTTCTCCTTTACCGGCCGGTCGTCACGGTACCAGTCGCGGACATTTGCCGATGAATGCGTGAAGTAATCGACCTCGCCCACCATTGAGCCGTAGTGATAGTCGAATCCGCGCTGGCGAGGCCAATACTTGCGATCGGCATGACCCAGATGCCACTTGCCCACCATGACCGTCTTATAGCCCGCCTCTTTGAGGGCCTGCGGCAGCAGCCGTTCGTCCGTTGGCAGGCCGTATTTGCTCGGAGTCGGAATGACCAGCGTTTGCAAGCCGTATCGGCAGGGATAACGGCCCGTCATCAGCGCGGCACGGGTGGGGGTACACATGGGCTGGACGTAGAACTGCTCAAGCCGTGCACCGTCCTGCGCGAGCCTGTCGATGTTCGGGGTCTTGATGTCAGAACCGTGAAACCCGACGTCTTTCCATCCGAGATCGTCCGCCACGATGTAGACGATGTGCGGGCGTCGCGACGGCAGTTGCGCTGTCGCCGGCGAGATACTCACCGGCGCCACTGAAGCGACGCACGCGGCGGCGAGCGCAGAGCTTCCATTCAGCAGGACATCGCGTCGGTTGATGCCCTTGCGCAAGGACTTGTCGGTCGGCCGGTGGCTCATCTTGTTTCCTCGGAGTAGCGGCTGCTGTCGGCGCCATCTTGAATGTTTGGAAACGGTCCGGAAGAATGCCCGGAGGCATACGCGCGCAAAAGCGCGACCGGGCGCCGGTCTGTTGCCCGCTTCAGATTCTTGTGTTGCTTCAGAACTTGTAGCCGATCCGGGCCATAACCTGATTGTTGCTCAGATCCTGCTTCAATCCGATCGTCCCGAGATTTAGGACGGGGATCGGATAGACAAAGGATTTCGACTCAAATTGCGAATAGCGATATTCCACGCCCGTGAACCAGTTGTTCGTGAAGGCGTAATCGATGCCCGCTCCCACGGTCCATCCGACGCGCGTATCGTCGCCGCCGATCGAGATTCCGGTCGTTGGGATCGACGTCTTGCTCGAAACGAATGCTGCGCCACCTGCCACGTAAAACAGGGCGCGGTCGACCGCATAACCGAGCCGTCCGCGGACCGATCCGCCCCATTTGCTGTGCGCTGTCAGAAAATCCCCGGTGATCGAGGTGTAGCGGATCTTGCCGACCGTCCAGCCTTCGAAGTCACCCTCGACGCCGAGCACCACGCTGCCCACCTGATAATTGTAACCTGCCAAAATACCATAGCTCAGGCCGTCCTTGCCCGTTGTCGCCGAGATCAGAAAAGGCGTCCCGAGCAGCACCGCTCCGGTGGTGTAGTCGGGATCGGTTCGTATCCAACCGAGTTCGCCACCTACATAGAAACCCGTCCAGGAGAACGACGGAACGTAGGCGACCGGTGCAACCGGCTGAACCCGTGCGGGCAAATCGGCAGCTCGAGCTGAAACACTGATCATGATCGCCGTGCACGAAATCAAAACGGCTTGGGTCAAACGCAACATGGGTGGCCTCGCTGGCTGGGTCTGAACCGGCTGTTACTGGGTTTTGACTTTTTCGACTTTTTCAATTGCGTTCGCGCAGTCTTTCGACACGTTGGCCTTTTCCGCGACAAGGCACGCGGCTATCCGACCCTTTCCTGGCTGGACATTGCCGCATTTGCTGGCGATGTCGGCCCGGCACGCATTGACGGCGTCCTTCAAGGTTTCGGTCGAGGCCTGGAGCGCGAGCACGACGTCCTGGAGGTCATACGAGCAGCCCGGGCTTATCTTGTCTTCATGGGCCTGCATGCAGTAGATCATCCGTCCTTCGCCGGGCGTGACCGTCGAGCAGTATTTCTTGATCTCCTTCGTGCAGGATTTCTCCAATCTGGCGACCTGGTCGAGCAGTCGATCCACGAACGTCTTGGTAACATCGGATTGAGCATGCGCGAGTTCACCCGAGGCGCAACCTATCATCAGCAACAGCGCGGCCAGTGTTTGTTTCGGGATTCTCATCGACGATCCTTTACCTGACGGCGGTCCTGCGATGACCACCTTTCGGAACTGGAGAAATTTGATCCGTTAACTCGACACCTTCTATCGAGGCACCCATGTAAGGGTCAGGCCCGAAACACCAAGGGATAGATTGATGCCGACGGACCCTTCGACCGAGAGCGGCTGAAGTGCGATCGAGCGGTTGGATCCACCCATCAGGACATTGGCGCCGACCCCCACACCCACTCCGATCGCGCCGGATGCGCCCACATAGGTGCCAGCCAGAGCGCCTCGCGTTGGGCCGGCGGTCGGAGCAATAACTCCCCAGGCCAGTGCCCCGCCGGCGGTGATTCCAATGTCGAGGCCGATGTTGTTCATGACGCCAGTGTAGAATTCAGGCGGGCCGCCACCGTTCGGATCATAGCGGCACGACATGCGTTGCCGGGAGCCGATAATCAGTCCGATCGACGGCGAAAGCTTGCACGTCAGCACGCCTGCTTTCGTCCCCTGCGGAGTTCTGGGCCATCACGGAGGAGGCTGGCAATGTCGCAACGGACAGCGCGCTCAGCAATGCTGCAATGGCGATACGATACCTGGAAATCAATTTCTGCCCCTTTATCGCTTGCCAAGTGCGGGTCCCGCCGATGTTGGTATCCGCGGTCGGGTGAGCTCGGTGGGTAGGGTGGCTTATTGATCGGGTAGGGTGGCTTATTGATTCTTCTCTGCCTTGAGCACGATATCGATCGCCTTGATGACCGTTATGTCCCGGTTTGCCTTGCAGTACACGATGACGTTGTGAATGCTCTCTTTCACCCGGGGTACGTTTATCGCGTGCTTCTTGCCTAGTCCATTGTACCAGCCACTATACCAGATCCCGAGAAAGTCCGCATCCTCCTGATATGTACCGGCCAACTGCGAGCAGGTAAGCTTTTGAACGTCGATGTAGCCTTTGGCATCGGCATATTTGGAAAGCTCGGTCTGCGCGGACGCACTGCAGATGCCGAGTATCAATCCCGAGCAGATGATGGCGAGGTGGCGACTCATGTTGGATATTCCCTTTACTGGAAGCCAGCCGTGGCGACGGGTCGGTCCCGCCGCAGCGGGACATGAAGCCGGCATCGAAATCTCTCGGAAATGCACAATGATCTACAGACTTGAATCTCTAAAAATGACGATTTAGTCAATTTGAAAAAATTGTCAATATGGAAAAGCGGCCGTGAAATTGAGAAGGCTCCATCGTGGCAAAAGTTGATTTGGCCAAACGCGCCGAACTTGGGCGCGCGAAAAGCGCGAGAACCCGCGAGCAAATCCTCGGCGCGGCACGTTCGCTGTATGCGAGACAGGCGGTCGAATCCGTAACGGTCGAGGATATCGTAGGCGAGGCCGGTGTCGCCAAAGGGACCCTCTATGTGCATTTCAAGAACATAGAGGCTGTTCAAATGGCGGTTGCGGACGAACTGACCCAGGCATTTGTGGACTTGCTGGGGCCGCGCCGCGCGATCTTCAAAGATCCAATCGAGCGAATTGCGGATGGATGTCGCACGTTCCTGCATCAGGCAACACTCAATCCGAAGTGGGGAGGCCTCGTTGCCCGTTACGCCTGGTCATTTCCGACGGTGGGAAGTGCCGCACGGGGTCTTCTTGCCGACGACTTGCATCAAGCCGCACGCCAGGGTCGTATTGCCGGGATTTCATCTGAGCTTGGCGCGGCCGTTGTTGTCGGAATCGTTCTTCAGGTGATGCGGTCGGCGAGCGAAGGGAATGTGCAGAGCCTGGATGTACCATTTGCCGTGACCGCAATCCTGCGATCGTTGGGTGTCACCCACCGCGAAGCAGCGGCCGTTGTCAAACGCATCGCTCTTGCGAAATCATAACTGCCGGAGATTCGCTGCGGGCCGCATGACAATACTCCTGCTCATCGCCGTGGTTGCCGCAGTCGTTGCGGGCGCGCTGGTTTTCCGCTTCTACGACGCCGAGCTCCGCCGGGCGCGCGATGCCGCAAGCCGTGGCGGCCGGATGGCGAACACCAGCGCCGGGCCGATCGAATATGCCGAGAGAGGCGTCGGCATTCCGCTGCTGTCCATCCATGGCGCAGGTGGCGGCTACGATCAGGGCCTCGCCAATGTCGCCGATCTCCTTGGCGACGGCTTTCGCGTGATCGCGCCGTCGCGGTTCGGCTATCTGGGCACTCCGGTTCCCTCCGATCAATCGCCCGCCGCGCAGGCCGCCGCGCATGCGGCGCTGCTCACCGAACTGAACGTCGACGAGGTCATCGTCGTCGGCGTCTCGGCAGGCGCCCGCTCGGCGGTGGAACTGGCCATGCGTCATTCCGAACGCGTGGCCGGACTGATCCTGATCGTCCCGGGAACCTACGCGGAGACAAGCCCTGTCATGGTCGAAGCCGGCCGCGCCAGCGCACTGGTGCTCTGGCTGGTGAACAACGGAGCCGACTTCGCCTGGTGGGCTGCCGGAAAAATTGCGCCGTCGATCCTGATCCGCTTCCTCGGCGTCCGGCCGGAGCTGTTCGCCGCTTCTTCGCCCGCCGAGCAGGACCGCGTCATGCAAATCGTCCGGAGCATCGAGCCGCTATCGCGTCGTTTCCCGGGGATCAATATCGACAGCCATCCCGATCTTCGCCGTCCACCGCTCGAGGACATCGACGTGCCGACGCTGGTGATCTCGGCGCGGGACGATCTGTTCAACACGCTGCCTGCCGCGGAGTTCGCGGCCAACACAATTCCCGGCGCAGAGCTGGTGGTCTACGACACGGGCGGCCACCTGCTGGTCGGGCGTCAGCAGGCAATGCGCAAGGTCATCAACGATTTCCTTGCGCGTCGTGCGCAGTGGCCTGACTGAAACGGCTGTTGTCATTGCACGGAACGCATCAGACACCCGGCGGGTTGCCGGGAAGGTTTGGTGGCACTCGGCGGACCCTGCCAAAGCGGCCCGGTGACGTCAGATTGTTGACGCAGAGCAGACTTCACAACGGAACACGCCGAAGGTCAGTTGATGACCCAGAGCGGACGCTCGGTCTCATGGCCCGGCGCTAGGCGCACCCTCCGTTGATTTAGGTCAACGTCAGCGATCCTTTAGCGCTGCTACGTTCAGCCGCGCCTGAGGCGGCTCCCGTCATATCTTATTTCCGCAGCGCGACGAAGAAGGTCCGAAGCGTCTTTCTATCAGATCAGCGACAGTTGCAGGTATTGCAGCGAGCGTCTTGTTGGGCAAGTCATCGGTACACGGTCAAGGGAGTAGAGACACAATGGTCGACAACATCATCGTGGCGACATTCAGCAACGTCAATGCTGCTCACGATGCCGCCCGCGCAATAAGGGACCTTACGGAGGCAGGCGGTACAAAGTTCAAACTCAAGTCCGGTGTCATCGTGACCAAGGACGAACGAGGATCGGTGTCAGTTCTTGAGTTCGACGTCCACCTCTTTCACGGAACCAAAGTCGGCGTTGTAGTTGGCGGGCTGATCGGTTTGATCGGCGGCGTACCGCTTGCCACGCTGACTGCACTCCTCGGAGCTACCGTCGGGCTGATCAACGATGCCGGCATGGCAATCCTCGGGTCTGCCACCGTGACTTCGATCAAGTCCGAGATGCAACCAGGAAGCACAGCTGTCATCATTGAAGCGGACGAAGCCAGTCCCAACGCAGTCGATGACATTGTGGCCCAGGGAGGAGGGCGCGTCTTTCGTCACCCCAAAGGCGATTATTAGAGGGCCGTCAAAGCTAGCGGTGAACACGTCGTCGGCAAAAGTCGCTCGGCTTCGCTGTGTTACCGAGCTGGCCAACCGCTGAAGTGATCGAGTGGAGGCTAGGGCTTCCGGTTTCGGCACTTTTCAGACTTGAGCAAATGGCCTGATGATGTCCGTTCACGAGGGCAGGCCGACCTCGCCCATTCAAGGGCTGAATTCCGAAAATGACCCAGTGCAGACTTTCGAGCAGGCCGCGTCGCTGCCCTTCAAAACATCGCTATGTTGACAACCGCTTCTTTAGAAACAACCGTCGGCAGACCTCAAGCAATAATGCCAACCCGATAGGAACAGCCGCGGCAATAAGCAAATAGAACGCATCGTTGGCCTGTGTCTTAGACAGCGTCGCATGCGGATGATATTGCTTGTTCATCTCAAGTCCCAAAAACAATAACCCAAGGCCGGGTAGGAGCAAGAACACCTCAATCACGATAAGTCCAACGTTCGCGCAACCTTCGACGTTCGGCGGCCTCACAGGCTTCGCATCTTGCTTCAATTATGCCCCCTCAAGAATGCTCCCGACGTGGTCAGCTCGGAGCTTCAACCCAAGGTAACACAATTCTTTAATGATGCGTCTAAGGGCGAGCAGGATTGTCGGCTCTTGGCCCTTTTCGGACCTTGCACGATGTCCGATCTAGCCCGCCATGCGCCCAAAACGGACGTCCGCCACCAATGCTGATTATCGATTCACGCCCTACGACGGCTGAAACTCGCGCGGCAAGTCCAGCGCTCGCATGGTCGCGGTGCAGAAGGCGCACAACGTCTCGGCGCTGTCCTTCTTCGAGAACACCTCGACGGTCGCTACGCCGAGCGATCCCGACATCTTCAGGGTTTTGGCGCGGGCAATCAGCTCGAGGCCGTCGGCCGCGCTGAGGAAGTTGACCTTGAGCTCGACGGTGACGCCGATCTTGCCCCTGGGCAGGCCCGACGTGACGGCGATCCCGGCGGCCTGATCGGCGAGCGCCGTGATGATGCCGCCGTGGAAATGACCGAAGAACTGCAGTAGATCATCGCGGCGCGCAAGGCGATCTCGGCCTGGCCAGGCGTGACGGCGACGATGCGGACACCGGCCGCGCCGGTAAAGCCCTTGGCGTTGATCGCCTCCGCAAGGGACGGCGAATTGAGCTCGCCGCGTCATCCGGGAATGCGGACCGGCAATTGCTCGATGCCGCGCACGAAGCTCGAATAGACCCGCTTCGGCTCGCCGACCACCTCGATGCGGTCGAATCGCTTGAGCATCTCCTGCCAGACGATCTTGAGCTGCAGCTCGGCGAGCCGCATGCCGACGCAGCGGTGGATGCCGAAGCCGAACGATAGATGGGTGCGGGGCCGGGCGCGGTCGATGATGAACTCGTCCGGCCGCTCGATGCCTTCCTCGTCGCGGTTGCCCGAGACGTACCACATCACGACGCGGTCGCCCTTCTTGATCTTCTTGCCGCCGATTTCGGTATCGACCAGCGCGGTGCGGCGCATGTGCGCCAGCGGCGTCTGCCAGCGGATCACCTCCGGCACCATGGAATCGATCAGCGCGTGGATTCTCGCGCAGCTTCTGATACTGGTCGGGGTGCTCGTTCAGCGCCAGCACCGAGCCGCTCATGGTGTTGCGGGTGGTGTCGTTGCCGCCGACGATCAGCAGGATGATGTTGCCCATCAGATTGTCGGGGTCCATGTGCCGCGTGGCGTCGCTGTGGGCCATCATCGACAGCAGGTCGTTCTTCGGCGGCGCGTTGACGCGCTCGTTCCACAGCTTGGAGAAATAGGCGTAGCACTCGTCCATCTCCTGGCGCCGCTGTTCCGGCGAGTTCCACGACGCCGCTCTTGGGCAGCGCGGTCGAGACGTCGGACCAGCGCGTCAGCTTGCGCCGTTCTTCCCAGGGGAAGTCGAACAGCGTCGCCAGCATCTGCGTGGTCAGTTCGATCGAGACCCGCTCGACGAAGTTGAAGGTCTCGTTGCGCGGCAGATTGTCGAGCACCTTCTGCGAGCGCGCGCGGATCAGCTTGGCGAGTTCGTCCAGGTGCGTCGGCGTGAACATCGGCGACACGGTCTTGCGCTGCGCCGAATGCCTGGGCTGGTCCATCGCGATGAAGCTCGGATAGTCGTAGCCCGGCGGCACGTCGCGGATCGAGATGCCGCCGAGCGTGGAGTCGGAGGAGAAGATGCCGTGGTTGGTGTCGACATGCATGATGTCGTTGTATTTGGTGACCGACCAATAGGGCTCGATCGGCGCGTTGGTGCAGTAATGCACCGGCTCTTCCTTGCGCAGCCGCTCGAACCATGGCCACAGGGTGTCGTTCTGGAACAGCCTTGGCGCACCGGGATGAAAATCCTTCAGCGGCGTCGAATAGGCCTCCTCGCGTGCGGCGCGGAGCAACTCTTTCCTGTCGGCTTTGATCGCGGTCTGGACGTTCATGTTGAATCATCCCTGATGTAGATGGGGGCCAAGTGCCGCTGGTCAGCCGGCGATACGGACCGGCAGGGTCTCGTAGCCTTTGACGAAACTCGAATACACCCGCTTGGGTTCGTCCACCACCTCAATATTGTCGAACCGCTTGAGGATTTCTTCCCAGATGATCCGCAGCTGCAGCTCGGCCAGCCGGATCCCGACGCAGCGATGGATGCCGAAGCCGAACGAAATGTGGGTGCGCGGCCGGGCGCGGTCGATGATGAAGTCGTAGGGACGCTCGATGATGTCCTCGTCGCGGTTGCCCGAGACGTACCACATCACCACCTTGTCGCCCTTCCTGATCTGCTTGCCGCGGAACTCGATGTCTTCGAGTGCGGTGCGGCGCATATGGGCGAGCGGCGTCTGCCAGCGGATCACCTCCGGCACGAAGCTGTCGATCAGGTCGGGATTGTCGCGCAGCTTGCGATACTGGTCCGGATTCTTGTTCAGCGCATAGATGCTGCCCGACAGCGTGTTGCGGGTGGTGTCGTTGCCGCCGACGATCAGCAGGATCAGATTGCCGAGGAAGTTCTTCGGGTCCATGTCGCGGGTGGCGTCGCTGTGCGCCATCATCGACAGCAGGTCGCTCTTCGGCGGCTGGTCGATGCGCTCGTTCCAGAGTTTTGCGAAATAGGCAGCGCATTCCATCAGCTCGGCCTGCCGCTCCTCCTCGGTCGCGACCAGGCCGTCGGGGCCGGGCAGGGTGGTGGCGACGTCGGACCAGCGCGTCAGCTTGCGGCGGTCTTCCCAGGGGAAGTCGAACAGTACGGCGAGCATCTGCGTGGTGAGTTCGATCGAGACCTTGTCGACCCAGTCGAACACCTCGCCCCTGGGCAGGTTGTCGAGGCATTCGGCGGAGCGCTTGCGGATGTTGATCGCGAGCTGGTCGAGATGGGTCGGCGTGAACATCGGCGCCACCGTCTTGCGCTGGGCGCTGTGGCGCGGCTGGTCCATGGCGATGAAGCTCTCGCGGCGCAGGTCAGGTGCGACGTCGCGGATGGTGATGCCGCCGAGCGAGGCCGCCGACGAGAACACCGCGTGGTTGGTCTCGATGTCCATGATGTCGTTGTACTTGGTCACCGACCAGTACGGCCCGAACATCGAGTCCTTGCAGTAATGCACCGGATCTTCGCGGCGCAGCCGGTCGAAATACGGCCAGAACGAGTCGGTCGTGAACAGTTCCGGATTGGAGACGTCGAAATCCTCAAGCGGAATCGATTGCGCCCGTTCGCGCGCGGCGCGCTGAAATGAATCTCCGGCGAGATCGATGGTCCCGTGCATGGGCTCTCCCTGACTGTTTCCCGCACCGATGCATGCCGGTCGGGCGATGTTTTAGCCTATTACATCCCGCGTCGGGCGCCAGCGCAAGGGCGAGTTGGATCCATTTGGCCGCATCGGGGCCAGCCTCCGAACCCGGGCTCTTCGGCGCATTTAGCCGCGTGACACGTTTCTTCGCAGACCGAGCATTTCGGTTCTGATTGAACCGAACGGCTCTGATTTTCGTTTGACGCGTTTTCTTCACGCGAACCGGTCCACTTCGCTCGAAAACGCTCAAGTCTGTTCGAAACATTGTTTCGCGCCGGGAGGTCGCCATGATCCCCAACGCCAGCAGGATGTTCAACTTCGATCTTGGCGACACCGCGGATGCGATTCGCGAGACGGTGCATGCCTTCTCGCAGAACGAGATCGCGCCGCGCGCGGCCGAGATCGACCGCAGCAATCAATTCCCGCGCGACCTCTGGCCCAAGATCGGCGCGCTCGGCCTGCACGGCATCACGGTCGAGGAGGAGTATGGCGGCACGGGTCTGGGCTATCTCGAGCACTGCATCGCGGTCGAGGAGATGTCGCGCGCCTCGGCCGCGGTCGGCCTGTCCTACGGCGCCCATTCCAACCTCTGCGTCAACCAGATCCGCCGCAACGGCAGCGAGGCGCAGAAACGGAAATACCTGCCGAAGCTGATCTCCGGCGAGCATGTCGGGTCGCTGGCGATGTCCGAGCCCGGCGCCGGAAGCGACGTGGTCTCGATGAAGACCCGCGCCGACAAGAAGGGCGACCGCTTCGTGCTCAACGGCAACAAGATGTGGATCACCAACGGCCCGGTCGCCGACACGCTGGTGGTCTACGCCAAGACCGACCTCAACGCCGGCCCGCGCGGCATGACCGCCTTCATCATCGAAAAGGGCATGAAGGGATTTTCCACCGCGCAGAAGCTCGACAAGCTCGGCATGCGCGGCTCCGACACCTGCGAACTGCTGTTTCAGGATTGCGAGGTGCCCGAGGAGAACGTGCTGAGCGAGGTCGGCCGCGGCGTCAACGTGCTGATGAGCGGCCTCGACTACGAGCGCGCGGTGCTGGCGGCGGGGCCGATCGGCATCATGCAGGCCTGCATGGACGTGGTGCTGCCCTACGTCCACGAACGCAAGCAGTTCGGCGAGCCGATCGGCACCTTTCAACTGGTGCAGGGCAAGATCGCCGACATGTACACCACGATGAACGCCTCGCGGGCCTATGTCTATGCGGTGGCGAAGGCCTGCGACCGCGGCGAGACCACGCGCGAGGATGCGGCCGGCGCGATCCTCTATGCGGCCGAGAAGGCCACCCAATGCGCGCTCGACGCGATCCAGCTACTGGGCGGCAACGGCTACATCAACGACTACCCGACCGGGCGGCTGCTGCGCGACGCCAAACTCTATGAAATCGGCGCCGGCACCAGCGAAATCCGCCGCATGCTGATCGGCCGGGAGCTGTTCGAAAAGACGGCGTAGCGGAGTTCAAGTTCGAACGCTGTTGTGGGGCATGTTCACACTGTGGTCGGCAAAGTCGTGCGGATGAGGAATGGCAGGCGTTGAAATCGATCTGTGACAACAGGACCTGATCGGGCGCAGTTACCTTCGGGCGCTTTTCCGCGACCGTGCGGTCTCCAGCGGCGTGCTATGGGCCGGCTTGAGATCCCATGCCGACTGCATCGCCGTGAAGGCATCCGAGATCAGCGGCTCCTGACGCCGCGATGCCAGGCAGGCGAAGCTGAGGTCGCACGTGACCGCGACCTTGTCGGCAATCACGAAATCCCGCTTGCGGGTGATGCGATCGAGTACGCTGTCGCGCACCAGGCTGAGGCAGATGCCGGACTCGACGAAGTCGATCATGGCCTCTTCCTGGTCGGTGAATGCGACGCGCTTCGGCAGCGATCCCGTTGGCCGGAATATCTCATCGATCAGCCGCCGATGCGCGGACTGCTGCGAGGTCGCAACCCAGGGCAGGCCGGCAAGCTCCGCCCAGTCCTTTCCGATCACCTTCTCGCGCCATGCGGCCGGTGCGATCACGCGGTATTGGTAGCGCGTCAGCGGCATCAGACGGAATCGCCCGTGGCCGATGGTGCGCTCGGGCAGAAGGCCCGACGCGAGGCCATCGGACGGCGTTGCGTCGATATAGTATCCGACGTCCAGTTCGCCGCGGCCGATCTGCGCCAGCACGTCGCCGCTCAGGCCGTAGCGCAGAAACACTTCGGTCTTCTTCGAGACGGCGGCGATGCTTCGCACGAACGGTCCGAGCCGGATCGACTCGGGATCCAGCACGCGGCCGACGCGCAGCGTTCCCCGCGCCGATTCCCGCAACGAGTCCGCTGCCGTCCTGAAATCCGCGGATGCCGACACCACCTTGTGCGCCAGCGGCAACAGCGCGGCGCCCGCTTCGGTGAGGGTGAAGCCGCCCGGTGTGCGGTTGAACAGCTGCAGGCCGGTGCTTTCCTCCAGGCCCTTCAACTGCAGGCTCACCGCCGGCTGGGTCAGGTGCAGCAGCGTCGCCGCGCGCGAAACCGTGCCTTCGCCCGCCACGGTGATGAAACAGCGCAAGGCCTGGGTGCGCGGAAGGTCGGTCATCTCGGAAACCTGTCCTGAAGGTCCAAGCCTATTAGACAGCATTCACCCCTGGAAGTCACAATGTTTTGGAAATGAAACTTTGCGTTGTCTGGATGCGGCGGCCTGATGCGCGGGCACCGGCCGCTCACTCCGGCAGATTGTTGACCTTGCGCACCCACGGCCTGACGTCGGCCAGCACTTCCGGCAGCACCGCCTTGACCTCCTGCACGGTCATGCCGGCCCTGATCCGGGGATCATAGAGCAGGTTCAGGAGATACTGGTCGTAGATACCGAAATAGCCCATCGAGACGTTGTCGTTGAACATGGTCCACGGCACGCTCGCGGTGTCGTTGATCGGTCCGAGCGATTGCAGCAGTTCTTCATAGGCGCAATCGAAGAAGACGAAATCGCCGGTGTCGACGGTGAGTATGACGTCGGAATGCTCGATCTCGAATTTTTCGTTCTTGCGAAAGCCGCTCAGGCATTGCGGGTCGAGGTTGGAGCGAATCTCGCGCGCCCGTTCGCTGCCGTAGAAGGTGGCGATGGTGCGGTGGAGGTCGCGGTCGCGCACCAGCTTGACCTGCACGTTGGCATCGTCGGCCTCGCCGGTCATGGCGATGTCGAGGTGCTGGACGCGGGCGGCGATGTCGGCCACGATCCTTGCGATCTGGGCCTTGCGGTCGGCGCGTGCGCCGTCGGCAAACACCCGCACCGGCGTCTCATATTTGCGGATGCGGTCGACGCGGCCGGCGAGGTGATATTCGGCGCCGAAGGCGATCTTCAGAAAGCCATCGGTGATCTCGCTGTCGCTGAAGACCTTCTTCTCGTTGCGCTGGCGCTGCGCCGTCGCGGCATGTTCGCCGGCGGCAGCGAGCGGTACGAGAATGTCGCCGAGCGCGAAGAGGCTCAGGGCTGCCAGAAGAATCCGCAGGCGGAGAAATCGGCGGGGCGTGCGCATTCGAATGACGCTGCCGCAATCAGGCGGTGCGTGCAAGGCGTGATTGCGCAGAGCTAGATCACGCAAAGCCTCGATCACGGACCTGCGCGTCGCCGGTTCCGCGCGGCAGCCTAATTCCTGACGATCACGGTGGTGCCGACCGGCACGCGGCTGTAGAGGTCGGTGACGTCTTCATTGGTCATGCGGAAGCACCCGGACGACACCGCCTGGCCGATGGTCTCGGGCTCGTTGGAGCCGTGGATGCGATAGAGCGTCGAGCCCAGATACATCGCGCGCGCGCCGAGCGGATTGTCGATGCCGCCGGCCATGTGGCGCGGCAGGTCCGGTCGCCGTCGCAGCATCTGCGCCGGCGGCGTCCAGCTCGGCCATTCCTTCTTCGCGGTGATGCGGTGGGTTCCGCTCCAGCGGAAACCGTCGCGGCCGACGCCGATGCCGTAGCGGATCGCCTGGCCGTTGGACAGCACCAGATAGAGCCGGCGTTCGGCGGTGTTGATGTAGATCGTGCCGGGGGCGTAATTGCCGGGGAAGCTCACGGTCGAACGCTGGATCGGACTGGACCCGCCGTAGCCGCCGCCTCCGAAATTGGGGCCACCACCGAAGATATCGAAAAAGCCACGTTCCTGCGCCTGCGCCTGGCCGGCGCCCGCCAGCACCGTCACCGCTGCAAACAACAAAGCCAAAACCCGGGTCATTATTCTTCCTCGTGAAAAACCAATATGCGATGAGACAGGCCACAATTGCCGGGATTCCGCAAGCAACGAGGCCGTGACCGCGTCATTTTCAGACACGGCGGTTGAAAAAGGCAACAGGCCAGAAGCGATGGCTGCCTTGTTCCGCTAAACCTTTGACGAAACGTGTGAAGAATGTTTGATCGTTTCGGCCCAGGGAACGAGTGCGAGGGAGAGCGAGACCATGAACGGTGCGGAAAGTCTGGTGCGGACGTTGGTCGCAGGCGGCGTGGATGTCTGCTTCACCAATCCAGGCACGTCAGAGATGCATTTCGTCGCCGCACTGGACCGGGTCGAGGGGATGCGCTGCGTGCTCGGCCTGTTCGAGGGCATCGTGACCGGGGCCGCCGACGGCTATTACCGCATGAAGGGAACCCCGGCCTCCACCCTGCTGCATCTCGGCCCCGGCCTCGCCAACGGCCTTGCCAATCTGCACAACGCCAAGAAGGCCAATTCCGGCATCGTCAACATCGTCGGCCAGCACGCGACCTACCATATCGGCTACAATGCCCCGCTGACGTCCGACATCGAAGGCCTGGCGCGGCCGATGTCGTCCTGGGTGCGGACCTCGCCGGATGCGAAGTCGGTCGCCGCCGACGGCGCCGCCGCGATCGCCGCAGCCAAAAGCGCGCCGCCGCAGATCGCCACGCTGATCCTGCCCGCCGATACCGCCTGGAACGAGGCCGACGGCATCGCGCAGGTGCCGGCGGAAAGCCAGCGCGCCAGCTATTCCGCGCAGGCCGTGGACACCGCCGCCAAGGTGCTGCGCAACGGCGGCGCGTCGACGCTGCTGCTGATGACCGGCAGCGCGCTCACCGAACAGGGGCTGGCGCTGGCCGCCCAGATCGCGGGCAAGACCGGCTGCAAGGTGATGGGCCAGACCTACAATCCGCGCATGGCGCGCGGCAAGGGCCGGTTCTCGATCGACCGCATCCCCTACGTGATCGAGCAGGCGCTGCCGATCCTGAAGGACTTCAAGAACATCGTGCTGGTCGAGGCCAACGACCCGGTGGCGTTCTTCGCCTATCCGAACAAGCCGAGCATGCTGAAACCCCAGGGCTGCGAAGTGCATCGCATGACCTCGGGCGCGGAAAACTCCGTCGCCGCGCTGGAGGCGCTGGCAGGCGCGCTTCATGCGCAGCCGTCCGACCGCCAGCCGCAGAAGATGGTCGAGATCGCCAGGCCGACCGGCGCGCTAACCCATGCCTCGATCGCGCAGGCGATCGCGATGGCGATCCCGGAGAACGCCATCGTGGTCGACGAATCCATCACCACCGGTCGCGGCTTCTTTCCGCCGACGGCGGCCGCCGCCCCGCATGACTGGTTGCAGAACATGGGCGGCTCGATCGGCTTCTCGACGCCGGTTGCGACCGGTGCGGCGGTGGCATGCCCCGACCGCAAGGTGATCTGCATGGTCGGCGACGGCAGCGCGATGTACACGCTGCAATCATTGTGGACGCAGGCACGCGAAGGCCTCAACGTCGTCACGATCGTGTTCGCAAATAAGATCTATCAGATCCTCCGTGGCGAATTCGACGGCGTCGGCGCCGGCGAGCCGGGACAGCGGGCGCTCGACATGCTCAAGCTCGACCGCCCGGACCTCGACTTCGTGGCGCTTGCCAAGGGCATGGGCGTGCCGGGCCGCGCGGTCGCCAATGTCGATGATTTCAACAAGGCGCTGGCGGAAGCCATCGCCGAGCCGGGACCGCGGCTGATCGAAGTGCAGATGTAGGGCGAGGTCACCGTTCGCCTTCACCGGAGGCGACATGCAGGCCGAGCTGAACAGAGTGGTTGCCGGGCTTCATGAATTCTACGCGCGCGAAACTTTCCTGCTCGAAAGGGATCTCGGCGAGCGCGCCCTGACGCATCGGCTGGCGGTGCATTTCGAAAAGCAGTTCCCGGGCTGGGAGGTCGACTGCGACTACGACCGGCTCGGCGATCGCACGCTCCGATTGCCGCACGGAACGATTGTCTCGACCGACGACCACCTGGCGAAATCGATCTACCCCGATATCGTCGTGCACCAGCGCGAGATTCCCAACAACCTGCTCGCCGTCGAGGTGCGCAAGGCGGCCAATCACCAGCCGCTGCAGCATGACCAGCACAAGCTGCGCGCGATGACCGATCCGCATGTCTGGTTCGCGTACTGGATCGGCGTGTTGCTGACGCTGGGCAGGAAGCAGGTCGCGATGTCGGAAGTCTATACCGGCGGTATGCTCGACCAGCCGCTGTCCGGATGGTTTTCCGGCCGGCTGAAGGACGCGGGCCTGAGCGCGGGCTGAAGACGTCGCTGCGGGGCGGAAAAACCCAAAGTCAGCGCGAAACGGCCCAAATCAGGCGCGGAAGGGCACGCTGGCGCCGTTAACCATGCCGCCGATTGGACAAATTCTCGGCCAAATGCGGCCAAAGCGGTCAACGACACTCCCTGTCAGTAAATCTCGTGCGTAGGGGATGTGGAATGGCGTACAGGATCGTCGCGGAACGCGGAAACGAGACCGTCAGGATGGACAGAAGCAGTTCGTTGATGGCGGTTGCCAAGGCGCGGGTGTGGGCGAGCGAAGGGTGGGAAGTCACCATCATCGTTCGTGATCAGGAAGTCGCTCCGCCGGTCGAGACCGGTCCTCGGATGCTGGCTTACGCGTGATTGCCGGCTTCGGCGCGATGCCAGCGCGGGAGCCAGAACTTCATTCCAGATATTGAGACGGAACCGGCCACTTCGGCCGGCGTTATAACTGCGGGCAGGCTTTCAGGAGCAATGCCGTGCAGTGGCGCTCAGCAAGCACCGGGCCCGACGCGATGCGCGGCACCGGCGACGATCAGACCTTCTACGCAACCGGATGGACCATCAGCGGACTCGCCACGCTCGGCACCATCATTGCGATCTGGGTGTTCGGAATTTAAGACATCACGAATTGCGGATGACGATCAGTGATCCCGCGATCACTGCGCGCGATCAATTGTTGATGTCGAAGCTGGCGCGGAATGGTGGACGCACAAGGGATCGAACCTTGGACCTCTCCCGTGTGAAGGGAACGCTCTCCCGCTGAGCTATGCGTCCGGGACAGGCAAAAACAGGTGCCGTCAGAGCCCGCGATTTACGAAGTGCGGGCCCGCAGTGTCAAGCGATCAATCGGACCGCGCAATCGCGTTTTGAGCGAACCGGGTTCGCTTTGAGCCCGAATCACGCCCCTTGCTGGCGGGCGCGGGAGGCGTGCGATTGCAGGGCGCGGATGCGGTCGGCGAGCGTGCCGCCGCCTTCGGTCGCGCCCATGAGCGGGGCGCCGGTGACGTCGTTGGCGGGCTTGGCCGGCGTCTTCGGCGCGGCCGGGTCGGCCGCCAGCATCGCCTCGATCGGGGAATTCGGCCCCTCGAGCTGGATCGCAAGCTTGGCGACCTCGGCGGCGATGTCGTTGATGCGCTCGCGCAGCAGCGCGTTCTCCATGCGCTCGGTCGCCCACGAGCTTTCGGCCTGCTGCTGGATCGCGTTGATCTCGCGCTGCAGCTTCGAACGCTCGTCGCGGGCGGCGCGAAGCTGCTCTTCCAGCGCTGCCTTCTCGCCGCGCAATTTCTCGATCGCCGCCGAGCTGCCGCCGCTCGACAGCGTCGCGACTTCGTGGCGCAGGTCCGTCATGATGCGCTCGGCGGCCGCACCGGCCTGCTTGAGCTGATTGTTTTCGAAGTCGCGTTCGGCCAGGAGCTTGCCTTGCGTCGACAGCCGCGTTTCCAGATCGGTGACACGGTTGCCGAGCATCTCGGCTTCCTTGACCTGCACGATCAATTGCCGGTCGAGATCGGTGACGCGCTGGCTGAGATTTTCGACACGGCTGCGCGCTTCGGTCAGTTCGCGCGTCGCGTTCTCCGAATTGGTGCGCTCCTGGGCGAGGCGGGCCTGCGTCGTCGAGAATTCCTTTTCGGCATCGCCGACGCGGCCCTTCAGCTCCTCGATCTGCGTGCGTACCGCGACCAGTTCGATCTGCCGGCTGTCCGCGGTCATCGAACGGTCGGACAGTTCGTGATTGATCTTTGCCAGTTCGTTCTGCTTGTCGGTGAGCGCCTGTTCGGCGGTGCGCAACAGCTCGGTCTTTGCCGCGAATTCCTCTTCGGTGGCGCGCAACTGCTCCTTCACCGCCTTCTCGCGCGCTTCGAGCGCGAAGATCGTGGCGTTCTTCTCTCCGAGTTCGATCTTCATGCGGTTGATCGCGTCGGATTTCTTGCCGAGTTCGGCGAGCTGGCTGGTGGTCTTGTTCCGGAGCTGCTCGACGTTCATCTCGAGCCGCCGCGCCGACATCGCGAATTCCGCGCGCAACTGGTCCTTGTCGGCCTGGATTTCAGCCATCGACAGCGGTGTCGCCGCTTCGAGCCGCCGAGTTGTCAGCCGTACCGCGCGGTTATGCACCAGCGGCACGATCATCAGGCCGCACAGCATCGACACCAGAAAACCGATCGCCAGATACATGATCGGTTCGATCATGGATTCTCACTCCGCGACAGAAAGGACAGAAGGAAAGCGTTAATCACAATGCCACGCCGAATTGGCAAAAGGCCAGCCCGTTGCCGCGTTAACCTGAATTTGCGTGACGATCCGCGCGCCAGATTCGGCGCGCCCGATCAGAACGGGTTCCAGGTCGCGTTCGGGGTGAACTTGAGATAGCCGACATTGGCGCCGAGCCGCAGTCCGATACCGGATCGGATCGGCACCAGCACGATGTTGTTGGCGGTGAGCGCGGTCATGCCGAAGCCGCCCACGATGTAGGCAGAGCCGTCGATGCCGACGAAGCGCTGATAGATCGCGTTGGTGGCGGGCAGGTTGTAGACCAGCGTCATGGTGCGCGCGCCGTCGCCGCCCCAGTCGAATCCGACCGACGGCCCCTGCCAGTAGACCCTGAGGTCGCCGGCGTTCTTGGTGTAGAGCGTGCCTTCGCCGTAGCGCAGGCCGGCCACGAAGGCGCCGCTGCCTTCTTCGCCGAGCACGTAGCCGTTGGGCAGGCCCCATTGGCTCACCGCGCGCTCGATGACGGATGCAAGTCCGCGCGAAACATTGCCGAAGAACTTATGCCCGGCCGAGACCAGTTCATCGGGCCCGTAGGTCGCCGGGCCTGGCTGCCGCTGTGGCGGCGGCACCGGCGCGGGCTGCACCTGCTGCTGCGCGGAAGCCGGCACGATCCAGCACATCAGCGCGGCGACAGTCACCGCAGCCATGCGTGAAGCTAACGTCATGAAAGAACCTCTGGCATCAAAATTCTGGCCGCCGCCTTAACCTGACGCCAACAAGCATGGCTCTAGGTTGCGCCCAATGTTCCCCTCGACTCGTATGTTATCGGGACCAACTATGACGGCACAACGGCAGGAAAGATACCGCTGGCGCCCCGGATTGGCCGCTTTTGCCCTTCTGACAGGCCTTTTTGCCGGCCTCTGCCTTGATTTCGCCGCCTGGGCTGCGACCACGGAGCGGGTGGTGGTGAACCGCTATTCCGGCCTTGCCATCGAAGGCTACGACCCGGTCGCCTATTTCACCGAATCGGTCGCCGTCCAGGGCATACCGGATTTCGAGGCACGCGAATCCGGCGCCATCTGGCGCTTCCGCAATGAGGGCAACCGCGCCTCGTTCATCGCGCATCCGGAGATCTATGGCCCCCAGTTCGGCGGCTATGATCCGGTCGATCTCGGGCGCGGGGTGACCTATGCGGGTAACCCGCGCTTCTGGATGATCACGGGCCAGCGGCTTTACTTGTTCGGCCGCGAGGGCAACCGCGATGCCTTCGCCGCCGACCCCGCGCGTTTCCTGAAGGACGCGACCGCGCGCTGGCCGGCGCTTGAGCAGGGGCTCGCCCAGTAATCAGGGCGCCGCCGCGGGATCGCCCCAGGCGATGAATTCGGGAACGATGAAATCCGTCCGCCCGGTGCCGAAAACCAGCGCCGCGCCGTTTGAATCCGTGATCTTGCCGCCGGCAGCCGTCACCAGCGCGTGTCCCGCGGCGACGTCCCATTCGCTGGTCGGCGACAGGCGGGGATAGACATCGACCACGCCTTCGGCGACCCGGCCGAATTTCACCGCCGAGCCGAGTTCGGCCCGCATTGCCCCGGGTCGCGCGGCAATGAAGGCTTCGGTCCTGGCGTCGCCATGCAGCCGGCTGACCGCCACGGTCCATGGCTGGCCGCTTGGCGGGCCTAGGGACGGGTATGCACGGGCTCGATCACCGGCACGCCTTCGCCAAGCGTCAGCCGTTCCGCGCCTTGTCCGACCAGGCCGCGCCAGAGCAGCCCGAGCGCCGGCGCGCTGACGATGCCGAGCAGCGGCGTTCCATGGGTGACCAGCGCCAGATTGACCGTGAATTCCTTCCGTCCGGCGACGAATTCCTTGGTTCCATCGAGCGGATCGACCAGAAAGAAGCTGTCCCTGTAGGGCAGCGCGGCGAACTGGGTGCGCTCTTCCGACAGCGAGGGGATGTCGGGCACCAGCCGGGCGAGGCCTTCGGCGATGATGCGGTCAGCCGCCAGATCGGCTTCCGTGACCGGCGAACCGTCGGTCTTGCCGTCGACCTTCATGATGGAACGGTTGACGGCAAGGATGGCGGCGCCGGCCCGGACCACGATCTCGGTCAGCGGCTCGATCAGCGCCGCGGCGGCGGTGCGGTCGATCGCGGGAGGGGATGCCTCATTCATGAGCTGGGGCCATTTGCTGTCCGTCCTGCCTTACCATTGCCGTGCCGTGCTGGCAGCACGCGGCCGCGCGGTGTATCAAACCACCAAGCACGCGTGATTCGTAACGGTCCGCCAGCAATTTGGGACTCGGCGGCTTTCCAGGAATTTATGATGTCTGGCACCTCGTCTCCCGGTCCTGCTCCCGATGCCCTCGAACTTGCGGCGCTTCTGTGTTCGCGAGTTTGTCACGATCTCATCAGCCCGGTTGGCGCCATCGTCAATGGGCTTGAGGTTCTTGACGACAATCCGAAGCCCGAAGACCGCGATTTCGCGCTCGACCTGATCCGCAAGAGCGCCAAGACCGCTTCGGCGCGGCTGCAGTTCTGTCGCCTCGCATTCGGTGCGGCGGGATCGGCAGGTGCGCAGATCGATCTCGGCGACGCGCAGAACATGGCGCGCGGCCACATCGAGGACGGCAAGGTCACGATCACCTGGAATTTGCCGCGCCTGCTGCTGCCGAAGAATTGCGTCAAGTTGCTGCTCAACATGCTCATCATCGCGCAGCAGACGATTCCGCGCGGCGGTACGCTGACGATCGATCCGATCGGCGATGGCGAGACGATGAGTTTTCGTGTCACGTCCTCGGGCCTCAATGCCCGCGTGCCGCAGAACATCGCCGATCTCGTCAGCGCGAATTCGACGGCGACCGTGGACGCTCATGCCGTGCAGCCATACTACACGCGGCTGCTGGCGCAGGCCTGCGGATTGAGCGTGACCCTCGTTCCCGACGGGGAAATGATCGTCGTCACCGCGTCCTGAGCGCCCGGCGCGCGCCGGGATGGTTAAGCAATAGTTGATAAAGGGCGGCGGAATTCATTCCTGCCGTCTTATCTCTTTGTTGATCCCGTTCTTTTCCATTTGCTCAACCAATATTAAACGCTTTGCATGGAAGCTGGCCCCGTTCCGTAAGGCGCGCCGATGTGGCGTGCCGGTGCGTACGAAGGCCAGTTTCATGGATGACTTGTTGCGGGAGTTCCTGACCGAGACCAGCGAGAGCCTGGATACGGTCGACAATCAGTTGGTGCGGTTCGAGCAGGATCCGGGCGACGCGAAGATCCTGGATAACATCTTCCGGCTGGTCCACACCATCAAGGGCACCTGCGGCTTCCTCGGGCTGCCGCGGCTGGAAGCGCTGGCCCATGCCGGCGAGACGCTGATGGGCAAGTTCCGCGACGGCATGCCGGTCAAGGCCGAAGCCGTGACGCTGATCCTGTCCTCGATCGACCGCATCAAGGAGATCCTGGCCGGGCTCGAGGCCACCGAGACCGAGCCGGAGGGCACCGACGAGGACCTGATCGAGAAGCTGCACGCGATGGCCGAGGGCGGCCATCATGACGCCGAGCCGGTCGAAGCCACGCCGGTGGTTGCCGCACCGCCGGTCGCGCCCGCGATGACGCCGGAAGTCGCCAAGGGCTCGCTGGTCGAGCAGGTGCTGGAACGGCCCTTGCGTCCCGGCGAGGTCTCGCTCGACGACCTCGAACGCGCCTTCCGCGAGACCGAGGCCGAAGTCGCAGCCGCGCCCGCAGTCACGGAAGCCAAGGCCGAAGCCAAGATTGAAGCCAAGACCGATGCGAAGGCCAAGCCGGCCCGCAAGGCGGCCGCCGCCCCCGACGCCGACGTCCAGGAAGCCGACAAGATCGCCAACCAGTCGATCCGCGTCAACGTCGACACCCTCGAACATCTGATGACCATGGTCTCCGAACTGGTGCTGACCCGCAACCAGCTGCTGGAGATCTCCCGGCGCAACGAGGACACCGAGTTCAAGGTGCCGCTGCAGCGGCTCTCCAACGTCACCGCCGAACTGCAGGAAGGCGTCATGAAGACGCGGATGCAGCCGATCGGCAACGCCTGGCAGAAGCTGCCGCGGATCGTGCGCGACCTCTCCGGCGAACTCGGCAAGCAGATCGAACTGGAGATGCACGGCGCCGACACCGAGCTTGACCGGCAGGTGCTCGACCTGATCAAGGATCCGCTCACCCACATGGTGCGCAACTCCGCCGATCACGGCCTGGAGACCCCGGCCGAGCGGCTCGCGGCCGGCAAGGGCGAGCAGGGCACCATCCGGCTGTCCGCCTATCACGAGGGCGGCCACATCATCATCTGCATCGCCGACAACGGCCGCGGGCTCAACACCGAGCGGATCAAGGCCAAGGCGCTCCAGAACGGTCTCGTCAGCGAGAGCGAACTGGAGAAGATGACCGAAGCCCAGATCCACAAGTTCATCTTCGCGCCGGGCTTCTCGACGGCGGCCACCGTCACCTCGGTCTCCGGCCGCGGCGTCGGCATGGACGTGGTGCGCACCAATATCGACCAGATCGGCGGCACCATCGACATCAAGAGCGTGGCCGGCGAGGGTTCTTCCGTCACCATCAAGATCCCGCTGACGCTCGCCATCGTCTCGGCCCTGATCGTGGAAGCCGCCGGCGACCGCTTTGCCATCCCGCAATTGTCGGTGGTCGAGCTGGTGCGGGCCCGCGCCAACTCCGAACACCGCATCGAGCGCATCAAGGACACCGCGGTCCTGCGCCTGCGCAACAAGCTCTTGCCGCTGATGCATCTGAAGAAGCTGCTCAAGATCGACGACGGCACTTCGAGCGATCCCGAGAACGGCTTCATCGTGGTGACGCAGGTCGGCAGCCAGACCTTCGGCATCGTGGTCGACGGCGTGTTCCACACCGAAGAAATCGTGGTCAAGCCGATGTCGACCAAGCTGCGGCACATCGACATGTTCTCCGGCAACACCATCCTGGGCGATGGCGCCGTCATCATGATCATCGATCCCAACGGCATTGCCAAAGCGCTCGGCGCCGCCGGCCAGGCCTCCCACGAGATCTCGGACGAGAACGCCGCCGCGCATGCCCTGACCGGCGAACAGCTCACCTCGCTGCTGGTGTTCCGCGCCGGCTCGAACCAGCCCAAGGCGGTGCCGCTCGGCCTCGTCACCCGGCTGGAGGAGATCACCACCGACAAGATCGAGCTCAGCAACGGCCGCTACATGGTGCAGTACCGCGAGCAACTGATGCCGCTGGTGCAGATGAACGGGGTCAACGTCCAGACCTCGGGCTCGCAGCCGATCCTGGTGTTCGCCGACGACGGCCGCTCGATGGGGCTGGTGGTCGACGAGATCATCGACATCGTCGAGGAGCGGCTGCACATCGAGGTCGCCGGCCAGCAGGAGGGCATCCTGGGCTCGGCGGTGATCAAGGGCCAGGCCACCGAGGTGATCGACGTCGGCCACTTCCTCCCGATGGCGTTCGCCGACTGGTTCTCGCGCAAGGAGATGCGGGTGTCGGCGGCCTCGCAATCAGTGCTGCTGGTCGACGACAGCGCGTTCTTCCGCAACATGCTGGCCCCCGTGCTCAAGGCCGCCGGCTACAAGGTGCGGGTCGCCCCCAATGCGCAGGAGGGGCTTTCGGCGCTGCGTTCGGGCCAGAGCTTCGACGTGGTGCTGACCGACATCGAGATGCCGGACATGAACGGGTTCGAGTTCGCCGAGACCATCCGCGCCGACCACAATCTGAACCAGCTTCCGATCATCGCGCTGTCGGCGATGGTGTCGCCGGCGGCGATCGAGCGCGGGCGGCAGGCCGGCTTCCACGACTATGTCGCCAAGTTCGACCGTCCCGGCCTGATCGCGGCGCTGAAGGAACAGACCGCCGACATCAGGAAAGCGGCCTAGGGCGGCATGACGCTCCAACGAGGTAACTGCAGATGACGACGACGACCAAGACCGAGACCATCGAGGGCACCGTGGCCGAATACGTCACCGCGGTGATCGGCGGGCAATTGTTCGGCCTGCCGATCTCGCGGGTGCAGGACGTGTTCATGCCGGAACGGCTGACGCGGGTGCCGCTGTCGTCGGCAGAGATCGCCGGCGTGCTCAACCTGCGCGGCCGCATCGTCACCGTGGTCGACATGCGCGCCCGGCTCGGGCTGCCCAAGGCCGACGACGGCAAGCCGCCGATGGCGGTCGGCGTCGACCTGCGCGGCGAATCCGATGGCCTGCTTGATCGACCAGATCGGCGAGGTGCTGCGGCTGGCCGACGACAGCCGCGAGGAAAACCCCGTCAACCTCGATCCCCGCATGACCAAGCTCGCCGGCGGCGTCCATCGCCTCGACGGACAACTCATGGTCGTCCTCGACGTCGATCGCGTCCTCGAAATCATGCCTGACTTGATGGCGGCCTGAAAACTCGCAGGTACAGACAAAACCTGGAATGGAAACGTCCCTTTTGGGAATGGATGGAAGTGGAGGCCTGAAATGAAAACATGTCTGGTTGTCGATGATTCGCAGCGTCATCCGAAAGGTCGCGCGCCGCATCCTCGAAGGTCTTGATTTTCAGATCGTCGAGGCCGAGGACGGCGAGAAGGCGCTCGAGGTCTGCAAGCGCGGCATGCCGGAGGCGGTTCTGCTCGACTGGAACATGCCCGTCATGGACGGCTACGAATTCCTGGGCAATCTCCGCCGCATGCCCGGCGGCGATGCGCCCAAGGTCGTGTTCTGCACCACCGAAAACGATGTCGCGCACATTGCGCGCGCGCTGCATGCCGGTGCCAACGAATACATCATGAAGCCGTTCGACAAGGACATCGTCACCGCGAAGTTCCAGGAAGTCGGACT
>CAWGLP010000011.1:0-127334 GCA_963823485.1 uncultured Alphaproteobacteria bacterium
CGCTGATCACCCACCCGGCGGTGCTGGAGGCCGCTGTCGTGCCCGAGGCCGATCCGGAAGGGCTGCTGAAACCGAAAGCCTTCGTCGTGCTGCGCGCCGGCGTGGGCACCGACAATCTGCACGATGCGCTGAAGGAGCACGTCAAGCAGAAGATCGGCCCGTGGAAATATCCGCGCTGGATCGATGTAGTGGACAGCCTGCCGAAGACCGCGACCGGAAAGATTCAGCGGTTCAAGTTGCGCGAGCATGATTAGTGTCGTCATTCCGGGGCGCGCATTGCGCGAACTACGATGTGCAATTGCACATCGCGAGAATCTCGAGATTCCGGATCGGCTCGCTTCGCGATCCGTCCGGAATGACGGAGCGAGATCAGCACATGACAACCCTTCTCCCAAACGGCTTCCTCACCATCGGCGCTTCCGATCTCGAATACCGCATGATCGGCCCATCGCCGGAGCACGCGCCGACCATCGTGATGCTGCACGAAGGGCTCGGCTCGGTCGGCCTGTGGGGCGACTTCCCCGACAGGCTGCAGGCCGCCACCGGCGCCGGCGTGTTCGTTTATTCCCGTGCCGGCTACGGCAATTCGACGCCGGCGAAGCTGCCGCGCCCGCTCGATTACATGCACATCGAGGCGCTCGATGTGCTGCCGAAACTGCTCGACGCGATCGGCTTCCGGCGCGGCTTGCTGCTCGGACATTCCGACGGCGCCTCGATCGCGGCGATCTACGCCGGCTCGCACCAGGATCATCGCCTCGAAGGCGTCGCGCTGATCGCGCCGCATTTCATCGTCGAGGATATTTCGGTCGCGTCGATTGCCGATATCAAAAAGTCCTATGAGACCACGAACCTGAAAGAGAAACTGGCGCGCTGGCACAAGGACGCCGACAACGCGTTCTACGGCTGGAATGACGCCTGGCTCGATCCGAAATTCCGCGACTGGGATATTTCCGAGTATCTCGCCTATATCCGCGTGCCCGTTGCGATCGTGCAGGGCGCGGGCGACCAGTACGGCACCATGCGCCAGGTCGAGATCGCGCAGGAGGAATGCTACTGCCCGGTCGATGTCGCCGTCATCGCCGATGCCGGCCATTCCCCGCATCGCGAGGCGCCGGACCAGACGCTGGCGGCGATTGCCGATTTCGCGGCGGCGGCACTGCGCGCCGACGGGGCGCTGGCGGCGTGAGAAGCCTTTGGCATGGCTAGCCCATCGGACGGCGTCGTTTCCGTGAACATGAAACAAAATGCATGTTTCCGCGTTCTGGGCTAGACGGAATGAAAATCATGCATTATTGTGCATATTAACATCGACCAATAACGCTCAAGGGTGGCTCCATGGCTGGCGAAAAGCCCGGTGAAGATCGCGTGCTCGCAGGCGGCGCGAAATACATCGATTTTCAGACCGATCCGTCGCGCTACCGGCACTGGAAGCTCGCGGTCGAAGGCGAGGTCGCGACGCTGACCATGGACGTCGACGAGAACGCCGGCCTGTTCGAAGGCTACCAGCTCAAGCTCAATTCCTACGACCTCGGCGTCGACATCGAACTCGCCGACGCCGTGCAGCGGCTGCGGTTCGAGCACCCCGAGGTGAAGGTGGTGGTGGTGCGCTCGGGCAAGAACCGCGTGTTCTGCGCCGGCGCCAACATCCGCATGCTGGCGGGGTCGACGCACGCCCACAAGGTCAATTTCTGCAAGTTCACCAACGAGACCCGCAACGGCCTGGAAGATTCGTCCGAGAATTCCGGGCAGCGCTTCATCACCGTGGTCAACGGCACCGCGGCCGGCGGCGGCTACGAGCTGGCGCTGGCGACCGATCACATCATCATGGCCGATGACGGCGCCGCCGCCGTGGCGCTGCCGGAAGTGCCGCTGCTCGCGGTGCTGCCGGGCACCGGCGGCCTGACGCGCGTCGTCGACAAGCGCAAGGTTCGCCGCGACCACGCCGACTTCTTCTGCACCATCGAGGAAGGCATCAAGGGCAAGCGCGCGGTCGCGTGGCGGCTGGTCGACGAGATCGCGCCGAACAGCAAGCTGGAAGCCAGGGTCGCCGAGCGCGCGAACGAATTCGCAGCCAGTTCGAAGCGCAACGGCAGCGGCAACGGCATCGTGCTTGCGCCGCTCGATCGCGCCATCGGTGACGCCGGCATCCGCTACGGCTTTGTCAGCGTCGATGTCGATCGCGCGGCGCGGATCGCCACCATCTCGATCAAGGCGCCGGAAACGGCCCCGCCTGCCGATATCGACGGCCTGATCGCGCAGGGCGCATCGTTCTGGCCGCTGCAGGTAGCGCGCGAACTCGACGACGCCATCCTTCATCTGCGCATCAACGAACTCGAAATCGCGATGCTGGTGTTCAAGAGCCACGGCGATCCCGCCAATATCGTCGCCTGCGACGCCTTCCTCGAAGCCAACAAGGCGCATTGGCTGGTCAACGAGATCAGGCATTACTGGAAGCGGGTGCTGAAGCGCATCGATGTCACCTCGCGCACGCTGGTGACGCTGGTCGAGCCGGGCTCCTGCTTCGCCGGCACGCTGGCCGAACTCGTGTTCGCCGCCGACCGCTCCTACATGCTGATCGGCTCGCGGCAGGGCGACAACCGCAAGCCGCCGGCGATCCAGCTCACGGCGATGAATTTCGGCCCGTATCCGATGAGCCACGGCCTGACCCGGCTGCAATCGCGCTTCCAGGCCGATCCGTCCGACCTCGACCGCGCGGAAGCCACCATCGGCACGACGCTCGATGCCGAGGAAGCCGAGCAACTCGGCCTCGTCACCTTCGCACTCGACGACATCGATTGGGACGACGAGGTGCGCGTGTTCCTGGAAGAGCGCACCAGCTTTTCTCCCGACGGCCTCACCGGCATGGAAGCCAATCTGCGCTTCGTCGGGCCAGAGACCATGGAATCGAAAATCTTCTCCCGCCTGACGGCGTGGCAGAACTGGATCTTCCAGCGCCCCAACGCGGTCGGCGAAGACGGCGCGCTGCGCCGCTACGGCACCGGCCAGAAGGCGCAGTTCGACATGACGCGGGTTTGATTTCCTGTCCCGGGCGAGCGCGGCGCGAAATGCCGTGCTGCAGAACCGGGACCCATGTGACGAACAGGTCCCGGCTCTGCGGCGCACCGCGTCGCACGCGGACACGAGAGCGAGCAAGGAGCACGCCATGAACTTCATGAACGTCGACTACTCAACCAAGATTCCCAACAACGTGAATCTGAGCGAAGATCGCCAGGTGCTGAAAGCGCTGGAGGGCTGGCATCCCGGCTACATGGACTGGTGGGGCGACATGGGGCCGGAAGGTTTCCAGCAGTCGCTGGTCTACCTGCGCACGGCCTATTCGGTCGATCCGCGCGGCTGGGCCAAGTTCGACTATGTGAAGATGCCGGAATATCGCTGGGGCATTCTGCTGGCGCCGCAGGAGGAAAATCGCGTCGTTCCCTTTGGCGAGAACTACGGCAAGCCGGCCTGGCAGGAAGTCCCGGGCGAACACCGCGCCACGCTGCGCCGCCTGATCGTGATCCAGGGCGACACCGAGCCGGCTTCGGTCGAGCAGCAGCGCCATCTCGGCAAGACCGCGCCCTCGCTCTATGATCTGCGCAACCTGTTCCAGGTCAATGTCGAGGAAGGCCGCCATCTCTGGGCGATGGTCTACCTGCTGCAGAAGTATTTCGGCCGCGACGGCCGCGAGGAGGCGGACGATTTGCTGCGCCGCCGCTCCGGCGATGCGGATTCTCCGCGCATGCTCGGCGCCTTCAACGAAGCGACGCCGGACTGGCTGTCGTTCTTCATGTTCACCTATTTCACCGACCGCGACGGCAAGATGCAACTGCACTCGCTGGCGCAGTCCGGCTTCGATCCGCTGTCGCGCACCTGCCGCTTCATGCTGACCGAAGAGGCGCATCACATGTTCGTCGGCGAGACCGGGATCAGCCGCGTCGTGCAGCGTACCTGCGAGGCGATGAGGGCGGCCGGGATCACCGATCCCACCGATATAGCCAGGGTGCGTGCGCTCGGCGTCATCGACCTGCCGACGATCCAGAAGAAACTCAACCTGCACTATTCGCTGTCGCTGGATCTGTTCGGCTCGGAGGTCTCGACCAATGCCGCCAACGCCTTCAACGCCGGCATCAAGGGCCGCTACAAGGAAACCCAGATCGACGACGACCACCAGCTCAAGAACGCCACCTATCCGGTGCTCAAGCTGGTCGACGGCGTGATCAAGCGCGTCGACGAGCCGGCGCTGACCGCGCTCAACATGCGGCTGCGCGACGACTACACGCAGGACTGCGTCAAGGGCCTGCTGCGCTGGAACAAGGTGATTTCGACATCAGGCTATCAGTTCAAGCTGGCGCTGCCGAACGTCGCCTTCCACCGCCAGATCGGCGAGTTCAAGAGTGTGCACGCCACGCCCGAGGGGGTGCTGATCGACGACGCCACCTGGAACAGGCGCAGGAACGAGTGGCTGCCGTCGACCGACGACGGCGACTTCATCGCTTCCCTGATGAAGCCGGTCACCGAGATCGGCGCCTACGCGCCCTGGATCTCGCCGCCGAAGGTCGGCATCGACAACAAGCCCGGCGATTTCGAGTACGTGAAGATCGAGACGTGATCGTACGCGTAGCTCGCGCCTTCCATGCAAACTGTCATCACCGGCGAAGGCGGGTGATCCAGTAAACACCAGCGTCAATTGCAGAAACGCCGCGGTCAACCAGATGGGGCCGCGGCGTACTGGATACCCCGCCTTCGCGGGGTATGACGAGGGTGGAGTTTCGCGCGAAGCCTACCCCGAAATCTCCAGCCCGGCATTCGCGTACACCACGCCGCCATCGACCGCGATCGTGTTGCCGACGACGTAGTCGCCGGCGCGCGAGGCGAGATAGATCGCGATGCCTGCCATGTCCTCGTCGGTTCCGATGCGTCGCGATGGGATGCGCCTGGCGAGTTCGTCCGACTTGTCGCGCGCGGCGCGGTTCATGTCGGACGCGAACGCGCCCGGTGCGATCGCGGTGACGTTGATATTGTCCTTGATCAGTTTCGTCGCCATGCGCCGCGTCAGGTGGATCACCGCCGCCTTGCTCGCGGCGTAGGAATAGGTCTCGCCCGGGTTGACGAAGATGCCGTCGATCGAGGCGATGTTGATGACCTTGGCCGGCCGCTCCTGCGACGCCGCCGCGCGCAGCGGCTTCGCCAGCGCCTTGGTCAGGAAGAACAGCGACTTGACGTTGAGGTCCATGACCTTGTCCCAGCCGCTTTCGGGGAACTCGTCGAAATCCGCGCCCCAGGCCGCGCCCGCATTGTTGACGAGGATGTCGAGCTTCGGCTCCAGCTTGATGAATTCGCTGGCGAGCTTGTCGCAGCCTTCGACCGTCGAGATGTCGATCGGCAGCGCGATGCATTCGCCGTCATAGGCGGCCGTGAGTTCTTTCGCGGTCGCCTCGCAGGGGCCGGCCTTGCGCGCGGTGATGTAGACCCTGGCCGCGCCCTGCGCGAGAAATCCGGCCGCGATCATCTTGCCGATGCCGCGCGAGCCGCCCGTCACCAGCGCGACGCGACCCTTCAGCGAAAACAGATCCTTGAACATGCGTTCCTCCATTGCCTTGCCGGTGGTTTTGGGCGGGGCAGGGCGGCGAGTTAAGGAAGGGGGCTCTTTCCCTCTCCCCTTGTGGGAGAGGGTGGCTTCGCGAAGCGAAGACGGGTGAGGGGTTCTTTCCGCGGAGACAGACCCCTCATCCGGCGTGGACTGCGTCCACGCCACCTTCTCCCACAAGGGGAGAAGGAAGATAAGAGCGCGGAAGACCCTACGCTGCGTCGACGCGGCGGAAGCCGTTCCACACCGCTGTGGCGGCGCCGGAGGTCAGGACGGGGATCATGCGCTCATCCTGGTAGTTGCCGTTGAGCGAGACCCGCTGCAAGGCCATCAGATGGTCGGCGCTTTCCGGGAAGATCATGCCGGGCCGCGTCGTCACGGCAGTCTTGAATCCGGCGGCCTTCGCCAGGCCAAATTCGCGCTGGCCGGCGGCGATCCGGTCGCCATAGGGATAGGCGAGATGCAGTACCGGCCGCTGCAGCGCCGCCTCGATGCGGGCGCGGCTTTCTGTCAGTTCGAACGCGGCGGTTTCCTCTGGCTGCTTGGCCAGGTTGCAATGGGTGATGGTATGGGCGCCGATCGCCACCAGCGGATCGTCGGCGAACGCCTTCAGTTCGTCCCAGGACATGCAGAGGTCGCGCGCGAATGTCGTGTCGTCCACGCCGTGGCGCGCGCACAGTGCGGATATCTCGCGCTGCATGTCATGCTCGGTCGGAAGCGTGCGCAGCCAGCCGTGCATCCGGTCGAACGCGGCCTGCTTTGCGGCCGGCGTCGAGGTGTCGATGCGGGTGGCGACGCCGCCGATCGGGGCTTCGATCGAGGACGCCCCGGCGATGGCCTGTTCGAGTCCGACCCACCACAACCGGCCGGTGCCTTCGGCGAAATCGCTGGTGACGAAGACGGTCATGGGCGCGTCAAATTCACGCATCACCGGCAGCGCGAAATCGCGGTTGTCGCGATAGCCGTCGTCGAGGGTGAAGCAGGCGAAACGCCGCTCGAAGTTGCGTTCGGACAGCCGGTGATGCACCTCGTCCATGGTGACCACGTCGACATCGAGCGCACGCAGATGCGCCAGCATCGACCGCAGGAATTCCGGTTCTACCTCGAGATGGCTGTTCGGCTGAAACTCGCCGTCGCGGCGCGGGCGGACATGGTGCAGCATGAAGATGGCGCCGACACCTGCGAAGATTGGCCGCAGCAGATAATGCGCCCCGGAAAAGTACAGCGCTTCCAGCCCGGCGCGAATAACGGTGTTGCGAAGCATTTTCATCGGGTGTGTAGCCGGCCCTGTTCCAGTACAGGTCGAAACTAGTGACAGACCACTGAAGAAACGGTTAGCCGGGCAAATAACAGCCCCCTTCGCGTCCGGGGTATTTGGGGTTTGACAGCCTCGCAAGGGTTTGTTTTCTCTCTGTTCCCGGACTTGCAGGGAATACGGATGCGCGGACTTTTCAGGTGGAGTAGCAAATGGTGGCCGGGCGTCATTCCTCTTGTCATCTTTTGGGCTATCGCGGCCTGGACGAGCACCGAACCGCTGGAAGCCGATCTGGCGCAGCGTTCGACCGCCGTGCTCCGGGATACGGTCCTCGATAAGCGGCGGATCGCGGTCTTTGGCCGCGACGTCACCTTTGCGGCCGATGCATTCTCCGAGGACGGCCGACTGAGCGCAGTGGCGTCGGTCGAAGCCGTGCCTGGCGTGCGGCTGGTTAACGATGAAACCCGGCTCGTTCCCGAGGCCAAGCCGTTTGTCTGGACGGCCGAGCGCGACGTCGTCCGGGTGACGCTGTCGGGCAGTGCGCCGCTGCCGGCAAGCAAGGGCCGGCTGATGGAGGCGGCGCGGGCCGGACTTGGCGGCGTCGAAGTCGTCGACCGGATGAACCTGGCGCGCGGCGCGCCACAGCGTTTCGACAATGCCGCGCTGCTGCTGCTGGATCAGGTCGGCAAGCTGAAGGATGGCAAGATCACGCTGTCGGACACCCAGGTCAGCCTGTCCGGCATGGCGCGCGACCTCGGCGGGCGGGAAGCCGTCGCGGCCGCGCTGAAAAACCTGCCCGAAGGATTTTCGGTTGCGGCCAACGACGTCAAGGCGCCGCCCTACATCTTCCAGGCCTTCAAGGATCCGGTTGCAGTGACGCTGACGCTGACCGGCTATGTGCCCGACAACAATGTCCACGCCGCGCTGATTGCGGCGGCCGGGCGCAAGTTCTTCAAGGAAAAGGTCGTTGACAACCTCAAGGCGAGCGTCGGCGCGCCCTCGGGCTTTGCCAATGCGGTGGTACCGGCGCTGGGCGCGCTGTCGCGGCTGTCGACCGGCACGCTGGTGGTTTCCGACCGGGAGGTGAAGCTGTCGGGCGACGCGCTCTATGAAGCCGCCGCCGTCCAGATCCGCGCCGGCCTCGGCAAGGATTTCCCGCAGGGCTGGCAGTTCAAGTCGGACATTTCAGTCAGGCCGCCCGCCGCGCCGGTGGACGCCACCGTCTGCCAGCAACTGTTTGCGGATCTGCTCGGCAAGGCCCGGATCCGCTTCGAATCGGGCAGTGCTGAAATCGTCGCCGATTCCGCCGGGCTGATCGATCGCCTGATCGAGACCGCGTTGCGCTGTCCGAACGCCAATATCGAGATTGCCGGACACACCGATAGCGACGGTGACGAAGCGGGCAATCAGGCGCTGTCCGAGAAGCGCGCGCAGGCGGTCGCCGATTATCTGGTCAGAGCCGGATTGCCGGCGACCCGGTTCAGTGCGGTCGGCTATGGTGCGACGCAGCCGGTCGCCAGCAACGATACCGACCAGGGCAAGGCGCAGAACCGCCGCATCGATTTCGTGGTGAAGTGAGCATGGCCTATTTGACGACATTCTATTGGGGCTGGCTGCTGGCTTCGGCGCTGCTGGGCCTCGCGATGGGCTGGATATCGGTGGTCCAGCACGGCGAGGGGATCCCGCGAAAATGGCGGTGGTGGCTGGCGGCGCTGGTCGCCGCGCTGATCGCGGCGTCGTTCGCCCGTGTCGTGCCCGGCCGTTTCGGCTATTGGCTCGACCTGTTCCTCGTCATGTTCGGTCTCTATTTAGCCGGCTGCGCAGTCGGATCATGGTTGCGCGCCTGGGTGGTTTCGCGCAGCGTACCGTCGGCCTGATCCATTCATGACCCGGTTTGCATTGTCTTTGCCATTGCCAAACGTTCCCGGCCGGTCGTTGCCGCGACCCGGAACTGCGTTTGAGCGGTCGGATTTCAGCGAAACTGTGCTTCCGCCGTCATCAATGCCACCTAATATCTTGAAGAAGCGCGTTTTATTGTCGTCAGGCGAATTCCACTGCGGCTCAAAACGCGCTACCAGAGGGGCGAGGGAGCCGCGTAGCGAAGGCGGGGTTCGTACCGTCCCCGCCGAAGCGCAATTCGAGGTATAGATGCTGGAAGCAGTCCGCAGGGCGATCTCGTTTCTGCGCCAGAAGCAAGTCCTGCACAAGCTCGGCGTTGTGATCAGCATCACGGTCATCGCCGTTGCGTGCTACGTGCTTTATCACATGCTCCGCGGCATCGACCTCAACGAGGTGATCGAGGCCATCAAGCGCACCGAGCCACGCCAGATCGTGCTCGCGGCCATATTCGTGGCGGCAGGCTATTTCACGCTGACCTTCTATGACTGGTTCGCGGTCCGCGCGATCGGTCACCGCCACATTCCCTACCGCGTCAATGCGCTCGCGGCCTTCACGTCCTATTCGATCGGGCACAATGTCGGCGCCAGCGTCTTCACCGGCGGCGCGGTGCGCTACCGGATCTATTCGGCCTGGGGGCTGAATGCGATCGATGTCGCCAAGATCTGTTTCCTCGCCGGGCTGACCTTCTGGCTCGGCAATGCCGCGGTGCTCGGCATGGGCATCGCCTATCACCCGGAAGCCGCCGCCTCGATCGATCAGTTGCCTATCTGGCTGAACCGCCTTGCGGCGATCGGCATCCTCATCGGCCTGGTCGCATATGTGGTCTGGGTCTGGGTTCAGCCGCGCGGCGTGGGGCGCGGGCCGTGGACGGTCACGTTGCCGGGCGGCCCGCTGACCCTGCTGCAGATCGCCATCGGCATCATCGACCTCGGCTTCTGCGCGCTGGCGATGTACGTGCTGGTGCCGGACGAGCCCAATCTCGGCTTCGTCGTCGTCGCCGTCATCTTCGTCTCGGCGACGCTGTTGGGCTTCGCCAGCCATTCGCCCGGCGGGCTCGGCGTCTTCGACGCCGCCATGCTGGTCGGCCTCTGGCAGATGGACCGCGAGGAACTGCTGGCCGGGATGCTGCTGTTCCGGATGCTGTATTATATCGGTCCCTTCATCATATCTGTAATCTTGCTGACGCTTCGGGAAATTATCCTCGGCGCGCGACTCAAGCGGCAGCGCCATTCGACGCCCGGCGCAGCCGCCGAGCCGCCGCGCGAGGCCGTCTATGTGCGCGAGCGCGGCGATACCGGCACGTGACCATGCGGTCCAGGCCATTCTCGAGGCGGGCGTCCCGGGACGGTGGTTTGCAGCGGCGCTTCGAACGGAACAAGAAGGCGCCCTGAAACCGAGGGAAGAAGGTCGGCGCGATGGCGATAGACGATTCCACCTCTTCCAATTCCACCCCTTCCTCCACTTTCGCACCGTGGTCGGACCGGTTGCGGCATGCCGCCATCATCCTGCTGGCCGCCGGCCTGGCGCTTTGCGCGCTGGTGTTGCTGGCGGAGCTGTCGCTGGCGCGCGCCGTCGCCGTTTTCATCGTCATCGCCGCCGCGGCGCTGGTGCCGTGGCGGCTGCATAATGTGGTCGCATCGCGGGACGACGCCCGTGGTGTCAATCCGGTCGAAGCCGCGGCCGTCAGTGCCGTCGTTGCCGGCATGCCGGATCCGGCCGTGCTGCTCGACCGCGCCGGCCGCGTCATCCATCTCAATGCCGCAGCAGCCCAGCTCGCGCCGGCGCTGCGCAAGAACGAACTCGCCCAGTTCGCGCTGCGTTCGCCCGAGATCATCACGGCGTTGCGCGAGGCGATCGCCAGCACCGAACCGCGCCGGGCGACCTATCTCGACCATGTGCCGGTCGACCGCTGGATGGAGTTGATCATCACCCCGGTGCCGGTGCCGACGCTGTTCGGCGGCACCGACAAATGCCTGCTGCTGACCTTCCACGACCAGACGCCGCTGCGGCGGGTCGAGGAAATGCGCGCCGATTTCGTCGCCAACGCCAGCCACGAGCTGCGCACGCCGCTGGCCGCGCTGTCGGGCTTCATCGACACGCTGCAGGGCCCGGCCAGGGACGATACCAAGGCGCGCGAGCGCTTCCTCGGCATCATGCATGCGCAGGCGACGCGCATGGCGCGCCTGATCGACGATCTGCTGTCGCTGTCGCGCGTCGAACTGTCGGCCCATGTCCGTCCCGACGCGTCCGTCGATATCGTGCCGATCATTCGCCAGGTCGTTGACGGGCTGGAGCCGCTGGCCGCGGAGCGCCAGGTCGCGATCGAGGTCGAGCTGCCGGAGGGGCCGGTAACGATCGCAGGCGACCGCGAGGAACTGTTGCGGCTGTTCGAAAACCTGATCGAGAACGCACTGAAATACGGCGCGTCCGGCGGGCGGGTGATCGTTTCGCTGACCCGGGCGTTCTCGGGCGACGGCGCGCCGGAAATTCGAGTCCTGGTCCGCGATTTCGGTCCCGGCATCGCGCCGGAACACCTGCCGCGGCTCACCGAGCGCTTCTATCGGGTCGATGTCGGCGACAGCCGCGCGCAGGGCGGAACCGGCCTTGGATTATCGCTGGTGAAACATATTCTTAACCGCCATCGCGGCCGGCTGTTGATCGAAAGCGTGCCCAAGAAAGGCGCCACCTTTACCGCCTGTTTTCCCCAGGCCAAAGCCCTGTCGACAGGGCAAAGCTAAGCGATTTCAATCGCTTGATGCTGTCATCCAACTGTCATTGAACCTTCGTAAAAGCTCTATCGACCGCACCTAAACGGGCGGCGTGAGCGCGATCGGGCGCACCAGGCGCTTCGCTCACCAAATGGAGACCAACCATGAATTTCATCAGGACAATCGTCGCCGCCGGCCTGGTCGCCGCGTCGACCTCGGCCTTCGCGGCCGATATCACCGGCGCAGGCGCCACCTTCCCGTTCCCGATCTATTCGAAGTGGGCCGATGCCTACAAGAAGGAGACCGGCAACGGTCTGAACTACCAGTCGATCGGTTCGGGCGCCGGCATCAAGCAGATCCAGGCCAAGACCGTGACCTTCGGCGCCACCGACGCGCCGCTGAAGGCCGAGCAGCTCGAGAAGGACGGCCTGGTACAGTGGCCGATGGTGATGGGCGCGATCGTGCCGGTCGTGAACCTCGAAGGCATCAAGCCGGGTGAACTGGTGCTGTCGGGCGAAGTGCTGGGCGACATCTATCTCGGCAAGATCAAGAAGTGGGACGATGCCGCGATCGCCAAGCTCAATCCGAAGCTGAAGCTGCCGGGTGACGCGATCACGGTGGTCCGCCGCTCCGACGGTTCGGGCACCACCTTCAACTTCACCGACTACCTGTCGAAGTCGAATGCCGACTGGAAGGCCAAGGTCGGCACCGGCACCGCGGTCGAATGGCCGACGGGCGTCGGCGCCAAGGGCAATGAAGGCGTTGCCGGCAATATCGGCCAGACCAAGAACGCGATCGGTTACGTCGAATATGCCTACGCCAAGCAGAACAAGCTGACCCACACCGCGATGATCAACAAGGCTGGCAAGACCGTGCAGCCGACCATGGCGGCGTTCCAGGCGGCCGCGTCCAACGCCGACTGGGCCAAGGCGCCCGGCTATTACGTCATCCTCACCGACCAGCCCGGCGACTCCTCCTGGCCGATCACGGCGGCGACCTTCATCCTGATGCACAAGGATGCAGCCGACAAGAAGGCCTCGCAGGAAGCCATCAAGTTCTTCAAGTACGCCTTCGAGAAGGGCGACAAGATGGCCGAAGAACTCGACTACATCCCGATGCCGGAATCGGTCGTCAAGCTGATCGAAAAGACCTGGTCGTCGGACATCAAGAGCTGAGACTGAAGTGCAGCACCCTCGCGCCCCGTCGTCCGGGGCGCGAGCAAGGCGATCGAGCTGCGGTGCGCAATTGCGCACCTGAGAATCCCGAGAGTCCCGGGGGTGCAATTGCACCCCTGAGATCCGGTCCTTCGGAACATCCCGGAATGACGCGGGGCAAATCGTCAACAAGACCGCGCAAAGCGGAAGCGACATTTTTCCGGTGTTGAAGTAAATACAGGGGATCAGCGTGGCAGAGATGGCGGTTCAGAGTGATGTGATGGAAGCTGCCGGACCTTATGATCGCGCGCGTGCCCTCAGCGCGTTCAAGCTCGGCGATGTCACCTTCTACTGGATCACGCGCGTCTGTGCGATTTCGGTTCTCCTCATTCTTGGCGGCATTATCCTGTCGCTGATCATCGGCGCCTGGCCCGCGATCCGGGAATACGGCGCCGCCTTCCTGTGGACGCAGCGCTGGGCGCCATCGGCCGATCCGCCGGTGCTCGGCGCGCTCGGCCCGGTCTATGGCACGCTGGTCACCTCCGTGATCGCTATGATGATCGCCATTCCGGTCGGCCTCGGCATTGCGGTGTTCCTCACCGAGATCTGCCCGATCTGGCTGCGCCGCCCGATCGGCCTGGCCGTCGAGTTGCTCGCGGGTATTCCTTCGATCATCTACGGCATGTGGGGCTTCTTCGTGCTGGGTCCGTTTTTGGCCGACAGCTTCCAGCCGTTCATGATCAGGGTGTTCGACGGCGTCCCGGTGCTGGGGACGATCTTCGCCGGCCCGCCATCCTATCTCAGCCTTTTCAATGCCTCGCTGATCCTGGCGATCATGGTGCTGCCCTTCATTACCGCGATCTCGGTCGACGTCTTCAAGACGGTGCCGCCGGTCCTGAAGGAAGCCGCCTACGGCGTCGGCTGCACCACCTGGGAAGTCGTCCGCAACGTGGTCATCCCCTATACCCGCGTCGGCGTGATCGGCGGCATCATGCTGGCGCTCGGCCGTGCGCTCGGCGAAACCATGGCGGTCACCTTCATCATCGGCAATTCGTTCAAGATATCGACCTCGATCTTCGCGCCGGGCACGACGATCTCGGCGGCGATCGCATCCGAGTTCGCCGAGAGCGACGGCCTGCATCAATCCGGCCTGATCCTGCTGGGCCTGTTGCTGTTCGTTCTGACGTTCTTCGTTCTCGCTGCGGCGCGGCTGATGCTGATGCGCCTGGAAAAGAAGGCGGGGAACTGAGATCATGAACCCGATTTACGCATCCCGTCGCCGCAACAACGTCATCGTCAAGTTCCTGTGCCTCGGCGCCGCCCTGTTCGGCGTCACCTGGCTCGCGCTGATCCTGTTCACGCTGTTCTACAACGGCCTTGCCGGCATCAATCTCGCCGTCTTCACCCAGGATACGCCGCCGCCGGGATCGACCGACGGCGGGCTTCGCAACGCCATCATCGGCTCGATCATGATGACGGTGGTCGGCGTCGGCGTCGGCGCACCGCTCGGCCTGTTCGCCGGCACCTACCTCGCCGAATACGGCAAGCACGACAAGCTCACCTCGGTGATCCGCTTCATCAACGACATCCTGCTGAGCGCGCCCTCGATCATCATCGGCCTGTTCATCTACGGCGCCATCGTGGTCCCGATGGGCGGCTTCTCCGCCCTCGCCGGCTGTCTCGCGCTCGCCGTGATCGTGATCCCGGTGGTGGTGCGAACCACCGAGGACATGCTGGGACTGGTGCCCAATCCGCTGCGTGAGGCGGCGTCCGCGCTCGGCCTGCCGCGCTCGCTGGTCATCAAGCGCATCGCCTATCGCGCGGCGCGCGCCGGCCTCATTACCGGCGTGCTGCTGGCGACCGCCCGCGTCGCCGGTGAAACCGCGCCGCTGCTGTTCACCGCGCTCTCCAACCAGTTCTTCAGCCTCGACATGACCAAGACGATGGCGAACCTGCCGGTCACCATCAACAACTTCGTGCAGAGCCCCTATGCCTACTGGAAGCAACTCGCCTGGACCGGGGCCCTGCTGATCACGCTCACCGTACTTGCCCTTAACATTGGCGCGCGCATCCTTGGCGCCGAGAGGACAACCAAATGAACGATCTCTCCGTATCCGTGAGTTCCGCGAACGGTCCCGTCCCGCAGGTGGCGCTGCCCGATGCGCCGCCCAAGGTGACAGCGCGCAACCTGAACTTCTATTATGGCGAGAACCACGCGCTGAAGAACATCAACCTTGCGCTCGGCACCCACCGCGTCACCGCCTTCATCGGACCTTCCGGCTGCGGCAAGTCCACCCTGCTGCGCATCTTCAACCGGATGTACGACCTCTATCCCGGCCAGCGCGCGACCGGCCAGTTGATGCTGGACCAGACCAACATCCTCGATCCCAAGCTCGATCTCAACCTGCTGCGCGCGCGCGTCGGCATGGTGTTCCAGAAGCCGACGCCGTTTCCGATGACGATCTACGAGAACATCGCCTTCGGCATCCGCCTCTATGAAAAGATATCGAAGTCCGAGATGGACGGCCGCGTCGAGAAGGCGCTGCGTGGCGGCGCGCTGTGGAACGAGGTCAAGGACAAGCTCAACGCCTCCGGCCTGTCGCTTTCCGGCGGCCAGCAGCAGCGGCTCTGTATCGCCCGCACGGTCGCGGTGCGGCCCGAGGTGATCCTGTTCGACGAACCCTGCTCGGCGCTCGACCCGATCTCGACCGCCAAGATCGAGGAACTGATCCAGGAACTGTCCGAGGACTACACCATCGCGATCGTCACCCATAACATGCAGCAGGCGGCGCGCGTCTCGGACAAGACCGCCTTCATGTATCTGGGCGAACTGATCGAGTTCGACGACACCAACAAGATTTTCACCTCGCCGAGCGATCGACGTACCCAGGACTACATCACCGGCCGGTTCGGCTAAGCGCACGCCGCGAGGAGAATACCATGGCTTCAGAACATACCGCGAAGGCGTTCGACAGCGATCTGCAGGAACTGACCCGGCTCGTCGCCGAGATGGGCGGGCTGGCCGAACGCATGATCACCGAATCCGTCGATGCGCTGATCCGCCGCGACGTCGCGCTCGGCAAGCGCGTCGTCGCCTCCGATCTCGAGATCGATCGCCTGCAGCATCTGATCGAGGAGCGCGCGGTGCTGACCATCGCCCGGCGCCAGCCGATGGCGATCGACCTGCGCGAGATCGTCGGCGCGATGCGGGTCGCGACCGATCTGGAGCGGATCGGCGACCTCGCCAAGAACATGGGCAAGCGGGTCGCGGCGCTGGAGAACGATTTCCAGCCGCTGAAGCTGATCCGCGGCCTCGAGCACATGACCGACCTGGTGCAGTCGCAGGTCAAGTCGGTGCTGGACGCCTATGCGGCGCACGACCTGCCGGCGGCGATGGCGGTCTGGAAGGGCGACGAGGAAGTCGACGCGATCTGCACCTCGCTGTTCCGCGAACTCCTGACCTATATGATGGAAGATCCGCGCAACATCTCGTTCTGCATTCACCTGATGTTCTGCGCCAAGAATATCGAGCGGATCGGCGATCACGCCACTAACATCGCCGAAACCGTGTTCTACATGATTGAAGGCCAGCAGATGCTGGACAAGCGCCCGAAGGGCGACATGACGACGTTTGCGACCACGGTACCGAATACTTGACCCGGCGTTTTCAGGTGAGGTGGAGACCGGTTCGCGTGCAGATGACGCGTCAAATGGAAGAGGCTGATACACGATGAGCGCGCGCATTATGGTGGTCGAGGACGAGGAAGCGCTGACCACGCTGTTGCGCTACAACCTCGACGCCGAAGGTTATGATGTCGAAACCGTCGGCCGCGGCGACGATGCCGATACGCGGCTGAAGGAGCGCGTGCCCGATCTCGTCGTGCTCGACTGGATGCTGCCGGGGCTGTCCGGCATCGAACTGTGCCGTCGCCTGCGGGCGCGGCCGGAGACCAAGGCGCTCCCGATCATCATGCTGACCGCGCGCGGCGAGGAGAGCGAGCGGATCAGGGGACTGGCGACCGGCGCCGACGACTACATCGTCAAGCCGTTCTCGGTGCCGGAACTGCTGGCGCGGGTGAAGGGCCTGCTGCGGCGCGCGAGCCCCGAGCGCCTCGCCACCGTCCTGACCTATGGCGACATCGAACTCGACCGCGAGAAACGCCGCGTCGCGCGCTCGGGCCGTTCGATCGACCTCGGTCCGACCGAGTACCGGCTGCTTGAATTCTTCCTGGAGCATCCCGGCCGCGTGTTCAGCCGCGAGCAGTTGCTCGACAGCGTCTGGGGCCGCGACATCTATATCGACGAGCGCACCGTCGACGTGCATATCGGCCGCCTGCGCAAGCTGCTCAATCCCGGCCGCGAGCAGGATCCGATCCGCACCGTCCGCGGCGCCGGCTACGCGCTGGACGATCGCTTCGCCAAGGCGGAGTAGTGGCGAGCGGAGTAGCAGACGCCATCGTCGTCCCCGCGATCGCGGGGACGACGACGCATATCTTCCGTGTAGCTTACGACCGCGCCTACCTTGTCGGCTTCGGCGGCTGCCGGCGCCGGTCGGCGGCGGGCTGATAGGCGACGCGCGAATGGTGTGCGCAATAGGGCAGGCCGGCGAGCGCCTTGCCGCCGCAGAAGAAGAATTCCGGGCTCGCGGGATCGCCGACCGGCCAGTGGCAGGTGGCCTCGTTCAGTTCGAGCAGCGTCAGCCGCTGGCTCATCGGCACCACATTGTCGAAGGCGACCGGATCCGGCTCCATCTCGACCTCGAAGGCGTGCGCGAGCGCGGTGTTGCCGCGCGACACCGGGCGCGACACCCGCATCATGTGCTGGGCGGGACGGGCCTTGCGCTGGCGCGGCGCCGCCGAGGACGGGCTCTTGGCGCGGCCGGAAAGGCCCAGCCGGTGCACCTTGCCGATCACCGCGTTGCGGGTCACGTTTCCGAGTTCCGCGGCGATCTGGCTGGCCGAAAGGCCGCCTTCCCAGAGCTTCTTAAGCTGCTCGACGCGATCGTCGGACCAGGTCAATACCGTCATCGCATTCATCCTTTCGCATCGCGCCGGCCAACCGGGGGCAGCGCTGGCGATAATTCGTCTCAAAAACCCCTGCGGTCAGAATCCCTTAGCCCTCGCCGGGCACGAAAACCGCGCCCGGACGTGTACGCCGCACAAAATGGACTCTTGGGATCAGAACTGCCGCACGAGATGTCGTACCCGACAGCCGAAACGCTACAATATGGCCGGACTCGGGCGCAAGAGTCCGGGCCCCTGCGTCCACATGTTCCGAATCATGTAGGCATCGCAGTGCGTGTTTTCCATCACACCGCAATCCTACGGATGGCCCCATTTTGCAGCGCGGGAAGCGGTTTTGGGGCGTGTTGACAGCGACCACCGCCGGCATAGAATGCCTCCACGTGCCGCCCTTAAAAGGCGGCACGTTTTGTTTTCGCAAGACCGGCGGCTGCCGCGTTGGCGTCAATGCACGCGTGGCCGGAGCCGGTCGGAACCGTCAGTGATTGCCATGACCCATAGCGCCGCGTCGCATCTGCTCCCCGTCTTTGCCCGGGTCGATCTCGGCTTCGAGCGCGGCGAGGGCGCCTGGCTGGTCGCAACCAATGGCGATCGCTATCTCGACTTCACCTCGGGCGTCGCGGTGAACGCGCTGGGCCATTGCCATCCGCACCTGGTCAAGGCGCTGCAGGAGCAGGCGACCAGGCTGTGGCACATGTCGAACCTGTTCAAGAGCCCGGACGGCGACCGGCTGGCCGCGCGGCTGTGCGAGCAGAGCTTTGCCGACTTCGTGTTCTTCTGCAATTCCGGCGCGGAGGCGATGGAATGCGCGATCAAGGTCGCGCGCCGCTATCACGCCGCCAAGGGCCATCCCGAACGCTACCGCCTCGTCACCTTCGAGGGCGCGTTCCACGGCCGCACGCTCGGCACGCTGGCCGCCACCGGCTCGGCCAAATATCTCGAAGGTTTCGGCCCGCCGCTGGACGGCTTCGACCAGGTGCCGCATGGCGACATCGAAGCCGTGAAGAAGGCGATCGGGCCGCAGACCGCGGGCATCCTGATCGAGCCGGTGCAGGGCGAGGGCGGCGTGCGCAGCGCGCCGAACGCGTTCTTCAAGGCGCTGCGCCAGCTCTGCGACGACCAGGGCATGCTGCTGATCTTCGACGAGGTGCAGACCGGCATGGGCCGCACCGGCGATCTGTTCGCCTACAAGCGTCTCGGCGTCACCCCCGACATCATGCCGCTGGCCAAGGCGCTCGGCGGCGGCTTCCCGATCGGCGCGTGCCTGGCGACCGCGGAGGCGGCAAGCGGCATGACACCGGGCTCGCACGGCTCGACCTTCGGCGGCAATCCGCTGGCGATCGCCTCCGCCAACGCCGTGCTCGACGTGATGCTCGAGCCCGGCTTCTTCGAACACGTGCAGAAGATGTCGCTGCTGCTGAAGCAGAAGCTCGCCTCCGTCGTCGATCGCTATCCGTCCGTGCTGGCGGAAGTGCGCGGCGAGGGACTGCTGGTCGGCGTCAAGGCCGTGGTGCCGTCGGGCGATCTGGTCAACGCGCTGCGCGACCAGAAGCTCCTGACCGTCGGCGCCGGCGACAATGTGGTGCGCTTCCTGGCGCCGCTGATCGTGACCGAGGCCGAGATCGAGGAATCCGTGCAGCGGCTGGAGCGCGCCTGCGTGGCGTTGTCGGCCGGCGGGTTGAAGAAGGCGGCGGGGTGATGAGCAAGCCCGTCCGTCATTTCCTCGACATCAGCGAGGTGCCGCTCACGGAGCTGCGCAACATGCTCTCCGCCAGCACCGCCATGAAGGCGAAGCTGAAGGCGCACGAGAAGGCGAAGAAGCCGCTGGAAGGCAAGACGCTGGCGATGATCTTCGAACGGCCGTCGACGCGGACGCGGGTGTCGTTCGACGTCGGCATGCGCCAGCTCGGCGGCGAGTCGATCATGCTGACGGGTGCGGAAATGCAGCTCGGCCGCGGCGAGACCATCGCCGACACCGCGCGCGTGCTGTCGCGCTACGTCGATGCGATCATGATCCGCATCCTCAATCACGATGCGCTGCTGGAGCTCGCCGCGCACGCCACCGTGCCCGTGATCAACGGGCTGACCCGGCGGTCGCATCCCTGCCAGGTGATGGCCGATCTGATGACCTTCGAGGAACATCGCGGCCCGATCGAGGGACGCACCGTGGCCTGGACCGGCGACGACAACAACGTGCTGGCGTCGTGGGCGCACGCAGCGGAGCGCTTCAGGTTCCAGCTCAACATCGCCACCCCGCCCCAGCTCGCGCCGAACAAGGCGATGAAGGACTGGATCAAGGCGACGCAGGCGCCGATCAGGCTTGGCAACGACCCCGAAGCCGCGGTCCGCGGCGCCGATTGCGTCGTCACCGATACCTGGGTGTCGATGGGCGACAAGGACGGCGAGCACCGCCACAACGTGCTCAAGCCCTATCAGGTCAATGAGAAGCTGATGTCGCTGGCAAACAAGGATGCGATCTTCATGCATTGCCTCCCGGCCCATCGCGGCGAGGAAGTCACCGACGCGGTGATCGACGGCCCGCAATCGGTGGTGTTCGACGAAGCCGAAAATCGCCTGCACGCCCAGAAGGGCATCCTGGCCTGGTGCTTCAACGAAGTGGCGTAGCCTTCGCAGTTTGCGTTCCCCGGACTGCTGCGCAGCGCCGGGGTCGCATCTATCAGGCACAATGGCCCCGGCTCTGCGGAGCAGCGTTGCACGCTGCACCGCGTCCGGGACACGGAACAACCCCTTTCACTTTGCGTCCTCCGACCCCAGATAACGCGCCATGGTTTCACAATCCCCCGACACGAAAATCACGACCGAGGCGCCCATTCGTGCGCCTTCGTCCGTTCCCGTCGATGACGCGGTGCTGCCGTTCGAGGTCGATACGCTCGACCTGCGCGGCCGGCTGACCCGGCTCGGGCCGGCGCTCGACGACATCCTGACCAAGCATGATTACCCGGCGCCGGTCGGCAAGCTGCTCGGCGAGGCGATCGTGCTGACGACGCTGCTCGGCTCGGCGCTGAAGTTCGACGGCCGCTTCATCCTGCAGACCCAGACCGACGGCCCGGTGTCGTTCCTGATCGTGGATTTTCAGGCGCCCGATCGCCTGCGCGCCTATGCGCGCTATGACGTGACGCGGCTGAAGGACGGCCAGACCTCCGGCGCGCTGCTCGGCAAGGGCCATCTGGCGATGACCATCGACCAGGGGCAGGACATGAGCCGCTATCAGGGTCTGGTGGCGCTCGATGGCGGCAACCTCGAAGACGCGGCCCATGAATATTTTCTGCGCTCCGAGCAGATCCCGACCCGCGTCCGGCTTGCGGTCGGCGAGGAATGGCGCGGTGGCGACGGCGGCAAGCATCGCTGGCGCGCCGGCGGCATGCTGCTGCAATTCCTGCCGAAGGCGCCGGAGCGGGCGCGGCAGGCTGACCTGCATCCCGGCGATGCGCCCGAAGGCGCGGTGACGCATGCGGTGGCGGAGGACGATGCCTGGGTGGAGGGCCAGTCGCTGATCGGAACGGTCGAGGACGTCGAGCTGATCGACCCCGGCCTGTCGGGCGAGCGCCTGCTGTACCGGCTGTTCCACGAACGCGGCGTGCGCGTGTTCGCGCCATCGCCGCTGCGCGCGCAATGCTCCTGCTCGCGCGAGGCGGTGTCGTCGATGCTGAAAAGCTTCGCGCCCAAGGACCGCGCCGAGATGGTCAAGGACGACAAGGTGGTGGTGACCTGCGAGTTCTGCTCCTCGGTCTACCAGTTCACGCCGCACGAAGCCGGCGTGGAGGAGTAGGCGGCGGCCCAGTGTGGGGTTTGCCCGCGCTCGCTGACAGACCTCATCCTGAGGAGCCGCGTAGCGGCGTCTCGAAGGATGAATGGCACCAGCGGAGCCTCGTGGATTCGCCGGGCATGATCATCTAGCTCAACAAGGTGCGCACCTTGGTGGCGGCGTCGTAGATTTCGATTTGCAGCATCGGATAGGCCGACTTCAGTTTCCGGCCGGCTGCTTCGGCAGCCTCGGCCGTGTCAAACTCCGATTTGAAGTGACCGTCGACAACCGTCACGAATCCTTCGGTCGGAGGTCGGTCGGCTCGCGAAGCTTTTTTCGGCTCCGGTTCGTCAATCGAGAGAACGGGTTTCTTCATCGTTGGTCCTTTTGGCGTGGTTGCTATTGCGGCAGTCCATCGGGGATTGCGCCTCCCTCATCGTCCCATCGTGACAAGGCGGTGGCGCCCGATCGGGCATCTGCCGTTCGAGCTTTCTTGTTGCCGGAATCGTTCTTGTGCTTATGCAGAAATCGGGCGATCTGCCCGCGGAGCGCCGCCGTCTCCAGCAGCTTACCGACCGATCCGGCGGTATCGAATATCTCCCGTTGCAGGGTCTTCGGCAGCGCGTTCCATTGCATGATGATGGCTGCGCCGAGACATCGCAAGACGTGCTCCTCCTCGGCCGCAAGGGCAAGGCCACGAGCGCGGTCCTGCTCTGCAACGTTCAGGGCGCTTTCGTAGTTGTCGGCCAGCCCCTGCTCGTTGTCCGCGAGCGCGTCGTGACGTTCTTGCAGTTGCTGAAGCTTGCGGCTTTCGCGCTGACCGCTCGATTGCTTGATCAGTTCGCCGTACTCGGCGGCCTTGGCGCGGTGTTGCTGAGATTTGAACATGGCGGTTCCTTTCGTCGTGGGAAGTCTCCGCGCATTCCGAACAATCTCGATGGTTGACGAGGACAGGCCCCTTATATGGGGATGAACGGGTCGAATAGCGAGGTGTTGGGGCGGCATGACGGGCTTCGACCTGGAAACCGTCCCTGACCAGTCCGGGCTGGAACGCTTGTCACAGTTATCAATTGGTTAACGGCGACCGGATGCCATGCCCCTTGGCATCCGATGAATGACGGCCCCGGTTCGCCCCCGTGCCGGGGCCGTTCTTCCCTTGAGGAGTGGGGCCCGGTTCGCGAAGAAAACGCGTCAAATCGAGCCTTATGTCGCCGACGTCAGCGATGTCATCGGCACGTCGAGCGTGTAGACGAAACCGGTCGGTTCATAGGTCAGCCGTACGTTGCCCCGGAGTTGCCTGCCGAGCGTCTCGATCAGCCGTGTCCCGAAGCTTCGTTTTTCAGGTGGGCGGACAGCCGCACCATTCTTCTCGGTCCAGGTAAGGTGCAGGCGCTGCGCCTGCTGATCCAGCGTCCAGGCGATTTCGACGCGGCCTTGCGGGACCGAGAGGGCGCCAAACTTCGTGGTATTCGTGCAAAGCTCGTTGAGCGTCATCGCGATGGCGATGACGGCACCCGACATCATCCGGATATCGGGTCCCGAGATCGCGAATTTCGGTTGGTTGGGATCATCGAAGGCTTCGGTGGCGCTGCGGACGATTGTGCCGAGGTTCGCGCTGCTCCATCTTGCCTGCAACAGCAGATCATGCGCGCGCCCAAGCGCGAGCAGGCGACCCTCGATGGCGTGTTGCGCATGCTCGGCGCCCGGCAGCTCGCGCAGACTCTGCGAGACGATGGCTCCGACGGTCGCAAGCGTGTTCTTGATACGGTGATGTAGTTCCTCGAGGATCAGCTTCTGCAGCTTGTCGGACGCCTCGCGCTCCCTGGCGTCGATGCCGGCGGTGGCAAGCAAACTCTGCGTATTGATCTCGGCCTGCGCAAGCAAAAGCCGCAGGCTGACATTCTCTGCCGCCAGATCGTCCTGGTACGGTGTTGCGCTGCTCGCGGGACGCAGGTGGGTTCGCAGATCGGCTTGGGACATCGTTGATTGTATCATGATGGGGTGTGTACCGCACTGATCTTCGATGGTTGGGTCTGCCACAATCACGCGATTTGATCTGTATTCGGCGTCAAAGCGCGGTATCTCAGGCGTGACCGATCATTCCGCGCATTTCGGCTATCACTTCCCCGGCATCGATTGGCTTGCCGAAAAACCTGCTGTGGGGCGGAAGATCGAGCTCCGGCAGCTTCAATTGCCCCGATACCACGATGATCTTGATTGCCGGCCAGCGCGAATGCACGACATGCGCAAGTCCGAGGCCGTCCATTTGACCGGGCATCTGGATATCGGTGCACATCAGCGCGATGTCGGATCGGGATTCCAGGATGGCGATGGCTTCGGCGGCATCCAGCGCCTCGAGCGGCGTAAATCCGGCGCCTTCCACCATGTCGACCGCACGCATGCGCAGCATCATCTCGTCTTCGACGATGAGAACGACAGCGGGGATACACGGAGGATCAAGCGCCGTCATGAGGACGCTCGCGGGTAACGCCGATTGATCAGGATAGGTGTTCATCCGGGACAAGCATCTCGCTGCCCGAATGATCCCCGTCAGCTTGACTATATCTCAACAATCTCGTCCGCAATGGGTCAGGCCTCCGTCATGCTTCCGGGACGCTGCGCTTGCTGCCGAGAAGCTGTTGAATATCGGCGGCGTTGCGCAGGACCGTTGCCTTGTGCATCGCCTCGGTGCGCGCATCTCCCGGCGCCATCTCGCGCGCCTCCTCCAGTGCGGTCTCCGCCCGGTCGGCCAGATCGTGAGCCAGCGACGATTGCGCTTGTTTCGATTCAGGTCGCCTATCCAGCAGTGAAGCGCCACGGCGTTCGCTTACCATTGAATGACCATCGCAGCGGCGACCAGCAGCACGAGAAAGATCGGCATCAGGACCGGGGGTACCAGCCACTCACGCAGATTGAACGTGGGGATTTTGGGCATATGACCGCCTTTGGGTTCAGGCGGGAGCGCACGGCTCTCAGTCACCGATAATAGCCCGGGGGCGCGCGATGATACGAACCATATGGTGATCGTTTCCCGAATAGCGAGAAGAATTGCTGTTTTGTTTTCAGCGCAAACCCAGACAAGCCTTGTAATGCGACGCCAGGTAGCCCACGCTGGAGGCAGCGCAATCGTATTGCCTTTGCATCCCCTTGCGGCAGCGCCAAACGCTTAAGCCACGCCAATCTTGTCAATGACATTGACCAATCGCACGTCGCGTCGATGTGCGCGTTACCGGTCAGGACAGCCTGTGGCTATCGACGATGCCACGGTGCAGGTCGTGAAACACTACGCACGGCGCGCGGTTCGCCGGCGAGAGTTTGCTTGGTGCCCCATGATTGAGTTTCCAAACCACAGCCGCTCATATGACCAGACGCGGCGGGCCGTGCGGTTCTGGGGGTACGACAGCGCCCTGGAAGCGTCGTTCTTCATCGACGAGAGCGCGTTGAGGCGCATTCAACCGGATGTCAGCCCCAGCGAGTCCGGCTTTCTGAATGCGTTCGATTGCAACCGCGATGCGATATGCGCCGCTGCGGCGAAGGTCTACGTCCGTGGCAGCCGGGGTTCCTACGATCTGATCGCCGCAAATTTCTAAACGCACGCTTTGATGTGATTACCCGAGACGACGCGGCAACGGCGCCGGTTCGTTGCGAACAGAAACTGCAAGAGAACAATTCCTGGAGGATGTCATGGAGAGTTCAGTGTCGAGTTTGCTGGCCTGCGGAGGATTCTTTCTGCTCTCGTTCGGCGCGATCTGGGCCTTCTGGTTTGTCGAACGGTTGCGGGGGGCGAGCGCGCCTCACGTGTGAATGCCGGCCGCGCGATCCAACCGTTCAATATTGAAACAAAAAAAGAGCCGCGGATTTCTCCGCGGCTTTTTTCGTGCAGGGCCTTGTCGGTTGCTTCAGAAGGCACCGATTCCGACGCTGACGCCGGGGGCGCGGATGCCGATGCCGCCACGGTCCTCATAGCCGCGGCGCTCGATATAGCGCCCGCGGGGCGCATATCCGTACGAATCGCGGGGCTCATGGATGATGACGCGGCGTTCACCACGTTCGCGCCAGCAGTGGCCATTCTCGTTGCAAACCATGCGGACGGTCTGAATGTTGCTCTCGGGTGCGAGGGATAGACTCGGGGCAAGCGGTGCAGCGGAAGCCGCCGTCATGAGAAGGGCACTGGCGCCGGCGGCCAGATAGATTGCGAGATTCTTCATAAGGTTTCTTTCCAAAAAAATGATGTGTCGGAAGATCAATGGATCGGCCCGGGAATGGTTCCACGAGCCGGTGCGTGATTATGGCTGTTCGCATCGGTTTCCACGTTGCCCAGGCGCTGGGCCGTCGGATGCGGCGGACGCGAGGCGCGCGCAAGGCGAACGCGCGTGACGCGTACGGCGAAGTCGTGTGGTCCTGACGCCGCGGCGCTGGCGTCAAGCTCCCGGGAAGCAAGCTTCTCGGGAGTGACGGTATCAACAAGCCGTTCACCGAGGAGGCGCGAGAACGCGAACCCGTATGCCGACAGGAACAACCAGCGTCATGCCCGGGCTCGACCCGAGCATCCATCAATCTTCGCGAGATGTTTTTTCGAAAGGATGGATCACCGGGTCAAGCCCGGTGATGACGAGCGCCAAGCACTCGTCAATTCAACACCCGCTTGCTGTCGGGGCTGTCGAGCGAGAACGTCGGCACGTCGACCTCGAAGCGTTCGCCGCTGTCGCTGACCATCTGGTAGTGGCCGGTCATGAAGCCCGTCGCGGTCGGGAGCGGCACGCCCGAGGTGTATTCGAAGCGTTCGCCCGGCGCGAGCACCGGCTGCTCGCCGACCACGCCCTCGCCGCGGACTTCCTGCTTGCGGCCGGTGGCGTCGGTGATAATCCAGTGCCGCGTGCGAAGCTGCACGGTTTCCGCGCCGTTATTGATGATGACGACGGTGTAGGACCAGAAGTACTGGCCCTTGTCGATCGACGAACGTTCCGGCAGGAAGTTCGGTTCGACGGTAACCTCGATCTGGCGGGTGACGGCGCGGTACATGCAATCGGTTTCCGGAAATCCTCGTCGCGGAGCATAGCCAAGAAAAGCGGGGGAACCAATCTCCGGCTCGCGGGATTGCCCGTGGTTTCATCGCGGTTTCAACATAGTTCCCTTCTAGAGCGCACCCAGGCGCGCGCCAGCCCTGTATCGTGCGCACCTTGTGTGCCAATCGCGGGCCGATATGATCTTTTCGGACGCTGCAAGCGCGAATGCCAATTGCCTGACGGTGCCAGATGACGTCCATTGCCGATCCCGTTGCCGGAACGCCCCTTGGCGATACCAAGGCGACGTCTGCCAGGGAGAACGCCGCGGCAGCCGCAGCCGCGCCGGCGATCACGCTGCCGGTGGCCGGCGAGCGCGAGTTGCGGCTCGACCTGTTTCGCGGCATGGCGCTGTGGCTGATCTTCGTCGATCATCTGCCGGCCAATATCCTGACCTGGTTCACGATCAGGAATTACGGATTCTCCGACGCCACCGAAATCTTCATCTTCATCTCCGGCTACACCGCCGCCTTCGTCTACGGCCGCGCGATGCTGCAGGCCGGCTTCGTGGTGGCGACCGCGCGCATCCTGCGGCGCGTCTGGCAGATCTATGTCGCGCATGTGTTCCTGTTCACGATCTTCCTCGCCGAGATCTCCTACGTCGCCACCCGTTTCGAGAACCCGCTCTACAGCGAGGAAATGGGGATCATGGATTTCCTCAAGCAGCCTGACGTCACCATCATCCAGGCGCTGCTGTTGCGATTCCGCCCCGTCAACATGGACGTACTGCCGCTCTACATCGTGCTGATGCTGTTCCTGCCGATCATCCTGTGGCTGATGAAGTGGCGGCCCGATGTCACGCTCGGCCTGTCGGTTCTGCTGTATGCGCTGGCCTGGCAGTTCGACTGGTACCTGACGGCCTATCCGAGCGGCTTCTGGATATTCAATCCGTTCGCCTGGCAGTTGCTGTTCGTGTTCGGCGCCTGGTGTGCGCTCGGCGGCGCAGCGCGGATGTCGCGGATCCTGTCGTCACCGGTGACGATGTGGATCTGCATTGCCTATCTCCTGGCCGCCTTCTTCGTCACGCTGACCTGGCATCTGCCGCAGCTCAGCTATCTGATGCCGAAGCTGATCGAAAAGTGGATGTATCCGATCACCAAGACCGACCTGGACGTGCTGCGGTTTGCCCATTTTCTGGCGCTTGCGGCGCTCACGGTGCGCTTCCTGCCCAAGGATTGGTCTGGCCTGAAATCGCCCTGGCTGCGACCATTGATCCTGTGTGGCCAGCATTCCCTTGAGATATTCTGCCTCGGCGTCTTTCTTGCCTTCGCAGGGCACTTCGTGCTGGCCGAAGTTGGCGGGGGTGCGTTCATGCACGCTCTCGTCAGCCTTGTCGGAATCCTCATCATGTGGGGCGTGGCGTGGGTGATTTCGTGGTACAAGCATTCGGCCGACAAAGGTGCATCGAGAACAAAAAGCACCGGCGGCAATGCCGACATGGCGGGAGGGGGCGCATGAGGTCCGGTTCAGGAGCTGTGCTCGGCCTGTTGCTGCTCGGCATGCTCGCGGCAGGCGGCTCGGCGCGCGCCCAGGACGCCCCGGCCCAGACCTGCGAAGTCCCCGCCTATCTGCTGACCACCGAGAGCACGCTTCCGAGGGTCGCCGAGGCCGTCAAGAACGCCCAGCCGCTCACCGTCCTGGTGGTGGGAAGCCGGTCGTCCACGATCGTCTCCTCCGAAGCCAGCGCCTACCCCGCCAAGTTGCAGGCGGCACTGAAGGAGCGGCTGCCGTCGACCCCGATCAACCTGTCCGTAGAACTACAGAGCGGGAAAACCGCTGAGGAAATGGACACCACGCTCGTTAAGCTGGTGGAAGCAAAACACCCTACTTTGGTCGTCTGGCAGACCGGCACGGTGGATGCCATGCGATCCGTCGATCCCGACGATTTTCGCGGCGCCGTCGATGAGGGTATTGCTGCGGTGCAAAAAGCGGGAGCCGACGTGGTTCTGGTCAATCTGCAATATAGCCCGCGGACGGAAACGATGATTTCCGCGCCGCCATACCTAGATAATATGCGGGTGGCGGCGCAGCAGCACGACGTACCGCTGTTCGACCGGTTTGCCATCATGCGCCACTGGAACGACGCCGGAGACTTCGATCTGTTCAGTACCTTCCATGGTACCGACATGGCCAAACGGGTTCATGCCTGCCTCGGCCGCGCGCTGTCGAAATTCGTGCTCGATGCGGCACGTATCGATCAGGCGCAGCAGAATTAGGAACTGTCGTTAATGAGTTGTAACTGCCCTTTTCGTTTGTCGACATTGCTGACGGCCTTGGCCGCGACCGTGGCGCTGATGACGCCAGTCGCGCTGTCGCCGCTCCACGCCCAGACGCAGCCGCCGCAACAGGCCGCGCTGCCCGATAGCGCCAGGCCGCCAGCGGACAAGGCGCCGGCCGGTAACGCGGCGCAAGCCGGCACCGGCACCGAAACGGCCAGGCCTGCGACCACGGGCACCGGCAGCATGGCTGCCGCCAACCCGACCGCCCAGAAGGGTCTCACCGGCAAGGCGATCGACAAGGTCAAGGAGGTCGCCAAGTCGGCCGGCGACATCTTCAGCCGCGTTCCCTGCCTGCCGCCGAAGGGCGGCTCCAAATCGATGGGCTCGCTGCCGCGCGTCGCCACCAAGCTGGCGGCGGGCCAGCCGGTGGTGATCGTGGCCTTCGGCTCGTCATCGACCGCCGGCTACGGCGCGACCTCGCCCGAATTCAACTATCCCAACCGGCTGGCCGCGCAGTTGCAACGGCAATATCCGACCGCCGACATCACGGTCATCAACCGCGGCCAGGGCGGCGAAGACGCGCCCGAAATGATGAGGCGGCTGCAGACCTCCGTCATCGACATGCAGCCGGATCTCGTGATCTGGCAGGTCGGCACCAACGCGGTGCTGCGCAATCTCGATCCGGGCGAGACCGCAAAACTCGTCGAGGAAGGCATCGCGCGCATGCAGGCGGCGGGCGCCGACGTCGTGCTGATCGACCCGCAATATTCGCCGGCGGTCAACCAGCACGCCGAGAGCGCCGGCAAGATGATGAACCTGCTCAACAAGGTCGCCGAGCTTCGCAAGGTCGGCGTGTTTCCGCGCTTTGCGGTGATGAAGGACTGGCACGAGAAGCAGGCAATCCCGATCGAGAACTTCGTGATCGCCGACGGCCTGCACATGAGCGATTGGGGTTACGCCTGCTTCGCGCAACTGCTCGGCGACGACATCATCAAGTCGGTCGGCCAGATCAAGCTCGGCGTCAACGTGCCCTCGGACGTGCGCGCCTATCGGCCGATGTGATTACGGTAGTTGTCGCAACGGCAATTCGTAGGGTGGGCAGCGCTACGCTTTGCCCACCCTACACATTCGCTATCTCACACCTTCTCCAGCGCCTGAGCAAAATCCTCGATCAGATCGTCCGCATGCTCCAGCCCGGCGGAGAATCGAATGAAGCCCTCGCTGATGCCGAGTTCGGCGCGCGCCTCCGGCGCCAGCCGTTGATGCGTCGTCGTCGCCGGATGGGTGACGAGGCTCTTGGCGTCGCCGAGATTGTTCGAGATGCGCGAGATCTGCAGCGCGTTGAGGCAGCGGAACGCGGCCTGCTTGCCGCCCTTGACCTCGAAGCCGATCAGCGTCGAGCCCGCGCGCATCTGCTTTTTCACCAGCGCCGCCTGCGGATGATCGGCGCGGCCGGGATAGATCAGCCGCGAGATCTTTGGATGGCTGGCGAGCACATCGGCCACCTTGGCGGCGGTCTCGGTCTGCGCGCGCACGCGCACCGCCAGCGTCTCCAGTCCCTTCAGCAGCACCCAGGCGTTGAACGGCGACATCGACGGGCCGGTCTGGCGCATGAAATTGTGGATGTGTTCGGCGATGAACGCTTCCGACGACAGGATGATGCCGCCGAGACAGCGGCCCTGGCCGTCGATGTGTTTGGTGGCCGAATAGACCACGACGTCGGCGCCGAGCGACAGCGGGCTCTGCCAGATCGGCGTTGCAAACACATTGTCCACGATCAGCCGCGCGCCGCCCTGGTGCGCGATTTCGGCGATCGCCTGGATGTCGAGCACGTCGAGCGTCGGGTTGGTCGGGCTCTCCAGGAAGCAGGTCCTGGTGTTCGGGCCGCATCGCCTTGCGCCACTGGTCGAGGTCGAGCCCGTCGACCAGGGTGGACTGGATGCCGTAGCGCGGCAGCAGGTCCTCGACCACGTAGCGGCAGGAGCCGAACATCGCCTTCGCCGCCACCACATGGTCGCCGGCCTTCAGCGGCGCGAGGATCGCGGTGGTCACCGCGGCCATGCCGGTCGCGGTCGCGCGCGCGGCTTCGGCGCCTTCGAGCTCGATCATGCGGCGCTCGAACATCGAGATGTTGGGATTGGAGAAGCGCGAGTAGAGGAAGCCGGGATCCTCGCCCTTGAACCGCGCCTCGCATTGTTCGGCAGTGTCGTAGACGAAGCCCTGCGTCAGGAACAGCGCCTCCGACGTCTCGCCGAATTGCGAGCGCAGGGCGCCGGAATGAACCAGCCGGGTTTCGGGACGATAGCGCGTGGTAGCCTTAGCCTCAGACATGTGACCTCCGTCGTGACCACCGGAAAATGGTCACAAAAAAACCGGCCTGGAAAAATTTCCACAGGCCGGGATCACACGTGTCCCCGGCCTGTTTAGCGACTTATTTAACGTGGCTGCAAGCCGGCCGGCTCAAATCACCACGGGATAAGTCATGCTGATATTCCCTCGCGCCCTTTTCGTCAAGGCGGTCATCGGATAACCCGTAAATGCCCATATTTACGAGGTTTGGATGCCATTTGGTCATCCTGATGGGCCGCTCTCGAGGACCGCGCCGTGCCGTTTACGCTTCCGCCCGACGCCAACGGAATTCTGCCCGACCGCATGATCGCGGCGATGGCGGATGCGGGCCTGATCCTGCCGGAATATCCCTTTGTCGAGAGCCAGATCCAGCCGGCGAGCCTCGATTTGCGGCTCGGCGACATCGCCTTCCGGGTGCGCGCGAGCTTTTTGCCCGGCCCTGGCGCGACCGTCGCCGAGCGTATCGACGAACTGAAGCTGCACGAGATCAACCTTTCCGACGGGGCGGTGCTGGAGACCAACTGCGTCTACATCGTGCCGCTGCTGGAGAGCCTCGCGCTGCCGCCCGAGATCGTGGCGGCCGCCAATCCGAAAAGTTCGACCGGGCGGCTCGACGTGTTCACCCGCGTGATCGCCGACGGCACCCGCGCGCTTCGACATGATCGGCGCGGGCTATCACGGCCCGCTCTATGCCGAGATCAGCCCGAAGACCTTTCCGGTGCTGCTGCGCGAGGGATCGCGGCTCTCGCAGGTGCGCTTCCGCACCGGTGACGCCATCCTCAGCGCCGACGAACTCGACGCGCTGCACGCCGCCGAGCGCCTCGTCGATATCGACGATGCCGATCTCGCCAATGGCGTCGCGCTTTCGGTCGATCTCTCCGGCGAAAGTTCAGGCGGCTTCGTCGGCTACCGCGCCAAGCGCCACACCGGCGTCGTCGATATCGATCGCCGCGGCGGCTATGGCGTCGATGAATTCTGGGAGCCGATCAAGGCGCGATCCGACGGCAGCCTCATCCTCGATCCCGGCGAGTTCTACATCCTGGCCTCGAAGGAAGCCGTGCAGGTGCCGCCGGACTACGCCGCCGAAATGGTGCCGTTCGATCCGCTGGTTGGCGAATTCCGCGTGCACTACGCTGGATTCTTCGATCCCGGCTTCGGCTATGCCGGCGCTGGCGGGAAGGGGGCGCGCGCGGTGCTCGAAGTGCGCTCGCGCGAAGTGCCGTTCATCCTCGAGCACGGCCAGATCGTCGGCCGGCTGGTCTACGAGAAGATGCTGTCGCGGCCCCACGCCATGTACGGCCAGAAAATCGGCTCGAACTATCAGGCGCAAGGCCTGAAGCTCTCCAAGCATTTCCGGGTCTGATCGAAAACACAGGGCCATAGTGCTTTCAAGCGAAGCGGGCAGCGTTTCGCGTGAAGAACCCGTCAAGACAACAATGGCATCAGCAGCGCGCCGGCCCACGCCGCGCCTGCGACCAGGATCAGGCCCGGGATCAGGCGCAACGTGTAAGTGCGGCTTCCGCTGCTCCAGGCAAATATGATCTTGCTGATTGTGTTGGTCGAGAACGCGGCGAGAATGGGAAACACGGCGTCCGCAGCGGTCATCTTTCCCGATGCGACCAGCGCCGCAATCGCAATGGCTGCGGAATGCGTGTCGACGAAGCCGGCGGCGGCCGCCGCCACGATGACTCCGGTCGTCGCCGAACCATTCCCGCAGAGCGGCTGATGCGATGAGCACCGCGGAAAGAGTCAGTGCGAATACCAGCGCCACCGGGAGGCTGAACGCGTGTCCCGGCTGGGGTTCAGCGGCATCCCTTTCGCGCAGGGCCCGGACCGTGAAGGCGGCGCCGTAGGCGACAGCGGCAATGCCGGCGCAAATCAGCGGCAGCGACAGCGCGCGCAGGGTGGTCATGCTGGTGGCGGCCAGCACCAGGCACATCTGGATGACGGTAGCGACCGTCGAGAGCGCCGCGCCCGCGACCGCTGCGCTGATGACGTCAGGACTCTTTCGAACCCGCGCGCCCATCGCGCCGATGGTGGCGGCGCTCGAAATGAAGCCGGATGCAAGACCAGCGATCGGGAGTCCAAACCGCGCGCCGAGCAGCCGAACGAGAACATATCCCGCGGCGCTGATGGCCATCACCAGAATGACGACAATCCAGATCGAATGCGGGTTGAGCGCGTCAAATGGTCCGAGCGGCCGGTTGGGCAGCAACGGCAGCACCACCAGGGTCGCCCCGGCGAAGATCAATGCGTCGTTCACCTCGTTCTCGGTGAGCACGGAACGCACGAAGTGATGCAGGGGAGTTCGCGCCGCGAGCAGCGCGGCAAGGCCGACGGCCATGCCCGCAGCCAACGCCGGCTGTTGCATCGCGAGACCGCCGAGCAGCGCGGTCAGGATCAGCGCGATCTCGCTCGTCAGGCCGGGATCGTCGTCCCGTGATCGCAAGTAAGCGATGGCGGTCAGCGCAGCCACGCCTGCGACCGTGACCGCCAGCATCACCGGGCCGCCCACCATGGCGCTGGTTGCCCCGGCGAGCGAGGCGACGGCGAAGGTGCGGATTCCGGCTGGCGAGCGGGCGGGACCTGCGCCCTTGCGGCGTTCGCGTTCGGCGCCGATCAGCAGCCCGATGCCAAGCGCCGCTGCGAGATTCAGCAGGATGGAAGTGGAGATCGGACATCTGGTTCCTGTTCGCGGAAACGTCTCGGCAGGCCGCAACCGCTGCGGATTCATCTAACGTCGATCATGACGGCAATTGTCTGATATTGATTCAGATCATTGCCGAACGCTCGCCGCCTGGGAAGCATGTTCGAAGCTCCTCGCCGGCAGTTAAGGCGCCAGACCGCTCGCCAGGAAGATTGATCGATGAGAAGCCTCCACCGCGAGAATCACCTCGTTGAACGCATCGGTTGGCTGAGAGCAGCCGTGCTGGGCGCCAACGACGGGATCATATCGACCGCCAGCTTGGTACTGGGCGTGGCCTCGGCTGCGGCTCCCCTAACCGACGTGATGCTGACCGGCGTTGCCGGACTGGTTGCCGGCGCGATGTCGATGGCGGCCGGCGAATATGTGTCGGTCAGTTCGCAGTCCGATACCGAGCACGCCGACCTCGCGCGCGAGGAACGCGAGCTTGCAGACGACCCTGTGTTCGAGAGGGAAGAACTCGCCCAGGTTTATGTCGCGCGAGGCGTCGAGGTGGGTCTCGCTCGCGAGGTGGCGAAGCAATTGATGTCCAGGGACGCATTGGGCGCACATGCGCGGGACGAACTTGGCATATCGGAGATCAGCACCGCGCGTCCGGTGCAGGCGGCGCTGGCATCGGCTGCGACTTTTTCCGTCGGCGCCGCGGCGCCGCTCGCGCTGGTCTTGGCCTCGCCGTCCAACATTTTGATCCCGGTCGTGTCGGCTGGATCGTTGCTGTTTCTCGCCCTGCTCGGTGCGATCGGCGCGAAAGCCGGCGGGGCCGGGCTGCTGAAGCCGACCGTCCGTGTGACGTTCTGGGGCGCTTTCGCGATGGCGCTGACGGCCGGAATTGGTGCGGTATTCGGCAAGGTCGTCTGAACGTTCGTTCTCTATCGGGCCGCCGATTTCGCCGCCGGCGTCACGCGCCACACCGCGTTGCCGACATCGTCGGCCACCAGCAGCGCGCCCTGCCTGTCGAGCCGCAATCCCGACCGGCCGGCCGCGCGCCTCGCCCTTGTCGTTGAGGAATCCGGTCAGCACGTCCTGCGGCGGGCCGGCGGGCTTGCCGTCCTTGAACGGTACGAAGATCACCTTGTAGCCGGATCGCGGCTTGCGATTCCACGAGCCGTGCTGGCCGATGAAGGCGCCGTCGGCCATCCCGGACGGGAACAGGTTGCCGGTGTTGAACGCCAGGCCGAGCGGCGCGGTGTGCGCGCCCAGCGCATAATCCGGCGCCATCGCCTTCTGCGACCAGGTCGGGCCGCCGCGGCTCGACGCGGGCGTCGACGTGATCGCCGAAATAGCTGTAGGGCCAGCCGTAGAACGCGCCGTCCTTCACCGACGTCATGTAGTCGGGCACCAGATCGTTGCCGAGTTCGTCGCGCTCGTTGACGACGACCCAGAGTTCGCCGGTCTGCGGATTCCAGGCGAGGCCATTCGGATTGCGCAGGCCGGATGCGAACACGCGCCATTCGCCGCTGGCGCGGTCGATCTCCAGCACCGCGGCGCGATCCTTCTCCGCCTCCATGCCGTTCTCGCCGATATTGCTGTTGGAGCCGACGGTCGCATAGAGCTTGCGGCCGTCGGGGCTGGCGATGAGATCCTTGGTCCAGTGGTGGTTGATGGTGCCGGCGGGCAGGTCCGCGAGCTTGACGCCGGCGCGCATCGATCCTGGTGTCGCCGGTCGGATAGGGAAATCTCACGATCGCATCGGAATTGGCGACGTAGAAATCGTTGCCGACCAGCACCATGCCGAACGGCGAGTTCAGCCCGCTCAGGAACACGCTTCGGGTCTCGGCCACGCCGTCGCCGTCGGCGTCGCGCAGCAGCGTGATGCGGTTGGCGCTCGGAACGCCGGCGCCGGCGCGGGCCATCACCAGCCCCGTGATCCAGCCCTTCAGGCCCTTGCCGTCGTCCGGCTTCGGCGGCGCGTTGCTCTCGGCCACCAGCACGTCGCCGTTCGGCAGCACGTAGACGGTGCGCGGATGCGCGAGCCCGGTGGCGAACGCCGTCACTGCCAGGCCGCTGGCCGCGATCGGCTTCTCGCCGGCCGGCCAGCCGGTCGCGGTCGCGATGTTCACGGTCGGCAGCCAGGAATGTTCCGGCGGCGGCAGGGTCGGCGAGGGGCCGTAGCTCTCCGCCACGGTGGCGGTATCCCGCGGGTCGTTACAGGCGGTGAGCGGCAGGGCCAGCACCGTGATCGAGAGGAGGGGAGCGAGGTATTTGCGCATGGCGGGATTTCCTGGGTTCCCATTACAATGCGGTGGCCGCGCGAACGTTCACGGGGTTCGAGAGTTCGTCTGCAATCCCGCAGGCCCCCATTGCGCCTTTCGCACGTGGAATCACCGCCTGCCGTGTTAGGAAGCAGCGCGGTGCGGCGCCAAGTCCGTGCGCGTGGGAGCAGAAATGTCCGACCTCGGCGTGGCCGAAATTCCGCTAGACGAGAAAGAGCGCCCGCTTCCGCCGCCGGCAGCGCCGGTGAAGAACGCGCTGCTGGAAGGCCCGATCCTGCGCACGCTGTTGTGGCTCGCCTGGCCGAACGTGATCGCGCTCACCGCAGGCACCTGCGTGGTGATCGCCGAAACTTCCTATATCGGGCGACTGGGGGTGGAATCGCTCGCGGCGATGGCGCTGGTGTTTCCCACCGTGATCCTGACCATGACGATGTCGGGTGGCGCCATGGGCGGCGGCGTGGCGTCCGCAATCGCGCGCTCGCTCGGCGCTGGCGACGTCGACCGAGCCTCGACACTTGCCGCGCACGCGCTGCTGATCGGCCTCTGCTTCGGGCTGGTGTTCATGCTCGGCATGCTGATCTTCGGGCCGGCGCTGCTGGAACTGCTCGGCGGCCGCGGCAACGTGCTGACGCAGGCGATCGCCTACACCCAGATATTTTTCGGCGGCGCCGTCATTCCCTGGCTGATGAACACCATGGCCGGAATTCTGCGCGGCACCGGCAACATGAAGCTGCCGTCGCTGCTGATGCTTTCCTCTGCCGTCTGCCAGATCATTCTCGGCGGCGCGCTGGGCCTGGGGATCGGCCCGATCCCGCAATTCGGCATGCGCGGCGTCGCCGCCGGTTCGCTGATCGCCTACATCATCAGCATCTCCGTGATGTCCTGGTATCTGTTCTCGGGTCGGGCGCGCGTCGTTCCGAAAATTCGCGGCCTTCGTATCCGGATGCCGATGTTCGTCGACATCCTCAAGGTCGGCGCGATATCATGCTTCTCGCCGCTGCAGTCGGTTCTCACCATCAGCATCTTCACCCACATGCTGGCGAGCTTCGGCACCGAGATACTCGCCGGCTACGGCATCGGCGCGCGGCTCGAGTTCATGCTGACCTCGATCGCCTTTGCGGTCGGCATTGCCTCGGTGCCGATGGTCGGCATGGCGATCGGTGCCCAGCGTGTCGCGCGGGCGCGCAGGATCTGCTGGATCGCGGGGCTCGTCGCTTTCATCGGCGTCGGCGCGATGGCAACTTTCATTGCGATCTTCCCCGACATCTGGGTCAACCTCTTCACCGACGATGCGAGCGTGCGGGCCGCGAGCCGGCAGTATCTGTCGACGGCGGCGCCGATGTACGCGTTCCTCGGCCTTGCCACGACCTGCTATTTCTCGTCGCAAGGCGCGGCCAAGGTGATCGGCCCGGTGCTGGCGCAGACCGCGCGGCTGCTGTTCATCGGCGCCGGCGGCTGGTGGCTGTCGACGCGCGGCGCCACCGCACAGGATTTCTTCGTGCTGGCTGCCGCCTCCATGGTGGTGCTCGGCGTGCTGTCGTGCCTCAGCGTGGTCCTGACCCGCTGGGGACCGAAGCCGAGCACCGTCGCCGCCGTGCGGCCGGCGCTGTTGTGATGATCGTCATTGCGAGGAGCGAAGCGACGAAGCAATCCATCTATCCTCGCGTGCGGAAAGATGGATTGCTTCGCTTCGCTCGCAATGACGGAAATAACTACCGCCGCCGGTGACGCCGGCCGGAGCGGCCGCCGCTCACATTGGCCATGCGCATCAGTTGCGGGATCATGCCCATCAGCTCACCGCCGCCACCGCCGCCAAGCATGCCCATGACATCTCCGCCGCCCATGCCGGCGAGGTTCATGCCTCCGAAGTTTGCGCCACCCATGCCGCCGCCGTAGCCGCCGGGCATGTAGCCGCCGCCATAACCGCCGCCGATGCCGGTGGGAATTCCGCCGCCGCCCATCATGCCGCCGAGACCACCAAGACCACCACCGCCGCCGTCCATCATGCGGCTCATCATCGGTCCCATCGTCTGCATCATCATGGCGAAGCGGCGCTTGCCCATCTTCGCTTTCATCATTTCCAGCATCGGCGCCATTTGCGTCATCATGTCCTCGCCGCCACCTCCGTTGCCGAAGCCCGCGAACTGCGCCTTTGCCGGCATCGAACTCAGGGTGAACAGCAGCAGCAGCGTGGCTGCCTGGCAAACAACCTTGTCAGCTCCAGTCATGGTCCTGTTCCTCATGCGCCGGCCGCCGCGGACGCGGCGTCATTCGGGCGCATGCGGTGACGCTAGGAGAGTGTCGCTGGCCGATCTGTGAGAAAGGTCACGCTGATTTACGACGGGCGGTGAACGCTGTGACCACTCGCCAGGACGCGCCGTTGTCGGCCGAGACTTCGCCGCGCCACAGGAACGCATTGGCGGTGATGTCGAGAAAGCGCCAGCGCGCCAGTTGGCCATCGGGGCGTGTGCCGAACTGGACGATGTTGTCGCCTTCGGCGCGGCCGATCATCTGCAGAAAATTTCGCGTTACCGGATCGGTCCATTGAATTCGCCAGGCGTCGATATCGGGATCGTAGACCCGCAATGTCGTGCCGTAGGAATGCACGTTGCCGGTAGCGTCGCCCGTCCGTAGCGCGCCACGCGGCGGCACGATCCAGACGTCCTGGATCGCGCGCCCCTCCAGCGCCCAGCCGAAATGCCATTCGCCGGCGCGGCGGCGCTCGCTGCCGTCATCGGAAAACTGCCTGACATCGAGATCCCACGAGCCGACGAAGCGACCGTAGAGATCCATCTTGTCGCCGCGGTCGACCGAGGGGCCGTCCGCGCCGAGCGCGTCGAGAAACGGATTGGTCATGCCGCGCTGCGTCCGAGCGCCTTCTGCATCGCGAGCGCGCCCTGATCCATTTGCGCGTCCATGTAAGGTGCGATCTCGTTCGGCAGTACGTCGGCGATCCAGACGAATCGGGTGCGGCCGTCGCCCTCGGCAAACACCTGCGCGGAAGCGCTGTGCTGCCCGATGCGTTCGCTGACGATGGCGTAGGCCAGCCGCCGGCGCTGATCGTCGCAATCAACCAGAATCTCGCGCGCCATCGTGCCGTTTGAAAACGTCACGATTCGCGCGTCGCCGTCGAGTCTGGTGTCGGTGACGAAGCCGGGGGCGAGCCGCGTATGCAGCGCGCCGAAATCGCGCAACGCGTCCCAGACATGGTCTGGCGAGGCGTCGATGAGGATTTCCTTATGGATGGAAGCCATGGTTCGAATCCCTTGTTGTCGGACGACGGCGTTTGAATTTGTCATTGCGAGATCAGTAGGGTGGGCAAAGGCGCGAAGCGCTGTGCCTGCCATCGAGCCAGGATTTTCGGCTTTATTGGTGGGCACGCTTCGCTTTGCCCACCCTACGCTTGCGCTCCTGGCAGTGACGGTCGGGGGCTACGCACAAACCGCCTCGACATTGTTGCCATCGGGGTCGATCAGGAACGCGGCGTAGTAGGTCGGGCTGTAATCCTTTCGCGGGCCTGCGCCGCCATTGTCGCGGCCGCCGGCCTTCAGGCCCTCGGCATGGAATTTCTGGATCGACGCGTGATCGCCCGCGCGGAATGCGACATGCGCGCCGGTGCCGGCGGTTCCCTTGTGCAGATGCAGCCAGAGCGCGGGCGCGCCTTTGGGACCGAAGCCCGCGCCGGAATCGTCGCGTGAGCAGAGCACAAAGCCGAGCGGGGCGAGCGCTGCGGTATAGAAGCGCACGCTGGCGTCGAGGTCGGCGACGCGCAATCCGATATGGTCGTACATGATGTTCTCCGGTTAGAGCGCGCGCGACGTCGCGCGTTCCGGAGCAACCTAGTCAGTTGAGGGCAAGGCGTTCTTGGAAAATCTTGCGGTCGCCCCGCGAAGCCTGCCGGAACTTCAGCGGCGAGGCGCCGGCGGCGCGATGGAAGGTGCGCACGAAGTTGGAGAGGTCGGCAAAGCCGACGTCATAGGCAATGTCGGTGATCGGGCTGTCGTCGTCGGCGAGCCGCCGCGCCGCGTGGCGCAGCCGCGAGCGCACCAGATACTGGTGCGGCGTCACGCCGAGCGCGTCCGAGAACAGCCGCAGGAAATGAAACGGGCTGACCCCGGCCTGATCGGCGGCGTCCTCCAGGCCGATCGCCTGATGTGAATGGGCGTCGATCCACAGCGCGGTTTCCACCGCGCGGCGGCGGTCGCGCGCGGCGTCAGGACCTTGTTTCCGCGGCTTGCCGGAAACCACCTCGACGAAGCGGCTCGCCAGCACCTGGCCGATCTCGTCGAGGCCGATGTCGCTGTTGCCATCTGCTGCCGATTGCGCCAGCTCGCCCAGCACGACCAGTTCCGGCAGCGGCGGCGCCGAGCCGATCTGCCAGGGCGTCCGGCTGTCGCCGATGGTCTCGACCAGTCCGGGGTCGAAGAAGAACGACAGGCACTCGTCGCCGCAGACGTGCTCGTGGGTACAGGTATATTCGTCGCCGGGATGGCCGACCAGTACCGATCCCGCCACCAGTTCGCTGCACTTGCCGCGGCAGCGCAGGCCGAAGCTGCCCTTGCGCACATAGGAGATCGAATGGCCGGCATGCTGCTCGGCGAACGGTTTGTCGCCCGGCCCCGCGCTGCAGCGGAAGTCGAATACCGATACGGATTTGCGCTCGAGCAGCGTGGTCGCGATCATCCCGCAGATTTAGGGATGCGGCCGTGGTGGCGCAACCGGCAGCAGCACGTCGAACAGGGTCTTGCTCGCGGTGGGGTGGGCACCCTCGATCGAGAGCAGCCGGCGCTTCGAGATTGCCCCGCCATTCGGCGAGATCCTGTCGGCATAGTTGCCGGCTTCCAGCACGCGATGGCAGGGAACGATGATCATGAACGGGTTGCGCGCCAGCGCCTGCGCCACCGAATGAACCGCGCCGGAGGCGCGCAAGCCCGAGGCAATTTCGGCGTAGGTGCGCGTTTCCCCGCGCGGGATGGCGCGGACGAGCGCGTAGACGCGCTGGCTGAAGGCGGGAATGCCGGTCATATCCAGCGTGACGTCGGCAAGGTCGCCGCTCCCGCCGCGCAACAGCGCCGTGATGCCTTCGATCGCGATCTCGACATTCAGCGGGGCGCGAAGTTCTCGCGCATCGGGATAGAGCTGGAACAGCCGCCGCCGCGTTTCGATCTCGCGGACTTCGGGAAGCTGCACGCCGACGATGCCGGAAGGCCCCCATGCGATGACGCATCGGCCGATCGCCGTGTCAAAAATGGTGTACCCGCGCCCCGTCATCCGCCGCCAATCCCCGGAAAGATCATAGCACCGGCGTGCGGGAGCGCATCTGGAATCTTTCCGAGAGATTAAAGCCGAGCGCGGCGAGGCCCGGAAACGCTTGGCGGATGCCGCGCGGTCGGTTAATCATGGGGAGCGACCCCGCGGGCGTAGTTCAATGGTAGAACGGCAGCTTCCCAAGCTGCATACGAGGGTTCGATTCCCTTCGCCCGCTCCAACATCTATCCCGGCTTGACCTGTCGGTCGCGCGCAAGAGCAGCCTATCTTTCGCTTTCAATCACGCGTAGGGTCGTTTCGTCGCAAGACGATGGCGCTGAACCTTAGAGTGGACTGCGGGCAGACCCGGGGGCAGTACCCGGCGCCTCCACCTTAGCAGCTTGAGCTTAAAGGTCTCATCTCGGTGAGATCGATTTTGCCGAAAGGCCCAATCCCTAGGCTGCTAAGGCGGGGGCGAACCAGGATCGATGGTCGCAAAGAAGCTCTGAATTGTGCTCGGCATGATACCGCCGTTATCGGGTCAAAAACCTAAATGCAAACGATAACGTTGCATTGAACGAAGTGCGCCTCGCGGCGTAACCTGTTCGGGGTTGGTCCACCTGGCAACAGAACGGCCATTGCCGCGTCAGCCTTCGGGTTGGCGCGGCTTTTATTTGCGGTCTACCCATCCCTTGTGGAACTATTGCGCGCACGCGGCAGGACATGTCACGGCGGATGAGATGGTGCGCACAAACGGAGATGAGCGTTGACCGAGGCGATCACTTCCACCGGCGCCAGCCGCAACGATCTGCTGATGGTTGCCGCCGGCGGCGTCGTCTCCGGCATCCTCACGCCGCTGTTGCCGACGCTGATCGACAGGATCGCCGGCGTGCCGGGGCAGCTTCGCATTTCGTTCATCGCGGTGCCGTTCGCCGTGTTCGTCTTCATTCTGGTGCGGCGCTTCAGCGCCAATCCGCCGTGGGCGGCGCTGCTGGCGGCGATCGTCACCATGATTGCCTTTGTCTGCGCGGTGAATGCGGCGATCTTCATCGACGGGCAGGCAGCCGGCGCCGCCAGGCTGATGCGCTATCTGCTCGCTGGATTGACGGGCGGGCTGGTCGGCACCGGCGTGATGGCGCTCGGGATCGGCCTGTTGCCGGCGGGGCCGCGCCAGGCTGCTGCGTGGTGGCCGATGCTGATGACGGGCACGCTGGCCGGCACGCTGCTGGCGCTCGATAACGCGCTCGGTCTCGACCAGATCTCGTTCCTCTACCCGGTCTGGCAGGCAGCAGTCGGGGTGAGGCTGATGATGGTCTTGCGCGGGGGCAAGACATTCTGACGAGAGCGATCCCGGCCGAGCGACAGATTCCGTTCCTTGTCGTGCGGTGATACCACCGGCCTTGGAGAGTAACCGATCCACCTGATTTGCCCGTCGTGTCAAATGTCGTGCGGGATTGGTCAGGGCATCCATGCCGGCAATGCCAGGCTACTTTGCATGGGGTTGTTTTCGATGTTTTGTGCCAACCGCCTTGCGACGAGCGCGGGCATGACGAGTCTTCGGTGGAGGCCGCCGTCATGAAACGAAAATGGCCGGGACGATGCCCGGCCATGACGAAAAGAAACCTTGGGCAGGGTCGAGGCTACTTCGCGGCGACCACCATGATCTCGACATTGTATTGCGGGGCCGCCAGCTTGGCCTCGACGGTGGCGCGCGCCGGGGTGTTGCCGGCCGACACCCAGCCGTCCCACACCGCGTTCATCTCGGGGAAGGTCTTCATGTCGGTGATATAGATCGTGGCCGACAGCAGTTTCGATTTGTCGGTGCCGGCCTTGGCGAGGTGGCCGTCGATGATCGCAAGGATGTCTTGCGTCTGCTCGGTCACGCTCTTGCCGGCCGCCTTGCCGGCGACGACGCCCGCGAGATAGACGGTGTTGCCGTGAACGACGACCTGGCTCATGCGCGGGCCGGTTTCGAAACGCTGGATGGTCATGCTACTCTCCTGATGGGGACGGCCGGCTTCTTAGCGCGCTGTCGCCTCACGCGCCACTGGGTTCTTCGCGCCGATGCGGCCTCAGGACGCAGCCTTTGCTGCAGCGCGTCCGGCATTCCTCCCGGAGAACAGGCAGCCGCCGAGGAAGGTGCCTTCCAGCGAACGATAGCCGTGCATGCCGCCGCCGCCGAAGCCTGCGGCTTCGCCTGCGGCATAGAGTCCGCTGATGATCTGGCCGTTGCTGCCGAACACGCGCGAATCCAGGTCGGTCTCGAAGCCGCCCAGGGTCTTGCGGGTCAGGATGTTGAGCTTGACCGCGATCAGCGGGCCGTGTTCGGGATCGAGGATCCGATGCGGTTTCGCGGTGCGGATCAGCTTGTCGCCGATATAGCGGCGGGCGTTGTGGATGTTCATCACCTGCGCGTCCTTGACATACGGGTTCGCCATCTCGCGGTCGCGCGCCTCGATCTGCGCCTTGATGTGGTCGTGCTTGAGGAGGTCGTGGCCTGCGAGCGCATTCATCGCTGCAACGAGGTCGGCGAGATTGTCGCGCACGATGAAGTCGGCGCCATTCTGCTTGAAGGCTTCCACCGGCGCCGGCGCGCCCTTGTTGGTGGCGCGCTTGATCGTCATGCGCCAGCTCTTTCCCGTGAGGTCGGGATTCTGCTCGGAGCCGGAAAGTGCGAACTCCTTCTTGATGATGCTCTGGGTCAGGATGAACCAGGAATAATCGTAGCCCGTTGCCATGATGTAGTGCAGTTGGCCCAGCGTGTCGGAACCCGGGAACAGCGGCGCGGGCAGGCGCTTTCCGGTGGCGTCGAACCACATCGAGGACGGGCCGGGCAGGATGCGGATGCCGTGGCGCGGCCAGATCGGGTTCCAGTTCCGGATACCCTCGACATAATGCCACATCCTGTCGCGGTTGATCAGCCGCGCGCCGGCGGCCTCGGTGATGCCGATCATGCGTCCGTCGACATGTTCGGGCACGCCGGAAATCATGTGCCGGGGCGGCTCGCCCAGCCGCTTCGGCCAGTTCTGCCGGACCAGGTCGTGATTGCCGCCGATGCCGCCGGAGGCGACGATCACAGCCTGGGCGCGCAGCGCGAAGTCGCCGATCACCTTGCGTGAGGAACTCTTGCCGCGCTCGATCATGTCTGGCTCCAGGATCGAACCATTGACGCCTTCAATTGCGCCGTTCGTCATCGTCAGTGTGTCGACACGGTGTCGGAACCTGAACATTAACCGCCCGCGCTTCTCCGCCTCGCGCGCGCGCCGCTCGAACGGCTCGACGATGCCGGGGCCGGTGCCCCAGGTGACGTGGAAGCGCGGCACCGAATTGCCGTGGCCCATCGCGTCATAGCCGCCGCGTTCGGCCCAGCCGACCACGGGAAAGAAGCGATGCCCCATCGCGCGCAGCCAGTCGCGCTTGTCTCCTGCTGCAAACGCCACGTAGGCTTCGGCCCAGCGTTTCGGCCAATGATCGTCGTCGCGATCGAAGCCTGCGGTGCCCATCCAGTCCTGCAGCGCGAGATCGTGAGAATCCTTGATGCCGAGCCGGCGCTGTTCGGGCGAGTCCACCAGAAACAATCCGCCGAACGACCAAAAGGCTTGCCCGCCAAGGCTTTGCTCGCCCTCCTGATCGACGACGATGACGCGCTTGCCGCTGTCTGCGATTTCCGTTGCCGCGACCAGTCCCGCCAGACCGCCGCCGACCACGATTACGTCTGCGTCATCAGCCATTCGTATGCCTCCCCAACCTTTTTCTGATTCAAGACTGCACGACCATGTGTGGTCAACGCCAAACGCGCTTGCCTGTGGCCGCACCGCCACCGCTTGCGATGTCGCGCTGTTCCAGTTCGGGACCTTTGCGCGCGGAGAGTGCAGCGGCCCGGCAACACTTGATCTGATTTTCCTTTGACTGGCATTCCCCGCCTAGACAAAATCGCGATCTCGAACGACGCTAGCGACGTGTCTTGCATCACCAAGACGGATCAGAAATCGGTTTCGACATTTGGCGACTGGGGCTGGGAAATGAAGCTGGTGACCGGGTTGCTTGCAGCGGTGCTGCTGCTGGCGGGGGTAGGGGCGAGCCACGCGGTGGTGCGGATCGCCGACGATCGCGGTGGACGCATCGGCACTTATGTCGATAAGTATCAAGGCCTTCGCACCTCCGGCGAGACCGTCATCATCGACGGCCTGTGCGCCTCGGCATGTACCATCGTTCTCGGCGCCGTTCCCCATGACCGGATATGCGTGACCTCGCACGCCAATCTCGGCTTCCATGCCGCGTGGGATTTCGGCGCCAACGGTCGTGCGGTGACGAATACCGAAGCCACGCAGATGCTGTACTCGATGTATCCGACCCCGGTCCGGAAATGGATCGCGGCGCGCGGCGGCCTGACCCCGCGCATGATCTTCCTGCGCGGCAAGCAACTCCAGGCGATGTACAAGCCCTGCTACCTCGATGCGCAGGCTTCTACCAACAAGCCTTCGTCCCGTTAACTTTTGTTGCGGCGGCGGTCATCGCAGCGCCAAAGCGCCTTTGCTGTCGTGGGCTTAACCTCCTGATGACGTGATCGCCGGTGCGGCCATTTCGCTTGCCTGCTCCGGGAACTCGCCCTATCTGAACCTCATGGTTCAGCCGACTTCCACCCAACCGGGAATACTGGCGGCAACTCAGCCGCAGGGCAGGGTGGCGGCCATGATCGTTTGGGGCGCCGCCGGTCTTGGCGCGCTCGCCGTGCTGGGCGCGGCGTCATTGTGGTTCCACTACGGCACCACGGTGTTTTTCGAGATGATCGCCGCCGGCATCTCGGCCTGCTTCTGATCCGGCAACAAGGAAATCCTCCATGGACCGGACCATCCGCCCGCTGGTGATCTTCGCTGCCTTTGCCGGGAGCCTCGCGGTCGGGCTTTTGATCATGCTCTGGGCGCTCGGTGGCTTACGGACCGTCACGGCCCCGGCCGCGATCGGTGGGCCGTTTCAACTGACCGACCAGGCGGGCCAGACCGTCACCGAGAAGAATTTGAAGGGCAAGCCGACGCTGATCTTCTTCGGCTTTACCCATTGCCCCGATGTCTGTCCGACCTCGCTGTTCGAGATTTCCGAAGTGCTGAAGGCGATGGGCAGCGACGCTGACCGGGTGAACGCCTATTTCGTTTCGGTCGATCCCGAGCGCGACACCGCGGCGGCGATGAAGGACTACCTGTCGAGCTTCGATCCGCACCTGAAGGGGCTGACCGGCGATCCCGAAGCGGTCGCAAAGGTGATCTCGGCCTACCGGGTCTATGCCAAGAAGGTCCCGCTCAAGGATGGCGACTACACCATGGACCATACCGCGTTGATCTACCTGATGGATCGCGACGGCCAGTTTGTCGCGCCGTTCAACCTGAAACGGACGCCGGAGGAAGCCGCCAAGGATCTCAAGCGGTATCTCTGAGCCACGATCCCGCGCCGAATAGCCCAAATCGGCCCTCGCTTCGCAGGCCGGATGGTCTATAAGGCCATCGAATTCCGTAACAAATTGCCGCAATGCCAGACCCGACCGCTCTGTTTTTCCGTGCGCGATTGCCTCGAACCGCCAGCGCCGTGCTGGCGGGGATCGCGATGGCGGCTGCGCTCGTGGTGGCAGTTCCCGAGACAGTCCGCGCACAAACTCCGCCCAAGCCGCCGGTCGAGGCGGCCCCGCAGGCGGTGCCCGGATTCTGGGATCCGCGGCGGCGTCCGGATCGCCCGGACATGTCGCGCCTCACCGTGATCCGGTTCCTGACCGAGACGGATTATCCGCCGTTCAACTTCACCGGCCCCGACGGCAATCCCGCCGGCTTCAACGTCGATCTGGCGCGCGCGCTCTGCGACGAGATCAAGGTGTCCTGCACCATCCAGATGCGCCGGTTCGAGACGCTGGTCGACGCGATCACGAGCAATCGCGGCGACGCCATCATCGCCTCGATGGCGGTGACGCCGGCGCTCCGCGCCCGGCTCGATTTCACCGATCCCTATTACCGCGCGCCGGCGCGCTTCGTGTCGCGGCGCGATGCGGTGATGCCGGAGGTCCGCCCGGAATTCCTTGAAGGCAAGAAGGTCGGCGCCATCGGCGGCACCTCGCACGAGGCCTATCTGAAGGCGATGTTCACCGACGCCGAGATCAAATCCTATCCCAACGACGACGCGCTGCGGCTGGCGCTGCGCCGGAGCGAGGTCGACTTCATCTTCGGCGACGCGATCGCGCTGGCGTTCTGGATCAACGGCACCGATTCCGGCGAATGCTGCGCCTTCTCGGGTGGGCCCTTCGTCGAAAGCCGCTTTTTCGGCGAAGGCATCGGCATCGCCGTCCGCAAGGGCAATGACCTGCTGCGGACGTCGCTGAACTGGGCCCTGTTCCGGCTCTGGGAAAAAGGCCGCTACACCGACCTGTGGCTGCGGTATTTTTCGATCAGCCCGTTTTAGGTTTGTCATTCCGGGGCGCGAAGCGAACCCGGAATCTCGAGATTCTGGGTCTGGTGCTGACGCAGCATCCCGGAATGACGAAGGAGCCGCGTCATTTTGCATTCTGCCCCGGAAGCGCTAGTTTCCGCGGCTTCCATAGAGAGCCCTTAAGAAATGTCCGTCATCGACCTTGCCGCCAGCCCGAGCGATTTGCGCACGCTCGCCGAACAATCCAACGCCTGGCCGTTCGAACAGGCCAAGGCAATCGTCGCGCGGCTGAAGAAAAGCCCGAAGGACGAGGTGCTGTTCGAGACCGGCTACGGCCCGTCGGGCCTGCCGCATATCGGCACGTTCGGCGAGGTCGCGCGCACCACCATGGTGCGTCATGCGTTCCGGGTGCTGACCGAGGACAAGATCAGGACGCGGCTCTTGGCGTTTTCCGACGACATGGACGGCCTGCGCAAGGTGCCGGACAATGTGCCGAACAAGGAGATGCTGGCGTCGCATCTCGGCAAGCCTCTCACCAAGGTGCCCGATCCGTTCGGTACCCATGACAGTTTCGGCGCGCACAACAATGCGCGGCTGCGCGCGTTCCTCGACACCTTCGGCTTCGACTACGAATTCGCCAGCTCGACCGACTACTACACGTCCGGCCGCTTCGATTCCGCGCTGCTGCGCATGCTGGAGCGGCTCGACCCGGTCATGAAGATCATGCTGCCGTCGCTTCGCGAGGAACGCGCGGCGACCTATTCGCCGTTCCTGCCGATCTGTCCGCGCACCGGCGTGGTGCTGCAGGTGCCGATCGTCGCCCATGACGTCAAGGGCGGCACGGTTTCCTACGACGATACCGAAACCGGAGAACGCGTCACCGTTCCGGTCACCGGCGGGCATTGCAAACTGCAATGGAAGCCGGACTGGGCGATGCGCTGGTTCGCGCTCGGTGTCGATTACGAAATGGCCGGCAAGGACCTGATCAACTCGGTGAAGCTGTCAGGCAAGATCTGCTCGGCGGTCGGCGGCACGCCGCCGGAGGGCTTCAACTACGAGCTGTTCCTCGACGACAAGGGCCAGAAGATTTCCAAGTCGAAGGGCAACGGGCTGACCATCGACGAATGGCTGCGCTATGCCTCGCCGGAATCGCTGTCGCTGTTCATGTACCGCGAGCCGAAGGCGGCAAAGCGGCTGTATTTCGACGTCATCCCGCGCAATGTCGACGACTACCAGCAATTCCTCGACGGCTTCACCCGGCAGGACGCGAAGCAGCAACTCGCCAATCCGGTCTGGCACATCCATTCCGGCAAGCCGCCGCAGGCCGACATGCCCGTCACGTTCCAGCTATTGCTGACGCTGGTGTCGTCGTCGAACGCGGAGAATGCCGAAACGCTGTGGGGCTTCATCGGCCGCTACCGCCCGGGCGTGACGCCGCAGACCCATCCGAAGCTGGATGCCATGGTCGGCTACGCCATCAACTATTATCGCGACTTCGTGGCGCCGACGAAAAAGTTCCGCGAGCCGACCGAGAGCGAGCGCGCCGCGCTGCAGGATCTGCGCGATGCGCTGTCGAACATGCCGGCGGGATCATCGGCCGAAGACATCCAGAACGTGGTCTACGAGATCGGCCGCCGCGAGCCGTTCCTGGACCCGGTGAAGAAAGGCAAGGACGGCAGGCCGGGCGTTTCGCTCGACTGGTTCAACATGCTCTACCAGGTGCTGTTGGGTCAGGAAAAAGGCCCGCGCTTCGGCTCCTTTGTCGCCGTCTATGGTGTCGCGAACGCGGTCGCGATGATCGACGGCGCGCTTGCCAGAAGCGCGTAGCTTCCTTTCCTTCTCCCATCGAAGTCGGATGCATCCGACTTCGATCAGTTGGATGCCCGTCCAAGGGTGCGGGCAGGGGTCGTTCGGCGAGCGCTGGGAGAGCAGTCCCTTAGTTTTGTCAGAGCGTCGGTGACCATCCGCCCTAATTGCCCGATCGCTTCGTCGGTGAGGAGCGATTTCGCGCTCCCGAGCCGGTCGACGCTGGTATTCAGGACGGTCAGCGCCTCCTTGAGTTGCGCTATCTCGGATTGAAGGACCGGATGTTCTCCTGCCTTGAACTCCCGAAGGTTATTGCCAAGCGTCCTGACCTGCGTCGTCAGGTTCCGGATATTCGCCAGCACGTCTTTTTGTGGCAGATCGACTTTCGACAGCACGGCCTCAGTCATCGTTGCGGCGACGTTTTCGGCAAGATGGTTGATGCGCGAAATCGCGACGAGCGTAACGATCGCGGCGACGATTACCAGGATCGCCGTCGCATTGATCAGCGCCAGCAGCAACTGGCGCGGGAGCCTCAGCAATCGCGCGGAAATCCCACTGCCGTCGGGCTCGGCCATGGTTGCCTCCTGTTGGCTCGTGCTTGATCGTCCGGCCGTGGCCACATCGACGCGCTGCTTGCGCGGAGGGTTGCGCTGGTGCTGTTGCCCCTTCCGGCATAGATCGTTGCCAATGTCTTCGCTCCTTGACTTAGATCAACGTCGTCACTTTGGAATTGCATCCGCATGGGGGTTCACCATGCGGAGTTTTGATCATGAGTGAAATCAGCAAATCGGAAGCGATCTCCCGTCGAAGCGCTCTTTCCCTTTTCGGAAAAGTTGCTGCCTTTGCCACTGCAGCATCCACGACCGCACTGACAGTATCCGATGCCGAGGCCCAAACCCTCGGCATGGAGCGGCGTCAGGATCGGCGCGAAGGACGGCACGAGCGGCGCGATGATCGTCGCACAGGACGGCATGAGCGACGTGACGAGCGGCGCACGGGTGCAACTACGACCACCGGCACCGGAACGGGTACGACTACCGGCTCCGGTGCTGGGCCAAAACAGTAATTCCACCGGCGCGGCGAACTCACTGGTCGAACGGTTGCGCAATCATCGCGCATTCTGATGCGCGTGATTGCGCGGATGCGGATTCCTCAAAGGAGGGGCGTCTCAGGTGCCGCGACGTGGCTCGCGCGTATCTAGACCGGCGCGTTCTTCGTCGCGGCAACTTTGACGCAAAGGCGTCCATCTGATCGACTGCAGCACGTAGCGGCGATTGCCTCGTTGCGCGGGCCGAAGGGATGGCCGTGGTTGCAGTGCAATAGTTGGGTAACCGCAGCGGCCGGCCCGCACATCGAGATGCAAATCGAGATGGGAGGCCCGCCGCAATTTCAGCCATGGCCGCGCCGGATTGCGCTATTATGTCCGCTATAACAAGCGTCAAGAGCCCCCGTCCGAGGGGCAGGCCCAACAGCGGATCAGGGAGAAAGCTCATGCAGTTCAGGGTTTCGCCGAAAGCGCTCGACAACAGCAGCGCCGAGGAATGGCAGGCGCGGGTCGATCTCGCAGCAGCGCACCGGCTGGCCTTCAACCAGGGTTTTTCCGAGGGCATCTTCAACCATCTGACTTTCGCCGTGCCCGGCCGCAGCGATCGCTACTACCAGATCCCGTTCGGCACGCATTGGTCCGAAGTCACCGCGTCCTGCTTCATGGAAGTCGGCATCGATGATGGCGAGGTCAAGCGCGGCGAAGGCGAGGTGGAGCGCTCCTGCTATTGCATCCACGCGCCGATCCACAAGGCGCTGCCGCAGGCCAGGGCCGTGTTTCACACCCACATGCCCTATGCCAGCGCGCTGACGCGGCTGGAAGACCCGCGTATCAAGGAGATCGGCCAGACCGAGGTAGGGCTGTCAGGCGCCATCGCCTATGATGATGAATATACCGGCCCGGCGCTCGATCCTGCCGAAGGCGCGCGGCTGGCCGGCGTGATCGGGGACAAGAAGGTGCTGTTCATGGCCAATCACGGCATCTCCACGGTCGGCGCCACCGTCGCCGATGCCTATGACATGCTGTATTACGTCGAACGTGCCGCGCAGGTGCAGATCTACGCGATGTGGACGGGCCAGAAACTGAAACAGCTTCCGGCACCGGTGGTCGAAAAGACCCAGCGCGATTACCGGGACGATCATCTCTACAAGGGACCGACCCCGGCGCAGCGGCATTTCGATGCGCTGAAGCGGATGCTCGACCGCAAGGAGCCTGACTACGCGACGTAGTTTTTCTGTCGTCATGCGCGGGCTCGACCCGCGCATCCATCTTGCTTCGCACGAATCCTTTCAAGATGGATTGCCGGGTCAAGCCCGGCAATGGCGGCTGTGTCTACCCGCTCGCCTCGCATCATCAGCCAACCGCCGCCCTGACCTCCTCTGCAAACCGGTGCCAGATTTCCGGACGCCAGCTTCCGTTGGCTGCGCCCGATGTGGACGGCAGGATCCAGATCCTGGTGTCGCCGATCAGTTCGATCTGCTCGCCGTAATTCCGTCTGCCATCAAAGAACTTTTGTCCGGCCGTCTTGCTCGTGAATGCAAGGAATTGGGGACGAAACGTCACGATCGATGCGTTCAGACGCTGGCGATCCGCCGCCGTCAGCTTTGGAAGCGTTGCGCGGTCCATCCCTGCGTCCGCCTTCACCAGGTCGGTCAGGCCGATCCGGTACTGCAGCAGGTTGCGATATTGATGCGGCTGTAGCCGCTCGGGAGTGAGCCTGGTCTCGTGCAAAATCGTCCAGAACTTGTTTTGCCTGTGCGCGTAGTACGCGCGCGCTGCCGCTGACGTCGTTCCCGCGGCGGTTCCACACAGCACGATCTGAAGCGAATCACGTAGCAGGTCACGCAGGACATCCGTCACGCGGCAGCAATCCTATTGGCTCGCCCACACGATCCTGGCGATCCAGGCGACGTCGTCGGCATCCAGCGTGCGGTCGGGATGAACTGGATTGAGCGATTGCAGTTCCAGCGCTTTCGCGGTGCGGCGCTTCAGCTCCTTGACCATGATTTCGCCGCCCGTTGTCTTCACCACCACGCGGTCGCCACGCCGGATCGGCGTGCCCGGCGACACCACGATGACATCGCCGTCGCGGTAGGCCGGCCGCATCGCATCGCCGGAGATCTCCAGCGCATAGGCGTGTTCGTCGCCGACCGACGGCAACGGCGCCTCGTCCCAGCCCTTGCCGGACGGAAAGCCGCTGTCGTCGAAATGGCCGCCGCTGCCGGCTGCCGCGAGGCCGAGCAGCGGCACCGATTGCAGGCCGCGCGCGCCATCGCCGATCAACTGCACGAAGGTGTCGATCGATGCATGGGTCGCGGCCAGGGCCTTGGAAACCGACTCGGTCGAAGGCCAGCGCTCGCGGCCGTCGGCGGTGATGCGCTTCGACTTGTTGAAGGTCGTGGGGTCGAGGCCGGCGCGTTTGGCGAGCCCTGACGGCGACATTCCGGCGCGTTCGGCCAGCCGATCCAGCGCGGTCCAGACCTGGCCGTGGGTCAGCGTGCGCTGCGCTTTGGGGTGCCTGGCCATCGAAAACCCTGAAACGCTCCATCGCGTTTTCGAGCGAAGTGGGTACCGGTTCGCGTCACGAAACGCGTCAAAACAGCAATGCTCTAGGAATTATTGCCTCATTCGGCGGGTTTGCGCAAATCCGGGCGAAAGCCCGTGGCAGCGCTTGAGTTAGGTGCCGGCCAGCTTTACGGTCAGCCGCCGAATTCGGCCGTACCGGTAAAATCCCAAGAGACTCAAAGACAAGCAGGGAATCCCGCAGCTCGTGCCCACGATCTATAAAATCACTCCCGCCTCGGCCTGGCGCGAGGCCGAACGGCAGGGCGTCTACAAGGGCAGTGCGGACGATCTGCGCGACGGCTTCATCCATTTTTCGACCGCCTCGCAGGTCGCCGAGACGGCGCGAAAGCACTATGCCGGGCAGACCGGCCTGTTCCTGGTCGCGGTCGACGCCGATGCGCTGGGCGACGCGCTGCGCTGGGAGCGATCGCGCAACCACGAACTGTTCCCGCATCTCTACGGCGATCTCGATCTCGGCGCGGTTACCGGCGTCCTCGACCTGCGCGCACGCTCCGACGGCTATCACGATGTACCGGAGTTGGCCCCGTGATCCGCGCCTTCGACGCCTTTTCGCTGCCGCTGCTGCGCTGGTTCGATCCGGAGGACGCGCACCGGATGGCGATCCAGGGTTTGCGGCTGCTGCCGCCGGTCAAGCCGCGCGCCGACGATCCGAAACTGGCGGTGCGCGCCTTCGGGCTGAACTTTCCAAATCCGATCGGCATGGCCGCGGGCTTCGACAAGAGCGCCGAGGCGCCGGACGCGCTGTTGCGGCTCGGCTTCGGCTTCGTCGAGATCGGCACCGTCACGCCGAAGCCGCAGGCCGGCAATCCGCGACCGCGGCTATTCCGGCTCGAGCGGGATGAAGCGGTCATCAACCGCATGGGCTTCAACAATGACGGCGCGGAGATCGTGCTGCGGCGGCTGGCGGCGCGCGCCCATCTCGGCGGCATCGTCGGCGTCAATGTCGGCGCCAACAAGGATTTCGGCCGACCGCGTTGCCGATTACGTCAGGCTGATCGAGACGTTTGCGCCGGTCGCGAGCTATTTCACCGTCAACGTTTCCTCGCCGAACACGCCGGGCCTGCGCAACCTGCAGCAATCGGCGGCGCTCGACGATCTGCTTGCCAAGGTGATCGATGCGCGCGAGCGCGTGCGCAAGAACGCCGGCGATTCACCGGTGCTGCTCAAGATCGCGCCGGATCTCAGCCTCTCCGAACTCGACGACGTCGTGCAGATCGCGCGCTCGCGCCGCGTCGACGGCATGATCGTCGCCAACACCACGCTGGCGCGGCCCTCGACCCTGCGCGAGCAGGGGCGCGCCAAGGAACAGGGCGGCCTGTCGGGTCGGCCGTTGTTCCGGCTATCGACGCGGATGGTGGCGGAGACCTATGTCCGCGCCGAGGGCGCGTTTCCGCTGATCGGGGTCGGCGGCATCGACAGCGGCGGCGCGGCGCTGACCAAGATCCGTGCCGGCGCCAGCCTGATCCAGTTGTATTCGTCGCTGGTCTACAAGGGCCTCGGGCTGGTCGATACCATCAAGAACGATCTCGCCTCGACCCTGCTGCGCACGGGGCGGGACTCGCTGTCGGAAATCGTCGGCGCCGATGCCGCGACGATCACGGCCGAGGACTGGCCGGTGGTGTAGTTTCACCATCCGGGCAGCGCCGGCTAGAGCATTTTCGATTCTGATTGAATCAGAACCGAAGCTCTAGATTTTTGTTTTGACGCGTTTTCTTCACGCGAACCGGTATCCACTTCGCTCGAAAACGCTCTAACTGAACGACTTCCTCAGCAGCGCCGGATATCTCAGCGCTTCCAGTCCGCCGCGGGCGGCGTAATGCACCAACAGCGCGCCCCACAGGCCGGCATTGCCGAACGACCGCAACGAAAACCATGCGGCGAGGAAGATGAGCAGCGATAGCACCATCAGGTTGCGCATGTCGCGCGCCCAGGTCGCGCCGATATAGACGCCGTCATAGGCAAAGGCGAACACGCCGAGCAACGGCGCGAATATCACGAACGGCAGATAGTCCCGCGCGATGCGCCGAACGTCCGCGCTCGCGGTCATCATGTCGATCAGCGCGGGGCCGAACAGCAGGAAACAGGCGGCGACTGCCAGCGCGAAGCCGAAGCCCCAGATCACCACCAGCCTGACCGCGCCGGCAAAGGCATTCCTGTCGCGCGCACCGTAGGCCCGGCCGCAAAGCTGCTCGGCGGCATTGGCGAGACCATCGAGGAAGAAGGCGCTGATCAGCAGGAAATTGTTGAGCACGGCGTTCGCCGCCAACGTCATGTCGCCGGCGCGTGCGCCCTGGGCGGTAAAGAACAGGAACGCGGCGATGAGCGACGCCGTGCGGATCATGATGTCGCGGTTGACCGACAGCATTCGCATCAGCTTGGCGCGTTCGAACAGCGTTGCCCGTGATACCGCGAGTTGGCCTTGCGAGAGCCGCCGCGCGATCGCGATGCCGAGCACGAGGCCTGTGGCTTCCGCGATGACGGCGGCGATCGCCGCCCCGGCAATGCCGAAGTCGAACACCAGCACCAGCAGCACGGTTGCCGCCATGTTGATCAGGTTGATGGTGACCTGCGTGCCCAGCGCGAGCCTGGCGCGGGCCTGACCGATCAGCCAGCCGAGCACGACGTAATTGCCGAGCGCCAGCGGCGCCGACCAGATCCGGATCGTGAAATAGATCTTGGCGGCGCGTGTGACGCCTTCGCTGCCGCCCATCGCTCCCAGCAGAATCGCCGCGAGCGGTATCTGCAGCGCAATAAGAGCCGAGCCGATCAGCGCCGCGACGATCAGCCCGCGCATCAGGATCGCGCGCAGCTCCGATGTCTCGCCCGCACCCAGCGCCTGCGCCGTGAACGCGACCGTGCTCATGCGCAGGAACGCGAACAGCCAGAACGTGCAGTCGAACAGCACGGAGGCCATCGCGACGCCGCCAAGCATCGTGGCGTCGCCGAGCCGGCCGATGGCGGTGGTCGAGACGATGCCGATCAGCGGCGTGGTCAGGTTCGCGACCATCGCGGGGCCTGCGATGGCGAACACCTGTGCCGTCGTGACTTTCGATGCCGGAGCGGGAGAATGCATGCCTAGAGCTCGACCACCATGCCGTCATCGGCGGTCGCGTAGGGCAGTCGAACCCAACCGGCCGAGCATGTCGTCGCTCATGTGTGTCAGGATCAGCCGCCTGGCGCCGATCTCGGGCAGATGCGCTTCCAGTGTCTTCAGGCTGAGGTGATTCTTGACGAGCTTATCGTAGTAGTAGGCTTCGGCAATGAACAGGTCGGCGCCGCGCGCCGCCGGGATCAGCGTCTCGGTCCATTCGGTATCGGCGCTGTAGGTGATGGTGCGGCCTTCGGCCTCGACGCGATAGGCCAGGAACGGCCCGCCGGATTCGCCATGGACGACGGGATAGGGCGTCACGCTGACGTCGCCGAACGTCCGCCTTTGTCCGGGTGTGAGCGCGACGACGGAGAGATCAAAGCGTTGTTTCGTCTTGGAGGAGTGCTCGAACAGCGCCTCCATCAGATTGGCGAGCTTCGCCTCGATGCCGTCAGGGCCGGCGATGACGAGCGGCCGCGAGCGCCGCGTGAATTGCGCGTCCAGCAGCAGGAACGGCAGGCCGCCGAAATGGTCGCCGTGGAAATGCGTGATCAGGATCAGGTCGATGCCGTCGCGCGCGATGCCAAGCCGCTTCAGCGCCGGCAATGACGATGCGCCGCAATCGATCAGGAAATTGACGTGGGCGCCCGTGACGTGGAAGCAGGTGTTGGACCTGCCGCCGGAACCGAGCGCGTCGCCGCAGCCGACAAATCGAAGTTGCATCGGCTGCGGCCTTGCAGGAGGGAGCTAGCGTCCGCGGGAGTTGCCGAACAGCCGCGACAGCAGCCAGATCGGAACCACGATGACGGCGCCGAGCAGGAAGTAGCGCCACAGCCAGTTGACGGCGTCGAAGCCGAGATCCCATAGCCGCTGGAACAGCATGCGGATGCTGTACAGGATGTTCCAGGGATCGAATCCGATCGCGGCAAGCACCACGCCGACCAGGATCGACAGCAGGATCAGCCGGAACGCCACCGCCAGCGGCGAGCCGCCGAGAAAGCGGTACAGGCCGTCATTGCTGGCCGGCAGGTCTCTGATGTCGTTGGGCATCGGTTGCTCCTCGCGAGTTCGCGCCCATTATACGGCACGGCGGGGCAGATGGGGAACCCGCATCGCGGCGTCAATGGCTGCCATGCGTTGGAGAAGTTAAATTGCTGTCACATCCTTCAGCATCCGCTCCAGCGTCTCCAGCCGGTCGGCCTCGCGCGGCCGCTTGTCCCAGCGCAGCCGGCTGATGCGCGGGAACCGCATCGCGACGCCGGATTTGTGCCGCGGCGAGCGCGCCAGCCCCTCGAATGCGACCTCCAGCACCAGGCCCTGGTCCGGCTCGTGCACGACATGCCGGACGGGTCCGAATTTCTCCGTGGTGTTGCGGCGGACGAAGCGGTCGATCTGCAGCAGTTCCTCGTCGGTGAAGCCGAAATAGGCCTTGCCGACCGGCACCAGTTGCTCGCCCTCGTCGCCGGAGGTCCAGACACCGAAGGTATAATCCGAATAATAGGACGAGCGCTTGCCGTGGCCGCGCTGCGCGTACATCAGCACGGCGTCGATGATGTGCGGGTCGCGCTTCCACTTCCACCACTGGCCCTTGGGGCGCCCCGGCAGGTAGGGCGCGTCGCGGCGCTTCAGCATCACGCCTTCGACCGCCTCGGCGTCCTCGCCCGCGCCGGCGCTGGCCGGATCGGCGCGCGCCGCCATCAGCGCCTCCCAGCTATCGAAGGCAACCGTCGGCGACAGGTCGATACGGGGATCGTCGAGCTTGCGGATGAATTTCTCCAGATGCGCGCGGCGCTCGGCAAATGGCAGTTCGCGCAGGTCGTTTTCGTCGTCGCCGAGCAGGTCGTAGGCGCGCAGGTGAATCGGAAATTCCTTCATCAGCCTCGGCGAGACGAGTTTCCGGTTCAGCCGCTGCTGCAGCACGTTGAAGGTCTGGACGCGGCCCTCGCGCAACACCAGCAGCTCGCCGTCGATCGCGCCGGGCAGATGCAGCGAGGGAACAAGATCGGGAAAGCTTCTCGTGATGTCCTCGCCGGTGCGCGAATAGAGCCGCGCCTGCAGATGGCCGCGTTCGTCGCGGCCGCTCACCGCCTGCACGCGGATGCCGTCCCATTTCCATTCCGCGATAAAATCGCCCGGATCAAGATTGCCGAAATCCGCATCCTCGATCGCATGCGCCAGCATCACGGGGCGGAATGGCGCAGGATCGCGATTGACCGGCTTGTCGCCGCGGCCTTCCAGCCATGCGAACAGGTCGAGATAGGGCGGCGAAAGTCCCGGCCAGATCAGTTCGACCTCGTGCGGATCCTTGTCCCCAAGCGCGGCGGCAGCAGTCTTGGCCAGCCGCGCCGAAATCCCGATCCGCATCGCGCCGGTGACGAGCTTCAGCAGCGCCCAGCGTCCGGTCTCGTCGAGTTCGTCGAGCCAGCGCGCGAGCTGTTTCGGCAGCTCGGTCTTGCCGAGCGTGCGCAGCGTGGTGACGACTTCCGAGAGGGTCGGCGGTGGCGGGTTGTTGTGGCCGGCGAGCGCGAGCTTCGGCCACATCAGCGCAACCGTCTCGGAGAGATCGCCGACGTAATCATACGACAATCCGAACAGCACCGGGTCGGTGCGATCGGTGATCAGGTCGCGAATGAGCCCGGGCTTGGCGTGCTTGAACGATAGCGCGCCGGTCAGCGCCGCCAGCGCGTAGCCGCGGTCGGGATCGGGGATTTCGCGGAAATAGGCGGTGATCAGCCGCAGCTTGTTGTTGCGGCCGGGCTCATAGGCGAGGCGATCGAGCAGTTCGGCGAAGCGGTTCATGCCTCGCCCTCGTCGGCCGCGACCGCTTCGGTCTCCTCCTCGTCGCCGTAACCGACGAGATCGAGCGGCCGTGCGGCCAGCCCGCGCGACCTGCACCAGTGCACCAGCGCGTCTTCCTGGCCGTGCGTGACCCACACCTCGCCGGCGCCGGTCGCCTCGATGGTCGCGGTCAGTCCATCCCAGTCGGCGTGGTCCGAGATCACCAGCGGCAGCTCGACGCCGCGCTGTCGGGCGCGCGCCCGCACCCGCATCCAGCCCGAGGCGAACGCGGTGACCGGATCGGGAAAACGCCGTGTCCAGACGTCTGACGTCGCCGACGGCGGCGCCAGCGTGATGGTGCCGGCGAGATCGGCCTTCTTCATGCCCTTGACCGGGCGCAGCTCGCCGAGCGCCACGCCGCGGCTTTCATAGTAGTGCGTGATCTTCTCCATCGCGCCGTGCAGATAGACCGGCGCGTCGTAACCGGCCTCGCGCAGCAACGCGATCACACGCTGCGCCTTGCCGAGCGAGTAGGCGCCGACCAGATGCGCGCGCTCCGGAAACAGCGCGACCGAAGCCAGCAGCTTCCTTACCTCGTCGGTTGCGTTGCCGTGGCGAAACACCGGAAGGCCGAATGTGGCCTCGGTGATGAAGACATCGCACGGAACCACTTCGAACGGTGCACAGGTCGGATCCGCGGCGTCCTTGTAGTCGCCGGAGGCGACGATGCAGGTATCCTTGCAACTCACCGCGACCTGCGCCGAGCCCAGCACGTGGCCGGCGGGATGGAATTTGATCGTGACGTCGCCGAGCCGGATTTCCTCGCCGTAGCGGATGGCCTGCGTGCTGCGGGCGAAATTGTCGCCATAGCGCAGCCGCATCATGTCGAGCGTTTCCTGCGTGGCGAGCACTGCGCCATGGCCGGGCCGGGCATGGTCGGAATGGCCGTGCGTGATCACCGCCCGCTCGACGGCGCGCACCGGATCGATATGGAAGCCGCCGGGCTTGCAGCAAAGGCCGGCGGGAACGGGCATCAGTATGTCTTGCGGGCGCATGCGGGGTTATATAGGAGGTCTTGCATCGAATTTTACCCGTCATGCGCGGGACCTGCGCATCCTGGAACCCATGCCCGCGCGACTGTTTCTGTCCTCCGGCGATTTGATGGCCGACCGCCGGTTTGATTTCGCGCGGGATTTGCAATTGAAGGGCGATCTGGCTGCCGCCGCCGATCTTATGATGCAGGCGATCGAGCTGGCGCCGAATTTCACCTCCGCCTGGTTCACGCTCGGCGGAATCCGTGAAGAACTTGGCGAGCACCGGGCGGCGATCGCGGCATATCAGCAGGCGCAGGCCAGCGATCCCGGCGACCGCCACGGCGCCGGGCTGCGGCTGATGCGGCTTGGCGCCGAGCCCGTGTCCGGCATGCCGCAGGCCTACGTGCAAACGCTGTTCGACCAGTATGCCCCGCGGTTCGAAGCCTCGTTGGTAGGCGATCTCGGCTATCGCGGCCCGGCGCTGCTGTTCAAGGCCGTGCTGTCGGTGCGATCGGTCGACCGCAAGCCGGCGTTCTTCAAGCACGCCATCGATCTCGGCTGCGGCACCGGGCTCGCTGCCGCCGCCTTCACCCGCAGCGTCGATCAGTTCATCGGCGTCGATCTGTCGCCGCGGATGATCGAGCGGGCGCGCGCCACCTCGCTTTATGCGGAGCTCGAAGTCGCCGACATGTTGCAGGGTCTGCGCGCGCGGCCGGACGCCAGCGCGGATCTCATTCTCGCCGCGGATGCGATGGTCTACGTCGCCGATCTGGCGCCGGTACTGGCGGAAGCCGCACGCGTGCTGGCGCCGGGCGGGCTGTTCGCGTTCACGACGGAAACCCATGACGGCGAAGGCGTCGTCATCGGTACGGGGCTCCGCTATGCCCACGCGGCGGCTTACGTGCGTGCGGCGGTCGAGGCCTGCGGGCTGGAATTGCCGCTGCTGGAAGACCGTTCCGCCCGCAATGAGGACAACATGCCCGTGCCCGGCCTGGTCGTGGTTGCCGCGAAAACTTGAGTCTAGACGCTACGCGGCTGCCGTATGGCGGCATTGCGTCGCAACGCTGGTTGATGGCTATTGCCCGTGATGCCGGAATGTCCGATCAAGGCGGCATCACGGCTGGATCCGAAACCAGACAAGGATCGAGCTTTAACAAGAAAACGAGATCGTGGATTGATGCGTGATCGGCCATGATCGAGGGAGAACAACAATGAAGAACAAACTGACGCGGCGCGAGTTCGGCGCCACCACACTGGCCTCCGTCCTCGCAACCGCCATGCCCGCGCCGTTCGTCTGGGCGCAGGAAAAGAAATACGATCCCGGCGCGAGCGATACCGAAATCAAGCTCGGGCAGACCGTGCCGCACTCCGGTCCCGGCTCGCTCTACGGCGTGCTCGGTCGTGTCGGCGAAGCCTATTTCCAGATGCTGAACGAGAAGGGCGGCATCAATGGACGCAAGGTGAAATTCTTCAGCATGGACGACGCCTACAGCGCGCCGAAATGCGTCGAGGCGACGCGGCGGCTGGTCGAGCAGGAGGAAGTGCTGGCGCTGTACGGCTCGCTCGGCACCGCGCCGCAGACCGCCGTGCACAAATATCTGAACTCGAAGGGGGTGCCGCAGCTCCTGCTCAACACCGGCGCGTCGAAGTGGAACGACCCGAAGAACTTCAAATGGACGATGGCGGGCCTGCCGCTTTATCCGACCGAAGCGCGCATTCTCGCCAAGCATGTCATCGCAGCCAACCCCAATGCCAAGGTCGGCATCCTCTACCAGAACGACGATTTCGGCCGCGACTTCCTCGGCCCCTTCAAGAAGGTGCTGGCGGACGCCGGCGGCACCGCCAAGGTGATCATGGAGCAGAGCTATGACCTGACCGAACCGACAGTCGATTCGCAGCTCATCAACCTCTCCAAGTCCGGCGCCGACGTGTTCTACAACATCTCGACCGGCAAGGCGTCGTCGCAGTCGATCCGGAAGGTCGCGGAGCTCGGCTGGAAGCCGCTGCACCTCTTGTCCGCGGGCTCGACGGGACGTTCGATTCTCAGCGCCGCAGGCCTCGAGAACTGCGCCGGCATCGTCGCCATCCGTTACGCCAAGGAAGTCGGCGTGCCGCGGTTCGAGAAAGATCCGGACGTGATGGCGTTCGAGGAACTTCGCAAGAAATACCTGCCCACCGTCGATCCCGACAACACCATCGCCTTTGCCGGTTATGGCCAGGTCGCGTCGATGGCGGAGATCCTGCGTCGCTGCGGCAACGAACTCACCCGCGCCAACGTGCTCAAGCACGCGACGACGCTGGCGGGCTTTCACTCGCCGTATTTCCTCGATGGCGTCAATTTCAGCTACACGCCCGACGACTATACCCCGATGAAGACGCTCTATATCTCCGTCTTCAACGGCAAGGACTGGGACATCTCCGACAAGCCCGTGACGGAGTGATGCTTTTCCCTCCCTCTCCCCGCTCTTCGCGGGGAGAGGTGACTTCCAGGGCCCTCGACGAAGCCACCTCGACGGCTTAGCTCTAACGGGTGCCGTCGCCCGACCCCTTGCCCCCCACGCCGCTCGAAACGGCTGTGTTGCTGCCGGACCGCTTCCGTCGCTGGTTTGCGTCGCGCGGCTGGGTGCCGCGCGAGCATCAGCTCGCGCTGCTGGCGAAAGCCCGTGACGACCGCTCGGCGCTCTTGATTGCGCCGACCGGCGCCGGCAAGACGCTGGCTGGATTCCTGCCGACGCTGGTGGAACTCTCTGCTTCTGACGGTGTGAAGGGCGAGAAGAAAAACCTCGTTTCGACCGGCGGCAGCGTGAAGCGCACCGGTGGTCTCCACACCCTTTATATCTCGCCGTTGAAGGCGCTCGCGGTCGACATCGCGCGCAATCTGGAAACGCCGATTGCGGAAATGGGCCTGCCGATCAAGGTCGAGACCCGCACCGGCGACACGCCGGTCTCGCGGCGGCAGCGGCAGCGGCGCTACCCGCCGGACGTCTTGCTGACAACGCCCGAGCAACTGGCGCTGCTGTTGTCGTCGGACGACGCCCCGTTCCTGTTTTCCTCGCTCAAGCGCGTCGTGCTCGACGAGCTGCATGCGCTGGTCACCTCCAAGCGCGGCGACCTGCTGTCGCTCGGGCTGGCGCGGCTGTGGCGGCTGGCGCCCGACATGCGCGCCATCGGGCTGTCGGCGACGGTGGCCGAGCCGGAATCGCTGGCGCGGTTCCTGGCGCCGCAGCGCGACGGCAAGGAAACCTCCGCTGATATCGTGGTTGCCGGCGGCGCGGCGGCGCCGATCGTCGAGATGCTCGATACCAGGGAGCGGTTGCCATGGGCCGGCCACACCGCGCGCCATGCGCTCGGCGAAATGTACGACCTGATCAAACGCAACAAGACCACGCTGATCTTCGTCAACACCCGCAGCCAGGCCGAGATGCTGTTCCAGGATTTCTGGCGCATGAACGACGACGGCCTCGCGATCGCGCTGCATCACGGCTCGCTCGACGTCGCCCAGCGCCGCAAGGTCGAGGATGCGATGGCCGCCGGCAAGCTGCGCGGCGTGGTCTGCACCTCGTCGCTCGATCTCGGCATCGACTGGGGCGACATCGATCTCGTCATCAATGTCGGCGCGCCCAAGGGTTCATCGCGGCTGATGCAGCGGATCGGCCGCGCCAACCACCGTCTCGACGAACCGTCGCGCGCCGTACTGATTCCGGCCAACCGCTTCGAGGTGCTGGAATGCCGGGTCGCGATCGATGCAATCGCCGAGAATGCGCAGGATACGCCGCCCTTGCGCACCGGCGGGCTGGACGTGCTGGCGCAGCATGTGCTCGGCTGCGCCTGCGGCGAGCCGTTCCTCTCGGACGAACTCTATGCGGAAGTGCTGACAGCGGCGCCCTATGCTGCACTGACGCGAACCGATTTCGACGACGTCGTCGATTTCGTCGCCACCGGCGGCTATGCGCTGAAGACCTACGAACGCTTCGCCCGCATCAAACAGGACAAGCAGGGGCGCTGGCGCGTCGCCAATCCGCGGGTGCGGCAAAGCTACCGTCTCAACGTCGGCACCATCGTCGAGGAGGCGATGCTCAAGGTGAAGCTGGTGCGCTCGCGCGGCGGCGGCTCGGGCTCCACCGGTATGCTTGGCCGCGGCGGCAGGATGCTGGGCGAGATCGAGGAATATTTCATCGAGGGGCTGGTTGTGGGCGACACCTTCGTGTTCGGCGGCGAGGTCGTGCGATACGAGGCGCTGGTCGAGGACCAGGTCTATGTCTCCCGCGCCAATGACAGCGACGCCAAGGTGCCCTCCTACATGGGCGGCAAGTTTCCGCTCTCGACATATCTGGCCGAGCGCGTGCGGAAACTGCTCGACGACACCAGGCAGTGGAATGCGCTGCCGGAGCAGGTGCGCGACTGGCTGTCGCTGCAAAGGGATTTTTCCCGCGTGCCGGCGGCGCGCGAGCTTTTGATCGAAACCTTTCCGCGCGGCGGCAGGCATTACATGGTGTGCTATCCGTTCGAGGGCCGGCTCGCGCACCAGACGCTCGGCATGCTGCTGACGCGCCGGCTGGAGCGCGCCCGCGCCCGGCCGCTCGGATTCGTCGCCAATGAATATGCGCTCGCGATCTGGGCCGTCGGCGACATCTCGCATCTGGTGCGTCACCGCAAGCTCGATCTCGCCGCATTGTTCTCGCCCGACATGCTCGGCGATGATCTCGAAGCGTGGCTCGCCGAATCCGCGCTGATGAAACGCACCTTCCGCAACTGCGCGCTGATCTCGGGGCTGATTCCGCGCCGTTTCACCGGCGAGGAGAAGAGCCGCCGCCAGGTGCTGTTCTCGACCGACCTCGTCTACGACGTGCTGCGCAAGCACCAGGCCGACCACGTGCTGCTGCGCGCCGCGCGTGCCGATGCGGCCGCCGGCCTGCTCGATCTCAAGCGATTGGGTGATATGCTCTCCCGCATTCAGGGGCGAATCACCCATCGGGAACTCGAACATGTTTCGCCGCTGGCGGTGCCTGTGATGCTGGAAATCGGCCGCGAGTCGGTTTATGGCGAAGCGGCGGACGAGTTGCTGGCGGAAGCCGCCGATGAACTCGTCAAAGAGGCGATGTCGTAAGAAATGAATTTGTCGGACAAAGCTCTACCAACATCGTCATGCCCGGGCTCGACCCGGGCATCCACGTCTTTCTTTGCGCGGTCAAGACGTGGATGGCCGGGACAGGCCCGGCCATGACGGAGAATGTGTTTCTTTCGGTCGTCCCCAACAGCATGTTGGAAATCGCCGGCGTTTGCATGCTCGCCGATCTCTCCGGCGCGCTGTTCTGGCAGGAGCAGCGCCTGCTGGTGGTTTCCGACCTGCATCTGGAAAAGGGCTCCAGCTTCGCCGCGCGTGGCGTGCTGCTGCCGCCGTACGACACGGTTGCGACGTTGAGCCGGCTTGCCGCCGTGATCGCGCGGCACGACCCGCGGATGGTGATCGCGCTGGGCGACAGCTTTCATGACCGCACCGCGCATGAGCGGCTGTCGGTTCCGGACCGCGACGCGCTCTCCGCGATGCAGACGCGGCGTGACTGGATCTGGATCTCGGGCAATCATGATCCGGCGCTGCCGTCCGATCTTGGCGGCGTGGTCGCCAACGAGGTTGCGATCGGGCCGATCGCCTTTCGTCACGAGCCGACCGGCGCGGCGGGCGAAATCGCCGGCCATCTGCATCCGAAGGCGCGCGTCGCCGCCCGCGGCCGCTCGATGGAGCGGCGATGCTTCGCTTCCGACGGCGAGCGCGCGGTCATGCCGGCGTTCGGCGCCTATGCCGGTGGCCTGAGCATCCGCGATCCCGCATTCGCAAGGATCTTCCGCGCGCCGGGCCTGATGGCCCATGTGCTCGGCGACAACAGGCTTCACGCCATCGCCGCCTCGCGCTGCTATTGAACGCCTTCAATCAACAGAACGGCTTGTCTGTCACAGTATCCTGAGGCAGGTTCCGCGCCGGGGAACCGACCCCCGCCAGCTTCGTTGTCGCTGCGGCTGGACCTGGCATGGCAGATCGAAACAACTCTCACCGGAACCATTCGCACCCTAACCATCCGCCGCATGCGGGCTCCGCGCACGCAAAGCCGGTGGTGACGGCTGAGCCGCCTTCGCCGTTGCGCCTGCGCGACGCACTGAAGGCGCTCGGCCCCGGCCTGATCACGGGTGCGTCCGACGACGATCCATCGGGCATCGGCACCTACAGCCAGGCCGGCGCGCAACTCGGCTATGGCATCGGCTGGACCATGCTGCTGACGTTTCCGCTGATGGCGGCGATCCAGGAGATTTCCGCCCGCGTCGGCCGTGTCACCGGCCACGGCATTTCAGGCAATGTATGCCGGCATTATTCGGCATGGCTGCTCAACGTGGTGGTGGCGCTGTTGTTCATCGCCAACACCATCAACATCGGCGCCGACCTCGGCGCCATGGCCGATGCGACCATGCTGCTGATCGGCGGCCACGGCATCGTCTATGTCCTGCTTTTCGGCGTGACGTCGGTCGTGGCGCAGATCTTCCTCGATTACAAGCGCTACGTGTCGGTGCTGAAATGGCTGACGCTCAGCCTGTTCGCCTACGTCGCGGCGCTGGCCTTTGCGAAGGTCTCATGGGGCGAGGCGCTGGCCGGCATCCTCGTTCCGCGCCTGTCCTGGAACGCCGATTATTTCACCACCATCGTGGCCATCCTTGGCACCACGATCTCGCCCTACCTGTTCTTCTGGCAGGCCTCGCAGGAGGCCGAAGACCAGCGCGTCGACGCGAGGAAGCAGCCGCTGATCGAAAAGCACTACGGCGCGCGGAAGGAGTTTCATCGCATCCGCGCCGACACCATCGTCGGCATGGCGTTCTCCAATCTGATCGCACTGTCGATCATCGTGACGGCAGCGGCGACGTTGCATGCGGCCGGGAAGACCGACATCCAGACATCGGCGGAAGCGGCAGAAGCGCTGCGGCCGATTGCCGGCGCGTTTGCCGAAGTGATTTTTGCGCTCGGCATCGTCGGCACCGGCTTGCTGGCGATCCCGGTACTGGCCGGCGCCACCGCCTACGCCGTGGGCGAGGGACGGCGATGGCCGGTCGGCCTCGCACGCAAGCCCAAGGAGGCCGCGGCGTTCTACGGCGTGCTGGCGCTATCGGCCGGGATCGGCATCGCGCTCAACTTCACCCCGATCAATCCGATCTCGGCGCTGTACTGGAGCGCTGTCATCAACGGCGTGCTCGCCGTGCCGGTGATGGTGCTGTTGATGTTCATGGCACGCCGCAAGGACGTCATGGGCAGCTTCGTGGTCGGCGGCCCACTGTATTGGCTCGGCTGGCTGTCGACGATCGCGATGATGCTCAGCGTCGTGGCGATGGGGGTGGGGTTCTTCGCCGGAAAGTGACGATCGCCAGCCGGTAATGGCATTCCTCACATGGCGGGCGGGCCGAACATCGCGCGAAATTTTGCCCAAGCGCCTGCGGCCTTACGGACGTCGCGGAGCATCGCGACCCATTCCCCGAGTGCAATCCGTACCGGGTTGAAGGACTGTTTGCCGCCGACCAGTCCGTAACGAAGCGGTTCGTCTGCCGGTGCGTGGGCGAAGCTGCCGAACAGCCGATCGAATATGATCAGCATGCCGCCGTAGTTCTTGTCGAGGCATGGCTCGTTCGACGCATGGTGCACGCGATGGTGTGCAGGCGTGTTGAGCACGAACTCAAGTGGACCGAGCCGTGGTGCCAACTCGGTATGGATGAAGAACTGATAGGTCAGGTTGACGCCGAGCATCGTGACGACGGCGAATGGATGAAACCCGATCCAGGCCAGCGGCAGGAAGAACAGGAAGTTGCCGGAGATGTTGCCGGTCCAGCCGAGCCGGACGGCCGTCGTAAGGTTGAATCGGGTCGGCGAATGATGGACGCGATGTGTCGCCCACATCCAGCGGATTCGGTGCGAGGCGCGATGCTGCCAGTAGTAGAGAAACTCGCTGCCGAGAAACAGCCCGAGCAGGGCGGGCGCGTTCGTTGCTGAGAAATCGAACAGCCGGTGTTGATAGACGTACGCGAACGGTATCGCGACGAGGCCGGCTTCGACCAGGCGGACGAGGTTCTGCACGACCGCGACCCCGAGCGTCGCGGCACTCTCCCGCCAGTCATGCGTCTGGCGATGCACGAGACGGCCCAGTCCATATTCCAGCGCCATGAAGCCGAGTGCGGTCACCAGGACCAGGCCGCGGAAATAGGGGCTGGGGAACAACGGCTCCATGGCGCAGGCTCTCGCTATTTCGGCATCACGCCGGCGGCCGCCGCGCCGTCCTTCAGCGCTTGGGCGCGGGGCATGGCCTGTCCGCAGGCGACACTAAGCTGGTTCGAATGGTTCTGGAGGCAGGCAAGCACGCGTCCACCGCCGGGCTGAATGCCGGCGCACAGGCGGTCGTAATCGCCGCGGCAAATCTGCATCAGGGTCAGTGCTTCGCCACGCATTTGCGGCGATACCTGCGCCTGCGCAAAACCAGCCACGGCGAATGCGGTCGATACAAGAGTTGAGCCGGCCAGCGCGAGAGCCGGTATCGAAGATACGGAAAACCTGGGCAAAGTGATCTCCTCGAAGTTGCGGGGATAGGCGGGCGAGAGGCGATCGCTCGAGGCAACCGGCGCGCCCCGAGCGACTGCCGTTACCGTCAGTAGCGGGTGACCGTGCCCTGGCGGGTGTAGGTGTTGCCGTATGGGTTCGTGCGGGTCACGGTGCGCGAGCAGGAGCCGTTGGCGCAACTGCCCGAGGCCTGTACGCTCGAGGTCCCCCGCGGTCCTGTCGTGGTCCCCGAGCGGGTCCAGGCGCTGGCGTCAGCAGCGGCAGCGATCGAAAGGGCGCCGGCCAGCGTGGACATGGCGATGAGTTTCTTCATGGTTGCGGTCTCCTTGATGGATGAAGGCTGCCGTTGCGGTAGCCATGCGAGGAGACTGCCGAGGCCGTGTCAGCCGGATATTTATGCGGAGAAACGGCTGATATCGCTTTGTCGATCGGATGTAACAGTATGTAACAACGCGGTCCCCGGTCTTGCGCGACACGTGGCCGTGTCCACAATATGGCCATGACCATGCCCCCGGCTTCGCTCCTGATCGTGGAAGACGACCCCGAAATATCACGGCTGCTCGCCGATTTTCTGCAGCGGGAGGGATTTGAGGTCGCGTGTGCCGATAGCGGCAAGACGATGGACGCGGTGCTGCAGAGGCTGCGCCCGGATCTGGTGGTGCTCGACCTGATGCTGCCGGGCGAGGATGGGCTGTCGATCTGCCGACGGCTGCGCGCCGACGACAATATCCCGATCCTCATGTTGACGGCAAAGAGCGACGAGATCGATCGCGTGGTCGGTCTGGAAATGGGAGCCGACGACTATCTCAGCAAGCCGTTCGGGCCGCGTGAATTGCTGGCGCGGATCCGCGCCGTCCTGCGTCGCGCCCAGGCGGCGCCAGCAAGGCTGCCGGCGCGGCGCTATGCGTTCGACCGGTTCGTGATCGACCTCGATTCACGCAGCGTCGGGTTCGGCGATTCCAGCCAGGATCCTCTGCAACTCACCAGCGCGGAGTTCGACCTGCTGGGCTGCTTCGTGCAACGGCCTCGCCGGGTGCTGACGCGTGACCAGATCCTCGACTGGACCCGCGGGCGCTCGGCCGAGCCGTTTGATCGCACCGTCGACATGCTGATCTCGCGGCTGCGCAAGAAGCTCGATGCCGCGAGCCCCGGGTCCGGCCTGATCACCACGGTGCGCAACGGCGGCTATCTGTTCACGTCATCCGTGAAGCAGGTGTCGTGATGCTGCGCGCGACGCTGGCAACCCGCCTTGCGCTGATCGTCATCGTCGCGCTTTCTGCGATCAGCATCACCATCATCGCGGTGTTCTATCGAACCTCGGTCCGGGAAAATGACCTGGCGCGGCCTTCGCCAGCTCGGCTGCTGGCCATTGCGGAATTGGTCGAGCGGTCCGATCCGGACATGCGCCGCACGCTTCTTGCGGCCGTTTCGTCTCCGCAATTTGCGGTTCGCGTCGACGCCACAGGCGTTGCTCCGGCTCCGGAGTCACGCATTGTACGCAATCAGCAAGCCAGGCTCGACGAGATGTATTCCTCCGCACTCCCCGGCCGTGACGTCACGGTTGTGCCGACAACGGCCGCAGCCCACGACCGATGGTTTCCGCGTCTGGCGAGGGCGATGTCGAATGCGGTCGAGTTGAGGATCGGGCTGCGTACCGGAGAAACGCTGGTCGTCGACGCAACGACCCGCCTGCCGGTAACTCCGCTTGGCTTGCCGGTAGGTCTCGGCATCGGGTTGTTCGGTACCATCGTCGCGCTGCTGGCCCTGCTGGTGATGCAGCGCGAAACCCGGCCGCTGGCACAGCTTGCAGCCGCCGTCGACCGGGTCGATCTATCTGCCGATCCGCCACCGCTCCCTGAGGCGCGCCGCAGTGCGCCGGAGATTCGAGCGGTGATTGCCGCATTCAACCGCCTGCAGACCCGGCTGAACGAAATGATGCGGTCGCGCATGACCCTGATCGGAGGCATCGCCCATGATGTCAGGACGTTTGCGACGCGCCTGCGGCTGCGTGTCGAAGAAATCCCGGATGCGTCCGAACAGCGGCGCGCCATCGCCGACATCGACGACATGATCCGCCTGCTCGACGACGCGCTGCTGTCGAGCCGCGTCGGAGCGGGGCAGCTCTCTCAGGAGATGGTGGATTTCGCGGCGTTGGTGCGCACGGAGGCCGATGACCGCCGCGCCCAGGGAGGTCATGCCGAATTCTCGGCAGATGCGGCCACCCGTGATGTCATCGTGCTCGGCGATCGTCTGGCACTGCGGCGGACCATCGCCAACATCATCGACAACGCCATCAAATACGGTCGCGTCGCCCGCCTGAGGCTTCAGGTGGAAGGTCCCGCAATCGTCTTGACCGTCGATGACGAGGGTCCGGGAATTCCTGCGGACCGGCGTCAGGCCATGCTGGAGCCGTTCAACCGTCTCGACGGCTCGCGCAATCGCACGACTGGGGGCGCGGGACTGGGACTTGCGGTCGCGCGCAGCCTGGTGGAAGCGCACGACGGGATGATCGGCTTGGCGGAGGCGCCGGGCGGCGGCACGCGCGTGCGCGTCGAACTGCCGGTGTTCCGTCCCTGCACATGACGATTGCCTTTCAAGGCGAAGACCTGCCCGGGCTTGATCCGGGGTGGATGCCGTTCGTGCAAGGTAAACAAGAATCAAGAACGGCCGTTTCTGATCCAGTCATAACTCGAAGCTCAGGCTCAATCCTTCCGGAACACGATCGAGGCCATCCAGCCGGTCATCAGCGCCATGAAGGCGGTGACGAGCCCGTAGACGAAGCCGTGTTGCTGCGCGGTGGTCGCGACGAACTGCTCGAATCCGACCTTGACGATTTCGAACGCGGTGTCCGTCTTCGTCACCAATCCGCCCTCGGCGAACAGCTTGATCTCCACCGAATAGGTTCCGATCGGCACCTCCGCCGGCAGCGGAATGCCGGTGCGGAACAGCGTCGGCGTCAGGAACGTCACCGCCGACGTGTCCTCGCGATAGAGGCCGTGTTGCATGCGCAGCCGCACGAAGGCGCTGCGGAACGCGTCGTTCGGCACCACGTCGGCGTAATCGGGGCCGACGCGCTGGGTCAGCAGCACGTTGTTCAGCCCGAGCTGCTGCCGCCGCTGCACTTCCGGCGTCGCGATCGATTCGAACGGCCGGTTGGAGAACAGCGCCAGATAGCTCGGTACGCTGATGAACTGCCGCGAGTTGGTGTTGATCCAGATCCCGAACCGTCGCTCCTTGCGGCGCGTCACCATGTCGGCGCGCGGGCCGCGCACGGTGACCACGAGATCGTAATTGGTGCGGTGGGGCGGCGTCGCGGCGTCCTTTTCCACCGAGCCGAATAGTACCAGTTCCTCGCCTGAATAGTTCGGCGTCACCGTGACGCGATGGTTCGACACCGAGACGATCAGCTTCTCCGCCTGCACAGGCGACGCCGCAAGCACGGCGCCGAGCGCGAGGCATCCGAATATCGTGGCGAGGCGCGCGGTCATCCGGTGACTCCGGTCTGCCGTACGGTGAAGAGATCTTCCGGCCGGATTACCAGCTCGACGGCGAAGCGGATGCCGACTGCGAGCACCAGCAACCCGAGCAGCAGCCGCAAATGCTCGCCGCGGATTTTCTGCCCGGCCCGCGCGCCAAATTGCGCGCCGGTGACACCGCCGATCATCAGGATCAGTGCCAGCACGGCGTCCACCAGATGGTTGGTGACCGCATGCAGCATGGTGGCGAACACCATGGTGACCAGGGTGAGCACCATCGAGGTGCCGATCACGGTCGAGGTTGGCACCCGCAGCACATAGATCAGCAGCGGCACCAGGATGAAGCCGCCGCCGACGCCCATCACCGCGCCGATGAAGCCGATGATCAGGCCGATCACGATCACCGGAATGACCGACAGGTAGATCTTGGAGCGCTTGAACCGCATCTTCAGCGGCAATCCATGAATCCAGCCATGGCTGCCCGGCCGCCGTGTCGTGACCGGCCCACCGCGCCGCGCCCGCAGCAGCGCGCGCAGGCCTTCCCAGAACATCAGCCCGCCGACGGTGGTCAGCAGGATCACGTAGGACATCGCGATCATGAGATCGAGTTGGCCCAGCGAGCGCAGCAGCGTGAATGTCCAGACGCCGAGTGCGGTGCCGATGCCGCCGCCGCTCAATAGCACCACCGCCAGCACGGGATCGATGGCGCGCCGCCGCCAGTAGGATATCGCGCCGGAGAACGAGGAGGCCGCAATGTGGCTCGCGACCGAGGCCACCGCCACCGCCGGCGCGATGCCGATGAAGATCAACAGCGGCGTCATCAGGAAGCCGCCGCCGATGCCGAACATCCCGGAGACGAAACCAACCGCCGCGCCCATCGCCAGGATGAGGAAAACATTGACCGGAATGTCGGCGATCGGGAGGTAGAGCTGCACGCGCGCCTGCTTTTGGGCTACGGCCGCTGCAGCAGCCGGGGCCGCCCAGGGCTTGGTTTCTGTTGTATTTGCCGGCAGAGGAATCCGGCTCGCACGCAATGGATGCGCACGCAGGGCCCGGTTCCCATGCCCCTGCATAACTGAATTCGGCGGCAGGCGGGACTAAAAATGCCCCGGAAGGCAAATTTTTGCCGAAGCTCCGAGGCTCGTCACGGACATCGTTGCGCTGGAATAATTCCAGGCTGCCTCAGGGTCCGCAGGGCTAGGGCCGGCCGAGCGGGTCGGTGACGAGGTTCATCGCCAGCGCCTGCTTCGGGCTCAGCCAGCGGATGTCCCTGGTCTCCGACATCGCTTCCACGATCGAGGATGAGATACCCATCTTGGTCATGTAGCCCAGCACGGCGCCGGCGACCCGCTGGGTCTCGGCCACCGGATCGTTCATCTCCTTGGTTGTGACAAAGCGATGAACGCCCAACGCCGAGCCCGGTACGCCGAACCGGGTCTTGCCGCCGGCATAGACCAGCACGCATGCGCTCGCACAATAAGCGGGTTTGACCTGGCCCGACGCGTCGGCATTGCCGACAGCCGTCACCAGGCCGCGCGACCGGATGATCTCGCCCATGATGACGGCCTGGTTCAGGTCGCCACCCGGCGAGGACAGCAGGATCATGTCGCCCGCCGCGAGGCCGGCTTCGTCGAGCTTGTCGCGGAACAGTTTTGCGGCGGCGGGTCCGATCGTCCCGCTCACGAACAGCGCCCTCCGGCCCTGCGCGGGGCCGTCGAGACCGACCTTGGCGATCGGCAGGAAGGTCATGCTCGACGAGACATACTGGTCTTTCCAGTAGTCCCACGCCTCGGGTTGCGACAGGTCGCGCCAGGCGCGAACACCAATGCCGGAAAGCAGCAGCAGGAAGATTACCACCGACCAGACATGCCGGCGGCGGCGGGGCGCTTGAACCGGCGGCGGAGGAGAAGGCGGCGGATCGGCAAGACTGCGCGGCGGTGCGACGGCGGGGCCGGTCGGCGACCTGCGGAAACGGCTATCCCCGTCCTGGCTATCTTCGGTTGACACTCGATCCTCGTCGCGGGCCGCATCGTTTGGGCCGTGCTGGCCCGTTCCCACTATATAGGGTTATGGCCGAGGAGATGGCAGCGATGCCGCCGGCATCGCTGCGTCGCGTTGTCTTATTGAACCTGAACGGCCGCGGCGCGTTTGGCGGCCACGGGCCTCGCGGACTTGGCCGTATTGGCCGGCGCGGGGGCCTGGTCCCAGCCGCCGGCAGGCGAGGAAACGTTGACGGCGTCTTCCGGCTGCGGCTCGACGGTGAAGGTCTGGATCGCGAGCTTGGCGGCTGCCAGCGACTGCGCATCGAGGCGCTTGGCAATATCGTCGCGCTTGCGACCGGCATCCGCGTCGCCCTGGGCGGCGGCGAGAGTGAACCATTTGAAGGATTCGGCGAGGTTCTGTTCCACGCCGATACCGCGGGCATAGAGGATGCCGAGGTTGAACTGGCTGTCGGCAACGCCGCGATCGGCGGCCTTCCGGAACCATTGCGACGCGCTCTTGTAGTCGGCGCCCTTGCCGCCGCCATCGGCGTCGAGCACGGCGAGATTGTGCATCGCCTTGGCGTTGCCGCGGTCGGCGGCCTGCAGGTAATAGCGCCGCGCGATCTCGACGTCGCGCTTCACGCTCAGACCCTTTTCGTAGAAGGTGCCGAGGCGGAAGATCGCCGGCACCACGCCGGCCTGCGCCGCGCGTTCATACCATTTCGCCGCTTCGTCGAGATTCGCCGCCACACCCTTGCCTTCGGCATAGCGCAGGCCGATTTCGTAAGCCGCGCTCGGGTCGCCCTTCATCGCGGCGGCGCGCAGCGCCGGGCCGCCGAGGCCGTCGGGCAGCCGCTCGCCCGGCGGGATGGCGATCGTCCCAAGCTTGCCGCCGAGCGGCGGCGACGTGCGAACCGTGCCGGTGATGTCGCCCGGCGTCGCCGGCGAAGCCGCCTGTGGCGGGGCTGCAACCGGCGCACTGTCCAGCGTGTTCGGCGCCGGAGAATTGTTCGATTGTTTCTCCACCGGCGTCGGCGACATCATCAGCGGCGAGGCGGGGGCGGGCATGGCAGGCTTGGCGCTGCTGTCACTTGCGGGCGGCTGCGTCGGAGCGGAAGGCTCGGCGGCGCGTTCCATCGGCGGCAGATCCAGCACGCTGCCGGTATCGAGCAGCGTCATCGCCGTCTTGAAGGTGCCGAGCACGATCACGACCACGCTCGCGCCTACCAGCAGCGCGCGGATCTTGGAGGACATGTTCGAGGGCGTCTTGTCGGCGGCCTTGATCTTTTCGCCCGCCTTGTCCTTGGGCGCGGCCTTCGCGGTCGGGCGTCCCGTCTTCTCGTTGGCGGCGGGGGCGGCGGCTGCGGCCTGGGCGGCACGACGGGCGGCGGCAATGAAGCTCGACGAACTGACCGGCTCTTTCGGACCCGGGGCGATTTCGCTGAGGGCGCTTTCGGACGCTGCGATCCGTTCCGAGGGCGAGGACAGGCGTCCGGTCGGCCGCGTGCCCGGTTCGAGCGGATGATCCGGCGGCAACTCCGGTGCGATCGCGGCGCGCGGCGCGGCGGCGAGCGGTTCGAGGATTTCGCTGATGGCGCGCGGCGGCAGCGGCGGGACCATCGGCGCGCCCGGCTGTGCGGCGTGGAATTCGCGCGGCGCGGCGGCAAAGGGTTCCTCAAAACCGCCCTGCAGCGCGGCCGGGTTCGGCAGTTCCGGCTTCGGCGGCGGTGCCGGCGGCTGCATGAGGGGTGGCGGAGCAAAGGCCTGCGACGGCATCGTGGCGCGGGGAGCCTCGACGTTTGTCTCGATGGCCGACGGGGTGGCCGGCGGCGCGGTGCGAGCCGTGTGGAGATCGCCTTCGATCATCGACAGGCGATCGACCACATGGCCGAGCGTATTGTGGACCGTTTCCAGCGAGTCCTGCGTGCGGCGGTCGGTTTCCGACTGGCTGAAGCGGATGTCGGACAATTCGCGCTTCACCAGATCGACGATGCCGGGATCCATCGGCTGGGCGCCGGCATTGCGGTTGGATTCGGCAAGCGCGACCAGATTGGCGTGCTGGCGTTCCAGCGAGCGCAGAATGTCGTGCAGCCCTTCCTCGACGCGACCGAGGTCGACAGCGGGCGCGGGCGAACGGTCGCTGGAGGCTTCCACGCGTTCCAGCAGGTACGAGACGCGCTGTTCGAGATGGGCAAACGCCGACGCATTGTCGTTGCCGACCGGGATGCGGTCGAGTCGCTCCGACAGCGAGCGCAGGGCGCTCTCCAGATATTGCGAATGGTCGCTTGCGATGGGTTGCTGGCGGCTTTCCAGCGTCGAGGTCAGCGCGGCGATGCGCTGTTCAAGCACCGAGAAGGCATCGCTGTTGCCGTCCATGCGCGAAAGCTGGTCGACCTTGGCCGACAGGACGTGAACGTCTTCGGAAAGTCGCAGCAGCGCATCGTTGGAGGCGACGTTGGAGACGATGCCGCGGAGAGCTGCGATCGCGCCCTCGAGCTGCTGCATCGTCGAGGGATCGTCGTTGGAGCGCAGGATCAGGTCGAGCTTGGCGCCGAGGTTGCGGATCGCCTCGTCGTAGCCGGTGAGCTGTTCGGCCGGCGTCAGCGAGCGCAGCGCCTCCCGAATCTCGCCGAGCGCGCGTTCGATTCCGGCCAGCACCTGGCCATCGGTGCCGTTCTGCCTGGTGTCGTCGATGCGGCGGGACAGCGAACGGATTTCGTTCTCGATCGATTCGATTGCACGGCGCGGCATCGCCTCGGTTATGGCGTGGCGGATTTCGGCGAGTTCGTTGCGGAAGGTCGCGATCGACTGCTCGATATCGTCGGGACGCTGCAGCGCCTCGATCTGGCTCGTGATCTTGAGCAGATGCCGTTCCAGCGAGGAAAAGTCAGGGCCAGCCGGCGCGGCCTGCATCACCGGCTGCGCGGCAGGCGCCATCGGCGCGGCGTTGCGCGGCGGCATCGGGGGCGATGCGGCCTGCCGCGACGGCGGACCATCGAGTTCGTTCTGGCGGGCGGCGATTTCGGCGATCGCGAAATCCATCGAGGCCGGGCTGAGCGGCGGCGAGGGGCGATAGACTTGGGCTGCGGCGTGCTCGACCAGGTCGGCCTGACGCTGCTTTTCCTGCAACTGGGCCTGGCGGGCAGGCGCGGGATTTGAGATTTGCGCCAGCCGCGCATCGAGGCGCGAGATCGCGTCGTTGAGCTGTCGGGCCACCGTCGGCTCGGCGCGAGGGGCTTCGCTGCGCGGAGCGGGGCGCGAAATCTGCTCGATCTGTCGCGTGATCGAATCCAGCCGCTGGTGGATGTCGGCGACGTCGCGGCTTTCCTGGGCGGGCATCGACCGTCCCTCATGGGGTGCGCGGAAATTCGGCGGGGTGGCTTCACCAATGCTGGAATTCAGCCAGTCGTTGAGCGTCATGCCGGCGCGGCGTGCAGCCGCCTCGGCCCTTTCGCGGACGGAGGGATCGATGCCGTCAACACTCCACGATACGCGCGAATTCATGCTCTCGTCCGGTTCCGCTCCGGCGCCATACTTGCGCCACCAGCCGCGCCCCGCGCATCCCTTGGAAGAGACAATCGAAACGCGCGCGGGTCGTCTGCTACAGGAACCGACTTTTTCGCGTTACGGTAAATAACGGGTTAAGGAATTGGACTATGCAGCCCTAAAGTTAAACAGCGGGCCGGATCGGCCGATCTGGATCGCTTTCGAGCGAACTGCCCCGGACCTGATCCGGGGTGGAAAAGCGCCTGGCCGGAGGGGCCATCAATCTGGCGCTGGTCGAGTGCTACTTTTGCTGAACTCGACTGAGATAATCGATAACCGCGAGGATGCGCGTACGCACGACGACTTCCGGGCTTCGCTCCGGTCCGGCCAACTTCCAGTAGGACGGATCAACGGCGTGAGGCAGGTTGATGATCGGGATTGAATCGATCCCCCCAGATCGGCATTTCGCGCGTGCCGTGAGCGGGAACGCTCTTCGAGCCGTGTATGGTTTCATAGAGAGCGTTTGTGGGAAAAACACCGTTGTTGTTCCTGGCCAGCATCGTCAAGTCGGGAGGCGCAATCTTGAGCTGGTCGCTGACCGGCCCTTTGCCCTTCGCATCCGCGCCATGACAACTCGCGCACGAAGACTGAAATTCTGACTTTCCGATATCGACTTCCTGAGCGTGGGCCGCGGCAGCGAAGCCAGCGGTCAGACTGGCAATTATCAGCCGTGTCACACCACATCTTATCATGTCGCGCTCCGAGCTGGCCAAGGCAGCCTATCACTAGCCGCTTTGCCAGCCGATTGCTTGACGCACATCAAAGACCGGCTTCCGGCCTGGGCTTGCTGCGCAAGGCGGGTCCTGAAAGCAGTCGGCGTCATGTCATCGCGGGTGCAGACCACGGCCCATTGGGCGGAGGGCACGATCGGGTCGGACTAACCGTCATTTTCCCGCCGGCCGTCCCCAAGGGCCACGACGTTGCCGCGATCGGCGCCGGAAGACAGCGCCGACAACGCTGCGAGCGCCTCCTCGCACCATTCCGCGACCGTGCGCTCGTGGCTCATGCCGATGCGAAGGCCGAGCAGCTTGCCGAGATCGGCGGGCGCGGCGGTGCCTTGCGGAAATCGCTTGTTGAGCAGGCGTTCATAGCGAGCAAAGCGGTCGCGGTGGTGCTCCAGCCGCGCCATCAGGTCGGTGCGCAGGGGCTCGATGTCGACGCTGTCGAGCGCGTAAAGCCGCACCAGCAGGTCGTCCTTGATGGAAGCCGGGACACTCGGCCGCGCGGCCCAGTGCCTCAATGCCGCCCGCCCCTCCGCCGTGAGGGTATAGACCAGCTTGTTGGGCTTGCCTGACTGGACCACCTCGCGCCCCTGGATATGGCCGCGGTCGCGCAGCCTGGTGAGCTCGCGATAAATTTGCTGGTGGTTGGCCTTCCAGAAGAATCCAATGGAGGCATCGAACGTCTTGGCGAGCTCATAGCCCGTCATCGGACGTTCGGTCAGGCAGGCAAGGATCGCATCACCAAGCGCCAAGACGACGGCCTCCGATGTCGATGGTGTTTGACTTTATGCATAAAGTTGCATATGCGTCAACGCGCATAAGGTTCCGGGCCAAATTCCGGCTCTATCCTCGTTGTCGCCCGCGCAGGAGACATGATGACCATGACCGCACTCGACAAGTGGTACGGCTACATGAAGTCCCATGACACCGCCGCGCTTTGGGACCTGCTGCACCCCGATGCGGTGTTCGAAAGTCCCGTCGTCCACACCCCGCAGCGCGGGCGGGACATCACCTTCAAATATCTGGCGAGCGCGGAAAAGGTGCTCGGCGGCCCGGGCTTCAAATATATCGGCGAATGGCGCAGCGAGAGCGGCGCGGTCCTCGAATTCGAGAACGAGATCGAGGGCATCCGGATCAACGGCGTCGACATCATCACCTTCAGCGATGACGGCAAGATCACGCATTTCAAGGTGATGGTGCGTCCGCTCAAGGCCATCAACCTGCTGCATCGCCTGATGGGAGAGCAACTCGCCAAACTCGCACAGGACGCCGCTCGCTGAAGATGCCGGCCGGATATTTGCCGGTCGGCATACTCCCTACGCCCCGTGGAACCGGATAAGGTCCCTCTCCGGTACCCCGCAAGATTTCATGCCCACGCCCTGACCATTTCGCCCTGCCGGGAGAACACCATGCCGATCTACAAAGCCCCCGTGGAAGACGTCACCTTCCTGCTCAACGACGTGTTCCAGATCGATCGCTACGACAATCTCCCCGGATTCAGCGACGCCTCCGCCGACGTGCGCGAAGCGATCATCGGCGAGGCAGCCAAGCTCTCCGAACAGGTGCTGCAGCCGCTCAACCGTGTCGGCGATCTCGAAGGCTGCGTCCGCCATGATGACGGCAGCGTCACCACGCCGAAGGGGTTCAAGGAAGCGTTCAAGCAGGTCGCCGAGGGCGGCTGGCTCGGCCTGTCCGCGCCGGCGGAATATGGCGGGCAGGGGCTGCCGGTGACGCTGAGCCAGGTCGTCACCGAATTCCAGAGCGCCGCCAACATGGCGTTCTCGATGTATGGTGGCCTCACCATGGGCGCGACGGCGGCATTGATGGTGCACGGCAAGCCCGAACAAAAGAAGATGTTCGTGCCGAAGATGGTGGCGGGCCAGTGGACCGGCACCATGAACCTCACCGAACCGCAATGCGGAACGGATCTGGGCCTGCTGCGCACCAAGGCGGCGAAGCAGGCAGACGGCAGCTACAAGATCACCGGCACCAAGATCTTCATCTCGGCCGGCGAGCACGACCTCGCCGAGAACATCATCCACCTGGTGCTGGCGCGCATCGAAGGCGCACCGGCGGGCATCAAGGGCGTGTCGCTGTTCGTGGTGCCGAAATTCCTGGTCAACGCCGACGGTTCGCTGGGACAGCGCAATGGCGTGTCCTGCGGCTCGATCGAGCACAAGATGGGCATTCACGGCAATTCCACCTGCGTGATGAACTACGACGGCGCCACCGGCTGGCTGATCGGCGAGGAGAACAAGGGCATGCAGGGCATGTTCGTGATGATGAACGAGGCCCGCCTCGGCGTCGCCGTGCAGGGCCTCGCGCAGTCCGAAGTCGCCTATCAGAACGCAGTCGCACTACGCGCGCGAACGCATCCAGGGCCGCTCGCTAACGGGCGCGAAGGCGCCGGACAAGCCGGCCGATCCGATCATCGTGCATCCCGACGTGCGCCGCGTGCTGCTCACCATCCGCGCCTTCAACGAGGCGGCGCGCGCCATGGTGGTGTGGACCGCACTGAAGAGCGACGTCGCCCACCGATCCACCGATCCGAAGGACCGCCAGGAGGCCGACGACCATATGGGCCTGATGACGCCGGTCATGAAGGGCGTGATGACCGACGTCGGATTCTCCAATTCGGTGCTGGCGCAGCAGATGTATGGCGGCCACGGCTACATCGCCGAACACGGCATGGAGCAGTTCGTGCGCGATGCGCGCATCGCCATGCTCTACGAGGGCGCCAACGGCATCCAGGCGCTCGATCTCGTCGGCCGCAAGCTGCCGCGCGACGGCGGCCGCGCCGTGATGGCGTTTTTCGGCGAGGTCGCGGCCTTCGCCAAGGAGCACGGCGGCAACGAGGACATGAAGCCGTTCGTTACGCCGCTCTCGACCGCGCTCGGCCATCTGCAGCAGGCCACCGGCTGGCTGATGCAGAACGCGCTGACCAAGCCCGACAATGCGGGTGCCGCCGCCACCGACTACATGCAATTGTTCGGCCTCGTCGCCTTTGCCTATATGTGGGCGCGGATGGCCAAGGTGGCGCAGGACAAGATTGCCAGCGCGGGCGCGACGCCCTATCTGAGCACCAAGCTGGTGACCGGCCGCTTCTTCATGGAGCGGATGTTGCCGGAAACCTCGGTCCATCTCGCGCGCATCCAGACCGGCAGCGCGACCACCATGGAATTGGCGGCGGAAGCCTTCTGAGATTTTTCGCCGTTTCTCCGTCCTGTCGTTATAATATTATGATCCTCATACCAGGAGGGCGTCATGCCTGAGGCATACATCTACGATCACGTTCGCACCCCGCGCGGCCGCGGCAAGGCCGATGGCGCGCTTCACGAGGTCACGGCGCTGGCGCTGGCCACCGTGCCGCTGCAGGAGTTGAAGCAGCGCAACAATCTGGCAGAGGACGTGGTCGACGACGTCATCCTCGGCGTGGTCGATCCGGTGGGCGAGGCCGGAAGCGACATCGCGCGCTTTGCGGCGCTGAAGGCGGGGCTCGGCGAAGCCGTTCCCGGCGTGCAGATCAGCCGCTTCTGCGCCTCCGGCCTCGATGCCGTGAATTTTGCCGCCGCCCAGATCATGAGCGGCCAGCATGAACTCGTGATCGGCGGCGGCGCCGAATCGATGAGCCGCGTCGGCATCGGCGCCTCCGGCGGCGCATGGCCGATGGATCCCTCGATGGCGGTGCCGGCTTATTTCATGCCGCAGGGCGTCTCGGCCGACCTGATCGCCACCAAATACGGTTTCTCGCGCGACGACGTCGACGCCTACGCCGTGCAGAGCCAGCAGCGCGCGGCGAAAGCCTGGGACGAAGGCCGCTTCAACAAGTCGGTGGTGCCGGTCAAGGACGTCAACGGGCTGACGATCCTCGCCAGGGACGAGCACATGCGTCCGACCACCACGATGCAGTCGCTGGCGCAGTTGCAGCCGTCCTTCACGATGGTCGCGCAGATGGGCGGTTTCGACGCGGTCGCGATCCAGTCGCATCCGGAAATCGAGCGCGTCAACTATGTCCACCACGCCGGCAACTCGTCCGGCATCGTCGACGGCGCCGGCGCGGTGCTGCTCGGCAGCAAGGAGGCGGGCGCCAAGCACGGCCTGAAGCCGCGGGCAAAAATCCGCGCCTTTGCCAATATCGGCTCCGAGCCCGCGATGATGCTGACCGGTCCGGTCGACGTCACCGAAAAGCTGTTCGAGCGCTCCGGCATGAAGAAGTCGGACATCGACCTGTTCGAGCTCAACGAAGCCTTCGCCTCGGTCGTGCTGCGCTACATCCAGGCGTTCGACATCGACAACGCGAAGATCAACGTCAATGGCGGCGCGATCGCGCTCGGCCATCCGCTTGGCGCGACCGGCGCCATGATCCTCGGCACCGTGCTCGACGAACTCGAGCGCACCAACAAGTCCACCGCGCTGGTGACGCTGTGCATCGGCGGCGGCATGGGCACCGCGACGATCATCGAACGAGTGTAGCTGCCGTAGGGTGGGCAAAGGCGCTCTTGCGCCGTGCCCACCATCACGCACTCCGCTGGGAAGGGTGGGCACGCTGCGCTTTGCCCACCCTACTAAAACCAATTCAAACCGCCGCGCCGTTCGGCTGCCGGCACCGAGGGAGCAACCAACATGGCCTTCAAGAATTTCAAAGTCGAGACCGACGCCGACGGCATTGCGCTGGTGACCTGGGACATTCCCGGACGTTCGATGAACGTGCTCGACGAGACCTCGACCACCGAGCTCGAGGAGATCGTCAAGCAGACCACGGCGGACGCCGCGGTGAAGGGCGTCGTCATCACCTCCGCCAAGGATGCGTTCTGCGCCGGCGCCGACCTCTCGATGCTCGAGGGCATGAACATCGCCTATGCGAAGATGCTGAAGGAGAAGGGCGAGATCGCCGCCAACCAGATGCTGTTCGAGCAGAGCCGGCGCTTCTCGCTGGTGCTGCGCTCGATCGAGACGTCCGGCAAGCCGTGGGCGGCCGCGATCAACGGGCTGGCGCTCGGCGGCGGCTTCGAGGTGACGCTGTGCTGTCATTACCGCGTGGCGGCGGAGATCCCAAGACCCGGCTCGGCCTGCCCGAAGTCAAGGTCGGCCTGTTCCCCGGCGCCGGCGGCACGCAGCGCGTGCCGCGCCTGTGCCGCCGCAGGACGCGATGACGATCCTGCTCAAGGGCGATCCGGTCACGGTCGAGAAGGCCAAGGCGCTCAACCTGATCCACGCCATCGTGCCGGCGGCCGATCTCATCAAGGCGGCCAAGGACTGGATCAAGGGCGGCGGCAAGGCCGTCGCGCCATGGGACGAGAAGGGCTTCAAGCTGCCGGGCGGACCGGTGTTCTCCAAGGCCGGCATGATGATGTTCCCGGCCGGCAACGCCATCTATCGCCGCGAGACCTACGACAATTATCCGGCCGCGCGCGCCATCATGAGCTGCGTCTATGAAGGCCTGCAGTTGCCGATCGACGCCGCGCTGCGCGTCGAGTTCGCGCTACTTCACGAAAGTGCTGCGCTCGAAGGAAGCGGCGGCGATGATCCGCAGCCTGTTCCTGTCGATGCAGGAGCTGAACAAGGGCGCGCGGCGTCCGGCCGGCGTGCCGGCGACCAGGATCAAGAAGATCGCCGTGATCGGCGCCGGCTTCATGGGCGCCAGCGTCGGCTATGTCTCGGCCCGCGCCGGCCTCGACGTGGTGCTGATCGACCGCGACCAGGAAAGCGCCGACAAGGGCAAGGCGCACGCGCAGAAGGTGATCGACGAGCAGATCGCCAAGGGCCGCGCCAAGGCCGGCGACCGCGACGCGCTGCTGTCGCGCATCACGCCGACCGCGGACTACGCCGCGCTGAAGGATTGCGATCTCGTCATCGAGGCCGTGTTCGAGGACCGCAAGGTCAAGGCGGAGACCTTCGCCAAGGCGCAGCAGTACCTGAAGCCGGACACGATCTTCGCGTCCAACACCTCGACGCTGCCGATCACCTCGCTCGCCGAAGACTTCAAGGACCAGGGCAAGTTCATCGGCATCCATTTCTTCTCGCCGGTCGAGAAGATGATGCTGGTCGAAATCATCCTCGGCAAGAAGCACCGGCGACGTCGCGCTCGCGACCGCGCTCGATTATGTCCGCACCATCGGCAAGACGCCGATCGTCGTCAACGACTCCCGCGGCTTCTACGCCAACCGCTGCGTCGGCCGTTACATCGCCGAAGGCAACGAGATGTTCCTCGAAGGCGTGCCGCCGGCGATGATCGAGAACTGCGCCAAGATGGCCGGCATGCCGGTCGGTCCGCTCTCGCTGTCGGATGAGGTCGCCCTCGACCTCGGGCTGAAGATCATCAAGGCGACGGAGGCCGATCTCGGCCCCAACGCCATCAATCCGGATCAGAAGAAGCTGATGGTCGAACTGGTCGAGAAGCAGGGCCGCCTCGGCCGCAAGAACAGCAAGGGCTTCTACGACTATCCCGAGAAGGGCAAGGGCCAGAAAAGCCTGTGGCCCGGCCTTTCGGCACTGCAGCCGAAGCAGCTCGATCCTGACACCCTCGACGTCGAGGAATTGAAGCAGCGCTTCCTGGTGGTGCAGGCGGTGGAAGCCGCGCGCACGGTGGAGGATCACGTCATCACCGATCCGCGCGAGGCCGATGTCGGCTCGATCCTCGGCTTCGGCTTCGCGCCGTTCACCGGCGGCACGCTGTCCTATATCGACTTCATGGGCGCGAAGGAGTTCGTCGAGCTGTGCCACAAGTTCGAGGCCAAATACGGCTCGCGCTTCACGCCGCCGAAGCTGCTGGAAGACATGGCGGCCAAGGGCGAGACCTTCTACGGCCGCTTCCCGCCAAAGAAGCAGGCGGCGTAGCCACGACGCGTTGCGACGAGCAAGCGTGCGCAATTGCGCACCGTAGTTCGATGCTTCGCATCGCCCCGGAATGACAAACACAAAAAAAGGGCCGGATCGTCGATCCGGCCCTTTCGCATTGTCGCTACCGAATGCCTCATGCCGCCTTCAGCAGCCCTTCCTTGGTCAGTGCTTCCTGCACCTTCGGGCGCGCGGCGACGCGGGCCTTGTAGGCCATAAGGTTCGGCAGGTCGGAGAAATCGAACTTCAGCCGGTCGGTCGCCCACATCAGCATGGTGAACAGATAGCCGTCGGCGACGGTGAACTGCTTGCCCATCAGGTAGTCCTGCCCGGCAAGGGCGGTTTCCAGATATTTGAACTTGCCCATCGCGCGGTCCTTGAAGAAGCTCTTGGCGTCGTCGGCGAGCAGGGGAGAGAACATCGGCCCGAGATTCTTGTGCAACTCGGTCGTGACGTAGTTCAGCCATTCGAGCAGCTTGTAGCGCTCCTCCGAATCGCGGGCCGGCGCCAGGTTCTTGCCCGCTCTGTCGGCGATCATCTGCACGATGACGGGTCCTTCGGTGACGAGTTCGCCGGAATCGAACTGAACCGCCGGGACCTGGCCCTTCGGGTTGACCTTCAGGAAATCGTCACCGTTTTCCAGTTTCTTGGCGCGCAGGTCGACCTTCACCAGTTCGTAGGGGAGACCCGCCTCCAGAAGCGCGATATGGGGGGATAGCGAGCAGGCGCCCGGGGAGTAATACAGTTTCATCGGTTTTTCCCTCGACATGATTGCCGGAGTGACTAAATGCATCTGCATGAAATAGTCAAGATTGATGCAGGTGCATTTAGTGCGGTAGACTGATCTTTGACAGACACGGACCAGACCATGAAGCGCAAACCATCGACCGAGGCGACCGCCGCCTGGATCCGCCTGATGCGGGTGCAGAGCCGGGTGCTCGATGCCGTCGAGCAGGATCTGAAGAAGGCCGGCTACCCGCCGCTGGCCTGGTACGACGCGCTGCTCGAATTGTCGCGCGCGCCGTCCGGCGAGATGCGCCCGGTGGAGCTGGAAAAGCAGATGCTGATCCCGCAATACTCGACTTCGAGGCTGATCGACCGTCTGGTCGACGAGGGGCTGGCGGCGCGCCGCGAGTGCAAGATCGACAAGCGCGGCCAGTTCGTCGAGATCACCGAAGCCGGGCGCGAACTGCAGAAGAAGATGTGGAGCGCCTACTCGGCGGCGATCGAGAAGCATGTCGGCTCGAAACTGTCCGACGCTGACGCCCTGAAGCTCTGCGGCCTGCTCGACCGCCTCGGTTGCTCCTGCGGGGATATCAAGGCGGCGGCCGCCCGAGACGGCGTGCCCGCGCGATGATGCCCCTGATACGTTCCGTTGTTGCGGACAACGCTGTCCGTCTTTGTTCCCGTCAAAAGGCGCGTTCGGTCGAATCGCCAAGGATCCGGATTTTTCATGGCGCGTGACCAGATCGATATGACTCCGCTGCACTCGCGTGACGAACTCGTGGCGTGGCTGGAGGCCGGCATCAAGCCGCCCTCGGAGTTCCGCATCGGCACCGAACACGAGAAGACCCCCTTCACGCTGGAGGGCCATCAGCCCGTGCCGTATGAAGGCGCTCGCGGCATCGGCGCGCTGCTCGAGGGCATGCAGCTCCTGCTCGGCTGGGAGCCGATCATGGAGCGCGGCAATATCATCGGCCTTTACGACGTCACCGGCGGCGGAGCGATTTCGCTGGAGCCCGGCGGCCAGTTCGAATTGTCGGGCGCGCCGGTCGAAACCGTGCACCAGACCCAGTCCGAGCTGATGGCGCATCTGGCGCAGGTGCGCGAGATCGCGACCCCGCTCGGCATCGGTTTCCTCGGCCTCGGCATGACGCCGTCCTGGTCGCGGTCGCAGATCCCGGTCATGCCCAAGGGCCGCTACAAGATCATGACCAATTACATGCCCAAGGTCGGACAGTACGGCATCGACATGATGTACCGGACCTGCACGGTGCAGACCAATCTCGACTTCTCCTCGGAAGCCGACATGGTCAAGAAGCTGCGCGTCTCGGTAGCGCTGCAGCCGATCGCGACCGCGCTGTTTGCCAATTCGCCGTTCACCGAAGGCAAGCCGAACGGCTTCCTGTCGTTCCGCTCCGAAATCTGGCGCGACACGGATAACGCCCGGTCCGGCATGATCCCGTGGGCGTTCGAGGACGGCATGGGGTTCGAACGCTGGGTCGATTATGCGCTCGACGTGCCGATGTACTTCGTCAAGCGCGGCGACGCCTATATCGATGTCGCCGGCTCGTCGTTCCGCGCCTTCTTCGAAGGCAGGAACAATTCGCTTCCCGGCGAACGTCCGACCCTGTCGGACTGGGCCAATCACCTCTCGACGATCTTCCCGGAAGTCCGCCTGAAGCGCTATCTGGAAATGCGCGGCGCCGACGGCGTGCCGTGGGGCCGGCTGCCGGCGCTGCCGGCGTTCTGGGTCGGGCTGTTGTACGACGACGTCAGCCTGAACGCGGCCTGGGATCTGGTCAGCCACTGGACCGCGCAGGAGCGCCAGGCGTTGCGCGACGATGTCCCCCGCTTCGGCTTCAAGGCCAGGATCAAGAATCGCTATCTGTTCGAGATCGCGCGCGAGTGCCTGAAGCTGTCATATGCGGGCTTGCGGCGGCGCAACCGGGTCGATCATTCCGGCAGGGACGAGAGCCGCTACCTCGAGCCGCTGGAGCGGATCCTCGAATTGGGCCAGACGCCGGCAGAGGAGATGCTGGAGAAATTCAACGGTCCCTGGGGCGGTTCCGTGGAGCCTGCCTATCAGGAATACGCGTTCTAGCTGAACGGGTTGTCCAACATTTGGGCCGTTCATCCGCCGTACAGGTTGATGTCGATCAAATGGCCGTCCGCGGCAACCGCGTTCGAAAGCAATTGCAGATGCAGACTGGTCGCCTGTTCCGGGCGTGTGTGGTGACGCTTGCCTTTCTGGCGGCGGCCATATCGGCGTGCCCGGCGCTGGCGCAGTCCAGTTTCGACCGTCCCGGCGGGGACTATCAGAGCGTGCCCGTGATCTCCGGCGATCCGGCGGATTGCGCGCTGATCTGCGAGCGTGACAGGCGCTGCCGGGCGTGGAGCTTCAACTATCCGACCGACATGACCACCGGCGCGGTCTGCTGGCTCAAGAACAGCGTGCCGGCGCGGGTGCCGGACAGCTGCTGCGTTTCGGGTGTCCGCGGCGCCGGCGTCGTCGAGCCGCGCAATGGCGCGGTGGAGACCTCGATCGACCGCTTCGGCGGCGATTACAAGAACTTCGACGTCAAGGCCAGCGATGGCGACGATGCCTGCAAGGCCGCCTGCGCCGCCGACAACAAGTGCCGCGCCTGGACCTACGCGCGGCCCGGCTACGCCGGCAAGGAAGCCCACTGCTTCCTGAAGAAAGACATCAAGCCGCCGCGACGGAAGGCGGGATTTACCTCGGGCGTGGTGCGGTAGGGGCTACGGCTTCATTCCGCCGGCAGCACCGTGATCTCCGGCCACAGCGTCTTCCATCGTGCCGTCTTGGCCTCGTAATTCGCTGCCGAGAAGTTCGCCCCCGGATTCGGCCGCACGATCAGCCGAGCGATGTCGTCGTAGCCGTTGGGCGCGTACACCTCATAGCCGCCCCCTTCGCGCCGGATTCCGATCTGGGTATTTTTGGTCAGAAAGCGATCGATGCCTTGCGTCGAGCATCGCAGCTCCGGATAGGGCAGGCCGTGTTTCTTTGGATACCAGAGGTGGACGCGGGCCTGGTTGCGCGCCTCGACGGCAATGCCGAAGCTCGTAAATCGCTCCGTCAGCCTGCGGATGACAGCATCTTCTGCCTCCCACGACGTATCGGGATCGAAATAGAACACGTCGTAATCATTGATGCCGTAATCGACGGCGCGCTTCGTCCGCACGTTCCACACGGTCTGCACCAGGCTTCCGGCCACAAGCCAACCATCAGGGAGTGCGAGCCGAAAAAGTTCTTCGGCAACGATCTCGTTGACGGGATTGCGCAAGGCGGCAGTGAGGAACTCGTCGCGGTCCATCGTCACGGTTTACACCGGACTACGCCGTCAATGCACCGAGGTGAAGAACCGCGCCAGCCGGAAGCCCGACAGCCAGGTCCAAACCGGCTGGTGCCGCATGCCGAGATCCCAGGAGCCGACCACGGCATCGGCGCGGCCGATCAGATTGTCGATCGGCAGCAGTCCGACGCCGCCGTCGCGCACCGCGACGCGGCTGTCGGCGGAGTTGTCCCTGTTGTCGCCGAGCACGAACAATTGCCCCGGCGGCACCGTGACCTCGGGCGTGTTGTCGAGCCGGCCGTTGTCACGCATCTTGAAGATCGCGTGGCTGACGCCGTTCGGAAGCGTCTCGATGAAGCGATAGGCCCGCTCGCTGTTGCCGCGGTCGTCTTCCGCAACGCCGGTACCATCTGGCTTCAGGGCGGCGGCATGGTCGTTGATGAAGAGCTGGCCCTGGCGCAACTGGATACGGTCGCCCGGCAATCCCACCACGCGCTTGACCCAGGCCTGCGCGCGATCGCCCGGCCAGCGGAACACGACGACGTCGCCGCGCTTGGGCGTCTCGCCGAACAGGCGGCCGGTCTCGGGCAGCGTGATCTGGATCGGTAGCGAGGCCGCGCCGTAGCCATACGGATATTTCGATGCCAGCAGCGCGTCGCCGATCAGAAGCGTCGGCTCCATCGAACCCGATGGCACGTAGAACGGCTCCGCCAGCGCGCCCTTGGCGATGAAGACCACGCCGACGATCGCAGCCAGTTGAATGGCCTGCGCGCCCCAGTTCGCCAGCCGGCCCGGCGCTTTGTCCGTCTCGCTGCTCACTAGCCCGTTCCTCCGACCGTGATCTTTTCCATCCGCAGCGTCGGCTGGCCGACGCCGACCGGCACGCCCTGTCCGTTCTTGCCGCAGGTGCCGATGCCGGTGTCGAGCGCGAGATCGTTGCCGACCATGGTGATGCGATGCAGGTCGGTCGGGCCGTTGCCGATCAGCATCGTGCCCTTCAAGGGCGCGCCGAGCTTGCCGTTCTCGATCTTGTAGGCCTCGGTGCACTGGAACACGTATTTGCCCGAGGTGATGTCGACCTGGCCGCCGCCGAAATTGGCGGCGTAGATGCCGTTCTTCACCGAGGCGAGGATTTCTGCCGGATCGCGTTGTCCCGCCAGCATGTAGGTGTTGGTCATGCGCGGCATCGGCACATGGGCGTAGCTCTGGCGGCGGCCATTGCCGGTCGGCTTCATGTTCATCAGCCGCGCGTTCTGCCGGTCCTGCATGTAGCCGACCAGGATGCCGTCCTCGATCAGCACGGTGCGGTTGGTCGGCGTGCCCTCGTCGTCGATCGAGAGCGAACCACGCCGCGAGGCCATGGTGCCGTCATCGACGACGGTGACGCCCTTGGCCGCGACCTGCTTGCCCATCAAACCCGCAAAGGCCGAGGTCTGCTTGCGGTTGAAGTCGCCTTCCAGGCCGTGGCCGACGGCTTCGTGCAGCATCACGCCGGGCCAGCCGGCGCCCAGCACCACGTCCATTTCGCCGGCAGGCGCGGGAACCGATTCCAGGTTGATCAGCGCCTCGCGGATCGCGCCGTCGGCGGCCTCGCGCCACGCCTTGGTTTCGATGAAGCGCGCATAGCCCTCGCGGCCGCCATAGCCCCTGCTGCCACTTTCCTGGCGGTCGCCCTGGCCTGCGACCACCGAAATATTGACCCGCACCAGGGGACGGATGTCGCGATAGCTTTCGCCGTCGGGGCGGAGGATTTCCACCACCTGCCACGTGGCGCCGAGACTGATCGAGGCCTGGCGGACGCGCGGGTCCTTGTCACGGACATAGGCGTCGATCTCGGCCAGCAGTTTCACCTTGGCTTCAAACCCCGGCGCATCCAGCGGGTTCTCGTCGCCATAGAGCCGCACATTGGTGTGCGGCGGTGGCGCGGCGAAACTGCCGCTGTATCCACCACGCACGGCGGCAACCGCGTCGGCCGCGCGGATCAGTGCCGGCAACGACACGTCGGACGAATGCGCGTAGCCGACCGCGTCGTCTTTCACGGCACGCAGGCCAAACCCCTGGCTGGTGTCGTAGGTCGCCTGCTTCAGCCGGCCGTTGTCGAAACCGAGCGCTTCGGTCTGGCCATATTCCAGGAACAGCTCGCCATCGTCGGCCCCCTCGAGCCCCCGCGCGATCTCGCGTCGGACAGCATCACGGTCGAGATTGGCACGGTCGAGCAGGGAGGTCGTCGCGGGGTTGGTCATCAAATCGGTCCGTTGTCGGAGGAGATGCGGCCAAGATAGTTGCTTTCCGACCGCTTCGCGAGGGGCGGATCGACACGTCGCGGAGCCGCGGCCGGCCGAATTCGTTCCAAATGCGCGGAGATGGCGATCTTCACGGTATTTTCATTTCGAGCCATGAAGTTTGCGCCTCGATTGCGCCGGCGAAGCGAGCGGCGTTCCAAATGACCGGTCCGGAGCATACCTTGAGCAAGACGATCTCCCCTGCGTGGCTGGTGGCCGCCGCCGCGGCCATCCTTCTGACCTCCGCTCCCCGGTCGCCGGTCTTCGCTGCGCCGCAGGCGGATACCCTCGTCGTGATGACCGACAAGGGAGCGGTTCGTGGCGCAACCCGCGGCGGCGTTATCGAGTTCAAGGGGATTCCCTACGCCCAGCCGCCGGTCGGCGAATTGCGCTGGAGCATGCCGAAGCCGGCCGCCGCCTGGAGCGGCACGCTGGATGCGACGCGCTACGGGAGCGCGTGCCCGCAAGCCGAGCGATATGGCATTCCCGAGTCCAGCGACAACGAGGACTGCCTCTATCTCAACGTCACGGCGCCGGAGCGCAAAGCGCGGTTCGGTCGCAAGCGGGCCGTGATTGTCTGGATTCACGGCGGTGCGTTCGTCGGCGGTTCGAGCGCCCTCTATCCGCTCGATACGCTGGCAAGGTCCGGCGACGTCGTTGTGGTGTCGATGAATTATCGTCTCGGCGTGTTCGGCTTTACGGCGCACCCCGCCTTTGACGCCGACCGCAACGGCGGATTTGGTCTGGAGGACCAGCGTGCCGCGATTCGCTGGGTGAAGCAGAACATCGCGATGTTCGGCGGCGACCCGGACAATGTGACGATTGCAGGAGAATCGGCCGGTGCAGCCGGTGTGTGCATGCACGTCATGGCACCTGATGAAACCGAGGGTCTGTTTCAAAAGGCGATCGTGCAGAGCGCCGGTTGCGCGACGCCGCTTCCGACCGTCGAAGAGGGAAAGAAGACCGGCGAGAAGATCGCCGCGCTGGCGGGCTGCAGCGACAATGCGACGGCGTTGACGTGCCTTCGCGGCAAGCCGGTCAAGGATCTGCTTGCGGCCGCCGCCACGGTGAGCGGGTCCAGCATCGTGACCTTCCTGCCGGTAACGGGCACCAAGACCGTTCCGCTGCCCGGGGCGCAGGCGCTCAAGGCCGGCAAGTTCGTCAAGGTGCCGATGATCATGGGCGGCACGCGGGACGAACTTCGGCTCTATGTCGCCTACGCCGTGCAGGCCGGCCAGAACGATCGACAAGGGCAATTATGCGGAACTGCTCAAGGGTACCTACGGCAAGAACGCCGATGCGGTGGTAAAGCAATATCCTGTTGGCGACTATTCGTCGGCTCCCGCGGCGCTCGGCACCGCGTGGTCCGATTTCCGCGCCGACGTGGGCATCAACAATTGCATCTATCTTGAGAGCGCCAAGCTGATCCGGAAGTCGGCCAAGGTCTATTCCTTTGTGTTCGGCGATCGCGATGCGCCGCCGGTGACGCCCAACCCCGGGTTCGAAATGGGCGCGGTGCATTCATCCGAACTGCCGTATCAATTCCCGCATTTCGACAACACGACGAAGCTCGCAGGCCCCGATTTGAAGCCGGGCTCGCAAAAACTGGCCGTCCGGATGGTCGGCTATTGGACCAGCTTTGCCAAAACCGGCCGGCCGAGTGCGCCGCATGCCCCGTTGTGGCAGCCGTTCACGTCGGATGGCAAGGTGATGAACCTGGTGCCGAAGGGGCTCGGCCCATTCAACGCCGCCCAAGCCCATCGCTGCAAGTTCTGGAAAGCTCTTTATCCGGACGTGCTGACGCAATAGGGCGTGGCCCTCACGGCAGCTTGTCATATCCTTCGCCCAGCCCGTTCAGGCTGAGCGGGAAGCCGATTCCCTCTTCCGGGGTCTCGAAAATGATGAAGGTCGCGGTCTTGGCGGACCGGAGCTGCCCCAGCAGCTTTTCGTCCATCACCACCTCGGCGACGCAGCCATTGGGCAGGCAGCGGACGAAACCGGCGCGGCCGACGTCCTGGTTGTCGAGCTTGAGGCCGAGGCCGGAGGGCAGCAGCACGCCGAGCGGCGCCACCACCCGCATCAGCTTGCTCTTCTGGTCGGCGGTCTTGAGCACGATCACGGTGAGGCCGGCGTTGGAGCGGTCCTCGGCCACCACGCTCTGGATCAGGGCGCATTGCTCGCCCTGCGCGCCCGGCGGGGTATCGCAGCGGATCTGCCAGTCGCCATGGACCGACCGCACCGCGCCTTGCGCGCTGGCCGCCTGGGTCAGGCCGAGCAGGAATGCCGCGGCAAGCAGGCCGCCGAGCCAGCGGGCGGGTCCTGCGTCATACCTTGCCTGATATTTCGAACGCCCCATCCGGGTCGATCCCCTTGAAGTTCCGGCTGCACCGGTGAAAATTCCAGCCTTGGCCTGACCAGCCTTGCCCTGAAGCCTTGCTTGTCCGCGAGGCCGGACACACGCTGTGCAACTGGTATCGCCCGGACTGATACGCAATGACGGCGTCTTGAAGGCAGCCGTCAGGCCGTTCCAGCCCCCCGGGAGGCGCTGCCGGGGCAGCCGAATCACGCCTCTCCAAAACAACCTCACTGTGCCTACATCCGGCAATCTGCCTGTCAAGCGCCGCCCGCGGGCAAAACGGCGGGTTTGGCCTGATTTGCCTGGAAAATCTGACGTCCGGCGAATAGCAGGTGACGCATGGCGTTACGGCCCACTACTGCATTGCGAGACCCCGCGAATTATGGTTTGAGAGGCTGGATTTCGACGCGTTCTAACGATCTGGCCCAGGGTACTGTAGCAAACCTGTTGCAGGTACTTTTGAAGGTGTACTCCTGAAGTACCTCCGGTAGGCCGTTTGTGAGGGCGGATCGTGCGGCATTTTTCGCCAACCGGCGGAAATGCTTTGGGGATTTATCAAGGGAGCGCGAGCGGCATGAAGATGTCGAAGGGCCAGTTTGGCCGTCGGTTGCTGGGGTTGACGGTGGCGGGCACGGCGCTCGTCTCCGGCGGGGCGGTTTTCGGTGCACAGCCCCAGCCGTGGGAAATCACGCTGCAGGAAGCCGCCACGCCCGTGATGGAAAGCATCATCAGCTTCCATAACCTTCTGCTGGTGCTCATCACCCTGATCACGCTGTTCGTGCTGGCGCTGCTGGTCATCGTGGTGGTGAAGTTCAACGCCAAGGCCAATCCGGTTCCCTCCAAGACCACGCACAACACGCTGATCGAGGTGGCCTGGACGCTGATCCCGGTTTTGATCCTGGTCGGCGTCGCGGTGCCGTCGTTCCGCCTGCTGTTCCTGCAGCTCGACATTCCCAAGGCCGATCTCACGGTAAAGGTCACCGGCAAGCAGTGGTACTGGAGCTACGCCTATCCGGATAACGGCAAGTTCGAGTTCGATTCGCTGATGGCGCAGGACAAGCAGCCGCGCCTGCTCGGCGTCGACAACGAAATGGTCGTGCCGGTCAACAAGGTGATCCGGGTCCAGACCACCGGCGCCGACGTGATCCACGCATTCGCAGTGCCGTCGTTCGGCGTCAAGATCGACTCGATCCCCGGTCGCCTCAACGAGACCTGGTTCAAGGCAACCAAGGTCGGCATGTATTACGGTCAGTGCTCGGAACTGTGCGGCAAGGACCACGCCTTCATGCCGATCGCGGTGAAGGTGGTGAACGATCAGGAATTCGCGGCCTGGGTCGAGGCGGCGAAGAAGAAGTATGCGTCCAACCCGGCGAACACGTTCGCTTCGGCTGGCGGGGCGGCCGCGCAGTAAGGCGCGGCGGCGGGCACTGGGGCGACGGGACCTGAAAGGTCCGAAAGGGACTGCAAGGCAGGATTTCAAAATGGCAACGAGCGCAGCGACACACCACGATCACGCCCATGACGACCATGCGCACGCCCATCCGACCGGATGGCGGCGCTGGGTCTATTCGACGAACCATAAGGACATCGGCACGATGTACCTTATCTTCGCGATCTTCGCGGGCATCATCGGGGCGGCGATGTCGATCGCGATCCGCATCGAGCTGATGTATCCCGGCGTCCAGTTCTTCCACGAGTCGCACACCTACAACGTCTTCGTGACCTCGCACGGCCTGATCATGATCTTCTTCATGGTGATGCCGGCGATGATCGGCGGCTTCGGCAACTGGTTCGTGCCGCTGATGATCGGCGCGCCCGACATGGCGTTCCCGCGCATGAACAACATCTCGTTCTGGCTGCTGCCGGCCTCGTTCGCGCTGCTGCTGATGTCGACCTTCGTCGAGGGTGAGCCGGGCGCCAACGGCGTCGGCGCGGGCTGGACGATCTATGCGCCGCTGTCGACCTCGGGCCATCCGGGCCCGGCGGTCGATTTCGCGATCCTGTCGCTGCATCTGGCCGGCGCCTCCTCGATCCTCGGCGCCATCAACTTCATCACCACGATCTTCAACATGCGCGCGCCGGGCATGACCCTGCACAAGATGCCGCTGTTCGTGTGGTCGATTCTGGTGACGGTGTTCCTGCTGCTGCTGTCGCTGCCGGTGCTCGCGGGCGCCATCACCATGCTGCTCACCGACCGCAATTTCGGCACCACCTTCTTCTCCGCCGATGGCGGCGGCGATCCGGTGCTGTTCCAGCATCTGTTCTGGTTCTTCGGCCATCCCGAAGTGTACATCCTGATCCTGCCCGGCTTCGGCATGATCAGCCAGATCGTCTCGACCTTCTCGAAGAAGCCCGTGTTCGGCTATCTCGGCATGGCCTACGCCATGGTCGCGATCGGCGGCATCGGCTTCGTGGTGTGGGCACACCACATGTACACCGTCGGCATGTCGTCGGCGACGCAGGCCTATTTCGTCGCCGCCACCATGGTGATCGCGGTGCCGACCGGCGTGAAGATCTTCTCCTGGATCGCCACGATGTGGGGCGGCTCGATCGAGTTCCGCACCCCGATGCTCTGGGCGGTCGGCTTCATCTTCCTGTTCACGGTCGGCGGCGTCACCGGCGTCGTGCTGGCGAATGCCGGCGTCGACCGCGTGCTGCAGGACACCTATTACGTGGTCGCGCACTTCCACTACGTGCTGTCGCTCGGCGCCGTGTTCGCGATCTTCGCCGGCTGGTACTACTGGTTCCCGAAGATGTCGGGCTACATGTACAACGAGACCATCGGCAAGCTGCACTTCTGGGTCACCTTCATCGGCGTGAACCTGGTGTTCTTCCCGCAGCACTTCCTCGGCCTGTCGGGCATGCCGCGCCGCTACGTCGACTATCCGGATGCGTTCGCGGGCTGGAACCTGGTGTCGTCGATCGGCTCCTACATCTCGGGCTTCGGCGTGCTGATCTTCATCTACGGCGTGGTCGACGCCTTCGCGAAGAAGCAGCTCGCCGCCAACAACCCCTGGGGTCCGGGCGCCACCACGCTGGAATGGACGCTGACGTCGCCGCCGCCCTTCCACCAGTTCGAAGTGCTGCCCCGCGTTCAGTAACCGGTCCTTCGTGGCGCGCGCCCTTCACGCGCGCCACGCTCTGCAAACCAAGCGAGTTCGATCTTGTCGGTAGTCGACCACAACGCCATCGATGTTCTCCCCCGGATTTCCGAGGCGGAGGTCGGCGACTACCTCGCGCTCCTGAAGCCGCGGGTGATGTCGCTCGTGGTCTTCACCGCGCTGGTCGGCCTCATGATCGCGCCGGGCCACGTCCACCCCGTTCTGGCTGTCACCTCGATCCTGTGTATCGCGGTCGGCGCCGGCGCCTCGGGCGCGATGAACATGGCCTATGAGGGCGACATCGATTCCCTGATGTCGCGCACCGCCAACCGGCCGATTCCGCGCGGACGCATCACCAGTTCGGAAGCGATGACGTTCGGCCTGATCCTGTCGTTCTTCGCGGTGATGACGCTCGGCATCCTCGTCAACTGGCTGGCCGGCGGATTGCTGGCGTTCACGATCTTCTTCTACGTCGTGATCTACACCATGTGGCTGAAGCGCTGGACCGCGCAGAACATCGTGATCGGCGGCGCCGCCGGCGCGTTGCCGCCTGTCGTGGCGTGGGCCGCGGCCACCGGCTCGCTGGCGATGGAGCCGCTGCTGCTGTTCCTCATCATCTTCTTCTGGACCCCGCCGCATTTCTGGGCGCTGGCGCTGTTCCGCTCCGACGATTATGCCCGCGCCGGCGTGCCCATGCTGCCCGTGGTTGCCGGCCCCGACGCGACGCGGCTGCAGATACTGCTTTACACGCTCGTGCTGGTGGCGATCGCCGCAGCGCCCTGGCCGCTCGGCTATTTCGATGCGATCTACGGCGTGACCTCGCTGGTGCTCGGCGCCGGCATGCTGTGGCTTGCGGTCGACGTCTACCGCCATCGCGAGGGCAAGCCGGCGCATCGCGCCACGCGGCGGCTGTTCGCCTTTTCGATCCTGTATCTGTTCGCGCTGTTTGCGGTCCTCCTGTTGGAGGTCGTTTTCAGCGCCGTCGTCGCGCCCGCAATCGGCGCCATCGCACGCGCAATCGGGTAGGGGGCGCATGGGACGCGAATGGACGACAAGCGGAAGCCAGATGGAATCGTCCTCACCGAGGCGCAGAAGCGAAGCCGCCGTCAGCGCTCGATCGCAATCGCGCTCGCGCTCGGCGTGCTTGTCGTGCTGTTTTTCGCGGTCACCATGGTCAAGGGGCCGGCCGTCCTCGTACGTCCGATGTGATTGAGATGGAAAACCAGCCGCAGCAGCGCGAGGGCAGGGAGTCGGGCGACGCAATCGCCCCGCGCCGCAGGCTGACGCGCGATGCGGTGGTGGCTTCGATCTGCGGCTTCGTCGTGGTGTTGATGGTCGGCGCGTCCTACGCCGCCGTGCCGTTCTACGACTGGTTCTGCCGCGCCACCGGTTTCAACGGCACCACCCAGGTCGCGACCTCCGCGCCGTCGGCGGCCCCGCTGGCGCGCAAGATCGCGGTGCGGTTCGACGCCAATGTCGGCCCCGGCCTGCCGTGGAAGTTCGAGCCCGAGCAGACCGAAATCGAGGTCCGGATCGGCGAGGTGGTCACCGTGTTCTACACCGTGACCAACCAGGCAGCGCGCGCGACCACCGGGGTGGCTGCCTATAACGTCGCCCCGCTGACGGTCGGCGCCTACTTCCAGAAGATCAATTGCTTCTGCTTCACCGAACAGACCATGGGTCCGGGCGAGAAGCGAGAGATGCCCGTGGTGTTCTACGTCGATCCGGCGCTGGCTGGCGACAGCGAGAACGACACGCTCAAGACCATCACGCTGTCCTATACTTTCTATCCCGTGCGCGATCCGGCGCCAAAGCCGGTCGCTTCCGGCGAAGGCGACAGGCGCAAGGGAAACCTGTGACGGGAAACCTGCAAGCTTCGAATTCCGTACCTGACGGGATTTGCGATTTGAGTTGTGAGACGAATATGTGCCGACGGGAACGGCACCGCTAACGGAGAGACCGCAATGGCTACGGCGCACGCGAAGCACCACGACTACCACCTCGTCGATCCGAGCCCGTGGCCGGTCGTCGGCTCGATCTCGGCCTTCATCATGGCGCTGGGTGCGATCACCTGGATGCATCACATGACTGCCGCGGCCCCGATCATCTTTGGCGTCGGCACCATCGGCGTGCTCTACACCATGGCGAGTTGGTGGGGCGACGTGATCCGCGAAGCCCAGTACAAGGGCGACCACACCCGCGTGGTGCAGATCAGCCACCGCTACGGCATGATCCTGTTCATCGCCTCCGAGGTGATGTTCTTCGTCGCCTGGTTCTGGGCCTTCTTCAATTCCGCGCTGTTCCCCGCCGATGCGGTCCACGCCACCCGCGACGCGGTGTTCGGCTGCGGTCCCGGCACGGCGATGGGCGCCTGCAGCGTGCCGGGCACCTGGCCGCCGAAGGGCATCGAGACCTTCGACCCCTGGCACCTGCCGCTGCTCAACACGCTGCTGCTGCTGACCTCCGGCACCACGGTCACCTGGGCGCATCACGCCCTGCTCGAGGGCGACCGCAAGGGCCTCAAATACGGCCTGATCCTCACCGTGCTGCTCGGCGCCGCGTTCACCTGCGTGCAGGCCTATGAATACGCCCACGCCACCTTCGGCTTCTCCGGCAACATCTACGGCGCGACCTTCTTCATGGCGACCGGCTTCCACGGCTTCCACGTGCTGGTCGGCACCATATTCCTGCTGGTCTGCCTGATCCGGACCTATGCCGGCCATTTCACCCCGACCCAGCACCTCGGCTTCGAATTCGCCGCCTGGTACTGGCACTTCGTCGACGTGGTCTGGCTGTTCCTGTTCATCTGCATCTACGTCTGGTTCCGCGGCTCGGGGCCTGTCGCAGGGCACTGACGCCGGCCGGACATGTTACAAGGGGCGGTCGCAGGACCGCCCCTTTTTGCTTTGCCGTATCCGGTCACCCGCTTCCGCAGGGAAGAGGGGAGGGACAGAACATGACGCCTGAACCATTGCCCACGCTGACCCAGAGCGCGATGCGCGGCATCGCCTGCCGTTGTCCGCGCTGCGGCCAGGGCAAGCTCTATTCGGGTTTCCTCACCCTGCGGCCCAGTTGCGAGGCCTGCGGGCTCGATTACGCCTTTATGGATTCAGGCGATGGCCCGGCGATCTTCATCATCATGCTGGCCGGCGCCGTCGTAGTCACCGCCGCCCTGATCGTCGAGGTCAAGTACCAGCCGCCTTTCTGGCTGCATGCCGCGCTCTGGCTGCCGCTGGTGCTCGCGACCACGCTGCTGCCGCTGCGCTCGATGAAGTCGCTGTTGATTGCGCTGCAGTTCCATCACAAGGCGGCGCCCGGCCGGCTGATCGACCGCGAGCCGAAATGAGCGGCTCGCGTTCGCGGCCGGCGGCCACCGGGTTTGCCGTCTTCACGCTGCTGATGGTGGCCGCCTTCGCCGGCCTCGGCATCTGGCAATTGCAGCGCCGGGCCGAGAAGCATGCCTTGATAGCCATGCTGACCGAACGGCTCGCGGCAGCGCCCGGTATGCTGCCGGCGCCTGCGCAGTGGAAGGCGCTGACGCCCGCTAAGGACGAATTTCGCCGCGTCAGCTTCACCGCGACCTACGCGCCATTGCCGGATGCGATGGTCTACAGCGCAGGCTCCGCGGTGCGTGCCGATATCTCCGGTCCCGGTACCTGGGCCTTCCTTCCGGCCCGGCTTCCTGACGGCGAAACCGTCGTGGTCAACGCTGGCTTCGTCCAGAACACGATGCAGGACCGCCCCCAGCAGGATCGCGCCGTCGGCCGGCTGGTGACCGGCCGGCCGGTACAGCTCACCGGCTATCTCCGCTTTCCCGAAGCCGCGGGGGCACTGACGTCGCCGGAGAATGTCGCCAGGCGGCTGTGGTTCACGCGCGACCATCTTGCGATGGCGCGCGCGCTCGGCTGGGGCGAGGGCGTCAAGGCGGTTGCCCCGTTCTATGTCGATCTCGAACAGCCGATGCCCGAGAGCGGGATTCCAAAACCCGGTTCCTTGTCGGTTCACCTCAAGGACGATCATCTGCAATACGCCATCACGTGGTTCATGATGGCGTTTGCCGTCGTCATTGCGTTCGGCGTGTGGTGGCGCGGTCAGCGCCGCGCCTAGGGTCCCCGTCGGATTATTGCGACGCGAGTTTGCGGGAACCTTTTTTCCGGGTGATCGTTCTGGCTTGTCCGCCGAATCGGAAACGCCAGGCCGTTCAGTGCCCATTCACGACGATCCTCATAGCCCGGCATTCGCCCCGATAGTCCGGGAGACGTTTCGCAGCGTGGACGGGGTGACGGAATTGGCTGTCGATTTCGATCAGATCGGGCTGGTGGTCGACTGGCTGGATGCCTGCAGGAAGCGCGATCTCGCGGGCCTGCTCGATCTCTACGCCGTTGATGCGACGCTCGAATGCCGCTGCGGCGATGGCACCCTCAGCGCGGGCCGTGCGGAACTCGAAGCCTACTGGCGTCCGCGACTTGACGCGCTGGTGCCCACCGCGTTCGGACTGGAGGAAGTCACGCCGACCGCCGACGGTGTCGAGCTCGACTATCTGAGCCACGAAGGCAAGCCCGTCCGCATCGCCTTCACCTTCAGCGCGGAGGGAAAGATCCGGCAAACCAGTTGCGCTCCCGCGCGAAGGGAATGATCCGATTTACGGACCCTATTAGGACCGGCCCGCCCCGGTCTTCGTATCGAAGCCGGAATCTCCGGCCGGCAGGCGGCAGCGGACCACGGTGCGTCCGCCCTCGCGCAGCACCTCAAGCGTTCCACTGAGCGCACGCGCGCGTTCCAGCATTCCCGTCAGCCCGCGGCCAAACGGCCTTTCCGGCGGAAAGCCTACGCCGTCGTCGGATATTTCGACGGTCAGTTCGCGCCCCTCGATCCGCGCCGAGACATGCATGGCGCCGGCGTGGGCGTGGCGCAGGACGTTGGTCACGGCTTCCTGGATCACCCGATAGACCGTCTGCGACAGCAGGCCATCGACCTCGTTCAGCCCCACGTCGATCTGCGACGTGATCTGAAGATCGGGTGCCTGCGCCTTGGCGTTCTGCAGCAGCGTCTGGATGCTCCGCTCGAGCCCCAGCTCCTGAATATAGAGCGGTCGCAGGCGGTCGAGGATGCGGCGGTTGGCCTGCTGCAGCGTTTCGACCGATTGCAGGATGCCTTCGGCCGCCGATCCGAGTTCCGGACGGCCGGGCGGTATCGTCTCCAGCAAGGCAACCGTGTTGGCACGGATACCGAACAGCAGCGGTCCGAGTTCGTCATGCAGTTCGCGCGCCATGTCGCGCCGTTCGTCGTCCTGCAGCGACACCATCCGGCGCAGCAGGCTGCGGTTGTCCTGGCTCAGGCGATTGAGCGTACGCGCGAGCTCGTTGGCTTCCTGCGAACTCCGGCGTATTTCCGGCGGCCCGGTTGTCGAAATCAGCTGTTCGTAGTTGCCGGTTCGCATCCGCGTCAGACCGTCGCCGAGATCTCGCAGCGGGCCAAGCGCGGTGTTGGCCGTGAAGTGGGCGATGGCAGCCGTCAGCAGCATCAAGGCGATGCCGGAGAAGGCGATCGCCAGAAACCCGATCCATTTCTCATGAACGTCCGCGGAGACGTCGGGTGCGAAGACGATATCGCCGACCCGCTGGCCGCCGATCGTTACGGGGTAGGTTGCTCCGACCTCGGGAATTGCAAGAAGATTGACGAACCAGGCGGGCGCCCGGCCCCGCGGCGTCGGCACTGCGGGTGGGGGTTGAAGGTCTGCATTGGCGCCCAGGCGTCGAAACTGAATGGCCTCGGACGTTCCGAGCGAACGCGCGAAGGCATCCAGCGTCGCTTGCGGATTGGCCGAGGTTTCCAGCGCGCCATTGAGTGCGGCTGCAACCGTCCCGGCCGACCGCGCCATCGGCTCGTTCTCAGCCATCAATTGGCCAGGTGCGAAGGTCTGGAGCGCAATGCTTCCGATCAGCAAAGCCGTTCCAAACAACAGGCCGAGCGGCAGCAGCAACCGCGTGCGAAGCGTAAGTCTGTCCCACATTTGGCCTATTCTAGCTCCCGCAACCCAAGATTTCCCTTTTCAAATGCCGGCAACCGCCTATCTATTCTGCCCAGGGAAACAATGATGCAAAATTCTTCCAGATCGGCAATGAGGGTCCTGATCGTCGACGATCACCCCGTGGTCCTGTCGGGCTGCCGGTCGCTGTTCGCCTCGGACAGCTCGGTGAAGATCGACGAAGCCACCGATGCCAGGTCTGGTCATCGCGCCTACCTCGCCAGGAAGCCCGACGTCACGGTGATCGATATCAAGCTTCCGGATGTCTCCGGCTTCGAATTGATGCGGCGCATCCGCAAGGACGATCCGGATGCGCGGATCATCATGTTCTCGATGAACGACGACCCGGCCTTCGTGGTTCGTGCCGTCGAGATGGGAGCGCAGGGCTATGTCTCCAAGGGCGACGATCCGCGCGTGCTGGTCAAGGCCGTTCGCAAGGTAGCGGCAGGTGACAATTTCATTTCACCGCAACTGGCCGAAGCGGTGACCTTTTCCGGCGCTTCCATCAAGGCCAATCCGGCATCACAGATGACGGCGCGTGAACTGGAAATTCTGCGGCTGCTCGGCCGCGGTGACAAGATCATTGAAGTCGCCGATGCACTCGACATCTCCTACAAGACCGTCGCCAACACGACGTCCCTGCTCAAGCAGAAGCTCGGTGCGAAGAACCATTCGGACCTGATCCGGATTGCCGTCGAGATGGGGCTGGGCTGAAGACCTCCGCGTTCAACGAAGGCCATAACGCAACGCAAGACCGGCCGCGCTTTCAGAGCGCGACCGATCGCGTCGCTGTCATTCGCGCATTGCCGGGCAATGGATGGCGACCGCGAATGGAAGCGAACTCTCACCAGCGGCGATAATGACGATGATGGCGCCAGCCCTTGTGGTGGCCGCGGCCCCTGTACCATCCATAATGATGGCCGCGTCCGCCGCGCCCCATGTGACCGTGTCCGCGACCGTGCCCACGACCGCCCTTGACCTCGATCGTCGCGGCATCAGGCGCGGACAATGGCGCCATCGCGAGCCTGGCGGAGGCGGATACGGTCATCGCCAGCAGCGCCAGTCCAATCAAACCCAAACGTTTCATGCCGCGTTTCTCCCGGTCGCCTGATTGCGATATCTGGCACGAATGCCCGAAGCCCAGGTTTGTTCCGCTTTGCTTGGTGGTTGTCGGGAAAAAGTGGCAACAGAATAAATGGACAATTTGCCGGGAGAAGCTGATGGCCGGGTCCGACATCGTGGAGACCTGCGAACGGACGTGGAGCCCGTACACCGAATGATCGATGGGTGCGCGGAAGTTCTGCGACGATTCATCCAGCCGCGCTTTGAAGCCGCAGCGACGACGTGGAATATTTGGCGATGGGGACTCAAATATCTGAAGCGAACAGAGGGTGAGTTGAAGGAGTGACGCTGCGCAGAGCGAAAATATTATCGGGAAAAACAGGAATAGTGGGCCACAGGGTGCGTTGCGGCTGCGTCACTGAACAAAACGAGGAGGACACCTTGAAGAAGTTTCTGTTGACCGGAACGGGGACGTTCAAGACGAGAACGGAAGCCGAAACCGGCAGGAAGACCATGAAGGTCTGCACCGAATAGGGGCTGCTCCGACAGCAACTTTCCGGGAGAATGGGCCGCGTTCCAAAGGATACCGGCTTCGCAGCGCCGCAGCGAATTGACCCTTGCCAAGCCCAAGGCTTGTGCAAGTATGCCCGACCCGGGCCGAGGGGGCCTGATATTGTTCAGGCCAGAATTGTTCTGCCGACCGGAGTGGGGAGTCCATGAGCGAATCGCTTCATCCCGCAGCACCTCACCATTTGCCGTCTTTCATCACGGCCCCTGGCGAAACCGACGTTTTAATGGTGGCGATGGGGATATTGCTGGTCGGCGCCGTTCTGTTCGTCGGCAATCTGTATCTGCAGTTGCACAGCCTGCCGGAACGGATGGCGCATAAATCGCAGAAGCTGCAATTCGAGATCGTGGCGGTGTTCGGCCTGCTGGCACTGTTCACCCATATCCATCTGTTCTGGGTGGCCGGGCTGTTGCTGGCCATGGTCGACCTGCCGGACTTCGGCACGCCGCTTCGCAGCATTGCCGGCTCGGTCGAGAAGATCGCCGGCGGCCCGTCAGACGTCGCCGCCGAAGCCGCCGCCGATGTCCCGCCGCCGGCAGCGGTCGACGGCAAGGTCGCGACTGGCAAGAGCGAGGCCCAGGGTCATGCTTGAACTGCTTCTCTGCGCGACCCTGACCGTGGTTCCCGATTATCTCTATCGGCGCTATGTGCAGGGCAAGCGCTTCGGGCGGGAGATCACTTTCTTTTCCGTCTGGTACGAATTGAGATGGGGCATCACGGCCTGCCTGATGCTGACCGTCTCCCTGATTACGCTCATCTTCTATTTTCACCCGTCGACGACGTCAGCGACCCTGTTCTTCAGGACGCTGCCGATTCTGCCCGAAGCGTCGGGGCGCGTGGCGGAAGTCCATATCGATTACAGCGCGCCGGTGAAGAAGGGTGAAGTGATCTTCACGCTGGACAACGCGAAGCAGCGGGCAGCGCTTGAAACGGCGCGGCGCAAGATTGCTGAAGTGGAAGCCTCCATGGTGGCGGCACAGGGAGATATCCTCAAAGCGGAAGGACAGCTTCAGGAAGCGAAGAGCGCCTACCAGCAGGCTTCCGATGAACTTGACGTCAAGCGTGAATTGCAGAAGCGCAATCCCGGCATCGTCCCGCAGCGTGATATCGAAAAGCTTGAGGTGGCCGTTGCGGGACGTCAGGGCACGGTCGATTTCGCCACCGCCTCGAAGCAATCGGCGATAATCCGGTTGTCGACGCTGTTGCCTGCCGAGAAAGCCAGCGCCGAAGCGGCGCTGGCCGAGGCGCAGGTGGATCTCGACAAGACCTACATTCGCGCCGGCGTCTCGGGACGTGTCGAGCAATTCCTGCTGCGGCCCGGCGACGTCGTCAATCCGATGATCCGCTCAGCCGGTATCCTGATTCCGGACGGCGCCGGCGAACGGGCGCTTTCGGCAGGCTTCGGCCAGATCGAAGCACAAGTCATGAAGGTCGGGATGGTGGCGGAAGCCACCTGCATTTCCAGGCCGTGGACTGTCATTCCCATGGTGGTGACAGGGGTGCAGAACTACATCGCGGCGGGGCAGTTTCGTGGCGGCGAACAGCTCCTTGAGGCCCAGCAGGTGACGCGTCCGGGCACGATTCTGGTGTTTCTCGAACCGCTCTACAGCGGCGGACTTCAGGGTGTAACGCCCGGAAGCCAATGTATCGTCAACGCCTACACCAGCAACCACGAGCGGATTGCGTCAAAGGACACCAGCGCCATGAAGCGCTTTGCGCTGCATGCGGTCGATGCCGTGGGGATCGTGCATGCCATGCTGTTGCGGGTGCAGGCGCTTGTCTTGCCGATCAAGACGCTCGCGCTGGGCGGACATTGACGTTTGCGCCGTCACTTTTCGCGTCCGAGCCATTTCCCCTTGGCCGCAAAACGCATTATGGTGGCCGCTCGCTTCGCGTTCGGCGAAGCCTGATACATGATCAATATCAAAGGCTTGGCTGCTGGTCGCGCCTTTGGAGGGTGGTTTGACGCGCTATATTTCGACGCGGGGGGAGGCCCCCGTCCTGGGTTTCTGCGATGTGATGCTGACCGGGCTTGCCCGCGACGGCGGCCTTTACGTGCCCGAGGTCTGGCCGCAGCTCTCGCACGAGACCATCGCCTCCTTCTTTGGCCGGCCGTATTGGGAAGTCGCCGTCGACGTCATCAAGCCGTTCACGGCGGGTGAGATCTCCGACGCCGATCTCGGTCGCATGGCCAATGAGGCCTACGCCACCTTCCGTCATCCGGCGGTGGTGCCGCTCGATCAGACCGGGCCCAACCAGTTCGTGCTCGAGCTGTTCCACGGCCCGACCCTGGCGTTCAAGGACGTCGCGATGCAACTGATTTCGCGGCTGATGGATCACGTGCTGGCGAAGCGCAACCAGCGCACCACCATCGTGGTGGCGACCTCGGGCGATACCGGCGGCGCCGCGGTTGACGCCTTTGCCGGCCTCGACAATGTCGACCTGGTCGTGCTGTTTCCGAACGGGCGTATCTCCGACGTACAGCGGCGGATGATGACGACGACGGGCGCCTCCAACGTGCATGCGCTGGCGATCGAAGGCACCTTCGACGATTGCCAGGCGATCGTGAAGGCGATGTTCAACCATCACGGCTTCCGCGACGCGGTCTCGCTGTCCGGCGTCAATTCGATCAACTGGGCGCGGATCGTCGCGCAGGTGGTCTACTATTTCACGTCGGCCACGGCGCTCGGCGCGCCGTCGCGCACGGTCGACTTCACCGTGCCGACGGGGAATTTCGGCGACATTTTTGCGGGCTATGTGGCGAAGAAGATGGGCCTGCCGATCCGCTGGCTGCGCATCGCCTCCAACGTCAACGACATCCTGCCGCGTACCCTCAAGACCGGTATCTACGAGGTTCGCGAGGTTCACGCGTCAGCTTCGCCCTCGATGGATATCCAGGTCTCCTCGAATTTCGAGCGGCTGCTGTTCGAGGCAAGCGGCCGCGACGCCGAGAGCGTTCGCCGCCTGATGGCCTCGCTGAAGCAATCCGGACGGTTCGCGCTGCCGGATGCGACACTTGCCGCGATCCGCGAGGAGTTCGACGCCGGGCGCGCCGACGAGACCGAGACGGCTGCGGCGATCCGCGCCGCCTGGCGCGAGGCCGGCGATCTCGTCGATCCTCACACGGCTGTGGCGCTGGCGGTGGCCGATCGCGACAATTCGGATTCGAGGATACCCAACATCGTGCTGTCGACCGCGCATCCGGCCAAGTTCCCCGACGCCGTCGAAGCCGCCTGTGGCGTGCGGCCGCAACTGCCGGCCTGGCTCGAAGGCCTGATGACGAAATCCGAGCACATCACGGTGATGAAAAACGATTCAGTGGAAGTCGAACGATTCGTGCGCTCGGTCAGCCGTGCCGCGAAGCAGGGAGTTGCCGGATGAGCGTCGAGGTAACCAAACTGCCGTCCGGCCTGACCGTTGTCACCGACACCATGCCGCATCTGGAAACCGCCGCCCTTGGCGTCTGGGCCGGCGTCGGTGGCCGCGACGAGAAGCCGAACGAGCACGGCATCTCGCATCTTCTCGAGCACATGGCCTTCAAGGGCACCACGCGAAGATCCTCGCGCGAGATTGTCGAGGAGATCGAGGCGGTCGGCGGCGACCTCAATGCGGGAACCTCGACCGAGACCACCGCCTATTATGCGCGGGTGATGAAGGACGACGTGCCGCTTGCGCTCGACGTGCTCTCCGACATTCTCGCCAATCCGTCCTTTGTGCCTGATGAACTCGAGCGCGAGAAGAGCGTCATCGTGCAGGAAATCGGCGCGGCGCAGGATACGCCCGATGACGTCGTGTTCGAGCATCTCAACGAACTCTGCTTCCCCGACCAGCCGATGGGCCGTTCGCTGCTCGGCACCGCCAAGACGCTGAAGAAGTTCGACCGCGACATGCTGCGCGGCTATCTCTCGACGCATTATCGCGGGCCCGACATGGTGGTGGCCGCCGCCGGCGCCGTCGACCACAAGCGCGTGGTCGAAGAGGTGACGCAGAGATTCGCGAGCTTCGACGCCACGCCGGCGCCGAAGCCGGTCCCGGCGATGTTCGGCAAGGGCGGCTCCCGGGTGGTGCATCGCGACCTCGAGCAGGCGCATCTGACGCTGGCGCTCGAAGGCGTGCCGCAGACCGACCTGTCGCTGTTCTCGCTGCAGGTCTTCACCAACACGCTCGGCGGCGGGATGTCGTCGCGGCTGTTCCAGGAGGTGCGCGAGAAGCGCGGCCTGTGCTACTCGATCTACACTTTCCACGCTCCCTATTCCGACACCGGCTTTTTCGGCCTCTACACCGGCACCGATCCCGGCGACGCGCCTGAAATGATGGAAGTGATCGTCGACGTCATCAACGATGCCGTCGAGACCCTGACCGAAGCCGAAATCGCCCGCGCCAAGGCGCAGATGAAGGCGGGACTGTTGATGGCGCTGGAGAGCTGCTCATCGCGCGCCGAACAACTGGCGCGGCACATACTGGCCTATGGGCGGCCGCAGACGGTCGAAGAACTGGTCGCGCGGATCGACGCGGTCAGCGTCGAATCCACCCGCAACGCCGCGCGCGCGCTGTTGTCGCGCAGCCGGCCGGCGGTGGTGGCGCTTGGCAGCGGCAGGGGTCTGGACACGGCGGTGTCTTTTGCGGAAGGATTGACCCGGTCGAAGGCGAAAACGCTGCTCCATTGAGGGAAGTTGCGGGGAGTAAGGGCATGGCCCTGTTTCGTTTGCCAACCAGCGGACCGGCCGCGCTCGTGCCACGTGGCCACGGCCTGCTGCTGCGTGCGCCGCAGATGTCGGATTTCCTGCAATGGGCGCAATTGCGCGAACTGAGCCGCGCCTATCTGACGCCATGGGAGCCGATCTGGCCGTCGGACGATCTCACCCGGGCCGGCTTCCGCCGCCGGCTGCGCCGCTACGCGGAGGACATCGCCGCCGACCGCTCCTATCCATTCATCATCTTCCGTGAATCGGACGGCGCCATGATCGGCGGCATTACGCTGGCCAATGTCCGGCGCGGCATCGTCCAGGCCGGCACGATCGGCTATTGGGTCGGCGAGCCCCATGCCGGTCGCGGCTACATGACGACGGCGCTGCGGGTGCTGTTGCCCTCGCTGTTCGGTGAACTCAATTTGCACCGCATCGAGGCCGCCTGCATCCCCTCCAACGCGCCGTCGGTCCGGGTGCTGGAGAAATGCGGCTTCACCCGCGAGGGGCTGGCGCGGCGCTACCTCTGCATCAACGGCGTCTGGCAGGACCATTTGCTGTTCGGCCTGCTGCATGAGGATTTCCGCGGCTGACCCCCGATTTTTCTAAGCCTTTGGATGCCTTGGGTTCGCCGCCATTGAGCTGCTATAAGGCCGCCGGGACGACGATCATGGAGATTTCAGGGACGTTGCATGGGTGACAATCGCTTGGTCAAAGCCGTGATCCTGGCCGGGTTGGCAGGCGGCCTGCTGGCCGCGCCGGCGTCGGCGCAATCATTGTCCGATCGTTTCAAGAGCCTGTTCGGTGGCAAGTCGGATGAGCCGGCCGCCGCGCCGGTGACCCCGGAGTCGCAGGACATCGGCGACCTGACCTGTCCGCCGGTTTCGATCCGGGCCGGGGCGTCCACCTATGCGGTGGGGGCGCCCGGCAAGGAGCCGGTCGGCAACGACTTGCGGTTTCAGGCCACGATCTCCAAGACCGCCCGCGAATGCAGCTACAATGCCGGCGTGATCACCGCGCGGATCGGCATCCAGGGCCGCGTCATCGCAGGGCCCGCCGGCGCGCCGAACTCGGTGCAGGTGCCGTTGCGCGTCGCGGTGGTGCAGGGGGGCGTCTCGGAAAAGACCATCGCCACCAAGGTCTATCAGACCACCGTCAACATGACCGAAAGCGGCAGCGAACCGTTCACGCTGGTGGCCGAAGATCTCGCCTATCCCGCGCCATCGGGCGCTGTCGGCGACAGCTACGTCTTTTACATCGGCTTCGATCCGCAGGCCCTGAAGCCCGAACCGAAGCAGCGCCCGAAGAAGAAACAGTAAAAAGAAGAAACAATAAAAAAGCCGGCGCGATCGCCTCGCGCCGGCTTTTTTCGATTGGCTGGAACCGCTCAGTTCAGCTTGGCGCTGACCTCGGCGATGCCCTTGGCAAGCAGGTCGTCGGCGACGGAGCCCCTGACCGACTGCGACAGGATGGTCGAGGCGGCCGACACCGCGGCGTTGGCGGCGGCGGTGCGGACGTCGGCCAGCGCCTGGGCTTCAGCGAGCGCGATCTTGCTCTCGGCGGTCTTGGTGCGGCGGGCGACGAAGTCCGCCATCTTGGCCTTGGTCTCGGTCGCGATGCGCTCAGCTTCGGCCCTGGCGTTGGTGATGATTTCCTCGGCCTCGCGCTCGGCGCTGGAGCGCCTGGTCTTGTACTCGGCGAGCAACTTCGCGGCCTCGTCCTTGAGGCGGCGCGCCTCGTCGAGTTCGGCCTTGATGCGCTCGGCGCGGTGATCGAGCGCTTTCAACACCGTGCGGTGGATGCCGAGATAGGCAAACAGCACGAACAGGATGATGAAGGCGATCGCAACCCAGGTTTCCGCTTGGGCGAACATCAGACTATCCCTTCAACGAAGCGTCGACGGCGCTGTTCACGGCCTTGCCGTCGGGCATCACGCCGGTGAGGCGCTGGACGATCGCGCCGGCCGCGTCGGCGGCGATGCCGCGGACGTTGCTCATGGCGGTCTCGCGCGTCGCCGCGATCTGCTTCTCGGCGGCGGCAAGTTTGGTGGTGAGCTGATCTTCCAGCGTCTTGCGCTCGGCTTCCGAGGCCGCGTTGAGCTTCTCGCGGGTCTCGTTGCCGATCGCCTGCGCCCGGGTGCGTGCGGCGGCGAGGTCGGCTTCATAGGCCTTCAGCGCCGCATCCGACTCGTCCTTGAGCTTCTGCGCCTGCGCCAGATCGCCCTCGATCGCGTTCTGACGGGCGTCGATCACGCTTTCGACGCGCGGCAGCGCAAAGCGCGAGACGACGACGTAAAGCACGACGAACGCGACGGCGAGCGACACCAGTTGCGAGGCAAACGTGCTGGACTCGAACGGAGGAAATCCTCCGCCGTGGCCGCCGTCGGCTTCGGTATGGGCGCCGGTGCCCTTGGCCGGGGTACCATGACTTTTTTCAGCCACGGGGTTCTCCTGTTGCTGTCGGGCGCGCCGCCGGAAGGCGGCGCGATAGGGTGCAGCTCAGAGCGGAACGAACAGCAGCAGCAGCGCGATCAGCAGCGAGAAAATGCCGAGCGCTTCGGTCACGGCGAAGCCGAAGATCAGGTTGCCGAACTGGCCTTGCGCTGCCGAGGGATTGCGCACCGCTGCGGCGAGGTAGTTGCCGAAGATGATGCCCACGCCGACGCCTGCGCCGCCCATGCCGATGCATGCGATGCCCGCGCCGATAAGTTTTGCTGCTGCCGGTTCCATTTTCTTGAGCTCCTTGAGAGATAGACAGGGGGTGTGGGTGGAAATTCCCCGGACCGCTTAGTGTCCCGGATGAATGGCGTCGTTGAGGTAGATGCAGGTGAGGATCGCGAACACGTAGGCCTGCAGGAATGCGACCAGCAGTTCGAGCGCGGTGAGCGCCACGGTGAGCGCCAGCGGCAGCATGCCGCCGACCCAGCCGAGCGCACCGAGCCCCATGCCGAGCATGGCGACGAAGCCCGCGAACACCTTCAACGCGATATGGCCGGCCAGCATGTTGGCGAACAGACGAACGCTGTGCGAGACCGGGCGGAGGAAGAACGAGAGAATTTCGATGAACATCACCAGCGGCAGGATGTAGATCGGCACGCCGGTGGGGACGAAAATCCTGAAGAACTTGAGGCCGTTCTTGTAGAGACCGTAGATCAGGACCGTGAAGAACACCAGGAACGCCAGCGCCGCGGTGACGATGATGTGGCTCGAAACCGTGAACGTGTAGGGAATGATGCCGATCAGGTTCGAGACGCAGATGAACATGAACAGCGAGAAGATCAGCGGGAAGAACTTCATGCCCTCCGCGCCGGCGGTGGAGCGGATCGTCGAGGCGACGAACTCGTAGGAGATTTCGGCGATCGACTGCAGCCGTCCGGGGACCAGTTGCCGTCCCGCCATGCCCCCGATCATCAGCAGCGAGATCGCCGCCACCGTGATGAACATGTAGAGCGACGAGTTGGTAAAGGCGATCGTGTGCTTGCCGATATGGCCGATCGTGAAGAGGGGCTCGATGTTGAACTGGTGGATTGGGTCGATTTTCATCCGCGCGGCTCTTTATCCACCGGCCTTGCCGGCAATCGAATTCAAATGTCGTGACTTCCCGTCGAGGCTCAGCGCCTGCGGGAGGCTACGCCTGCAGATCTCACCACGTTGACCACACCGGCAGTGAAGCCGAGCAGCAAAAACACGATGAGACCGAACGGCGATGTCGACAGCCAATGGTCGACCCCCCAGCCAATCGCAGCCCCGACGACAACACCCGCGACCAACTCCGAGGAAAGGCGGAAACCCAGCGCCATCGCAGATGCTCTGGCAGCCCTGTCGCCGCTTTCGGTTCCGGGTTGATCAGTCCTGATTTTGCGGTTGTCACGAATTTCGGACAACCGGTGATCCAGACTTCCGAGCCTTGCGGAAAGCGCAGCTTCGTCGGACGACGATTGATCGCGATTCCCACTTGCGTTGCGCTTGTTGTCTTTGGCCATGGCCAAGACACTAAACGATACAGCGGTTGATGGAAATTGCGCCCGTCACCCTTGAAAGCCGCGCGGACCATACTTACCGCGTCTATTCAAGTCAAGATTGCGTGGTAACCAGCTAGCGCATTGATTTAGCTTCAATTATTTTAGCGGTGGCTGCGACATCGTGGACCTGTCGCCGCAGTGCAGCAGCTATCGTCCACAAGGATCGATCTTGCGCGGATCAGGTCGGTCTGTTGGGATGCGCGGAACGAAGCGCAAAACCTCTCTCCGGAGCCTGCATGTCGCGTCAGGTCGACTACTACTTCTCGTTTCAATCGCCATGGGCCTATATCGGGCATGGTTCCTTCATGGCCCTTGTAAGTACTTATGATCTCAAGGTGAATTACAAGCCGGTGGTGCTGGTCGACCTGTTCTCGGAGACCGGCGGCCTGCCGCTGATGAAGCGCCACCCGGTGCGGCAGCGTTACCGGATGGTCGAGCTGCAGCGCTGGCGCGACAAGCGCGGCCTGAAATTTCACCTGCAGCCGGCGAACTGGCCGTTCAATGCCCGCCTCGCGGACGGCGTGGTGATCGCGGCGATCGAGGCTGGCCTCGATCCCGAGCGGTATCTTCGACGGGCTTTCGCCGCCGTCTGGGAGGATCAGCTCAACCTCGCAGATGCCGCGACGATTGCGAAACTGGCCGATGAATCCGGGCTGCCCGGCAAGCAATTGGTGGAGCGTTCGGGCTCGGATGAAATCAGTGCGACCTATGAACAGAACCGGCAGGATGCGCTGGCCGCCGACGTGTTCGGTTCGCCGGTTTATGTGCTGGATGGCGAAGTGTTCTGGGGACAGGACCGCATCGAATTGCTCGGCGATGCGTTGAAGTCCGGCCGCGCGCCCTATAGCTCAAAGGTGTAGTGAAAGCGCCCCGGCGGTCGCGGAAACGGTACCGGCCCGAGGCGGGAGCAAGCCGATGCGTACAGCGAAATCATCCTCGAAACTTGCAGCCGCCATCGTCATGGGACTCTGGCTCGCCGCCGCCGGTCAGGCGGTTGCGGGCCCGATGCCGGAGACCGAGAACGGTCGCTATGCGTTGTCGCCCACCGGCGACGGCGTGCTCCGTCTCGACACCCGCACCGGCGCGGTTTCGACTTGCACCAATTCTGGCCTCGGCTGGGCCTGCTACGCCGTACCCGACGAACGCGCCGCGATGGATGCGGAAGTCGGCCGGCTGCAGGCGGAGAACGAGAGGCTGAAGGCCCAGCTTGCCGAGCGCGAGCCGACCGTTTCAGGCAAGATCGAGGAGCCATTGCCGAAATCGGATTCGCTGAAGAAGATCGAGCCGAAGGTGGCCGAAGGCGAGCGCAAGATCGAAATCCCATTGCCCAGCGATCGCGACATGGATCGCGTGATATCGTTCCTGGAGCGGGCCTGGCGGCGATTGATCGACATGGCCAACCGGGTACAGAAGGACGCCAGCGGCAAGATTTGACGTTGGTGGTGTGCGCCCCTCGGTCGTCCCTGCGAACGCGGCGACGCCGTGTTGAAGGATATCCCGATGCCCGCACCAAAATCCGTCTCCCGAACCGCTCCTTCGTCCGTCGGCGCCAACTCCATCGTGTCCTCGCTGCTGAGCGTGCAGACGTCAGGCGCGGGCTTCACCGACCTCACGGCTGAAGTCGCGAAGTTCGTGGCGGATGCGCGGGCGCGCGAAGGCGCGGTCACGCTGTTCATCCGCCACACCTCGGCATCGCTGACGATCCAGGAAAACGCCGACCCGACCGTGCTCGCCGATCTCGCTACCGCACTGAACCGGCTTGCGCCCGAGAATGCGGGATGGCGTCACGACACCGAAGGACCGGACGACATGCCGGCGCATATCAAGACCATGCTGACCGCGACCTCGCTGCACGTCCCGGTTTTGCGTGGGGCGCTGACGCTGGGGACGTGGCAGGCGATCTATCTGGTCGAGCATCGCGCGCGGCCGCACCGGCGCGAGGTCGTGCTGCAATTTATCGGCGCGACGGATTGAGGCGCGCGCAAAACAAAACCGGCCGCGGAGCGATCCGCGGCCGGTTTGTCGTGATGCCCCGAGGGCGGGGCGCCTGGGGCGCCCTGCCGGAGCTTACTTGGTGATGTCGACGTCCTTGGTCTCGGGCAGGAAGAAGAACCCGACGACGACGGTGATCGACGCGAAGATGATCGGATACCACAGGCCGGCGTAGATATCGCCGGTCGAGGCCACGATCGCAAAGGCGGTCGCCGGCAGCAATCCGCCAAACCAGCCGTTGCCGATGTGATAGGGCAACGACATCGAGGTGTAGCGGATCCTGGTCGGGAACAGTTCGACCAGCATCGCCGCGATCGGCCCGTAGACCATCGTGACGTAGATCACCAGGACGAACAGCAGTCCGATGATCGCCGCAACCTGCGGCCTGAAGATATCGAACGGGTTCGACATCTTCACGATCTGGGCGTCGCCACCTTTCGGGTAGCCTGCAGCCTGCACTGCCGCCAGCACCTGCGGGTTCGATGCCGCTGCCGTGTAGGGCACGTCCTTGCCGTTGACGACGACCTTCACCCCGGAGCCTGCAGCGCCATAAGTGGTCGAGTACTTGACCGACTGCTGCGACGAGGTAGGCGCGGGCGGTGTCGCATGGCGCCGTGAAGACGCGGGTGCCGACCGGGTTGAACAGGTCGCCGCAGCCTTTGGGATCGGCGACCACCTCGACCTTGACCGTCTCGATGGCCTTTTCCAGCGCCGGGTTGGCATTGGTGGTGATCATCTTGAAGATCGGGAAGAAGGTCAGTGCCGCGATCAAACAGCCCGCCAGGATGATCGGCTTGCGGCCGATCTTGTCCGACAGCGCGCCGAACACGATGAAGAAGCCGGTGCCGAGCAGCAGCGACCAGGCGATCAGCAGGTTGGCGGTGTAGCCGTCGACCTTCAGGATCGATTGCAGGAAGAACAGCGCGTAGAACTGGCCGGTGTACCAGACCACGCCCTGACCCATCACGCCGCCGACCAGGGCAATGATGACGATCTTGGCGTTGCTCCAGTTGGCGAAGGCCTCGGTCAACGGCGCTTTCGAGCCCTTGCCCTCGTCCTTCATCTTCTGGAACACGGGCAACTCGTTCAACTTCAAGCGGATCACGACCGAGACGCCGAGCAGAACCACGGACAGCAGGAACGGAACGCGCCAGCCCCAGGCCGCGAATTCAGTCTCGCCGAGCAGCGTGCGGGTGAAGAGGATCACCAGCAGGGACAGGAACAGGCCCGAGCGTCGCCGTGGTCTGAATGAACGAGGTGTAGTACCCGCGTTTGCCGTGCGGTGAATGTTCGGCCACGTAGGTCGCGGCTCCGCCGTACTCACCGCCGAGCGCGAGGCCCTGCAGCAGGCGCAGACCGATCAGGATGATCGGCGCGGCGATACCGATGGTAGCGGCGTTGGGCAGCAGGCCGACGATGAAGGTCGACAGGCCCATGATCAGGATGGTGACGAGGAAGGTGTATTTGCGGCCGACGATGTCGCCGACGCGCCCGAACACGATGGCGCCGAACGGGCGAACCAGGAAGCCGGCGGCGAAGGCCAGCAGCGCGAAGATATCGCGGGTGGCCGGCGGATAGGCCGAGAAGAACTGCGCACCGATGATGCTGGCGAGCGATCCGTAGAGGTAGAAGTCGTACCATTCGAAAACGGTGCCGAGCGAAGATGCGAAGATGACGAAGCGTTCGTCCTTCGTCATTCCCTTGGCCTTGCCGGACGTGGCAGCAGTTATAGTGGACATTCTCAATCGCTCCCCAATGGTCTTTCTTTCTTGATGTCGAAATCTGCGTTTGCGTCATATCGACGCGCAAAAATCCACGGTCACCCCCTACATGTTCAGGTAGCGTGCCCCAATAGTACTTTCGGCCTGAACTGGGCTCTCGGGCGTCTCGCGCATCAGAACAGGAACAGTCGGCAAGCCGGATTCTAATCGGGAGTTGAACGCGAAAACGCGTTGTCGTGTAACGACGTAACGCCGGACAAAATCGGATTTCGCCGTATTCGAATCCGGGGTGGGCGCAGCTCCATGCCGCGCGGTCGTCTAGACTAAAGTCCTAAGCGTCGACGAGCGAAAAAAGCAGCGCAATGCTCAACATCGCGATGGATATCAGCGCCGTCCACCGCGCGAATTGCAGATAGATTTCCCGCATGAGGACGGAGATCGTCTGCTGCGCATAGGCCTGGGGTGGCCGGCTGTCCTTGGGAAGATAGAGCCACATCTCGGTCCGGCGATGGTCCTTGGTGCGGGCTTCATGGGCCTTCGCCATCAGTACCAGCGTCATCACGATTGTCAGAAAGCCTCCCGCCTGAAAGGCGGAACGCGGCAGGAAGGACAACGCGATCATCACGCAGAAGATGGCGAGCGATGCGAACCCGCAGGCGCGCAGCACTGTCTCATAGGCAATCCGGCGCATCTCTTCCATGATCCGCCACGCTCCGGTCGTTCGCAGGCACCGGAGGCGGAGCGTAGCGCCAAGGTTTCGCGCTCTCAACCTCGGAACCGGGGTGTCAGAGGCCGATCCTGAGAAAGTTACCGGCGGCCGGCAGCGCCAGCAGCGCGGTCGCGGCGAGCCAGATCCAGAGCGAAACGTCGGTTGATTCCGATGCGCCTCGGGCCCGCTCGTAGAGCGCCGCCGGAATTCCGCCCAGGATGATCGTGGCGGTCGACACCATCAGCGATGCGAACATCAGCGTCAGCGGCAGGCTGCCGAACAGCAGGGGGCTGGCGAACGACTGGACATACAGCAGCGCGAAAATCAGCCAGAGCTGGTTGAAGATGCCGTTGATCATTCCAAAGAATGCAATGCCGATAAAATAGAAGTTCCTGTTCATGACGCCGCTCCGGATACCCGCGGGGCGAGGTTCAACAGCAGCAGCGTGTAGTGAAGGATGACGCGCAGCCAGAACATCCAGACGAAGCCGAACAGCCACAGCACGGCGGGAGCGGTGACCTTCGGCGTTACGGTCGAGATGACGGCGAGCACGGGATCGGTGATCCGGCAGAAGAATCGCCAGATGTAGTTCGGCGAATCCGCGTCGACCATCAGGCCGAGCAGGAACCGGCCGAGCATCGTGTACATCAGCGCCGCCAGGATGAAATTCGGCAGGTGGAAGTACCAGTAGGCGACCAGTGAAGCTGTATTGTCCAAAGTCCGAACTCCTGCGCTGCTTCAGCGATCGGTGACCGGGTCGTGAGTTCGTGACGTCGTGCGACAATGGCAAGCGGCGACTTTCCCGGCAAGCGACGACATCGCTTCGCGGCAACAAAAACGGGGCCCCGAAGGGCCCCGTCTGTTGAAAAATGTCGCCGCGTTCTCAGGCCGTCTTTTCTTCGAGCACCGTCCTGCCTCGCGGCTTCCGGATGTCGTCGACATAGGCCTGCATCTCGGCAGAAGGCTCCTTGCCCAGCTTGCTGACGATGTAGATGACAGCGAAGCCGAGCGGCGCTCCCAACAAGCCGCAGGCGATGTTGGTGAGGTTGAACCAGCCGACCTTGTTGGCCAACGGGTGCGCCAGCGTCGGCCAATTGCTCCATGGCATTGGGCAATGCCATGGCTTTCGCGATGTCGACCAGCGGCGCTCCCGTTACCGGATTCAGCAGCGACGTCATGCCGAAATACTTCACGCCCGGCGCCCGGGAAGTATCGGGTCGTGACAAGATAGAACAGGCACAGCCCGAAGCCGGCGATGATGCCGCAAACCGCGCCCGTTGCCGTCGCCCGCTTCCACCAGACGCCCATCACGAGGGCAGGGAAGTTGCCCGCCATGGCCAGCGAGAATGCCCAGCCGACCATGGCCAGGATATCCCCGGGCTTGGTTGCCGCCGTCGCGGCCGCCACCACGGCGACGACCAGCAGCAGCACGCGGGCGATCATCAGCCGGCGCACGGTCGGGGCGTTGGGGTCGATCATCTTGTAGTAGACGTCGTGCGACAGGGCGTTGGCGATGGCGAGCAGCAGCCCGTCCGCGGTGGACAGCGCGGCGGCGAGACCGCCGGCTGCGACCAGGCCCGAGATCACGTATGGAAGTCCCGCGATCTCCGGAGTGGAGAGCACGATCACGTCCGTGTTGATCACGAAGTCCTGCAGCCGAACGACGCCGGGATGGCCGGCGATCGCCTTGCAGGCCGCAACGACGGCGTCGATACTGCCGGCGTTCTTGCCGCATATCTGGATCAGTCCGAGTTCACCCCAGTTGAACAGCCAGGGACGAATCGCGGTCAGATCCCGTCCGATGATGTTGGTATAGACTTCCAGCTTCGAGAACGCCGCGTAGGCCGGCGCCGAGAAGTACAGCAGGAAGATGAACAGCAGCGACCACGCAACGGACTGCCGTGCCTCACGCACCGAGGGGTGGTGAAGTAACGCATCAGGATGTGCGGCAGCGAAGCGGTGCCGACCATCATGCACATGATGATGGCGAAGAAGTTCAGCGGGGTGTAGTTGATGAACGGCTGGATGTGCGGCTTCAGCGCCGCGACCGTCGCGAGACCTGCCGACAGCATTTGCTGCTCGCGCGCCGTGATGTCCGCGATCGCCTGTCCGTAGGTGAGTTGCGAAATCGGCAATCCATACTTCGCGGTGGACAGGATCACGATCGGCGTCAGATAGGCGATGATCAGCACGATGTACTGCGCTACCTGCGTCCAGGTCACCGCCCGCATGCCGCCCAGCATCGAGCAGACCAGAATGCCGACAAGTCCGGCGAACACGGCGATTTCGAACTGCATCCCGAGGAAGCGCGAGGCGATCAGGCCGGTGCCGTAGATCTGCGCCGTCACATAGGTGAAGGAGCAGGCCACCAGCACGATCACGCCCAGCGCGCGGGCAAGATTGCCGCCGTATCTGAACGCCAGGAAGTCGGGCACGGTATAGGCGCCGAACTTGCGCAGGTACGGCCCGATCAGGATCGAAACCAGCACGAAGCCGCCGGTCCATCCGAGCACCCATGCGAGGCCGTCGTAGCCGAGCAGGAACAGGGTGCCGGCCATGCCGACAAAGGACGCCGCCGACATCCAGTCGGCGCCGGTCGCCATGCCGTTGTAAAGCGCCGGCACGCTGCGGCCGGCGACGTAGTACTCCGAGACCTGCGCCGTTCGCGACAGAACGCCGATGATGGCGTAGACGGCGAGCGTGAAGAACACGAACAGGTAGCCGAGGATCTTGTTCGGAACGCCCATCTGCTCGAGCACCGCGAGCAAGATGACGAAGGCGAGAAAGCCGCCGGTGTAGATGCCGTAGACCCGCCCCAGGTTGTTGAGAAAGTCGGAGCTGCCTGCAGATTTGGTAGCCATGTCCGTTCCCCCTCAATCTTCCTCGGCAAAGCCGAATTCGCGGTCGATCTTGTCCTGCTGCTTCGCGAAGAGGAACAGCATGACCACGAACACAATGAGCGAGCCCTGCGCGGCCATGTAGAAGCCGAGCGGGAAGTTGAGGATTGGCACTGTGATCTTGTTGAGAGGCGCCACGAACATGTGGATGACGAAGCCGAAGAAGAACCAGACGGCCAGATGCGTGAACATCAGGCGCGAGGTCTTTGCCCAGTGGGCTTCTTCTCTCTGCTTCAGGTTTTGGGTGTCAGGCATCGGCTGCATTTCCTCTCAAGGTCCCGGCGAACGCGCCGGGATTAAATGATCGAGGGGAATGCAATCCCTTCAGTGCGGCGCCCCCCATTGCCGCGGCCTCAATCGGTCTTGCGCCGATTTGGAGTCAACGAAGGGTAGCATTAGAGTTGATTCGATCTCGATAATACTTTGGGGGCAAAAGTATGCTGCAACTGCTAACAGCGATGCGGCCTTGCTGAAGCGTGCGGACTTGGCAAAGGCCGGCTAGACTGGCGAACTAGCCCGGTCCATCTGCAGGAAAGACCGCGATGAAGCTGTTCGAAAAATTGTTTCGTCCCCGTCCGCCGATTAACGATCTTGCGGCGCTTGCGGACTTCATCGACGCGCAGTCGGCTTTCATCGTGCAAAAGGGAATCTACGAATATTCCCGTGCGCGGGCAGGCCATTACGCCAAGGTGCTGTTTGCCGAAAAAGAATTTGCCGAAGCCGTCGAGCGCGCCCGCTGGCAAGCCTTTCCGCTGGGTCTTTCAATGGTGGGCGAAATGGTCGAGGGGGTGCTGGCTTCCCAGTTCGGAATGCCGCGGCGCGAAGCGCTCGATCGGCTGACATCCGTCGTCCTTTCGGTCTTCGACCGCTATCCCGTTCCGCCATCGATCGGCGAGGAGGCGTGGCTGGTCGCGCGCGGCGAATTGGCGCATCGGCTCGATCTGGCCGGAGGACATGCCCCCAAACGGGTGATGGACATTCCCGAACCCGTGGCGGAAACCTATTTCGCGATGATGCCGATCCACGAGAAGCTGCGCGGCCGGGATTTTCAGACCACGCGCAATTATCTCCGCGTCAGCCTGTGCAATATCTACGACGAATTGATCTCGCGCATGGACAAGGCGGCGCTGCAGCAGGCATTTGCCACGGGTGCCGCGGCCTGACGTACTCGATTGATTGCGTTTCTGCCGGCAGGGGGGAGCGATGGACAGGACGGGTGGCGTCGCGCCGCTTTTGTCGATCGACGCCGTCGTCATCGATACCGAGACCACCGGGCTCGATCCGCGCAAGGCGCGGGTGATCGAGCTTGCCGGTGTGCGATTGCAGGCTGGAAAACTCGCCGCCGGTGACCAGTTTCGTCAATTGCTGCGGCCAGCCGACGAATCAATTCCGGCCGAGACCACGCGCATCCATGGCATCGACAGCGCCATGGTTGCGGAAGCGCCCGTGTTTGCCGACGTCTGGCCGCGCTTCAGTGCGTATCTCGGCCAGACCGTGGTGATCGGACATACGGTCGGCTTCGACCTTGCGATGCTGAAGCGTGAATGCGACCTGGCCGGGCTGCCGTGGGGACGGCCTCGCACGCTCGACACGCGGCTTCTGGCGCAGATCGCCGCGCCGGAACTGGCCGGCTATACGCTGGAGAAACTCTCCGCCTGGCTGGGTGTCGACGTCGCCGATCGGCATTCCGCGCTCGGCGACGCGGCGACGACCGCGCGGGTGTTTCTGGCGCTGGTGCCGAAACTGCGCGACCGCGGCATCCGTACCGTAGCCGAAGCCGAGCGGGCCTGCCTTGCCCTCATCTCCGTACTCGACGACCAGGCGCGGAGCGGCTGGATCGAGGCCGTCGAAGCGCCGGCGCGGGCCGATGCGGAGCGAACCCTGAGGCGCTTCGACAGCTACGCCTATCGCCACCGCAATCGCGACATCATGCGAACGCCGCCGGTTTTCGTGGAATCCGGCACGCTGGTTCACGCCGCGCTGACGCGGTTGTCAGATGAGCGAATATCGGCCGTCTATGTCGGGCCGCCTGCCGCGTCCGGCGGCGTCAAGGCGGCGGACGCGGGCATCGTGACGGAGCGCGACTTGCTGCGTGCGATCACGAAGTCCGGCGCCGCTGCGCTCGATCTGCCGGTCGGGCAGATCATGAGCCGGCCGCTTGCCGCGGTCCCGGCGGATGCCTTCGTCTATCGCGCCATCGGTCGCATGAATCGCCTCAAGACCCGGCATCTCGGCGTTGTCGATGAATCCGGCCACGTGGTTGGTGCATTGTCCGCGCGCGACCTGCTTCGCCTGCGGGCGGGGGAGGCGATATCGCTCGGCGATGAGATCGACGATGCGATGGATGCGCCCGCACTGGCCGTGGCATGGGCGAAGCTGCCGCGGGTTTCGGAATCGCTGCGCGCGGAGGGCCTCTCCGGCCGGGATATTGCGGAGGTGATTTCCCGCGAACTCGGTGCGCTCACCAGGCAGGCCACGGTGATTGCGGAGCGGATCATGCGGGAGCGCGGCGAGGGCGAGCCGCCATGCCGCTACGCCATGATCGTTCTTGGGTCGGCCGGCCGCGGCGAAAGCCTGTTGGCCATGGACCAGGACAATGCCGTGATATTCGAACGCGGCGAGCCCGACAGCAGCGAGGATCGCTGGTTCGCGGCGCTGGGGACGCTGGTTGCGGATATCCTGCACGAGGTCGGTGTGCCCTATTGCAAGGGCGGCGTCATGGCGAAGAATGCGCCCTGGCGCGGCTCGGTCGCAACCTGGCAGAGCCGCATCGAACACTGGATCGTGCGCTCCAATCCCAAAGACCTGCTCTGCGTGGACATCTTCTTCGACCTGCGCGCCGTCTGCGGCGACGGCAGTCTCGCCGTCGCCGTTCGGCAGGCTGCCTTCGCGGCAGCCGAGGGGCAGGCCGCGTTCGCCAAGCTTCTGGTCGAGGGCATCAGCGTTCCCAGGAGCGTGGGATTTTTTGGCGGCATTCGCACCGAGAATGGCCGCGTCGATCTGAAGCGCTCCGGACTGTTCGGCGTGGTTTCCGCTGCGCGCGCCATGGCGATCCGCTACGGCGTGATGGAGCGATCGACGCCGGCTCGACTGGCCGGCGTAAAGGCGCTGCTTCACGTCAGTGCTGGTGATCTGGACGCGGTTGGCGGAGCGCACGGCGTCTTCCTCGATCTGATCCTGTCGCAGCAGATCGAGGACATCTCCCACGGCACATCGCCTTCCAATGCGGTCATGGTGAAGCGGCTGTCGTCCCATGACCTGGAGCGCTTGCGATCGGCGCTCGAAGCGGTGGCATCCGTCGATCAACTGGTCCGCGACGTCCTGTTCAAGGATTGAGGTCGGCCGCATCGTTGTGCGACGCACAAGAGAGAGGTTAACCGCTTCTGCGCGTGGCGATATTTGCGCCTTGCATGCGGCCGCCCGGCGGAGGACAATTAAACTTGCTCGGCGGGCCGTGTTCCGTCATGGGCTGTTGCAACCTCGCATAAGAAGTAAATGGCAGCCGCGACCAATACTCACCTCGTGATCGCCGACGATCATCCGTTGTTCCGCGATGCCTTGCGCCAGGCGGTGGTGAGCGTCGTGACTTCGGCTGTCGTCAGCGAGGCGGGATCGTTCGAGGATCTGACCGGGCTGCTGGAACGGGATTCCGACGTCGACCTGATTTTGCTCGATCTTTCCATGCCGGGGATATCAGGGTTTTCGGGCCTGATTTACCTGCGTGCGCAATATCCGGCCATTCCGGTCGTCATCGTGTCCGCGAGTGACGACGCCGGCACGATCCGCAAGTCGCTCGACTTCGGCGCCTCCGGTTTCATTCCCAAGCGCTTCGGCGTCGAGACGCTGCGCGATGCAGTGATGAAGGTGATGGAGGGCGATGTCTGGGTTCCGCCGGACACCGATCTCTCGTCCGCCGACGACCCTGACATGACGCGTCTGCGTGATCGCCTGGTGACGCTGACGCCGCAGCAGGTGAGGGTGCTGATGATGCTGTCGGAGGGGCTGCTGAACAAGCAGATCGCCTACGAGCTTGGCGTATCGGAAGCGACCATCAAGGCGCATGTCTCGGCGATCCTGCAGAAGCTCGGCGTCGAAAGCCGGACGCAAGCCGTGATCGCCGCCGCCAAAATCGCCGGTGGCCAGTGGCGCCAGGGAACGCCGACGGGGTAGTTCGAGGCCGGAGTCGTAGGATGGGTGGAGCGTAGCGATACCCATCGTCTCACCATACGGGCATCCTCATGACCGGCTACCGACGTAATTTCGTCGCTGGAGGCAGCTTCTTTTTCACTGTCAATCTGGCGGATCGACGCCTTCGGTTGCTGACCGAAAATATCGAGGCGCTGCGAACAGCCTTCCGCGATACCCAACTGCATCATCCATTCGCAATCGATGCGATTGTTATACTGCCCGACCATCTGCACACGGTTTGGACGCTGCCGGATGGTGATGCAAATTTCTCCGCGCGTTGGCGTCTTATCAAGACATCGTTCTCCCGGAAGCTTGCCGTCGGCGAGCCGATCTCAAGCAGCCGTGCGGGCAAAGGCGAGCGCGGCATCTGGCAGCGACGATACTGGGAGCACACAATTCGCGATGAGAACGATTATTCGCGCCACATCGAGTACGTTCACATCAACCCCGTTAAGCATGGATTGGTTAAACGTGTCAGCGATTGGCCGTATTCGTCATTCCATCGCATGGTGAGAGAAGGTGTTTATCCGGAGGACTGGGCAGGCGAGGTTTCTCGCCTCGATGGAGAGTTGGGTGAGAGGCGTTGAATACGTGGCGAAGATGATGGGTATCGCTGCGCTCCACCCATCCTACGTCTGGACGACGCCTTCCTACTCTGCCGCCACCATCTGCTGCGAGCGCCACTGGCCGAGCAGCGCGCGCAGAGATGCCGGCTTCACCGGCTTGTTGAGGATCGCGATGTTCTCCTCGCGCGCGGCGGCGCGGACATTCGGGCTGCGATCGGCCGTGATCAGGATGGCGGGAATGTTTTCGCCGAAGCGGCGCCGGATCTCGCGGATCGCGGCGACGCCGTTGCCGCGGTCGAGATGATAGTCGACCAGAAGGCCGGTCACGCTGCCGCCCGAAGCCTCGATCGCCGTGATCGCGGCCTCCGGATCGGCCACCGCGATCACCTCGGCGTCCCACGCCGTCAACAGCGTCTTCATGCCGTCCAGGATCGCCGGATCGTTCTCGATGCAGACGATCAGCGCGCCGCTCATCGGCGTTCTCGACAGCGGCGTCGCGCTGGTGACCGCGGCGGTATGGTCGATCGCCTTGGCGACCGGCACGGTCACGGAGAACACCGAACCGCCGCTGTCGTTGGCGCCGATCGCGATGCCGTGGTTGAGCACGCGCGCCAGCCGCTCGACGATCGACAGGCCAAGGCCGAGGCCGCGCGCGATCCGCGCGCCCTGCTCCAGGCGGTGGAATTCCTTGAAGATCTCGCCGCGCTTGGTCACGGGAATGCCGACGCCGGTGTCGTAGACGCCGATCTGCAGGGATTGCCCGTGGCGGCGGCACCCCACCAGCACGCGCCCGCGCGGGGTGTATTTGATGGCGTTGGAAATGAAGTTCTGCAGCAGCCGCCGCAGCAGCGAGCGATCGGATTGCACCGGCAGCGAGCAGGGCACGAAGGTCAGCTCCAGCCCCTTGGCGCGGGCGATCGGCGCGAACTCGATCTCGAGCGAGCGCATCAGGTCGGCCATCTTGAAGCTCGATATCGAGGTCGTCATCGCGCCGGCATCGAGCCGCGAGATGTCGAGCAGGGCGCCGAGGATTTCCTCGATCGCCTCCAGCGAGTCGTCGATGTTTTCGACCAGGCGTGAATCCTCGCCGCCGTTTTGCCGCTCGACGAGGCTCGTCACATAGAGCCGCGCCGCGTTGAGCGGCTGCAGGATGTCGTGGCTGGCGGCCGCGAGAAACCTCGTCTTCGAGATGTTGGCGTCTTCGGCGGTGCTCTTGGCCTGCGCCAGCTCGGAATTCAGCCGGGTGAGCTCCTCGGTGCGGTCGCGCACGCGCTTTTCCAGCGTCGCGTTGGCGCGTTCCAGCGCTTCGGCGGCCTCGAAGCTCGGGGTGACGTCCGAGAAGGTGATGACGAAGCCGCCGCCCGGCATCCGGTTGGAGCGGACTTCGATCACCAGATGGCGGTCGGGCAGCCGCTCCAGATAGGGTTCACCCTCGGTGGTGTAGGCGTCGAGCCTGCGCTGCAGCAGCGTGTCGGCTTCGCCGAAGCCGGACGGGTTGATGGCGCCCATGAATTCGAGAATTTCCTGCAGCGGAATCCCGAGTTGCACGAGGTGCGGGGGAAGCGCCAGAATGTCGCCGAACTGGGCGTTCGAGCAGATCAACTGCAGATCGGCGTCGAACACGGCGATGCCCTGGCGCACATGGTTGAGTGCGGTCTGCAGGATCTCGCGGTTGAAATGCAGCGCGGCGTGGGAATCGTCGAGCAGCTTCAGGGCGGCCTTGGCCGAGACGGTGCGCTTGCGCAGCAGCAGCGACATCACCAGCCGCGAGGAGGCCGCGCCGATCGAGGATGCGATCAGGCGTTCGGCGTGCTGCAGCAACTCGAAATTGGCCGGCGCCGCCGGTTCGAGCTGGCCCGGATGGTCGGCGGCAAAAGCCTCGAAGGCGTGTCGCGCCCGCTCGGGGCCGAGATATTGCGCGACCGTGCTCTGGATATCCTGCACGGTAACCGTGGTGCGCCAGCGCCGGAAGGTCGGCGCGATCGGCGTCAGCGTGTTCGGCACGAACAGATCGGCCTGCAGCCGCTCGATCGAGGACGGCTGGCGC
>CAWGLP010000012.1:0-61290 GCA_963823485.1 uncultured Alphaproteobacteria bacterium
CTCACGCTTGCCGAACAGAATTTGGTTTAGTCCTATCTGCTTGCCGATGAGAGGCCTCCCGTGACCCCGCCAGACTATGAGTATCTGCGTAAGCTCCTCAAGGATCATTCCGGTCTCGACTTGTCGATGGACAAGCAGTACCTGATCGAAAGCCGCCTGCTTCCGCTGTCGCGAAAGGCCGGCCTGCCCGGGATTCCCGAACTCGTTCAGAAGATGAAGGGCGGGTCGTCCTCCCTTATTGCCCAGGTGGTCGAAGCCATGACCACCAATGAAACGTTCTTCTTCCGCGACAAGGTGCCGTTCGATCACTTCCGTGATTCGATCATGCCGGAGATTCTGAAGGCTCGCGCGGCCCGCAAGAGCATTCGAATCTGGTGCGCCGCCGGTTCGACCGGCCAGGAGCCGTACTCGCTCGCCATGTGCCTGAAGGAAATGAGCGGGGCGCTCGCCGGCTGGCGGGTCGAAATCGTCGCGACCGACCTGTCGCAGGAAGTGCTGGAGAAGTCGAAAGCGGGCATCTACAGCCAGTTCGAGGTCCAGCGCGGATTGCCGATCCAGTTGCTCGTCAAATACTTCAAGCAGAACGGCGAACTCTGGCAGATCAACCCCGAGCTCCGCGCCATGGTTCAGCATCGGCAACTGAACCTGCTGCACGATTTCTCCCAGCTCGGCACCTTCGATATCATCTTCTGCCGCAACGTCCTGATCTATTTCGACCAGGACACCAAGATCAACATCTTCGGCCGCCTCGCCAAGTCGATGGAGCCCGACGGCTTCCTGGTGCTGGGCGCCGCCGAAACGGTTGTCGGGCTGACCGACGTGTTCAAGCCGTTCCCGGACAAGCGCGGGCTCTACCGGCCGAGCGGCGCCCGCATGACGTCGTCGCAGGCCGCCATGGCGATGCCGAAAATCGCGGCGATGGCCGGACGCTAGAGGATGTCCGAGGAGCACAGGGGCACGGATCGGGTCACGTTCAGCCGGGGTTATGATGTCTGCATCATGGCGATCGACGGCACGTGGCGCCGGGACTGTCAGCTCAATGCGATCTCGGACAACGACGCCGAACTGACCGTGGAAGGCTCCATCCAGGGCCTCAACCTCAAGGAATTCTTTCTGCTGCTGTCATCGACCGGCCTCGCCTATCGCCGGTGCGAACTGGTCCGCGTCAATGGCACGGAAATGGACATTCGCTTCCTCAGAGGCAAGCACGCCAAGAAGCGGCAGGCGCTTCGTCGAAGGCCGAGGAGGCCATGAGCTGAGACCTGCCCCGCGGCTCAGCCAATCGATGGTATCGTATACGTTTCTTCGGCCATGGACCGGCCAGGTTTCATTCCGGCTGTGCATCAACTCCGCACTGTCGGCTGCGTCCCGCATGGCTGAATTCCTGTCGCGACGTTTAGGCGAGCTTGACTACTTGTGCGTCAAGTCGGCGTCCCGTACAAATATGGCTGTGCGTTAAATCCGGTGTGGAGTAGGATACCGTTATCGGCGCGTGTGCGTCACTCTTCACCACGCATGGACGGTGGCACATGACCGATAAATCCCTCATCGCGCGGGCGAGATTTTCGTCGTCGATGACGATCCTGCCGTTCGCGACACGCTTTCGATGGTCCTGACGGCAGGGGGCTATGAGGTCATCTGTTTCGCCGACGGCGCGGCCTTGCTGGCGCTGCGCGCGAACCAGGACGCCGTCCTGCATCCTGCTCGACGTCCATATTCCCGGCAAATCCGGTCTCGATATACTGAAGGAGCTTGCATGGCGAGGATTATCCTGCGCCGATCTTCATGATTTCCGGACAGGGCGATATCGCCATGGCGGTCAGCGCCATCAAGAGCGGCGCGCTGGACTTCATCGAAAAGCCGTTTCGCGGCAGCGAAATCGTGGCGAGGCTCGACGAAGCCATCGAGGCCTATGCCCGCCGGCAGGCGGAAAGCCCGGCATCTCGCGTGGCCACGCTGCATTTTCCGGGACGCGAACCGCTGACGCGGCGCGAACGCGAGGTGCTGGAGCAGTTCACGGCCGGCGCATCCAACAAGGAGGCGGGACGGCAACTGGGGATCAGCCCGCGGACCATCGAGGATCACCGCGCCAACATCATGAAGAAGCTCGGTGCAAGGAACGCCGCCGATCTGGTCCGCATCGTGATGACGACCCCGCGTCAGGCCTGAATTCACCAGCGCCGCGCGCTCAATCCGCAGCCAGCGCCTTCCGGATCATGATCGCCATATCCGATTTCCGGTAGGGCTTGGCGAGCAGCAGCACGCCTTCGTCGAGTCGGCCGTGGTGGATGATCGCGTTCTCGGTGTAGCCGGAGGTGAACAGCACCTTGAGCCCGGGCATCACCTTCGACATCTCATCGGCGAGCTGGCGGCCGTTCATGCCGGGCATGATCACGTCGGTGAACAACAGGTCGAACCGGTGGCCGGTACGGACGATGGCGAGCGCTTCCGTCGCGTTGGCCGCATCCAGCGTGACATAGCCCAGCGAATGCAGTTGCGTCAGCACATAGTCACGCACCAGCTTGTCGTCTTCCACCACCAGAATGGTTTCGTCTCCGCCCTCGACCATCGGCGCCAGCGTCGCCTCGACGACTGGCAGGATGCCGATGGCCGGCGGCAGGTACATCTTGATGGTCGTGCCGTGCCCTTCCTCGCTGTAGATCATGATGTGGCCGGCTGATTGCTTGACGAAGCCGTACACCATGCTCAGGCCGAGGCCGGTGCCCTTGCCGGGTCCCTTCGACGTGAAGAACGGATCGAACACCTTGTCGAGCGCCGGCGCGGGAATGCCACGTTCCGGTGTCACTGACCGCGATCATTGCATAGCGGCCAGGCCGGACGTCATTGTGCTTCCTCGCATAATTGTCGTCGAGCACGGCCGAGCCGGTCTCGATGATGAGTTTGCCGCCGTTTGGCATGGCGTCACGGGCGTTGAGGGCGAGATTGAGGATCGCGGTGGCAAGCTGATTGGGGTCGACGATCGCCGGACATGTCTCGTCTTCGAACACGGCTTCGATCTCGACATGCTCGCCGAGCGTCCGCTGCAGCAGTTTCGCGGTTTCAATGATCAGCGTGTTGACGTCGGTTTCCTTCGGTTCGAGCGGCTGCTTGCGTGCGAATGCCAGCAATTGCTGGGTAAGGTCGGCGCCGCGCGACGCGGCCTCGTCGATCATCTGGGTGATCGCGGCGAGTTGCGGCTCGTCCTTGACGGCGTCGGCCAGGATCTCGATCGTGCCCGTGATCACCGTCAGGATGTTGTTGAAGTCGTGTGCGATACCGCCGGTGAGCTGGCCGACGGCTTCCATCTTCTCGGCCTGCCGGATACGCTCCTCGGCCGCGATCTTGTCGGTGAGGTCGCGCATGAAGCCGTTGAACACGAATCCATCGCGCCGCCGCAGCGCCGTAACGCTGAGCTCGACCTTGATTTCGATGCCGTCGCGCCGCATCGCCTCGATCTCGAATCGGCGTCCGAGGATGGCGGCCTCGCCGGTGCGCAGGAAGCGCTCGAGGCCGGCAACGTGCGCGTCGCGATGGACATAGGGAATGATGAGGTCGCAGAGTTTCGCGCCGACCGCCTCCGCGTGCGTCCAGCCGAAGATATTCTCGGCCTGCGAATTCCACTCGGTGATGACGCCGTGCTCGTCCATCTGGACGAAGGCATCGAGTGCGGTGTTGACGATGCCGCGCGCGAGCTGCTCGCTGTCGGACAGCGCTTCCTGCGCCATGTGGCTCTCGGTCATGTCGCGGCCGACGAAGTAGAAGCGCTTGACCGGCTCGGACCATGTTCCGAGCCAGGACAGCCATACCTCCCGTCCGTCCTTGTGCATGCATCGCGTGTCTGAAATCCGCGTGCGCTGTCCTTGCCGCGCGGCGCGCATCTCCTTGCGGGAATTTTCGAGATGGTCGGGATGGATGAAGTCGACCCCGCTGCGGCCGATCATCTCTTCCGGCCGGTATCCCAATATCGCTTCGCAGCTCGGCGAGATCTGAACCACGATTCCGCGCGAATTCATCACCAGGATCAGATCCTGCGAGGTCTCGAAGATCCGGCGCAGCTCCTCGGTCTGCTGCCGCAACACCTGCCGGGTCCGGTTGGCGTCGGTGATGTCGCGCGCCACTTTCGAGATGCCGATGGTCTCCCCCGACGGCGCCTTGATCGGGGAAATGCTGAGCGACACCTCGATCCGGCGGCCGTCCTTTCTTACCCGCACCGTTTCATTGTGCTCGATGCTTTCGCCCCAGCCGATCCGGCGCAGGGTGTCCTGCACCTCCGGCAGCCTGTCATCGGGTACCAATAGCGTGATGTTCTGGCCCGCTGCTTCGGCCGCGGTATAGCCGAACAGCCGCTCGGCGGCGGAGTTCCAGCCGTTGATGGTGCCGTCGAGCGACGTTGTGATGATGGCGTCGTTCGACGATTCGACCGCGGCGCTGAACAATTGCTCGCGCGCGGCGTGGTGGTCGCGCGCGGCGATGGTATGGCGATGATCCCGAACTTCCTGCTGCAGCGCGGCGGTCTTTGCATTGACGTCGTCGATCGCCTGCGCGAACGCGCGCGCCAGCACGCCGGTTTCGCCGGCGGCATCGACAGGGATGGCGACCTTTCCGTTGCTGGCGGCTCCCTGCACGGCCTTGGTCAGCCGCACGATCGGCCGCGTCAACGACCGCGCGATCAGCACGGCCAGAACGGCGGCGCACAATACCGCGATCGCCCCGACCAGCAGCGACGTGTTCCTGATGCTGGCCGCAGGCGCCATGACGACGGCGTTGGGCGTCGTTTCAATCACCCCGATCCATTCGGAGCCCGCAAGCAACGCGGGCGCAAGCGCGATGCCGCCCGATCCCGCGGCATGGTCCGGGACGATCTCGGCGCTGCCGTGCCTTGCACCGGAGCGCGCGGCCAGTTGCGGGAAGTCGGCCTTCCAGTCGGCTGGCTTGCCGGTCTTCGCGCCGAACTCGCGTGAACGGTCGGGGTGAACGAGATAGTCGCCTTGGCGGTTGACGACGTAGATGGTTTCGCCCGGCCATGCCGCGGATCGAACGCGGTCGAGGGCGAGCTCCATGTCGACGTTGATCATGAAGATGCCGAATACCGTGCCGTCGTCGGCAAAAATCGGCGTGGCGACGCGAAGCGTCGGCCTGTATTCGTCTCCCCCGGACAATCCGTCGTAGCGGCCGAGATCCAGCGGCGAGACGTAGATCCCGGTGCGGCCGAGCTTGATCGTCTCCTTGAAATAGCTGCGCTCGCCGCGCTTGTTCAGTTGCGCCTCCGGCACGATCCGGATCGTTCCGTTCGGACCCAGCCGATCGACCCGCACGACCTCGCGTCCGTCGTCCTCGAGACCGATGATCCGAAACAGCGCATAGGCGGGCTTGAATTCGAGCTCGGCGGCAAGCCGCGCGGCTATCCGGTCGCGCCACGTCTTTTCGGGAATGCCGTCGGCCGGATCCACGCCGCCGGCCTTGCGGGCGCGGACCAGCCCCTGCAGGGCTGCCGCGGCGCGAAAGCCCGCGACGTCGCCGCGCGCCGTGGCCGCATAATATTCGAGGTCGGTCGCCACCTGCCGCGAATGCGTCTCGATGCGGTCGCGGGCGCGCAGCAGCAGCGCCTGCTCGAGGTTGCGATAGCTCAGCCATCCGACCGCGGAAACCGCGATCGCGACCAGCGCAATCATCGCGACGGCTAGTCTGGTTGTGAGCGTCATTTTTGTTGTCGCTCGCCCTCCCGCTTCGCCCGGCAGTCCGCCGGACGAATCGGATGCTATGGCGCATCACGGGGAGGAGGCAACACCGCCTGAAGAGCCGGGTGAGCGGGCGGCTTCCAGACCGCGGGCGACGGCGGCGAGCAGGTCGGCAGGCCGGAACGGCTTCTGCAGGCTCGAGACCGCGCCGAGCTTCGTCGCCATGGTCAGGAAGTCCGGGGTCTGCTCCGGGTCCCACGTGACCGGCCGTCCGGAAATCACGACGATCGGGATCTGCGGCTGCCGCTCGCGAACCAGCCGCATGGTCTCAAACCCATCCATGCCCGGCATGAAGATATCGAGGAACAGCAGCTCGAAATCGCCGCCATGACACAACGCGATACAATTCCGGCCGTCGCCGGCGGTGACCACGCTGTGGCCCGCGCGTTCCAGCACCAGGCGGATGGTCTCCTGCACCGCCAAGTCGTCGTCCACGACCAGTATTCGCGCCACGCAAAGGTTCTCCGGGTCCCCGCAGAATCAAATCAACGGTAGGTTGCGACTTTTGCCGAAAACCGATTGCCACCGCAACCGCTCGACCGCCGAACGTACCGGGCGCAATAGGTTGGTAGCGGCATGGGTATGTTGCTGTGCGAAAGAAGCGCGCGGCGGGCTCGGCCGGTTCATCCTTGGGAAGCGTAGTCTTCTCGATGTTCCCGCGCGTTTGGCGACCGGTTGACCGTGATCGTGATTGGCCTGATCGTGGAAAACCTGATCTTCCGCACTATCGCGCGCAATACCGTCCAGAAATGGGGCATCCCGTCATGACCAACAAGAACCCCGCCGACCTCCGCAGCGCGCGCTGGTTTGCGCCAGACGACCTCCGCGCCTTCGGCCACCGCTCGCGCGCGATGCAGATGGGATACGCGCCGGAGGAGTGGAAGGACCGGCCCGTCATCGCGATCCTCAATACCTGGTCGGATGCGCAGCCCTGCCACATGCATTTCAAGAGTCGTGTCGACGACGTAAGGCGCGGCATCCTGATGGCGGGCGGCTTTCCGATGGAACTGCCGGCGCTGTCGCTGTCGGAGTCGTTCCTGAAGCCGACGACGATGCTCTACCGCAACATGCTGGCGATGGACGCCGAGGAACTGCTGCGCGGCCATCCCGTGGATGGTGTCGTGCTGATGGGCGGTTGCGACAAGACCACGCCGGGCCTGCTGCTCGGGGCCACCAGCATGAACCTGCCGACAATCTATCTTCCGGCCGGGCCGATGCTGCGCGGCAACTGGAAGGGCAAGACGCTGGGTTCGGGCTCGGATGCCTGGAAATACTGGGACGAGCGCCGCGCCGGGAAAATCTCCGACAAGGACTGGGTCGATGTCGAGGCCGGCATCGCGCGCAGCTACGGCACCTGCATGACGATGGGCACCGCCTCGACCATGACGGCGATCGCGGAATTGATCGGCATGACGCTGCCGGGCGCGTCCTCGATTCCCGCCGCCGATGCCGGGCATATCCGCATGGCCTCCGAATGCGGCCGCAGAATTGTGGAAATGGTGTGGGAGGATCTGACGCCGGACAAGATCCAGACCCGCAAGGCCTTCGAGAACGCGATTACGGTGGCGATGGCGATGGGCTGCTCCACCAATGCGATCATCCATCTGATCGCGCAGGCGCGCCGGGCCGGCCAGGACATCGGGCTCGACGATTTCGAAAAGGCCAGCCGCAAGGTGCCGGTCATCGCCAACGTGCGGCCGAGTGGCGACAAATATCTGATGGAGGATTTCTTCTACGCCGGCGGCCTGCCCGGCCTGATGAGCCGCATCCGGGAGCACCTGCATCTCGACGTCATGACTGTCACCGGCAAGACGCTCGGCGACAACATCGCCCGCGCCGAGGTCTATGACGACGACGTCATTCGTACGGTGAAGGATCCGATCTACGCCGAGGGCGCGCTCGCCGTGCTCAAGGGCAACCTTGCGCCTGATGGCTGCGTGATCAAGCCCTCAGCCTGCGAGCCGCGCTTCCTCAAGCATACCGGGCCGGCGCTGGTGTTCGACGATTATCCCGCAATGAAGAAGGCGATCGACGATCCTGATCTGGACGTCACGGCGGATCACGTGCTGATCCTGCGCAATGCCGGCCCCCAAGGCGGACCCGGGATGCCGGAATGGGGCATGCTGCCGATCCCGACCAAGCTCGTGAAGCAGGGCGTGCGCGACATGGTGCGGCTGTCGGATGCGCGCATGAGCGGCACCAGCTACGGCGCGTGCATCCTGCACGTCTCGCCGGAGTCCTGGATCGGCGGCCCGCTGGCACTGGTGCGCAACGGCGACAGGATTACGCTCGATGTCAACGCCCGCACCATCGACCTCGATGTGCCGGAGGCGGAGCTGGCAAAACGCCGCGCTGCATGGAGGGCGCCGGAGCCGCGTTACGAGCGCGGCTATGGCTGGATGTTCTCCCGCCACATCAAGCAGGCCAATGAAGGCTGTGACTTCGATTTTCTGGAGACCGGCTTTGGCAAGCCGGTCGATGAGCCGTCGATTTATTAGCCACCGTCGTTCAGGTGCGCACGAAGTGCGAACCCGGAACCTCGAGATTCCGGGCCTGGTGCTCACGCACCATCCAGGAATGACGAACACCTCGGATGGAAAAAATGACAAAACTGAGCGACGCCACCCGCAACAAACTAAGGACGGTCTCCACCGCCACCGTCGCCACCGCTTTGTACAAGCGCGGTTTCCGCATCCAGATGATCCAGGACGTGCATCCCGTCGGCCCCAATCAGCCGGTGCTGGTGGGCGAGGCCTTCACGCTGCGCTACATGCCGGCGCGCGAGGATCTCAACAAGATCGAGGTGTTTCGCGATCGCGCCCATCCGCAGCGCAAGGCGATCGAGGATTGCCCTGTCGGTGCGGTACTGGTGATGGACAGCCGCAAGGATGCCCGTGCGGCGTCTGCCGGCGCCATCCTGGTGACGCGGCTGATGCAGCGCGGCTGTGCCGGGGTGATCACCGACGGCGGCTTTCGCGACTCGGCTGAAATCGCCGGCCTCGGTTTTCCCGCCTATCACCACCGCCCGAGCGCGCCGACAAATCTGACGCTGCATCAGGCGATCGAGATCAACGTCCCGATCGGCTGCGGCGACGCGCCGGTGTTTCCGGGCGACGTCATCCTCGGCGATGCCGACGGCGTCATCGTGATCCCCGCGCACCTCGCCGACGAGATCGCTGACGAAGCCGTCGAGATGACCGCGTTCGAGGATTTCGTCACCGAACAGGTCCGCGGCGGGCGTTCGATCCTTGGCCTCTATCCCGCCACCGACGAGCAGACGCCAAAGGATTTCGCAGCCTGGCGCAAGTCCAACGGCAGATGATTTCCTGGTTTCCTACTCGGCCGGACTGTGCGCGATCTTTCCTGTCGATGCCTCGCCATGCTGCGCCAGCGGCCGGTTACCGGCCAATGCGCGCAGCAGCACGTAGAACATCGGTGTGAAGAAGATGCCGAACGCCGTGACGCCGATCATGCCTGAAAACACCGCAACTCCCATCGCATGACGCATCTCGGAGCCTGCGCCACTGGAGATCACCAGCGGCACCACGCCCATGATGAAGGCAAGCGAAGTCATCAGGATGGGGCGCAGCCGCAAACGGCTGGCTTCAATCGCGGCCTGCACCGGCGTACGTCCGGCGAATTCCAGCTCGCGCGCAAACTCCACGATCAGAATGGCATTCTTGGCCGACAGCCCCACCAGAACGATCAATCCGATCTGGGTGAACACGTTGTTGTCGCCCTTGGTCAGCCAGACGCCGAGCATCGCCGCCAGCAATCCCATCGGCACGATCATGATGATCGACAACGGCAGCGTCAGGCTCTCGTATTGCGCGGCGAGCACCAGGAATACCAGCAGTAGCGCCACCGGAAACACCACCAGCGACGAATTGCCGGCAATGATTTCCTGATACGTCAGGTCGGTCCACTCGAACGCGATGCCCTTCGGAAAGGTCTCTGCCGCGATCTTCTCCACCACTGCCTGGGCCTGCCCGGTCGAATAGCCGGGCGCCGCACCGCCATTGAGGTCGGCGGTGAGGAAGCCGTTGTAGCGCATGGCGCGTTCCGGCCCGGCGCTTTCCCTGATCTTAAGCAGCGCCGACAGCGGCACCATCTCGCCGGTGTCGGAGCGCACCTTCAACAGCCCGACGTCGTCGGCGCGGGCGCGGAATTTCGCGTCCGCCTGCACACGCACCGAATAGGTGCGGCCGAACTTGTTGAAGTCGTTGACGTAGAGCGAGCCGAGATAGATCTGCATGGTATCAAACACGCTGGTGACGGGCACGCTGAGCTGCCGCGCCCGGGTGCGGTCGATATCGGCATAAAGCTGCGGCACGTTGACCTGATAGCTGGAGAACAGCCCGGCCAGTTGTGGCGCAGCCTGAGCCTTGGCGATGAATGCCTTGGTGGCGTCGTTGAGCGCTTCATAGCCGAGCCCGGCGCGATCCTCGATCTGCAGCTTGAAGCCGCCGATGGTGCCGAGTTCCGCCACCGGCGGCGGCGGGAACATTGCAATGAAGGCTTCCTGGATCGCGGAAAACTTGCCGTTGAGCTGACCTGCGATCGCGCCCGCGCTGAGATTGGCCGCCTTGCGCTCTTCGAAGGGCTTTAACGTGACGAACACGATCCCCGAGTTCGAGCTGTTGGTGAAACCGTTGATCGACAGGCCGGGAAACGCCACGGCGCTTTCGACGCCCGGCAGCTTCAAGGCGATATCACCCATGCGGCGGATCACCTCTTCGGTGCGGTCGAGCGTCGCGCCGTCGGGCAGTTGCGCGAAGCCGACCAGATACTGCTTGTCCTGGCCGGGGACAAAGCCACCGGGCACCGCCTTGAACAGCCCGAAAGTGACGCCGATCAGCGCGACGTAGCCGACCATCACGATTGCCCGGCGCGAGATCACCCGTTTGACGCCGTGGCCGTAGGCTTCGGAACTGCGGTGAAAGAAGCGGTTGAAACGCTGGAAGAACCAGCCGAGCACGCGATCCATGCCGCGGGTCAGCGCGTCCTTCGGTGCGTCGTGGGATTTCAGCAGCACTGCCGCCAGCGCCGGCGACAGCGTCAGCGAATTGAATGCGGAAATCACCGTCGAGATCGCCACCGTCAGCGCGAACTGCTTGTAGAACTGGCCGGTCAACCCGGTGATGAACGCCAACGGCACAAACACCGCGACCAGCACCAGCGCGATCGCGATGATCGGCCCGGTGACTTCCTGCATCGCTTGATACGCTGCCTCCTTTGGCGCTAACCCCTGCTCGATGTTGCGCTCGACGTTTTCGACCACGACGATGGCGTCATCGACGACGATGCCGATCGCCAGCACCAGCCCGAACAGGGTCAGCGCGTTGATCGAGAAGCCGAACACATGCATGACGGCAAAGGTGCCGATGATGGAAACCGGCACCGCGATCAGCGGAATGATCGACGCGCGCCATGTCTGCAGGAACAGGATGACCACCAGCACTACCAGGGCCACGGCTTCCAGCAACGTGTGCACCACCGCCTCGATCGAGGCGCGAACGAATTGCGTGGGATCATAAACGATACTGTAATCCATGCCGTCGGGCATATTCGCCTTCAGCTCGACCATCATCTTGCGGACGGAGTCGGAAATATTGATCGCATTGGAGCCCGGCGACTGGAAGATCGGTACCGCGACCGCTGATTTATTGTCCAGAAGCGAGCGCAGCGAATAGTCCGCGGCGCCAAGCTCGATCCGGGCGATATCGCGCAGCCTTGTGACTTCGCCATTGGCGCCGTTCTTGACGATGATTTCGCCGAACTCCTGCTCGGTCTGCAGCCGCCCCTGTGCGTTGATGGAGAGCTGCAGGTCGAGGCCGGCCTCGCTTGGCGATGCCCCGACGACGCCCGCCGCCGCCTGGACGTTCTGCGCCCGGATCTCGCGCACCACGTCGGCTGCCGACAGCCCGCGCTCGGCGACTTTCTGCGGATCGAGCCAGACCCGCATCGAATAGTCGCCGGAGCCGAACAACTGCACCTGGCCGACGCCTTCGATGCGCGCCAGCCGGTCCTTGACGTTGAGCACGGCATAGTTGCGCAAATAGGTCATGTCGTAGCGGCCGTTCGGCGACAGCAGATGCACCACCATGGTGAGGTCGGGTGCGCTCTTGATCGTCGTGATGCCGAGGGTGCGGACCTCGCTGGGCAGTCGCGGCTCGGCCTGCGCCACCCGGTTTTGCACCAGTTGCTGTGCCTTGTCCGGATCGGTGCCGAGCCGGAACGTCACGTTGAGCGTCATCAATCCATCGGTGGTGGCCTGGCTGCTCATATAGAGCATGCCTTCGACCCCGTTGATCTGCTCCTCGATCGGCGTCGATACCGTCTCGGCGATCACCTTGGGGTTGGCGCCGGGGTATTGCGCGCGCACCACCACCGTCGGCGGCGCCACTTCCGGGTATTCCGAGATCGGCAGCGCCGGGAGCGACAGCAGTCCCGCCACGAAGATCAGGGTCGACAGCACGCCTGCGAAAATCGGCCGATCGATGAAAAATCTGGAAAAGTTCATGAACCTGTCTCGCTGATAGCCGGCTTGCGAAGCGCAAGGATCCCGGCGCGGCCGACCACGATCGACCGCACTGATTCAACTCTGTTGTTTTTTGATATTTGCCGGTGCTCTCGTAAGAGCACCGGGATCAGGCGGTTAGAGCGTTTTCGAGCGAAGTGGATACCGGTTCGCGTGAAGAAAACGCGTCAAAACAAGAATTTAGAGCTTCGGTTCTGATTTCAATCAGAACCGAAGCTCTAGCGTTGCGCCACCTCGGTCGCGGAAGAAGCAAAGTCCATCGCCACCACCTCGGGCGCGACCAGCGCGCCGGGACGCACACGCTGCAGTCCCTTGACCACAATGCGTTCGCCGGCATGCAGCCCGCCGGTCACCACGCGCATGCCGTCGATCGATACGCCGAGCGCAACTTCGCGATATTCCGCCTTGCTGTCCTTGTCGACGACCATCACGAATTTCTTGTTTTGGTCGGTGCCGACGGCGCGTTCGCTGATCAGCAACACCGGCTCGGCTTTGGGCTGTCCCATCAGCAGCCGCGCGAACTGGCCCGGCATCAGCCTGCCATCGGCGTTGTCGAACACCGCGCGCACCCGCACGGTGCCGCTGCGCGCATCGACCTGGTTGTCGATCAACTGCATCTTTCCCTTGTAGGGGGTGCCGTCGGTGGTGCCGGTCCCCATCTGGACCGGGATGCGTCCGATATCTGACGGCGTCGATTTATCCGCCAGCGTCCGCAATGCCCGCGTCACCACCTGCTCATCGGCGTTGAAGCTGGCATAAATCGGATTGACCGAGACCAGCGTGGTCAGAACCGGCGTGCCAGGGCCGGCAGCGATCAGATTGCCGACGGTGATCTCGAGCTTGCCGACCCGCCCGGAGACCGGCGCCCGTACTTCGGTATAGCCGAGATTGAGTTTTGCCGTTTGCAGCGTCGCCTCGGCCGCCGTCAGATTGGCTTCGGCCTCGCGGTAGGCGTTGACGCGACCGTCAAAATCGCGTTGCGAGATCGTGCGCGAATCCGTCAATTGCTGGCCGCGCTCAAAATCGCTCTTGGTGAGGATCAGGCGCGCTTTGGCAGCGGCCACCTGGCCTTCGGCGCGGGCCACATCCGCCGCATACAGCGACGGATCGATCAGGATCAACAGGTCGCCCTGTTTGACCAGCGCGCCCTCCGTAAAGTGGATTTCCTGAATCGCGCCTGCGACCCGGGAGCGGATTTCGACCCGTTCGACGGCCTCAAGCCGGCCGGAAAACTCGTCCCAGGGCACGGTCTGCCGGGGCGCGACGACGGAGACCGAAACCGGCAAGGCCGCGGGTACCGCTGCGGCCGCCTCGGCCTGCGCGCTTCCGCCCCGACCGCTCAGCAAAGCACCGCCCGCGGCGCTGGTCAGGGCGGTCAGCACCAGCCCGATCCCGATCAAGCGCTTGTTTTTGATGATAGTTTTCATGGAGACCCCAGTTCGGCAAGACATTAGGCGCTGTTAGCCCGATTGAATGGACCGACCCGGTGACGAGCCCCGATCAACGCCCACGTTGCAGCGCACACATTCGTAACGTTCGGTATAAATGGGCCATCGACATGTCCTGTCAAGTCACTTATCTAACGATTGGTAGGAAACTAAAGGAGGACCCATCATGGCCATGGGACGGCCCCGCGAATTCGATGTCGACAAGGCGCTCGACCTGGCGCTCCAGGTGTTCTGGCGCAAAGGCTACGAAGGCGCGTCGATGGCGGACCTCACGGAAACGATGGGGATCACCAGGCCAAGCCTTTATTCCGCGTTCGGCAACAAGGAAGAACTGTTTCGCAAGGCGCTGGATCGTTACGTCGATGGCCCCGGCGGTTACTTTCAGGTCGCGCTGGCCAAGCCGACTGCGCGCGCCGTGGTCGAACACTTGCTGCATGAAAGCGCCGCTGCCGTCACTGACCCGAACCATCCGCCGGGATGTCTGGCGGTCCAGGGCGCCCTGAGCTGCGGCGATGCCGCCGAATCCATCAAGCAGGAATTGATGTCGCGCCGCGCCAAAGGCGAACAGGATCTGCGCCAGCGCTTCGAGCGGGCGATCGCCGAAGGCGACCTGCCTTCGGGATCCGATGCCGCCGATCTCGCGGCCTACCTCTCCGCGATCCTGCAAGGCATGGCGGTGCAGGCGGCCGGCGGCACGACCCGCGAGCAATTGCGGAAGATCGCCGAGATGGCGCTGCGCACGTGGCCGCCGCCAAGTCTGGCGTCGGTCTGACGTTCACACTTCGCTCTTCTCCGCCAGTCCCACCGCCCACAGCGCGAACGCATAGACGATCGCGATTTCATCCAGCCGGTTGAAACGCCCCGACGCGCCGCCGTGGCCGGCGCCCATGTTGGTGCGCAGCAAAACCGGCCCGCCACCGGACATCGTCGCCCGCAGCCGCGCGATCCATTTCGCCGGCTCCCAATAGGTGACGCGCGGATCGGTCAGGCCGCCCATGGCGAGGATCGCCGGATAGTCCTTCGCCTGCGATATTGTCGTAGGGCGAGTAGGACAGGATGGTCGGAAATCGCTTCTCGCTCTCGATCGGATTGCCCCATTCGGGCCATTCCGGCGGCGTCAGCGGCAGCGTGTCGTCGAGCATCGTGTTCAGCACGTCGACGAACGGCACTTCGGCGACGATGCCGGCGAACAGTTCGGCCGCAGGTTGGCGACCGCGCCCATCAGCATGCCGCCGGCGCTGCCGCCATGGCGCGACGATGCGCTTCGCGCTGGTGTATTTCGCCGCGCAGAGCGCGCGCGCGGCCGCGACGAAATCGTCGAACGTATTCGTCTTCTTCTCGCGCTTGCCGTCGATGATACCAGCCCCAGCCCTTGTCGGCGCCGCCGCGGATGTGCGCGATCGCGTAGACGAAGCCGCGATCGACCAGCGATAGCCGGTTGGCGGCGAAACGACGCCGGCATCGCCATGCCGTAGGAGCCGTAGCCGTAGAGCAGCAGCGGCGCGCTGCCGTCGCGCACCAGGTCCTTGCGATGCAGGATCGAAACCGGCACCTGCGCGCCGTCATGCGAGGTCGCCATGATGCGCGTGGTGACATAGTCGGCCGCGTTGTGGCCGGAGGGAATCTCCTGGCGTTTGCGCAACACGCGCGTCGCGATCCGCCATGTCGTAATCATAGACTTCCGCCGGCGTCGTCATCGACGAATAGGAGAAGCGCAGCATTCGTGGTTTCGAACTCGTAGCCGCCCATCGTATCCAGCGAGTAGGCAGCCTCGTCGAAAGCGATGGCGTGCTCTTCCCCCGTTTTGAGATCGCGGATGATGATGCGCGGGCAGCGCGTTGGCGCGTTCCAGCCGTACCATGTGGCCGGCATAGAGCTCGACATCGAGCACATAGATGCCGGCGCGATGCGGGATCAGGTCGCGCCAGTTCGCCCGCTCCGGTGCGGCAAGTGGCGCGCTGACGACCTTGAAGTCGATGGCGTCGTCCGCATTGGTGAGAATGAACAGCTCGTCGCCGCGATCGGCGATCGAATACTGCACGCCTTCCTCGCGCGCCGCGACCAGCCGCGGCGGCGCATCGGGATTGGCGAGGTCGATCAGCCGCTGCTCCGAGGTTTCATGATCGCCGCCGGCGATGACGCAGAACCGCCCGGAGGAACTCTCATGCAGATGGGTGAACCAGCCGGAATCGGCTTCCTCGTAAACCAGCGTGTCGTCGGCCTGTTTGGTGCCGAGCCTGTGGCGCCAGACCTGCATCGGGCGGTGGTTGTCGTCGAGCTTGACGTAGAAGAAGCTGCTGCAATCGATGCTCCAGACCACGCCGCCATCGGTTTCCTCGACGAGGTCGTCGCGATCGTCGCCGGTGGCCCAGTCGCGCACGCGGATCGAGAAATATTCCGAGCCCTTGGTGTCGGCGCTCCATGCCTGCAGCGTGTGGTCCGGCGAATGCCGCGCGCCGCCGAACTCGAAGTAGTCATGGCTGGCCGCGAGCGCGTCGCCGTCGAGCACGATCTTCGACCTCGCCGCCATCGCGCGGCGTGCGGCCGAACAGTTCGTGCTGCCCGCCCTCTCGAAACCTGCGCAGGTAGGCGAAGGGTCCGTCCGGCGCTGGGACGCTGAAATCGTCCTCCTTGATCCGCCCGCGCATCTCGGCGACCAGTCTCTTCTGCAGCGGTGCGGTATGGCCGAGCAGGCTCTCGGTGTAGTCGTTCTCGGCTTCCAGGTATTTGCGGATATCCGGATCGAGGATCGAGGGATCGCGCAGCACTTCCTGCCATCTGGGATCTTTCAGCCAGGCATAGTCGTCGGTCACCGCGATACCGTGGGTGGTGAATGTATGCGGCCGTCGCGGCGCAACTGGCGGCGGAGCAGGTCTCTTGGCTAGGGGCTGTGTCACTCGATCCTCGTTGGCTTTCACGATGGTCGTGGTTCCTGCGTTCGCAGGCGCGACCATGGGCGTTACGCAATCCGGCGACAGGTGCGCGCCTACGCCGCCACGTTCTCGCCGAGATATTCGATCGCGGCTCCGGTCCCGCCCTTGCCGTGCGGAATATCCAGCGCATTGAGCGCGACCTCGATGACGCCGAGCGTGCCCAGCATCATCGGCGCGTTGACGTGACCCATATGGGCGATCCGGAACGCCTGGCCGGACAGGTCGCCGATCCCGGTGCCGAGCACCACGCCGCATTTTTCCTTGCAGTAGCGCTGCAACGCCACGGGATCGTGGCCTTTCATCGTCACCGTGGTGACCGTGTTGGAGCGCTCGCCGGGTTCGGTGATGTTGAAGCCGAGCACCTGGCCTTCGGCCCACACCGCAACCGCGCGGCGCGTCGCTTCGCCAAGCAGGCGGTGGCGCAGATGCGCGTTTTCAAGCCCCTCGTCGTGCAGCATGTCGATCGCCTTGCGTAGCGCGAACAAGAGATGCACCGGCGCGGTGCCGGCATATTTGCGGTAATGCTCGCTGCCCTCGCGCTCGGTCCAGTCCCAATAGGGCGTGCGCAGGTTGGCCTTCTTGTGGACCTCCAGCGCGCGCGCGTTGGCCGCGACGAAGCCCAAGCCCGGCGGCGTCATCAGGCCCTTTTGCGAGCCGGACATCGCGACATCGATTCCCCACGCGTCCATCTCGAACGGCATGCAGCCGAGCGAGGCCACGGTGTCGACCATGAACAGCGCGGGATGGCCGGCGGCCTTGATCGCCTTGCCGATTGCCTCGATGTCGTTGTACGCGCCGGATGCCGTGTCGACCTGCACCACGACGATCGCCTTGATGGTGTGATCCTTGTCCTGGCGCAGCCGCGCCTCGACTTCGGCCGGGCGGACCGCACGACGCCAGTCGCCCTTCAGCACCTCGACCTCGGCGCCCATCGCCGCCGCCGCGCTGCCCCAGCCGATTGCAAAGCGTCCGCTTTCCAGCACCAGCACCTTGTCGCCGCGCGACAGCACGTTGGACAGCGCCGCTTCCCACGCGCCATGGCCGTTGGCGATGTAGATGTAGGTCTTGCCCGTGGTGGCGAACAGTTTGGAGAGATCGGCGAGCAGGCTTTCGGTCAACTCCACCATCTGGCTGGAATAGATATCGAGTGCCGGGCGGTGCATCGCCTGCAGCACTTCGTCGGGCATGGTGGTGGGTCCGGGGATGGCCAGAAATTCCCGGCCCGCGCGAACGGTCATTGGTTGGTTTTCCTTACAGGCAGGAGATTTGGTTCAGGCTTCACAATATTCGATCAAGGGCATCATTGCGAGCGTAGCGAAGCAATCCAGAGCCGCAAAAAGGCTTGATTGCTCTCATTGCTCCGGGTCCTGCAACTGAGCGCGAACCTATTTCCCCACGACATTGGCGATTGCATGCCAGATCTGGTCCTTCAGCTCGGTCGCCGGCGGGCTCGGGATCGTCACCATGGGCCCGTCGCGTTTCTTGCAGGCCTCGACCAGCCGCAGCACCCAGATTTCGCCGTCGGTGTAATAGGGATCGCCGCCGCCATTGCGGCCTGAAATCGTCGGTCCGATGCCGGTGACCTGGTACTTCGCGGTCACCATGCCGGCCTTCTCCAGGTCGCCCGCGAGCAGCGCGCGTTCGGCGTCGAGGTCGGCGCTGATGTGATGCGTGACGGCGCCGGTATATTTGCTGACGCCGACGCCGCGGTCCTGCGTCGCCGCGCCGAGCCAAACCGGACGCTTTTCCTCGCCCTGGTCGAGCACCTTCCAGTAGCGCACATGGTTGCGGCGGTCGGCGCTCGCCCCGATCGGCTTTTCAAAGGCGAGATCCTCGCGGCGGCCGAGGTAATACAGATTGCTGACCGGCGCGTCCTTGTAGGGGCGATCGAGCAGCACGCTGCCGACGATCTCGATCGACGATTTCAGCGTGATCGGATCGGCCGGAGACCAGCCCGCCTGGTGCATCGCGCAGACGACGTCGCCGATATCGCCGATCAGCCCGACGTTCATGGGATCGCCGGGAATGCCTTGCCCGGTGCGCGTCACCATCGGCAGGCTGGCGAGCCCGCGCTGGTGTTCATAATGGGTCCAGAAGCCGGGCAGCACCAGATAGGCGATCACGCCATAGCCGCCGAGGATCACGAGCGTGAGCAACAACGCGCGCCGCAGGCCACCGCGTTTCTGCTTGGGAGGCAATCGTTGATCGGCCTGGGGATCGGGCAATGCGTTGCTCTCTGAACGGAGACGATCAGCCTGGACCCTCTCCCCGCAAGCGGGGAGAGGCAAGAGAAAATCATCGCCGGGTCTCGCGGCAGCCCGCCGCTTCGGCGTCGTCGACCGAGCAGAACCAGCGTGTGCCCTTGCTGATCTTCATCTCGATCTTCGCATACCATCGGCTGGCCGGCGTGTGATAGATGCATTCGCCGGAGCGATTGACGTTGCCCTTGATGGTGCAGTCGGGCGAAGGCGCCACCGGTCCGGACGCCGACGCCAGCAGGATCGCTCGCGCGTTCTCGGGCGGTTTGACCGCGCCGAGGATGGTGGTCTTCTTGTTGCGCACGCGCCAGTCCCATGGCGCGATGAACGCGCCCTGCCACATCCCGGCCTTGGCCTCGCGCGCAGCCCTTTCATCGGCCTCGTAGTCGCGCGAGACTCGCGCGAATGCCAGCGCCCAGCCGTGCGACACCATCCATTTCTGGATGTCCTCGCCGTCGGCCGAGCAGCGCGCCAGGGTGCGGCCGCGGCGATCGACGCTCCTGGTCTGGCAGGTCCAGCTTTTGCTCCCGAAATGCTTGATCAATTCGTCGCGCGCGGCTGCGCCGCAGCTCCAGCGTTCGCCCTTGGTGTTGAGGCAGAGCTGATCGACCGCCGGCGCGTCGATGCCGCCCAGCCGAAGGCGATGGTTGCCGATCATCACCTGATCGCCTTCGCGGATTTTCGGCACGCCCGAGATGTCGGCAGCCTGTGCGATGACCGGCAGCAGCGACAGCAGAACGGCGGAAAACAGCTTCGTCGATTTCATCGGCAATCCCGGTACGGAGTGGTCGCAAGATACTCAAATCAAGTTACGTTGCAGATTGTGCGGGCATTTCGCTCGGCTTGCCAACACTTGGCCCGATACTCGCCCCTTCAACTTCCTGTCATTGCGCTGTGCGTCGCAGCGCATCATGGGATTGGTTCGCGAAGCGTAACCCACCGGATTACGGCTTCGGCAAACCCGCCCCGTAACTCAACCCTTCGTCATGGCGCGTCGCGCCAGCGCAAGTCCCATCAGCACGAAGGCCGATGTCACCTCGGGGCCGCCGACAAGGATCCGCGTCGGTGTCTTCATCTTGTTCCACTCATAGGCCTTGTACGGCCCATGGCGGCCGCCTTCGCCGAGATGGTTCACGATGCAGTGCAGCGCCGGCGTGAAGGTTGTGGGGTTGGCGCCGAGATGCGCCAGCGCCATCAGCGCCAGCGCCGCGTCGAAGGCGTTCATCTCGCGTGCGGTCAGCTCAGTCTCGACATAGGCCAATACCTTGCCGCGGATGAATTCGAACGCGCCGTCGGGATCGATCGCCTGCCGCGCCGCCTGAGGCAACGTCATGAAGGCGGCATGGCAGCGGCCGAAATAGGCCGAGTACAGTTCCGGTAGATAATAGATGTGCGAGCGCGGATCGGTGAACGCGCCGCTCTCGGCCAGCCGCCGCTGGAACCCGATGATGCGATGCACCGTCTCCAGCCGTTGCGGCGTCTCGATGACCTTCCAGCGCACGCAGATTGCGGAAGCTGACTTCGAGGATGTCGAGATTGAGCGTGGGATCGAGGTCGTTGCCGTAGGGCCGGTCGCCCGCGAGATTGTCGATCCAGGTGACGACGCCGCCCTCGTAATCGATGTTGTCGTTGAGCGGAACGGTGACGCGCGGCTCGTTGGCGCCCTCGCGCACCTGGTAGCCGCGGTAGAAATCCAGGAGCGGCTGGTCGAGGATCGGATCGGTGGAGCCGGCCTGCGTCGCGGCGGAAAACGAACAGGCGGTGGTGTCGCAGTCCGGCACGTAGATGCCGAAGCCGAGGTCCTGCTTGATCTGGGCGAAGAAGCGCGAGAAGCGCGGATGCGGCAGCGGCGCCAGCGCGGTGATGACGCGCACCGTCGAGCCGTCATGCGAGGGCACTTGCTCGGCGCTGGTCTTCAGGCAGAAATCGACCATCTCCGAAATCGCGCGCCGGGACGCGGCGGCTTCGTCTGACGAGGCCAGCCCGGTCTCGACATAGCTCAGCAGCGCCTCGGTGAAGAAGGCGTCGTAATAGGCCGAGCGGTGCCGGATCTGCATCGGCTCCCACATCGGCTCGGCGATCCCCGTCCATGGCGGATTGATCAGGGCGCGCGCCGGCGAATGCGCGATGAAGATGCGCGCGAGGTTGAACAGCAGCGTCGAGTTCTTGTAGCCGCGCGAATTCAGCCCGGTCAGCGCGACAATCATTTCGCGGCCGCCCATGTCGGCGTCGCCGATCAGATTGAACGCAGCGTAGGTCGGGATGAAGCCGTTGCTTGCGAATGAGCGCAGCAGGTGCGCGCCGCAACGCCGGATCACCCGGTCGATCTCGGCCAAAGCCGGCGCCCTGGCCGGCGCGGTGGCCGCGGCAGGGTGGGGATGGCGCACGTCGATGTCTGACATCAGCGCGGCGATCGGGGCGCCGACCGCAGCCCAGTCCGGTTCGGCGTCGTCGCGGGCGCGCGTCAGTGCTTCGCGGAGCGCGCCGAGGCGGCCTTCATCGCGCAAGGAAGGTAGCCCGGTGCGGCGGAGCAGGGGGCGCAACGCCGGATTGCCCAGCGCCGTGCGGTAGAACTGGCCGAGATGGGGATCGCCGCCGCGATATTTCAGCAGCACGGGATCGCAGACGTCATAGAGCGACGGGCCGTCTTTTCGGGCGGTCAGCGCCCGAAACGTGGCGCCGGCGATGGTGTGGAGGCCCATGCAGTGTCTTTCTGCCGGAACGGTAAAGGGAGGGTCGCGTTGGGCCTGATCGGCGAAGGCCGGTACCCCGGATCTCGCTGAAAATCAGGCCCGAATAGTGTCCCCGCGGCCACCGCCGGCCGCTTCGGCCTGCAAGCCTTTGAAAATTATACGAATCCGCAGAGAATACAAATGTGATGTGCGTCACTTAACGAAATTTAACCGTGGTCCATAGTTAGTGGCAATTGGCTCCATGCGCCAAAGGAGGTTGTTCGGGAGAGCCTGGCAGGCTAAAAGTTCGGTTGTTGCGGTGCCGCAAATTGAGCGCAATTGGTCGGCACATAAATCTGGCAACCCCACAAACCTGACCCGTGCTCACGCGACTATCTGGCGCGTCTCGTTTGATGCCGACCTTTGGACAACTTGGGAAGTGTAACGCGATGAACCTTGGCATGCTCCTCTCTCGCCGCACCGTCACCGTTGCCGCCGCCTTCGTCGGCCTGGTGTCGCTGGCGATCGGCGCCCATGCGGCGCTGAACAAGCGCTCGCTCGATGTCGCCAAGGCGATCGGCACCGAGCACACCGGCTCCATCGGCGCGTCCGGCAACCGCGTTGCGCTGGTCATCGGCAACGGCCATTACCCTGATGCGTCCGCCCCGCTGGCGCAGCCCATCAACGATGCGCGCAGCCTGACGGCCGCGTTGCGGACCAAGGGCTTCGACGTCGACGTGGTCGAGGACGCCACCAAGGACGACATGGCCCGCGCCGTCGGCCGCCTCAAGAGCAAGATCAAGCCTGACACCGTGGTGATGCTGTTCTTCGGCGGCTACGGCGTCCAGGTCGGCCGCGAGAGTTTCATGATCCCGGTCGATGCCGCGATCTGGAAGGAAGCCGATGTGCGCCGCGACGGCGTCAGCGTCGAGCAGGTGCTGGATGCGATGACCGAGAAGGGCGCCAAGGCCAAGCTCGTTGTCGTCGACGCCTCGCGCCGCAATCCCTATGAGCGCCGCTTCCGCTCCTATTCCCACGGCCTCGCCCCGATCTCCACGCCGGAGAACGCGCTGATCCTGAGCTCGGCGACCCCGGGCAAGGTCGCCGACAATTCGCAGGGTCAGCACAGCGTGCTGATGTCCGAACTGCTCAACAATCTCTCGCAGCAGCCCGGCGTCGAGACCGCCTTCAACAAGACCCGCATCTCGATCTCGCGCGCCTCCGAAGGCCAGCAGGTGCCCTCGGTGTCGTCGTCGCTGATGGAAGACCTCCGCCTCGGCGGCTAGAGGCTTCGCCCCCACGGTCGTCGCTGCGAACGCAGCGAGACCCGTACCGCGTCCCTCCATGCGGCGCGGTGGAAGACTTCCCGCCACGTTACCGCGCCATCACCGCATAGGCGGTCCGGCCAGAGGTTGGTCTGGACAGCAACGCCAATCTTCTCGCTGAGAGCAGCGAGGGGTGTTGGCGGTCGTGAGCCGCGCGGTGGGCAACAAGTTTTGCCGTCGCAGCTCTTCCCGTGACCGCAGGTCTTACGGAATTTGACCGGTCGCCGGTCCCGGCAATGGGTGGTTCGGGAGCTTGCGGCCGACATTTTCGTAATTATTACGGATTGTGTTCCATAAACCACTATAACAGCGAAAAATCCGGCAAAAGCCGAAATTATTGCGATATGGAACCTTGTTCCGGGTAGAGTGAGGCCATAGCCGGCGTTGCGCCGTCGCCCTCCGGGTCAATGGAATTGTAATGAAAAAAATTGCTCTCGCCGTTTCGGTGCTTGCCGCGAGTGCGGCCAGTGCTTCCGCCGCGGATCTGCCCTTGAAGGCAAGGCCGATTGTTGCCGCAGGCCTCGACTGGAGCGGTGTCTATATCGGCGCCCACGCCGGTTACGGCGGCGGCATGATGGGCTGGGAGTCGATCCAGCCCGGGGCGAACTTCGTTGCGCGCGGCCCGCTGGTCGGCGGCCAGGTCGGCATCAACAAGCAGCTCGGCAGCTTTGTGTTTGGCCTTGAGCTCGATGGCTCCTGGGCCGATATCAAGGGAACCGGCGTCACCTTCTTCGGCGGTCCGGCCCTGGGTGGTTCACTCGAAACCCGCTCGACGTCGCAGATCGATGGTCTCGTTACATTCGCAGGGCGCGCCGGCATCGCGGCCGATCGCTGGTTTGTCTTTGCCAAGGGCGGCCTCACTGCGGCGCACGCGAAGCACAATTGGGGTGCCACTTCGAGCACCCCGGCCGTGACCCAAACGCTTAGCCTCAGCGGTTCGGAAACCCGCTACGCGCCGATGCTGGGCTTCGGCGCCGAATATGCGCTTGCTGGTCCGTGGTCGATCCTGGCCGAATATAATTACCATCACTTCGGCGCCGCCACGGCGCGGCTGGCGGGGCAGAGCGTCACAGGGGGCGTCGCAACACCATTTGCCGGCAACAATCGCGTTGATCAGGCCATCCATGTCGCCAGGCTCGGCGTCAATTATCGTTTCGGCGGCGTTGCCATCGATCCATCCTTTGCCCCTGTGCCGGCGTCGCCCGGCACCAACTGGACCGGCGCCTATATCGGAGCGCAAGGCGGATATGCCTGGGGCCAGACGCAGTGGCCCGATGTTTTCGGTGCTCTTCCGGCGGGCACCGAGCCGCGCTTTGACAATTCAGGCTGGCTCGCGGGCGGCGCCGTCGGCGTCAATGCACAGTCCGGCCGCTTCGTCTTCGGTGTCGAAGGCGAAATTCTCGCCACCGGTATCAAGGACAGTTTTGCCTGGTCGCTTGCCGCCGGCCCTCTCTTCCTGAACACGACGTTCACGAGCAAGATCGACTGGCTTGCGCTCGCCAGCGCGCGCGCCGGCTTTGTCGTCGGCGACAAGCTGATGCTCTACGGCAAGGGCGGCCTCGCGATCGCCGAGGAGCAGCACACCGCCGCAGCAGCGCAGAACGTTCCCGCGGACATATCGATCAATCACTCCGGCAAGGCGGTTCACACCGGCGCGGTGGTGGGTGCAGGCGGCGAGTACGCCTTCGCGCCGAACTGGTCGGTCAAGGCCGAATACAATTACATCAAGATGTTCGCGCAGCAGGTCCAGTTGTGGGGCACCGCGGTGGGCGGGCCGTTCGGCGCCGGCGCCGCAACAGACCAGACGGCCACCAGGATCACCCAGGACCTCCACCTCGTGAAGTTCGGCGTGAACTATCACTTCAACCCGCAGCCCGTGGTGGCCGCACGTTACTGAGCGTCGAAACAAGCCGTCATGACCCGGGAGCCGCGCGCCTACTTCACGTCCGCGCTGGCGGTCACCGGCCGGACCGGATCGCCTTCGCGCAACAGCGCGCCGGCGCGGGCGACCACGATGTCGCCTTCCTGTATTCCGGAGGTGATCTCGACCTGGCCGGCCGACATCAGTCCCGTTTCCACCCGCCGGGTCTCGACGCGCGCGCGGCGCACCACCTGCACCACGGTGCCGGCCGAGCCATAGAGGATCGCGGTCAGCGGCACCGAGACGCCGCAGCTCTGCCCGGTCTTGATCTGGGCGCGGCCCGAGGAATTGACCAGCAGACGGCGGTTGGTGGTGACGCCGACGAACACCTGCGCGAGCTGGCTGTTCGGCTCGACCGTGGTCGACAGCCGCCGCACCCGCCCGTCGACCTCGCCGGCGCCGATCACCTTGATGCGCGCGGTCTGGTTGACCTGCAGCTTTGCGATATCGCGCGTCGGCACCATGCCGACCAGGTCGAACTCGCTGCGTGCGATCACCGAGAACAGCGCTTCGCCCTTGCTGCCGGTGGCCGGCGCACCGACGGCGGCGTTCGAAACCGAGACCAGCCCCGCCACCGGCGACTGCACCGCGATCTGCCCGCCCTCGGGCAGGCTCAGCCGCGCCAGCACCTGGCCCGCCGTGACGGTGTCGCCCGCATCCACCATCACCTCGGCGACCTTCAGCCCCATCCGCTCCGGCCGCACCTGCGTCTCCTCGCGCGCGATGATGGTGCCCGACACCTCGACGATATTGGCAAAGCAGGCCTTCGCCGCCTTCAGCACGGTGACCGCCGCGCCCTTCGGCGGGGTTTCCTCCTCGGCAGCGACGGCGGGGGCGGCAAGCGTGAGCAGGCCCGCAGCAACCAGGGCGGCAAGCTTCGGTGCAAATTCGCGGGCGGCAAAAACCGGCATCGGCAATTCCTTCTCAAATTACGGTCTTGGATATCAGAAAGGGTGCCGCACAGCCAAGCGGCGAAAGGCCTCTCTCGGCCGGTCCGCGGGCGCAAATTTCTTCAATGGGTTCAATCTGATTTGATCTATTCCGGACGCTGGATGCGGGTGCGATGGACGCCGCAGCGTTCCGCATGAAAGAAATTTGCGGGAAGCTACGAACTCTTCTTGCGTCGTGCGGCGGCCGAGGCCGCGTCGACGACGTTGTCGACCTCTTCGCGCCAGGCGGTGATCTCGGCGGCCAGGATCGGATGATTGAAGCCCTTCAGGTTCAAATCGTCGATCGGCCGGCCCTCGACCCATTGCTCCACCATGCCGTAGACGCGCCTCGACACCACGATCTGGTTGGCCTTGGCTTCGTCACAGAGCCTGGATGCAAGGTTGGTGACGCTGCCGATCGCGGCGTATTCCAGCCGCTGCTCGAAGCCGATCTGGCCGAGCGTGGCGTAGCCGAGCGCGATGCCGATGCCGAAGCCGAGATTGTGGCCGCGGTTGCGCCATTTCTCGGTCAGCTTGCCCACCGTGTCGCGCATCTCGACCGCCATCCGCACCGCGCGCGCGGTATGGTCCTCGAACTGGATCGGCGCGTTGAACAGGATCATCACGCCGTCGCCGGCATAGCGGTCGAGCGTGCCTTCATACTTGAAGATCAGCGCGCCGAGTGCTGCGTGATATTCACGCAGCACGTTCATCGCCTCTTCCGGCTCGGTGGTCTCGGTGAAGCTGGTGAAGCCGCGCATGTCGCAGAACACGACCGTGACTTCGCGGCGGTGGCTGTCGAGCAGGCCCTCATGGCCGTCGGACGACGCGATCAGTTGCGCCACCTGCGGCGCAAGGAAACGTTCCAGCCGGCGGATGCGCTCGATCTCGCCGAGTTGTGTTTCGACGCGCTCCTCCAGCGAACGGTTCCAGTCCTTCAACTGGTCGGTCTGCTCCTGCAGCTTGTCGGCCTGCTGTCGCACCGTGGAGTGCGCGGTCTCCAGCTCGCGGCTCTTGTGGTCGACCTCGGTGAACAGCCGTGCGTTGCGCATCGCCAGCACCGCCTGATGCGCAAAGGTCTTCATCAGCCCGATCAGATTCTGCGAAAATTCGCCGGCGTTCCGCCGCAGCACCACCAGCGATCCCAGGATGCCGGTCTGGTCGACCAGCGGCACCACCAGCACCGAATGGAAGCCGGCTTCGATCGCGACCTCGCGCAAGGGATGCTCCGGCGTTTCGCCGAGATGGGGGATCGCGATCGGCTCGCCCTTGCTGGCGGCTTCGCCGAGCGGCGAGTTGTCGGCGTCGATGGCGCGGTGGCTGCCGTCGGCCGTCTTGTCGATGCCGATCAATTCCGCCAGGCTGAATGTGTGGTTGCCGGCGTCATAGCCATAGATCAGCACCGCGTCGGCATGGGTGATCTCGAGCGCGCGCGCGGCGACCGTCGGCAGCACGGCGTTGAGGTCGAGCGAGGAGGCCACCGCGCGGCCGACTTCCTCGAGCACCTTGAGCTCGTTGATCGACTGCGCCAGATCCCGCGTCCGCTCCTTCACCTTGTCTTCGAGGTCGGAATAGGTCGCGGCGAGTTGCCCCGCCATGCCGTTGAACTGGTTGGCGAGCTCTTCCAGCTCATCGGATGTCTTCACCTCGATGCGGTGGCCGAAATCGCCGGCGCCGAGCCGCCTGGCGCCGGCCTGCAGCGCCGTGATCGGCACCAGCATCCGGCGCGCCATGATGGTGCCGGCGATGATCGCGACCACGAGGCCGAGCGCGATCAACAATGCGATCCGCACCAGTTGATCGCGGATCGGCGTCAGCGCCTGCGCGGTCGGCTGCTCGAAGAACACGCGCCAGCCGAGTTTCGGCACCGGGCTCGACGTCGTCAGCACCGCCTGTCCGGTCACGTCGGTGCCCGACGCCAGCGTCGTGCCGCCGATGGTTGCTGCGACCTGCGGCAGCGCCGCGAGATTCCTGCCGACCTCCGGTCCCTTGGCGGAACTCGCCAGCACGTCGCCCTTGGGGCCTGTGACATAGGCGGTCGTCGCCTTGCCGACCTGGGTATCGCCGAGAAAATCGCCGAGGAAGCCAAGGTCGATCTCGGCAACGGTGATGCTGCCGTCGGCGTGCGCCAGCGTGATCGACATGAAGGGCTGCTGGTCGCGCAGATAGGCCGGCGCGAAGCTGGTGCCGCGCGCGATGGTGTCGATGAATCGCACGTCGCGGGAGAAATCCGCGTTGCTGCCGAGCGTGACGGTCTGGCGCGTCAGGCGGAGCTGCTCGCGGCCCTGCGCGGTCAGCAGCGAGAGCTGGCTGACCTGCGGCACCTGCCGCAGCAATTGCGTGTAGTCGGCGCGGCGCAGTTCGATGGTGTTGGAGGAGGCGCGCGTCACCCAGGATATCTGCCGCTCGAGGTCGGACATCGATTGCTCGATCCGCTTGGCGGTCGCCTCCGCCTTCTCCGACATGCCGTCGGCCAGCGAGCTCTTGATGCCGCGGTAGCTGATCCAGATTTCCATCGCGCCGTTGACGGCCAGCACGAACACGACGAGGCCGACCAGCGCGACGACGTATTTGGCGAACAGGCCCTCGCGCAGGAACCAGACTTTGTCCTTGACCTCGCTCATCCCGGCCCTCGTGCGGCGCGCCTTCAAATCACGCGCGCAACCATTCGTCGCTGGCGCGGGCCGGCAAATTCCGAAGCCCGCATCAGGGCCTGTCTAGCACGAAATGGCCGGCCACGCCGTCCGTCGGCCAGCATGGTTAGCCCCGATTTTGGGCATTCACGCCGGGGGCGGGCCGGGGACCACCGGCTTAACGATTGAACAATTGCCGCAAGACCTCGTTCATCGGCTGGCTGTCCTGCTGGGCGGTCGTCTCGCTCGGCGCCGCGGGGGCAGGGGGCTCGGTCGGTGCGGCTTGCGCCGGCGGCTCCGGGCGCGAGGCGGCGCTTGGAATGCTGCGCTGGCCGCCCGGTCGCGCGGCGCCTTGCGGCGGACTGCTTTGACCAGCATTGCCTTGAACCGCGCCGCCTTGACCCAGCCCGCCGAGGCCCTGCTGCAGCAAATTGCCGATGGTCTCGCCGAGCTGGCCGCCAAGCGGGTTCGACGATTGGTTGCCGCTGCCCTGCGCGCCCGCGGCCTGTCCGCCGGCAGCGCCTTGGCCGCCCAGCAGGCCACCGAGGGCAGCACCGAGACCGGCGCCGTTCTGACCGAACAGGCCCTTGCCCATTTCCTTCAGCTTGCCATAGGCGGCTTCGGGATTGTCGAGGATGCCCTGCATCTCCGGATAGATGCGCGGTTCGCCCCACGGCCCCTCGATCATCACGGGAATGCCGAGCCCGACCGGGTCGGTGACGCGGCCCTGGCCTTCGGTCGTCATCACGAGCTTCGGCTCGACGCGGAATCCGATCTGCTTGGTGCCGAGATCGATGGTGCCGACGCCGGTCATCTTGACCAGCGGGCCGACCAGGTTGAGATCGGTGGTCTGCGCCTGGCCCTTGTCGATCTTGAACGAGGCCGACAATTGCGAAAGGTCCGTCGCCTTCTCCGAGCTCTCCTGCCAGCCCGACAGCGTGCTTGCGGTGAGCGAGCGGATCATCTGCGCGACGTTGAGACCCTTGATGGCGCCGTCCTGGAACACGACGAAGGCGGTGCCGGCCATGTTCGACATGATCGCGCGCTGGCTGGTGCCGGCGGAGCGGACGCTGATCTTGGCCTGCATCCTGCCGTCGATCTTGTCGAAATCGGCGAGGCTGCGCAGCAAGGGCAATGCGCGCACGCCGGTGAGATCGGCGCGCATGGTGAAGGCAGGCGTTGCGGTCGAGGCGTCGATGGTCAGGTCGCCATTGGCGTTGCCGTCATAGGCGCCGAGATTGGCGATCTGCGCCTTCAGGACACCGCTCGCCAGCGTCGCCTCGATTGCGGCGGGCGCGAAGCGGCCATCGCCGATCATGAGTTCGGCTGCGGAAATCCTTGCCTGCGCGTCGACATAGTTGAGGCCGTTGAGGTCGATCGTGGCGCTGCTCCAGGGCTGCGCCGAGGCGCCTGCGGTGCTGCGCGATATCGCGAATGCGAGTTTCTGGAAATCGAGATCGAGCTTGACCAGCGGCTTGCTGGCCAGATCGACCGAGGCCCAGCCGTTGAACGCGCTGTCGCCGAGCGTGCCGGTGACGCCGTTGATCATCGCGACCGGACCGTTGAGGCGGACTTCCGCCCTTGCCGACAGCGGGCCGTGCAGCAGGCCGGGCGCATCGACCTTGAGTTCGGTCGGGATGTTCTGCCGATCGAGCGGCGGTGCCGGTGGGGCTGCCTTGAGTTCGAATTTGAGTGGATAGCCGCCGCTGCGCGCGTTGCCGGTCAGCGTGATCTTGCGGTCTGCATCGAACGTGACGTCGGCGTTGACCGTCTCGATCCTGTTCTCGACGCGGTCGCGCAGATTGGAGAACACGACCGTGCCGCCGGTGATGCTGACATGCTCGATCGAAAACGCCTCGGCCGCCTTGCTGGACGCGGGCTTTGGGGGCGAGACCGCATCCTTCACGCGCTCGCGCTGCAACGGCAGGTTCAGCACCGGGCGGATGATGACGAGTTCGGTGACCTGCGGCTTGCCCGCCCACAGGCTCGCCAGGGTTACCTCCGCCTCGATGCTGCCGGCCGTGAGCCGGTGCTTGATTTCGCGGTCCTTGGCATCCTGCAGCGTGATGTCGTTCAGCGTGATGTTGAGCGACGGCCACAGCCCGATCCTGGCGCCGCCATTGATGGCGAGCTTGTAGCCGGTCTCGCGCTCGACCCGCTCCTGGATCTGCGTCGTCACGAACCCCGAGGGAATGCCGATCACCAGCAGGAGCGCGATGACGGCGATCACGGCGGCAATGGCGGCGCCGGCAATTTTCAGTGCTCTCATATCGACATTCCAGGCCGCGCAAACGGCATTGCTATCGGCCGCGCAGCAAGCGGCGCAGCCGGCCAGGCGAGCTTATCCCGGAATGGGGATGAGGCCCAAAGAAGCCAAAAATATTCCGGGGGTACTGCAAAGTTATGTGACTTATGACACACTCGCCGGGCGGGGAATCTTGCTAACGGCTCAGTACGAGGCAGCGGGCCGATCTGGAAGGTAACATAATGAGCAAGCAGGCGGAATTTGCGGTCATTCTGAAAATGAACCCGATGTTTGCCGATCTGGGCGGGGATGAATTGCAACGCATCTCCGGCCTCTGCCATACCGAGCAGCTCGGGGTCGGCGAAATGCTGTTCCAGAAGGGCGACCCCGGCGACGCCCTGTACGGGGTCCGCCGCGGCCAGATCCGGATCGAGACCGGCGCCTCCGACGGCAGCCGCCTGACGCTGAACTTCATGGGCCCCGGCGATCTGTTCGGCGAGGTCGCCGTCCTCGACGGCGAGAGCCGCACGGCGGACGCCACCGCCGGCGAACCGTCGGAACTGTTCGTGCTGCGGCGCGAGGATTTCCTCGCCTTCCTCGAACGCGAGCCCAAGGTCGCCATCAAGATCATCATGCTGCTGTGCCAGCGAATCCGCTGGCAGAGCGAGCGGATGGAGGAATCCGTGCTGCAGCCGCTGCCGGTCCGTCTCGCGCGGCGGCTTTGCGCGCTCGCCTCCGATTTCGGCTCCGAAGTCCACATCTCGCAGGAACAGCTCGGCGTCTTCGTCGGCGCCGCCCGCGAAAGCGTCAACCGTCAACTGCAGCTCTGGCGCAAGGACGGCATCCTCGACCTGCAGCGCGGACGCATCCTGCTGCAGAACATGACCAAGCTGACGGCGGTGGCGCGGAACGAGTAGCATGGCACGTCACACGCGCGCTTCACGACCGTGCCAGACTCGAGTGATGAGAATGTCGGATGTCTCGGGCACCTTGACATAGCGGACAATATAGCCGGACGAACCGAAGCGGACTACGATCTGGCGGATATCGGGGTCTTCTGTTGACATCCCCAAGGCAGGAAAATCCTGCAAACGCTCAACCGCCGCCCAGATCAGCGCGAGCGCACGCGGTGCGGTGCCGGGGTTTGCATGATCGAGAAAGGTTCTGAGGCGCTCGACGTCCTCTACGGCATCGTGCGAAAGGAGAATCATCCGACCTTGCGAGGCTGCGGACGAGGAAGTTCACCTTCGGATCCCCAGCTCGCAACCCATGCCTTTACCTCGCCGAGGGGTACCGCGAGCCGTGTCTGCCGAAAATCGTCATACCGGCGGCGATCTTCTGCAATGGCGGGGCCGGCGAGATCGACCACCGAATCCAGCAAGGCAACGGCCTCGGCTATTACGGCGGCAACATCCTGCCCGCGCTCCTTCGCCATTTCGCGAAGGCGAGCATCCGTGTCGGCATCAATCTCTAGCGTGCGATTAACAAGATTCATGGGCCAAATCTAACATCTAGCGGCTGCCTGTCGAGCCTCGAACAGCACCAGAATCCCAATACACCCCATCACTTCGCCGCGGGCGACATCGCCGGTGGCACCGCGGGCGGGCCCTTGGCCGGGGGCTCGCTGTGATGATCCGAGCCGCCGGGCTCCGTTTCTCCACTGGAGACGAGCAGCTTCTTGCCGAAGCGCCAGCACAGCGCGCCGAGATCGTCCATCACCATGAACATGGCCGGCACGAACACCAGCGACAGGATGGTGGAGAAGATCAGGCCGCCGATCACGGCCAGCGCCATCGGCGAGCGGAATTCGCCGCCGGCGCCGAACGCCAGCGCCGAGGGCATCATGCCCGCCGCCATCGCGATCGTGGTCATCACGATCGGGCGCGCGCGCTTCATGCCGGCGTCGATGATGGCTTCGTCGCGCTTCTTGCCTTCGCGGACTGCCTCGACCGCGAATTCGACCAGCATGATCGCATTCTTGGTGACGATGCCCATCAGCATCAGGATGCCGATCCAGACCGGCGTCGTCAGTTGCTTGCCGGTCAGCAGCAGCGCCGCGATCGCGCCACCGATCGAGAGCGGCAGCGAGAACAGGATGGTGATCGGCTGCAGGAAGGTGCCGAACAACAGCACCAGCACCGCATAGACCATCATCAGGCCGGCGGTGATGGCGGTAGCGAAGCCCTCCGACAATTCGGCGAGGCTTTCGGCGTCGCCCGACGGGCTGACCCTCACGCCCTTCGGCAGGCTCTTCATGACCGGAAGTTCGTAGATCATCCTGGTGGCATCGCCGAGGGCCGCTGTGCCGACGAGGTCGGCGGCAACGGTCGCCTGCCGCTCGCGGTCATAGCGGTTGATGCTGGTCGGGCCCTGGTCGAGCTGGATGTCGGCAACGACCGACAGCGGTACGCCGCCGCGTTCGCCGCGCTGACCGAGCGGTACCCGCAGCTGTTGCAGCGCTTGCAGGTCGCTGCGCGCACTGTCCTCGAGCTGGACCCGGATCGGTACCTGACGGTCGCCGGCGTCGAATTTCGCCAGAGCCGGTCCGACGTCGCCGATGGTGGCGACACGGATTGTTTGCGACAGGCTTTCGGTCGAGACTCCGAGCCGCGCGGCGAGCTCCGCGCGTGGCCGGATGCGCAGCTCGGGTCGGTCGAGCGAGGTTTCCGAAATCACGTTGGCGATGATCGGGATGCGCTTCATCTGCGTCGCCAGTTCGCTGGCGACATTGTTGACGATGTTGCTGTCCACGCCGGTCACGACCAGCGAAATGGCACGCAGGCCGTTTTCGTCGAGGAACCAGAAGCGGATATCGGGAACGTTTTCCAGTTCCTGGCTGATCTCGAGTTCGAGCTGGCGCTGGGTGATGTCGCGATCGGCCTTCGGCGTGTAATTGATGATCAGCGCGGCGCGGCGTACTTCCTGCGTTCCCGGCGGCACCCGGCCGCCGTCGACGAAGATGCTCTTCACCTCGGGGCGCTTGCGCAGACGCGCGACGATCTCTTCGGTGACCTTCTCGGTATAGGCGAGCTGCGAACCCGGCGGCAGTTCCATCGCCAGCAGCGAGCGCGCAGTGTCCTGCGCCGGCAGGAAGCCCTGCGGCAGCAGCGTGATGCTCCAGATCGAGGCCGCGAATACGCCAAGGCCGATCAGCACGGTGATGAAGTAGTGCTTCACCGACCAGGTCACGAGCCGGGTATAGGTCTTCAGGATGCGGCCGGGCGGCGGGTCCTCGTGCGGATGATCCTTCAGGAAGTAGGCCGCCAGCACAGGCGTGACGAAGCGCGCGGCGAGCAGCGAGAAGAACACCTGCACCGACACCGTGATGCCGAATTGCTTGAAGAACTGTCCGGCGATCCCCGACATGAAGCTGGCGGGCGCAAAAATCGCGATAATGGTCAGCGAGATCGCGATCACGGCGAGGCCGATCTCGTCGGCGGCTTCCAGCGCGGCGCGGTAGGGCGATTTGCCCATGCGCATGTGGCGCACGATGTTCTCGATCTCGACGATGGCGTCGTCGACCAGAATGCCTGTCGACAGCGTGATCGCGAGGAACGAGACCAGGTTCAGCGAGAAGCCGAGCAGGTCCATCACCCAGAACGCCGGGAAGATCGACAGCGGCAGCGAGATCGCGGCGATGATGGTGGCGCGGATGTCGCGCAGGAACAGCAGCACGACGATCACCGCGAGGATTGCGCCTTCGAACAAGGTCGAGATCGCCGCATCGTAATTGCCCTTGGTGAAGTTGACCGAGGTGTCGATCAGCTTCAGGTCGACGTCGGGATAGGCGATCTTCAGCGCATCGATGCGCTTCTGCACGGCGGCGGCGACCACCACGTCGCTGGCGCCCTTCGAGCGCTTGATGCCGAGCGCCACCACCGGTTCGCCGTTGAAGCGGGCAAAGGTCCGGCGATCGGCAATGGTGTCGGTGACGGTGCCGAGATCGTCGAGCCGCACTTCGCCGCCGCCGAACAGCGGGATCATCGTGCCGGCAAGCTCGTTCAGCGTCTTGGCGCCGGCCAGTGTGCGGATCGCCTGTTCGTTGCTGCCGATTTGGGCGCGGCCGCCGGCGACATCGACATTGGTGCCGCGCAGGATCTGGCTGACATTGACGGCGGTGAGGCCTGCGGCCTGCAGGCGGTCCGGATCGAGCGACACGAGAATCTCGCGCTCGACACCGCCGATACGCTCGACCTGGGCGACGCCGCGGACGCCCTGCAGCGCGCGCTTGACGACGTCGTCGACGAAGTAGGAAAGCTGCTCGGGCGTCTTGCCGGGCGAGATCGCCGCATAGGTGACGATCGGCAGGCCGATCACGTCGACGCGCTGGATCAGCGGCTCGTTGACGTTTTGCGGCAGGTTGGAGCGCACGCGGGTGACCGCGTCCTTGACGTCATTGAGCGCGCGGTCGGTGTTGGTCTCCAGCGCGAACTGGATCGTGGTCACCGACAGGCCGTCGGTGATCGAGGATGAAATATGCCGCACGCCTTCGACGCCGGATACGCCGTCCTCGATGGTCTTGGTGACCTGGCTCTCAAGCTCGGCGGGAGCGGCTCCGAATTGCGCCACCGCGACCGAGATCACCGGGATGTCGGCGTTGGGCAGCCGTGTCACCGCGAGCTTGGTGAAGCTGACCCAGCCCAGCACCAGCAGGATGATCGAGAAGACGATGGAAGGCAGCGGGTTCCGGATCGACCATGCCGAGATATTCAAAGCCATTAGCGTGCCCGCGTGCGCTCGAGTTCTTCGGCGAACATGGTCTTGACCTGGTCGCCATCATGCAAGGATGTGCCAGCATCGGCCACGACGGTTTCGCCGACGTCGAGGCCTTCAAGAATTTCGGTCGAGGTTTCCGACGTCAGGCCGACCCGGACCTTGCGCGTCTCGATCGTGTTGCCCTTGACGACCTGCACGGTCAGGCGGTCGATCGCGGTGCGCGGAACGGCGACGCCGCAGGAGCGCTTGGCGTCGATGTTGGCGCGGGCGAACATGCCGACCTTGAGCGAGGGATTGTTGTTGAGCGAAATCCGGACCTTGCCGAGCTGGGTGGCGCGGTCGATCTGCGGCGAAATCTGCCGGACCTTGCCGACGACATCGGGCGCATCGTCGCGGCTGATGCGCACCGTCGCGCCCGGATTGAGCTTGAGCAGGTGGACGTTCGGGACTTCGGCATCGAGCTCGATTTCATTGTTGATGGAGATCCGGAACATCGGTCCGGCCTGCGGCGAGGCCGGCGCACCAACGGCAGTCCTGACTTCGGTGACGAGGCCGGGACCGGGGGAGCGCAGCGAAATCGGCCCTGTCCGGCCGGCGGGCGCGCCCGGCATCTGCGGCGGCGGGGTCAGGCGCGCCAGTTCCTGATTGTCGGTGACCATATCGCCTTCCTTGACGAAGACGTCGGTCACTCGGGAGCCTTCCTGATCGACACCGATCTGGGCTTCCCGGCGCGGCACGATAAAGCCGGTGACCCGGATCATGTCGGAGAAGCAGGCATTGGTGGATTTCGTCACGACGACCAGCGCCTGGCCCGGCGCATCCTTTGGCTCGGATCGAGCCCGGTGGCTGAACCAGTAATAGCCGATCGCCAGAACAGCAACGCATGCCACTCCGATCGCTGGTTTGAGGTATTCGGAGAATTTCATCGCCGGATCAATCCAGACTGGAAGTCAAATCAAACGGGGGACAAGCGATCGGCCGCGAAGCCTGCAAGTGCAGCCCAAAACGAATACGTCCCGCATGGGGGCTGCGGGACGTATTGTAGCCGGAAAATATTGGTCGGCGCCACGCCCTTACTTGCAGGTCCTTATTTGCAGGTCCCTACTTGCCAGCGTTGGACGCGGTGGCCTTGTTTTCCATGTTCACGACCTGGACGCGGCGGTTGACTTCGGCCATCGGCTGGCCCGGATCCTTGAGCTTGGTCTTGCCGTAGCCGACCGTCACCAGATCGGTGCCGTTGATGCCGTATTTGTCGACGAGATAGCGCTTGATCGAATCGGCGCGGCGCTCGGACAGGTCCTGATTATAGCCTTCGCCGCCGGCCGCATCGGTGTGGCCTGCGACCACGAAGGTCGAGCCCTTGAGATCGTTGCTGGTGAGTGCACGACCGAGCGCCTGGACCGAGGGCAGCGACTTGGCGCTGATATCGGCCGAGTTGTATTCGAAGTTGATTTCGAGATCGATCTTCGGCTTGTCCTTGACGATGGCCGCGATTTCCTCGCGCTCGCTGACCGACAGCGACCGTGTCGAGCGGCCGCGGATCTTCTGGACGAACTTGCCTTCGGCGGCGGTTGCGGCGGGATCGACGGTGGTCTGCGGACCGACCGACAGGCCGCGGGTGAGCGGCTTCTTCTCGGGCGCAAGCGCGCGGACGATCTGGTCCTCGGTGACGTTCTTGTCCTTTTCCTGGGCCAGCGCGGTTCCGGCAAAGGAAATTGCTGCTCCGAGCGCCGCGACCGAAAGGATCGCGGTCATGGTCTTGTTTACAGAATTGGTCGACATTGCCAGTCCTCCTGCGGGCTTCCCACCGCGGTTCCAACGTGATCCAAAATGAACTGCCGGACCGGGCGGTCGCGGCCTACTACTTTGTTAGTCTGAACGCCGGCTCCGGGGTTCAGGAGGCGCCAGCGTTCATCTCAAATAATCGTCACTGTACCCCGTAATCGGCGAATTCCTTAACGATATTCGGGTCCATCGCCTTGGCGTTGTTGATATCGAGGTCGCCTTCCGCGACCGAGCCGTTGCGCTTCTTGGCAAGGCCGCGGCCATACAGCGAGGACGTCAATCTCGGGTTGATCCTGAGGGCAGCATCAAAATCAGCAATTGCATTCTTGGTCTGGCCGCTCTTGAGATTGACGAGGCCGCGGCTGTCGAGGGCGTCGACGAAATTCGGACGCAGCCGCAGCGCTTCGTTGCAATCCTTCAGCGCCGCCTGCAGGTCGCCGATGACCGTCCGCGCCCAGCAGCGGTTGTTGTAGGCCTCGACGTCCTTCGGGTTCAGCCGCAGTGAATTGTTGAAGTCCTTGATGGCGAGTTCGTAGGCGCCCTTGCTGGCATAGACCTGTCCGCGCCGGTACAACGCCGCCGCATCATCCGGATTATCGTTGAGCTTGGCGGTCAGGTTCTTGATGGTCGGATCGTCGGCCAGCGCGACCACCGCCGGGCTGCTCTCGACCGGTTTGGCCGGCGGCGGAGGCGGCGGAATCGCGGCCTCGACCGGCCTGGGCGGCGGTGGCGGAGGTGCTGGCGCGGCAATCTGGGGTGCCGCGGGAGGTGGCGGGGCCGGAGCCGGTGCGGCCGGCGCGGCGGCCACCGGAGCCGGTGGCGGCGGCGTCGGGCTGGCCGGTCGCGGGCCGGCGCCGCTCGGGATGAAGGAGAAATCCTCGGCGAGCGATGACGAGATCCATGGCACCTGCTCGCTGCGCGAGGCGCGGGTGACGCCGACGCGGGTGCGGTTCAGCGTCTCTTCGGCCATCAGATCGGGGGTGCGGATTTCCTTCAATAGCTCGCGCACGAACAGGCTGCGGTCGCTGCCATTGTCCGAAATCACCGAGGAAAGCGCGGCGGAATACATCACAAGCGTCCCGTTCGGTGCGATCACCGGCGCAAGGCCTGCGGAAAAGCTGCGAAACCTGCGTTCGAACGGATTGCGCCTGGAGGCGTCGATCAGGGCGATCTTGACGCCGGCACCGCGGCTGTTGATCTCGCCCAGCACGGCTTCGAGGCTGAAGCCGTCGCGACGGACGTCCGCCTCGGTCCAGATCTGCGCATCGACCGGGATCATGTAGCTCTGCCGGCTCGACTGCACGCCGAACCCGGAGAAGAAGATCAGCGCCACCGACCCCGGCTTGATCTTGCCGTACAGCCGCTCAAAGGCGCGGCGCATCTGCTCGCCGGTCAGGTTTTCGCCGATATCGACATTGAAGCCGTCGCGCTTGAGCTCGTCGGCGATGTCGCGCGCATCGTTGATCGGCTCCTTCAGCGGCGCTTCGGCGTCCGGATATTTCGCATTGCCGATTACCAGCGCGTAGCGCTCTCCGGCCGCGAACGATGGCGCCACCGACGCGACCGAAAAAATCAGTGAGAGAAGCAATGCAAAGCGGATTTTCATAATGACGGCAGTCCAGATCACGGCAGTCCAGCCAAAATGGCGCCGATGCCGGCTCGCGCCGCGGCGACCTTACTCTACGCATTCTGCATTATCAAACCGCGTCAATGACCCGTCAACCGCTTGCGGCGTCGTCAATAATTGCGACAATTAACCGCGACGTCGCGTTGTCGATGACGGGAATATCTTGCGCTTCGCGCAGCCCTCGCGGGGCTGCGCGCGGATGACGCGCGTGCAATCAATCCTCTCGCCGGGCAGAGGCCATGTGGGATCGCCGGTGGTGAATGTGATCTATCTCACACAGTGATCTGCGCTGTCGTCTGGCTGTCATTCGCGCACCGGGTTTGACCTTTGCGGATGACAATGGCTTGGTGCCGCCATCGGCCATCTCAACCAAGAAAAGTGACACCGATGGGAAATGCCTACGAAATCTATGCGCTGCGCTATGCGACGATGTCGCCGCGTACCCCCAATCTCAATTTCTTGATTCCCGATCCGCATGAGACGACGGCGCAGGATCTGGATTATTTCGTCTGGCTGGTCCGCGGCAACGGCCGCGAGATCCTGGTCGATACCGGCTTCAACGCCGAGGAAGCCAAGGCGCGCTCGCGCAAGCTGACGCTCAATCCGGTCGACGCCCTGGAGAAATTTGGTGTGGCTGCCGACAGCATCAAGGACGTCATCGTCACCCATTTGCATTACGACCACGCCGGCAATCTCGATCGTTTCCCCGGCGCGCGTTTCCATCTGCAGGATCGCGAGATGAGCTACGCGACCGGGCGTTGCATGTGCAACGGCATGTTGCGGCATCCGTTCTCGGTCGAGCACGTCACGACCATGGTCCGCCATGTCTATGGCGAGCGGGTTACGTTCCATGCCGGCGACGGCGAGGTCGCGCCCGGCGTGACCGTGCATCGCGTCGGCGGCCATTCCGATGGCCTTCAGGTCGTCAGGGTGGAGACCGCGCGCGGCCCCGTGGTGCTGGCGTCCGACGCGGCGCATTACTACGCCAACTTGCAGAAGCGCAGCCCGTTTCCGATTGTCTATAATGTCGGCGACATGGCGCAGGGCTGGGAAATCGTCGAACGGCTGGCCGGCCATCCCGACCGCTTCATCCCCGGTCACGATCCGATCGTCAGCGAAATCTATCCGCGCGCCAGCGACAAGGTCGACGCCTACGCGCTGCACCTCGCACCGTCGCGTTCCTTTGTAAAATAGGTTCAAGAAAGCAAATGCCGGAATACAAGACCGTCGGCTTCATCGGCCTCGGCGTGATGGGCGAGCCGATCTGCCGCAATCTCGTGAAGAAAAGCGGCAAGCGCGTTATCGCCTTCGACCTGTCGCCCGAGCCGCTGGCGCGGTTGCAGGCCGAGGGCGCCAAGGTCGCGGGCTCGGTTGCCGACGTGATCAGGCAAAGCGATCTCTTGTTCCTGTGCCTGCCGAGCGCCAAACATGTTCGCGCGGTGTTTGAAGGCGATGGAATCCTCAAGAACGTCCGCAGCGGCCAGACCATCGTCGATCTCGGCACGTCCTCGGTCAGCCAGACCCGCGATTTTGCCGGGCAGTTGCAGGCCAGGGGCGCGGCCTGGGCCGACGCGCCGATCGCCCGCACGCGGCAGGCGGCGCAGGACGGCACGCTCAGCGTCATGGTCGGCGCCGTGCCGGCGCTTTACGCCGAGATCGAACCCCTGATCCGCTGCTTTGCGACCGACGTCACCAATTGCGGCGAGGTCGGCGCCGGACAGGTCACCAAGATTCTCAACAACATGGTGCTGTTCGAGACCGTCAACGCGCTGGCCGAGGCGGTTGCGGTGGCGAAGCACAACGGCGTCGATCCCAAACTGCTGCTCGATACGCTGTCGAAAGGATCGGCCGACAGCTTTGCCCTGCGCAATCACGGCATGAAGGCGATCGTGCCCGGCAATTTCCCGGATCGCGCCTTCTCGACCGAATATGCGCTGAAGGACCTGTCCTATGCGCTGGAGCTCGCCGCCGATGCCGGCCTCAGGATCCGCGGTGCGGAGCTGATCGGCACCGTGCTGCAGGAAGCCATCGATGCCGGTTCGGGGGATGCGTATTTCCCCGTGATCGCAACGCACATGGCGCGGGCGTAGCGCGGATCACTTCGCGCGCCGCCTGGCCTTCGCAGCCTTTGGCTGGGATGCCGGACGCCGCGGCTGCTGCGGGCTGAAGCGGCCGGCGTGCTTGACCAGCAGGTCGAGGAAGCTTCGTGCGCGCGGCGACATCCAGTGTACCTCCGGGTACACCGCGTGCAGCGGCAGCGCCGGAATCGAATACTCGGGCAGTACATGTTCAAGCTGGCCGCTGCGGACGCCCTCGGCGGCGTTCCAGTCCGGCAGGATGGCAATCCCCAAATGATGCCGCACCGCTTCCTCCATCGCATCCGCATCGTCGACCAGAAGCGGTCCGTCGATCGTAACGACATGGCGGCCGTGCTCGGATTCGAACGTCCATTCATTGGCGGGTGCGAGCCGTGAATAGCCGATGCATGGATGCGCGTTCAGATCCTCCGGCGTCCTCGGCTTGGGGCGGCCATGAAGATAGGTCGGCGTCGCAACCAGGTGGCGCTGCACGGTGCCGAGCCGTCGCGCGACCAGCGTGCTCGCCTGCAGGTTTCCGATCCGGAGCGCCAGCTCGATCCCTTCCTCCACCAGATTGACGAAGCGCTCGCTGAAGCGAACGTCGACGCGAACCTCGGGATAGTCCCTGACATACTCGGCAATGACCGGCATCATGTAGCGCCGGCCGAACGAGGACGGCACGCTCACGCGCAGCGTGCCGGTCGGCCGCGGCGAGGCCTCGTTGAGGCTCGCACGCGCCATATCGAAATTTTCCAGCATCTGGCGCGCCAGATCGTAGATGCGGCGCGCTTCCGGCGTGGGCCGGAGTTTACGCGTCGTGCGCAGGAAGAGCTGTGCCCCGAACTCGCTCTCGAGCGCGGTGATCCGCTTGCTGACGGCCGGCTGCCCGATGCCGAGTTCCTTGGCCGCGGCCGAAAAGCTGCCGCCCTCGAGGGTGCGGACGAAGGCACGCAGGCAGTCGATGCGGTCCATTTTTCATTCCAATCAGGAATAAATCATATCCTATTCATTCCATAGTCGGCCGGCAAGCCGGACGCTACGCTCCCTGGAAATCAAGGGCGGCACGCAGAACCGCAAAGATTGGATCGCAAACGGAGGAAACACGTGACACATCGCATCGGGATCGTCGGCGCCGGAATTGCCGGGCTGCACCTTGCCCTCTATCTGCAGAAGCACGGCGTGGACGCCACGCTGATCACCGACCGCGCGCCGGAGGATTACCGCAATATCCGGCTGCTCAACACCGTCGCCCACCACCACGTCACGATCGCGCGCGAGGATTATCTCGGCGTCAATCACTGGAGCGATCCGAAGCTGTACTATTACTACCACGATCATTTCTTCAATTTTCCGCAGCCGCTCAGCTTTCGCGGCGACTTCTCCCGGCCGAGCCGCGCCGTCGACTACCGGATCTATCTGCCGATGCTGATGGAGGATTTTTCGCGGCGCGGCGGCAAGATCGAGTACCGGCAGATCGAGGAGGGCGACATCGGCAAACTGGTCGACCGCTTCGATCTGCTGGTGGTCGCGACCGGCAAGGGTCCGCTCGGCCAGCTGTTCACCTACCGGCCGGAGCACAGCCCGTATTCGCAGCCGCAGCGGCGTCTCTGCGTCGGGCTCTACACCGGCGTGCGGCAACCCGACCCCATGAATGTCACGCTGTCAGTCTCTCCCGGGCATGGCGAGATGATCGTGATCCCGACCGTCAGCTTCGATGGCGTCGCCAACGCGCTGTTGATGGAGAACGTGCCGGGTGGCGACATGGAGGAGCTTGCGACGCTCAGCTACGACGACAACCCGAAACATTTCCTGCGGGTCATCCTCGACAAGCTGGAGAAGCACCATCCCTCCACCTATGACCGGATCGACACCGCGCGTTTCGATCTCGCGCAGCCGCAGGACCTGCTGCAGGGCGGTGTGGTGCCGACGGTTCGCAACACCGTCGTCGAATTCGACGGCGGCAAGTGCGCGATTGCGCTCGGCGATGTGCATTCGGTGGTCGATCCGATGATGGGGCAGGGCGCCAACGTCGCCTCCTATGCCGCCTTCGTGCTCGGTGAGGAGATCGTCGGCGCCGATGTGCTCGACGCGCGCTTCTGCGAGAAGGTCGACCTCAAGCGGCAGGATCGCGTGCTGGGCGCGGCACGCTGGACCAACGTGATGCTGCAGCCGCCGTCGGAAGCGCTCGGCATGCTGATCGGCACCATGAGCCAGAACCAGGCGCTGGCCGACGAGTTCACCGAGAACTTCAATTATCCTGACGCGCAGTGGGATCGCGTTTCGACGCCGGAGCGGATCAAGGCGTTCATCGGCAGGCATTCGGCGCCGGTGGCGCCGATGCGGGCGACAGCGTGAGGATGGACCGATGCATTGCCTGACCGTGACCTATCCCGCGCCGAAAGACCCCGGCCGCTTCAAGGCCTATTACGAGGCGACCCATTTGCCGCTGGCCCGGCAATTGCCGGGCCTCAAGTCCTGCTCGTTCGCTTATCCCGAAGCGCTCGGTCCGGGGACCGCGCCGTTCTGCATCTTCCAGGCGTGGTTCGCCGATCCGGCCGCCATGGTGGCCGCACTGCAGTCGGACATCGGCCAGAAGGTCGCCGCCGACGTGCCGAATTATTCACCCGATGGCGCGACGATCTTCCATTTCGCCGGGGGATAGGATGCAGCACGCCAATCCCGCCGCGTTTCGCGAAGCCGCGTCGCGCTTCGTGACCGGCGTCACCGTGCTGACCACGCTCGACCGGCATCGCAACGTCTGCGGCATGACGGTGAACAGCTTCGTCACCGTCAGCCTGGCGCCGCCGACGGTGCTCGTCTCCATCATGCCCGGCCGGATGCACCGCGCGATCGCCGAGAGCGGCCGCTATTGCGTCAACGTCCTGCCCGAAGGCGGCAGGGGGCTGTCGAAACATTTTTCCGGCCGGCCCGCCGCCGGCGCACGGCCCGACTACGCGATCGTCAACGACCTGCCCAGGCTCGCCGGCTGTGTCGCGTTCTTTGCCTGCGAGGTGGTCCAGTCGATCGACGTCAGCGATCACACCCTGTTCATTGCGGAAGTGTCGAGCTGCGACCACTGCGACGATGCTCCGCTGGTGTTCTTCTCCAGCCGCTACCATCTCGGCCCGGGCACGCCGATCGACCGCTGACCAGGGCTGTCGTTTTTCGCGGCGGATCGATCCGGCGCGACGCCGGGACACCGCCAGGGGCCGCAAACGGGGAGCTCGCCGAAACCGCATTGCGACGCGGTTCCGGGCCACTCCCGTCCGGTTGACGAGTTCCACTCGTCGGGTTTTGATCCGAGCGGACCAAGGCGGAGAAGCCGGGATGAAGCGCATGCAGGTGGTTCTGCTCGGGACGGCCATTTCCGCCGCGCTCTCGACCGGGTTGTTCGGGCAGGATCGCACTGCCGTTATCCCCACGCCTGCGCCTGACAAGCTCGCGCGCATCACGGCTTACTTCGACAACGAAGTCACAACCGGAAAACTGCCGGGAGCCGTGATCCTGATCCAGCAGCACGGCCGGCCTGTTTATCTGAAGACCTTGGGCGTGCAGGACGTGCAGACCGGAACTCCGATGACTCCGGACACGATCTTTGCCATCCATTCCATGACCAAACCAATCACCTGCCTCGCTGCAATGATGCTGGTCGACGAGGGCAAGCTCGCACTCGACGATCCGTTGTCGAAATACATTCCATCCTTCGCCGAGGTGGAAGTCGGTCAGGAAATCAGGAGGGCGGACGGCACGGTGGCGGTCGAACGCGTGCCGCCGGTCCGCCCCGTCACCATACTGGACCTGATGCGCCATACCTCGGGGATCAGCTACAGCTATATCGGGGCCAATTGGGTCGAGATGGCCTATTACGACGCGCACCTGTTCGCCGGCCAGTTCGACAACAGGGAATTTGCCGAACGCATCGCGAAGCTGCCGCTGTCGCGCCAACCTGGAACGCTGTGGCGCTATGGACATTCGACCGATGTGCTCGGCCGGGTGATCGAAGTCGTCTCCGGCCAGACGCTCTACGAATTCATGAAGCAGCGAATCTTTACCCCGCTCGGGATGACCAGCACCAGGTTCGTGCTCGGCACACCCGCCGAGTTCGCGCGGATGGCGCGTCCGCTGCCCAGCGATCCCATTCTGCTCGCGGGCGAACGCGAACGGCTCGCCCATCCCGAATGGGAATCCGGTGGCGGCGGCCTGCTCACCACCATCAAGGACTACGCCCGTTTCGCCCAGATGCTCCTCAATGGCGGCGAACTGGAAGGAAGGCGCTATCTCAGCCCCGCCTCCTTCAGGACCATGACCACCGACCACATCGGACCGGGCTCGGGTGTCGGCCGCGACTATTATTACTTCCCGGGCGACGGCTTCGGCTACGGCTTGGGCATCGCTGTGCGTACCGATCCGGGCAACGCAAAACCACCGCCGCCCGGCTCGATAGGCGAATTGAAATGGGACTCCGGAAGCGGCACCTATTTCGGTGTCGATCGCAAGCTCGACATGATCTACATCATGATGCAGCAGACCCAGAACGAGCGCACGCGCATCACGCCGGCCTTCAGGAAACTCGTCTACGAGGCCTTCCCGCAGGAATGACCGGAGGCGCGTGCGGATTATTTCCGACGAATGACGTGACGGCCCTGTTCGATCGTCAGGGCGCCGCTCCTGCGCGCAAAATGACAGCAAGCGCGGGGCTGATGCCAAACGCGATGCGCTATCGTGACGGCGGGCTCGAACTGGAATAGCATCTGCCAATTCGGGGAGGCAGCCATGTTCAATCCCACGCATATTGTCATCGAGGCCTTTGTCGAGGAGCTTCGAGGGGCCTACATTCAAAGCTATGGCGTCCTCGAGCCGGCCTATCCGGATATCATTGCATTCGTGGGACGTCTCGCCTTGGAGAACATCGCCGATAGCGATGCGGCCTACCACGACATGAACCACACCATCATGGTGACTCTCGTGGGCCAGGAGATCCTGCGCGGGAAGCACACCAGGGAGGGTGGCGTTACGCCGCGGGATTGGCTCCACTTCGTGATTTCACTGCTTTGTCACGACATCGGCTATGTGCGGGGTGTGTGTCGGGGCGATCAGGAGGGGCTATATGTCTGCAACGAGAAAGGTGATCTCGTGGCGATCCCCGGAGGGGCCACCGATGCTTCGTTGACCCCCTATCACGTGACGCGATCGAAGCTCTTTGTCAGCGAGCGCTTCGGGAGGGCGAGCCTGACCCACATCGATACGCTCGAAATCCAGGCCAATATCGAGCACACGCGATTTCCGGTACCCGAATGCGAACAGCATGCCAGTACCGCGGACTACCCGGGCCTGCTCCGGGCCGCCGATTTGATCGGGCAACTGGCCGACATCAATTACCTGCGCAAGACCTCGGCGTTATTCGCGGAATTTCGCGAAACTGGCGTCAGCGAGAAACTCGGATATCGAAGTGCCGATGATCTGCGGGCTGCGTACCCGTCCTTCTTCTGGAACGCCGTCCGGCCCTATATCGGCGATGCACTGAAGTACCTGCGGGTCACGCAGGAAGGCAAGCAGTGGATCGCCAATCTTTACGCTCACGTATTTTCGGCAGAGCACCGCGGAGCACTCGGGGCCTGATACGCTGCCCTCGCATCCGCCTCCTGGTCGGTCTGTGGCAGCCGAAGGTGTGTTTGAACGACGTCATGGGAAATGCAGTGGTCGCTTTGTTTCGAAACGAGTTGCATAACGATTTCGTCTGGGCTCTCGGCTACATTCCGTTTGGCGGCGCTGATTTTGGCGAGATTCAAGCGGTCACGGAAGTCATCGGTGATGGCGATGATGGCGCATTTCATGACGCCTGGGTCACGGCCGGCGGGCGACTGAAAGCAGAGGCCGACGCCTCGCTTGCCAGGGGGCATGTTGCCAGCGCGCGAGATCTCTATCTTCGCGCCAGTGTTTTCTACGGTTCGTCATTCCGCCCGTTGTATGGTGCGCCGGCTGATGCTCGCCTCCTTGCGGCGTTTCGCCAGCAAGTGGCTGCCTTCGACAAAGGGCTAGCGCTTGGGCCATATCCCACGGCCCCTGTCGCCATCCCGTTTGGCGATACGCCGCTGCCTGGCTATTTCATCAGGGCGCAAGGCTTCGAGGACAAGACGCGCCCCCTCATTGTCTTCAACAATGGCTATGACGGCACCATCACCGACACGTACTTTGCCTGCGCCGTCGCCGCCTCGAGGCGCGGCTATCATAGCCTTCTCTTCGACGGCCCCGGGCAGGGCGCCATGCTGTATGAACGCGGCATTCCCCTGCGGCCTGACTGGGAAGTTGTCATCAAAGCTGTGCTGGACTTCGTCCAGACGCTGCCGCTGGTAGATTTGGATCGCGTCGCGCTCTCCGGCTGGAGCCTCGGCGGCTATCTTGCGCCGCGGGGCGCTTCGGGCGAGCCGCGCATCGCGGCGTTGATCGCCGATCCTGGCCTATGGAGCATCGCGGACGGTTTTCGCGATGTCGTGGTGCGGATGTTCGGCGTGCCGGCAGAGGCCGCAACGGACCTCGGCGCTCTTGACCAGTCAGTGATCGACAAGATCGATGCCGCTGTCCGCAGCAATCCCCTGCTGAAATGGAAGATCCTGCAGCGCGGCTTCTGGACTCACGGTGTCCACGATCTGCGAGCCTATTTCGCATCGGCCGAACTCTTCACCATGAAGGATCGCGCCGAGTTGATCTCCTGCCCGACGTTGATCACCCAGGCCGGGAACGACATTCTTGGAGCCGGAGCCGGCGCATTTTACGATGCGCTCACCTGCCCGAAGACGCTGATCCGCTTCACCGCTGCAGAAGGCGCCGGAAATCATTGCGAGATGGGCAACCGCTCCCTGCTCAACAGGCGGGTTCTGGACTGGCTGGATGAGCAGTTTGGCGAACAGGGCTGAAGGATGTGCGTCATGAGTCGAACTCATGAGCACGCGCCCTAATACGCTTCCTTCGCGTCAGCCTCCCGGCTGGTCTGCAGGAGATCGAGGCTTTGCTCGATCTTGCCGAGCAGGCGGCCGAAATCGCGCCGCTCCTGCGCGGAGAGGCACGACATGATCTCCTGCTCCTTGCGCAGCAGGCGCGGGATCAGTTCCTCGTAGAGCGCCGTGCCCTTGCGGGTCAGGCGCAGCCGGAATTCGCGGCGGTCGTCCGCGTTCTCGACGCGCTCGACCAGTTGCCGCGTCATCAGCGCGGTGACGGCGCGGCTGATGGTCGATTTATGGGTGCGGGTGCAATCGGCGATATATTGTGCGCTGCAGGCATCGTGGCGAAAGCCGAGCGTCGCCAGCACCCGCCATTCCGGGATGTCGAGCCCGTAACGGGCCGCATACTCGACCGAAAGCGCCGAACTGACTTCGGCCGCGAGCCGGTTGAGGCGGAACGGCACGAACCGGAACAGGTCCAGCCGCGCGTCACGCTTCGGCGCGCTGTCTCCGCGCCAACCATCCGTCGCTTCGCTTGAAATCGCCTTCGGCAAGGATCGCCTCGATTTGAGTTGACGCCGGACCCCGCGCGGGGTTTAAGATAGTTGCAGATGCGACTAATTATCAGGGTCGCACGCCCTTGGCTAGCACAAGGTTGGGCTCAACATGGCGCAGACCAAAACCCAATTCGGCTATCGTCGCCATCCGGATCAGGACCGGTCGGACCAGCGCGCCGCCGCGCACGCCGTCGTCGTGGTTGGCGCGGGCCCGGTCGGGCTGTCGCTGGCGATCGATCTGGCGCAGCGCGGCCAATCCGTCGTGCTGCTCGACGATGCCGACCGGATCGGCGAGGGCTCCCGCGCGATCTGCTTCTCGAAACGCTCGCTCGAATTCTGGGACCGGCTCGGCATCGGCCAGCGCATGGTCGACAAGGGCGTGGTGTGGAGCGTCGGCAAGATCTTCCACGGCGACTCCCAGCTCTATCAGTTCAACCTGCTGCCCGAGGAAGGCCACAAGCGGCCGGCCTTCATCAACCTGCAGCAATTCTACGCCGAGGCCTATCTGGTCGATCGTGTCGAGGAACTTGCCGCGATCGATCTGCGCTGGCGCAACAAGGTGACGGCGCTGGAGCCGCGCAACGACCATGTGCTGCTGACGATCCAGACGCCGGACGGGCCCTATCGTCTCAGCGCGCAATACGTCATCGCCTGCGACGGTGCCCGCTCCTCGCTGCGGCAAATGGTGGGGGCGGAATTCGCGGGCCAGGTGTTCGAGGACCAGTTCCTGATCGCCGACGTCAGGATGACGGCGGCATTTCCGACCGAGCGCTGGTTCTGGTTCGACCCGCCGTTCCATGCCGGGCGCTCCGCGCTGCTGCACAAGCAGCCGGATGACATCTGGCGGATTGATCTGCAGCTCAATCGTTTCGCTGATCCCGCGGTCGAGAAGCTGCCGGAGAACGTGCGGCCGCGCATCGCCCGCATGCTGGGCCACGACAAGTTCGATTTCGAGTGGATTTCGCTGTACAAATTCCAGTGCCGCCGCATGGACAGGTTCATCCATGGCCGCGTGATCTTTGCCGGCGATGCCGCGCACCAGGTCTCGCCGTTCGGCGCGCGCGGCGCCAATTCCGGGCTCGAAGACGCCGAGAACCTCGCCTGGAAGCTCGATCGGGTGCTGCGCGGAACCTCGCCCGAAACGCTGCTGGAGAGCTACCACACCGAGCGCAGCGCCGCGGCCGACGAGAACATCCGCGAATCGACCCGCTCGACCGATTTCATGGCGCCCAATTCCCACCAGGAGGCGCGGCTGCGCAAGGCCGTGCTGTCGCTCGCCAGGGAAACCGAGTTCGGCAAGCGCATGGTCAATGCCGGGCGGCTGTCGACGCCATCGATCTACGCGTCGCCGCTCTCCACCGCGGATGCCGAGGCATGGCGCGGCGGGCCGTGTCCCGGCGCCTCGATGCCGGACGCGCCGATTGCTGCCCCGGGTGGTCAGGCGATGTTCCTGACCGAAGCCTTCATCAGGAACGGAATGCAGTTCACGTTGCTGGAATTCGGCAATGGCGCCGCCGCGGAAGCGCCTGCTGGAGTGGGCATGATCCGCATCGGCGGCGACGGCGGCTTTGTCGATTCCGGGAAATTCGCCGCCGCGCGCTACGATGCCGAGCCCGGCACCGCCTATCTGCTGCGGCCCGACGGCTACGTGGCGGCGCGGTTCCGGCATCCGACCCGCCCCGCGCTTGACGCAGCCCTGGCGCGTGCCGCCGGTCTTCATTGAGGTTCATGCATGACGCTGTCGACCAGTTCGAATTTTGCCAGGCCGGATGATGCGTTTCGCACCATCGTCGAGGCGCATCGCGGGTTGAGCGACGAGCAAAGCGCCGATCTCGATGCCGCGCTGGTTCTGGTGCTGGCCAATCACATCGGCGATCTCGCGGTGCTCAACGAGGCGATCGCGCTCGCCAAGCGGCGGATGCTGGACGCCGGCCAGCAGCAACAGCAGCAACAACAGTAATTCACGCCCCAAACGAACTCAGGAATGGAATTGATGGCCACTGCAAAGGGTTTCGCCTCCACGACCGATATGGCGGAGAAGAAGATCACCTTCTCCGAAATCGGCACCGACCTCTATGCCTTCACCGCCGAGGGCGATCCGAACTCCGCGATCATCGTCGGCGACGACGGCTGTCTGGTGTTCGACGCGCAGTCGACGCCGGCGATGGCCCATAAGGTGATCGAGCGCGTTCGCACCGTCACCGACAAGCCGATCAAATATGTCGTGCTGTCGCATTACCATGCGGTGCGCGTGCTGGGCGCCTCCGCCTACAAGGCACAGGGCATCGTCGCTTCGGCGGAGACCTATCGGCTGATCGAAGAGCGCGGCCAGCAGGACTGGGACTCCGAATACGGCCGCTTTCCGCGCCTGTTCCAGGACGCGCAGAGCATTCCCGGCCTGACCTGGCCGACGCTGACCTTCGAGGGCGAGATGTCGATCTATCTGGGAAAACGCGAGGTGCGGCTGATGCAACTCGGCGCGGGACATACGTCGGGCGATATCGTGGCCTGGGTGCCGGATGCCGAGGTGATGTTCTCGGGCGATCTCATTGAATATCACTCGGCCTGCTATTGCGGCGACGCGCATCTGCGCGAATGGCCGGCCACGCTGAATGAAATCCGCGCCTTCAACCCCAAGGCGATTGCACCGGGCCGCGGCGACGCGCTGAAGGGCCTTTCGACCGGGCGCGACGCGATCGCGATGACGCGCGATTTCGTCACGACGCTCTATGGCGCAGCCGAAAGCTCGGTCGCAAAGGGGCGCACGCTGAAGCAATCGATGGCGGCGACGCGCGAGGTGATGGATCCGAAATTCTCCAGCTTCGCCATCTACGAGCACTGCCTGCCGTTCAACGTCTCGCGGGCGTTCGACGAGGCGTCCGGGATCGACGATCCCGTGATCTGGACCGACAAGCGCGACCAGGAAATGTGGGCCGCCCTGCAAGGAGGATGACCATGAATATCAACACCTCGCCCGATCAGATCGTTCGAAGCACCGCGCAGGTCACGCCGGGCTACATGTCCGGCTTCAAGAACAGTTTTGAGACCGAGGCGCTGCCCGGCGCGTTGCCGATGGGGCGCAACTCGCCGCAGCGCTGCGCGTACGGGCTCTATGCCGAACAGCTCTCCGGCTCGCCCTTTACCGCGCCGCGCGGCAGCAACGAACGGTCATGGCTCTATCGCATCCGCCCGTCGGTGAAGCATTCGGGACGCTTTGCCAAAGCCGATACCGGGCTGTGGCGCACCGCGCCGTGCCACGAGCAGGAGATCATGGTCGAGCAACTGCGCTGGGATCCGGCGCCGATCCCGAAGGAGGACACGACCTTCCTGCAGGGCGTGCAGACCATGACGACCGCCGGCGATGCCAACACCCAGGCCGGCATGGCCGCGCACATCTATCTCATCACCCGATCGATGGTCGACCAGCATTTCTACAATGCCGACGGCGAGCTGATGTTCGTGCTGCAGCAGGGCAATTTGCGCGTCGTCACCGAATTTGGCCGGATCGACGCCGAGCCCGGCGAGATCGTGGTGATCCCGCGCGGCGTCAAGTTCCGCGTCGAGATTCCGGCAGGCCCCGCGCGCGGCTATCTCTGCGAGAATTACGGCGGCGCCTTCACGCTCCCGGAGCGCGGCCCGATCGGCGCCAATTGCCTCGCCAACTCGCGCGACTTCCTCACGCCGGTTGCTTTCTACGAGGACAAGGACTCCCCGACCGAGCTCTACGTGAAGTGGGGCGGGGCGCTGTTCAAGACCACTCTGCCGCATTCGCCGATCGACGTGGTGGCCTGGCACGGCAATTACGCGCCCTACAAATACGATCTTCGCACCTTCTCGCCGGTCGGCGCCATCGGCTTCGACCATCCCGATCCGTCGATCTTCACGGTGCTGACCTCGCCGTCGGAAACCGCGGGCACCGCCAACATCGATTTCGTCATCTTCCCGGAGCGCTGGATGGTGGGCGAGAACACGTTCCGTCCGCCCTGGTACCACATGAACATCATGAGTGAGTTCATGGGGCTGATCTACGGCGTCTACGATGCCAAGCCGCAGGGCTTCGTTCCCGGCGGCATCTCGCTGCACAACATGATGCTGCCGCATGGCCCCGACCGCGAAGCCTTCGACCACGCCAGCAATGGCGAACTGAAGCCGGTGAAGCTGACCGGCACCATGGCCTTCATGTTCGAGACCCGCTACCCGCAACGCGTCACCGCACATGCCGCGAAATCATCGACGCTGCAGGGCGACTACGCCGATTGCTGGAAGGGCCTGGAAAAGCGGTTCGATCCGAAGAAGCCGTGATGCTCAACTCGTCATCGCCGGGCTTGACCCGGCGATCCATCGCCTTCGATAGAAGATGGATGCCCGGGTCAAGCCCGGGCATGACGATTCCCTGATTGGAGAATCAAGTGCCCCACCCCAATGACCCCAAGCTCCGCTCCTTCGTCGAGGTCGCGCCCGATTCGCATTACCCGATCCAGAATTTGCCCTACGGCATCTTCTCCACCAAAGACGGCCTCGCGCCGCGGGTAGGCGTCGCGATCGGCGATTACGTGCTCGATCTCTGGCAACTCGCGCAGGATTGCCGGTTCGACGTCGTTGAGCCCGGCGTGTTCGCCGCTGCGCAGCTCAATCCGTTCATGGCGCTCGGACCAAAGGTCTGGTCGGGTACGCGGGCGCGGATCAGCGAATTGCTGCGCCACGATCATGGCGAACTGCGTGACAACCAGGGTTTGCGCAAACGCGCGCTGGTGCCGATGGCGGACGTGAGGCTGCATTTGCCGTTCGCCGTCTCCGGCTACACCGATTTCTATTCGTCGAAGGAGCATGCCACCAATGTCGGCGTCATGTTCCGCGGCAAGGACAACGCGCTGCAGCCGAACTGGCTGCACATGCCGATCGGCTACAACGGCCGCGCCTCGACCGTCGTCGTCTCGGGCACGCCGGTGCGCCGGCCGCGCGGGCAGTTGAAGCCGCCGACGGCGGACGTGCCGAGCTTCGGCCCCTGCAAGCGGCTCGATTTCGAATTGGAGATGGGCGTGGTGATCGGCCAGCCGTCGGCTATGGGCGACATGCTGACCGAGAAGCAGGCCGAGGAGATGATCTTCGGCTTCGTGATCCTCAACGACTGGAGTGCGCGCGACATCCAGCAGTGGGAATACGTTCCGCTCGGTCCGTTCCAGGCCAAGGTGTTCGCGACCTCAATCAGCCCGTGGGTGGTGACGCGCGAGGCGCTGGAGCCGTTTCGTCTGCACGGCCCCGCGCAGGAGCCGAAGCCGCTGCCCTATCTGCAGCAGGCGCAGCCGAACAATTACGACATGGCGCTGGAAGTGGGCATGCGCACGGCGCAGATGAACGCGCCCAGGAACATCTGCCGCACCAATTTCAAATACATGTACTGGTCCTCGGTGCAGCAGCTTGTCCACCACGCCTCGAGCGGGTGCGCCATGAATGTCGGCGACCTCCTCGGCAGCGGCACCATCTCCGGTCCCGAGAAGGACCAGCGCGGCAGCCTGCTCGAAATCAGCTGGAACGGAACCGAGCCGGTCGAACTCGCCCCCGGCGTCACGCGCTCGTTTCTCGAAGACGGCGATTCGCTGGTCATGCGCGGCTGGTGCCAGGGCGACGGCTACCGCGTCGGCTTTGGCGAGGTCGAGGGTACGATCCTGGCGGCGGGGTGACGCCCGCTCCCTGTCGTTGGGAGCGCAGCGATTGAGACTCCGTCATTCCGGGATGGTCCGAAGGACCAGACCTCAGATGCGCAACTGCGCATCGGGGAACTGCGAGATTCCGGGTTCGATGCTGACGCATCGCCCTGAATGACGACGCGGGCGAGTATCACCGCTCCTGCGGCGGAATATCCTTCAACCGCGCACAGTGCGCGGCGACATCTTCCACGCTGTATTTCAAATGCACCCGCTTGTCCGAGGGCAACTGCCTGGTCACGCAGACGCCCGGCCGCCGCTCGGTGGCGGGCCGGATCGGCCGCCGTTCGAAGCCGCCGCCGCAGTTCGGGCAGACATTGTGCAGCTTGGTCTCGACGCAGTCCGCGCAGAACGTGCATTCATAGGAGCAGATCAGCGCATCCACAGCATTCGGCGGCAGGTCCTTGTCGCAATATTCGCAGTTGGGGCGGAGTTGCAGCGCCATGGTCGTCTCGTCCCTTGATGTCGATGGATCATCGCAAATTCGACGACCAACGCGAATGACGAAATTCCCTCGAATTGGGCCACGTCAGGATCTCAGCGGCAGTCTCGCGCTTTCCTTCAGCCGGTCGAGCACGATCGACGAGCGCACATGGGCGACGCTCTGGTGCGGCATCAGCAAATTGTTGACGAGGTCGGAGAGGTCCTTGAGGTCGCGCAGCACGACTTTCAGCACGTAATCGGCGTCGCCGGTCAGCGCGTAGGCCTCCTGGATGTCGTCGACGCGGTTGACCAGCGCGCGGAACTTCTTGGCGTTGTCGGGCGAATGCGTCGCCAGCGTGATGTGAATGAAGGCGATCAGGTTGAAGCCGAGCGCTTCGCCTGACAGGTCGGCGTGGTAGCCCGCGATCACGTTCTCTTCTTCCAGCCGCATCCGACGCCGCGAGCATTGCGAGGCGGAAAGGCCGACGAGATCGGCGAGTTGCTGGTTGGTCAGCCGGCCATCGTCCTGCAGCGCAGCCAGCATCTTGAGGTCGAAGGCGTCCACTTGGATCATGCGAAAAATGCCAGTTTGATGCACGAAGTGTGCGTCATTATAGCCGATTGCGGGTCAATTTGCATGCCTCGTGCGTCCGATTCGAACGATATTGATCCAGATCAATTTTCGGGAGATCAGCCATGGGTCCGTTTCCGCACGATGCGCCGGCTGCCACCATCAGCGCCGACAACCCGATGGGTACCGACGGCTTCGAATTCGTCGAATACGCGCATCCGAATCCGGAGGAGTTGCACACGCTGTTCGCCCTGAAGGGCTATGCTCCGGTCGCCCGCCACAAGACGAAGAAGATCACGGTCTATCGCCAGGGCGACATCAACTATCTCGTCAATGAGGAGCCGGGCACCCACGGCCATGGCTTCGTTGCGGCGCACGGACCGTGCGCGCCGTCGATGGCGTTTCGCGTGGTCGATGCGACAAAGGCCTATGAGCGCGCGCTGTCGCTGGGCGCGGAGCCGGCAGATGCTTCGCCCGCGCAGAAGACGCTCGACGTGCCCGCCATCAAGGGGATCGGCGGCAGCCTGCTCTATTTCGTCGATCGCTACGGCGCCAAGGGTTCGGCTTATGACAGCGAGTTCGAATGGCTTGGCGCCCGCGACCCGCGACCCGCCGGTGCGGGCCTGTATTACATCGATCACCTCACTCACAACGTCCGCCGCGGCCGCATGGATGTGTGGACCGGCTTCTACGAAAGGCTGTTCAATTTTCGCCAGATCCGGTTCTTCGATATCGAGGGTCGCGCCTCCGGCCTGTTCTCGCGCGCGCTGACCAGCCCGGACGGCAAGATCCGGATCCCGATCAACGAGGATGCCGGCGAATCCGGGCAGATCGAGGAATATCTCAACACCTATCGCGGCGAGGGCATCCAGCACATCGCCTGCGGCGCTCGCGATATCCACCTCACCATCGAGACGTTGCGCGATGCAGGGCTGCCGTTCATGCCGTCGCCGCCCGATACCTATTTCGAGAAGATCGATGCCCGCCTGCCGCAGCATGGCGAGGACCTCGCCCGCCTGCAGAAGAACGGCATCCTGATCGACGGCGAGGGCGTGGTCGATGGCGGCCAGACCAAGGTGCTGCTGCAGATCTTCTCGGCCAACGCCATCGGACCGATCTTCTTCGAGTTCATCCAGCGCAAGGGTGACGACGGCTTCGGCGAAGGCAATTTCAAGGCGCTGTTCGAATTGATCGAGGAAGACCAAATTCGCCGCGGCGTGCTGAAGGTGGACAACGCGGCCTGATTGGTCATTGCTAGCGGAGCGAAGCAATCCATGGCGTCGCAAGCGGAGGAATGGATTGCTTCGTCGCTCTGCTCCTCGCAATGACGATTGCGGCTAACCTTACCGCTTCCACGCCGCCGTCACATCCCCGATCTTCGCCACCTCGGGCTCCCTGATCGCCGATGGCGTGCGCGAGAAGCGCGGCGCGGGCGCAGGCTGGGTCACGCCGTGGCGTTCGACGAACACCTTGCGGGCGGCCATATGCGGGTGCTTGGGCGCCTCCGCCATGGTCAGGATCGGCGCGAAGCAGATGTCGGTGCCTTCCATGATCTTGCACCAGTCCGCGCGGCTCTTGCTCTTGAAGACTTTCGCCAGCTTCTCCTTCAGCGCCGGCCAGGCCTTGCGGTCCATCTGCGCGTCGAAATCGGCGTCGGTCAGGTCGGCATGCTTGCGCAGCAGCGCGTAGAACTGCGGCTCGATCGAGCCGATCGAAATGAAATTGCCGCAGGAGCATTCGTAGACGCCGTAGAAATGCGCGCCGCCGTCGAGGAAGTTCTGGTCGCGGCCTTCGGTCCAGCGGCCGATCGCGGTCATGTCGAAGAACATCGACATCAGCGACGCCGCGCCGTCGCACATCGCGGTGTCCACGACCTGGCCCTTGCCCGACCGTGACGCCTCCAGCAATGCGGCGAGCACGCCGACCACGAGGTAGAGCGCGCCGCCGCCGAAATCGCCGACGAGGTTGAGCGGCGGCACCGGCTTTTCCTTGGGTCCGATCGCGGAGAGCGCGCCGGTGATCGAGATGTAGTTGATGTCATGGCCGGCAGCCTGCGCCAGCGGCCCTTCCTGGCCCCAGCCGGTCATGCGGCCATAGACCAGCTTCGGATTGCGCGCGAGCACGACGTCGGGGCCGAGCCCCAGGCGTTCCATCACGCCGGGACGAAAGCCTTCGACCAGCGCGTCGGCGTTGGCCAGCAGATCGAGCGCCTGCGCGATGGCGGCCTTGTCCTTCAGGTCGAGCTCGATCACCTTGCGGCCGCGCGCCGCGACCGACTTCAGGTTCTTGCCGGCGCCGACGCGGTCGAGCGTCACGACCTCGGCGCCCATGTCGGCGAGCAGCATGCAGGCGAACGGGCCCGGGCCGATGCCGGCGAATTCGACGATGCGGAAACCGGCGAGCGGGCCGGAGGTGCGGGTGGCGGATTGGGCGGCTGGTTTGTCGAGCACTTGTTTTCTCTCCCGGGGGAAGCGTCTTAATTAGTTGATTAGCTAAATTGTCCCGCCGATGCGAGGCCCTTGCAAGCTTCTTTTGCCGAGAATGGGATCAAAAAGCGAAAGCGGCGCGCATCGCTGCGCGCCGCTCGTGTCAAAGTTGTGCCTAGAAGCTAGCCCGCGGCGGTCGCCGCGCGCTGCGCCATCACCTTGATCAGATTGGCGCGATAATCCGAAGTTCCATGGATATCGCTCATCAGGCCGCTGTCGGAAACCTTGACGTTGTCGAGCGCGCCGGCCGACCAGTTCGCCTTCAGCGCCGCCTCGATCGCCGGCACCCGCATCACGCCGTCCTGCGATGCGCCGGTCGCAGCGACCCTGACGTCACCAGATTTGGTCTTGGTCACGAACACGGCGGTCAGCGCGAAGCGCGAGGCGGGATGGCGAAACTTGGCATAGCCGGCTTTCGCCGGGATCGGGAACGACACCGCGGTGATGATCTCGCCGTCCTCGAGCGCCGTGGTGAACAGGCCCTTGAAGAAATCATCCGCCGAAATCGAGCGCTTGTTGGTCTTCACCGTTGCCCCGAGCGAAACCAGCGCGGCCGGAAAGTCCGCCGCCGGATCGTTGTTGGCGATCGAGCCGCCGATCGTGCCGCGATAGCGCACCGCGGGGTCGCCGAGCACCGAGGTGAGGTAGGCGATCGCCGGGATCGACTTCTTCACGTCGGCGCTTTGCATGATGTCGTAATAGGTGGTGGCGGCCTTGATGGTCAGCGTGTCGCCCGACGCTTCGATGCCGACCAGCTCCTTGATCTTGCCGAGATCGATCACGTCGGATGGCGAGGCCAGCCGCTGCTTCATCACGGGGATCAGCGTGTGGCCGCCGGCCAGATATTTCGATTCCGAGCCCTTGGCGAACGCGGCTGCCGCTTCGTCCACGGAGGAGGGGCGGTGATAATTTGTCTGGTACATGGTTCGTGCTCCCTCTTAGCCGTGAATCGCATGCCAGACGCGGTCGGGCGTCGCGGGCATTTCGAGCTTGTTGTTGCCGATCGCATCGGTGATGGCGTTGATGACCGCCGCCGATGCACCGATCGCGCCGGCTTCGCCGCAGCCCTTGACGCCGAGCGGATTGCCCGGACACAGCGTCGTGGTGTGCGACAGCTTGAACGACGGCAGGTCGTCGGCGCGTGGCATCGAGTAATCCATGAACGACGCCGTCAGGAGCTGGCCTGAACTGTCGTACACCGCGCCTTCCAGCAACGCCTGGCCGATGCCCTGGGCGAGACCGCCATGGACCTGGCCTTCGACGATCATCGGGTTGATCAGCCGCCCGAAATCGTCCGCCGCCACGAAGTTGACGAAGGGGCTCTTGCCGGTGGCGCTATCCACTTCCATTTCGCAGATATAGGCGCCGGCCGGGAAGGTGAAGTTGGTCGGGTCGTAGAACGCGCCCTCCTTCAGGCCCGGCTCCATGCCGTCGGGCAGATTGTGCGCGGTGTAGGCCGCGAGCGCGACCATCGGCAGCGCGATCGACTTGTCGGTGCCGGTGACCTTGAACTCGCCGTTCTCGATGACGATGTCGTTCTCGGATGCTTCCAGCGCGTGCGCCGCGATCTTCTTGGCCTTGGCCTCGACCTTCTCCATCGCCTTCAGGATCGCGGTGAGGCCGACGGCGGCCGAGCGCGAGCCGTAAGTGCCCATGCCGAACTGAACTTTATCCGTGTCGCCATGGACGATCTGCACCTGGCTGATCGGAATGCCAAGACGTTCGGCGATGAGCTGGCAGAAAGTGGTCTCATGGCCCTGGCCGTGGCTGTGCGAGCCCGTCAGGACCTCGATGGTGCCGACCGGATTGACGCGCACTTCGGCGGATTCCCATAAGCCGACGCCGGCCCCCAGGCTGCCGACCGCCTTCGACGGCGCGATGCCGCAGGCCTCGATGTAGCAGGAGACGCCGATGCCGCGCAGCTTGCCTTCGGTCTTGGCTTTCGCCTTGCGGGCCGGGAAGCCGGCATAGTCGATCGCCTTCATCGCGGAATCCAGCGAGGCGCCGAAATCACCGATATCGTAGGCCATGATGACGGGCGTCTGGTGCGGAAACTGCGTGATGAAGTTCTTGCGGCGCAGTTCGGTCGGATCGACCTTCAACTGCCGCGCCGCCGTCTCCATCAGCCGTTCCACCACGAAGCTCGCCTCGGGGCGGCCCGCGCCGCGATAGGCGTCGACCGGCACGGTGTTGGTGTAGACGCTGATCACTTCGGCGAAGATGTTGGGAATGTTGTACTGGCCCGACAGCAGCGTCGCGTAGAGATAGGTCGGCACTGACGACGAGAACAGCGACATGTAGGCGCCGAGATTGGCGTAGGTCTTCACCCGCAGGCCGGTGACCTTGTTGTCCTTGTCGAACGCCATCTCCGCCTTGGTGAGGTGATCGCGGCCATGCGCGTCGGTGAGGAACGCCTCGGTGCGGTCGCCGGTCCACTTCACCGGACGTCCCACCTTCTTGGACGCCCACAGCGCCACCATTTCCTCGGGGTAGATGAATATCTTCGAGCCGAACCCGCCGCCGACGTCGGGCGCCACCACGCGCAGCTTGTGCTCCTGCGCGATGTTGTAGAACGCCGACAGCACGAGGCGCGCGACGTGCGGGTTCTGCGACGTCGTGTAGAGCGTGAAATGCTCTTCGGGCTCGTTGTATTCGGCGACCGCTGCGCGCGGCTCCATCGCGTTCGGCACCAGGCGATTGTTGGTGATGTCGAGCGAGACGATGTTGGCCGCCGACTTGAAGGCCGCGTCCGTTGCGGCTTCTTCGCCGATGGTCCAGTCGTAGATCACGTTGCCCGGGGCTTCCGGATGCAGTTGCGGCGCGCCCGGCGCGATCGCCGCGCGAATGTCGGCAGCGGCGGGCAATTCCTCGTAATTGACGACCACGGCCTCGGCCGCGTCTCTCGCCTGGTTCTTGGTTTCGGCGATCACCACCGCGACCGCCTGGCCGACGAAGCGGACGGTCTCCGGCGCCATCGCCGGCCACGCACCCATCTTCATGCCGGTGCCGTCCTTGGAGGTGATGGCCCAGCCGCAGATCAGGTTGCCGATCTTGTCGTCGACGAGCTGCTGGCCGGTCAGGACGCCGACCACGCCCGGCATCTGCATCGCCGCTGACGAATCGATGCTCTTGACCTTGGCGTGCGCGTGCGGGCTGCGGACGAAGTGGGCATGAGTCATGCCCAGCAGCTTGATGTCGTCGACGTAACGTCCCTTGCCGGTAATGAAACGGCGGTCTTCCTTGCGCACCACGCTTGCGCCAATGCCTTCAACGCCCATGTCCTGTCCTCCCGACCGGAGTTATTGTTTCCGCTGTTTCCATCGAAACGCGGTCTTGAATTCGGATTTTGCCGGCGTGCGGCGCGCTATTCCGCCGCCTGCGCCACCTTCATGCGGCCGGCTGCGTCGAGCACCGACTTGACGATGTTGTGGTAGCCGGTGCAGCGGCAGATGTTGCCTTCCAGCTCGGAGCGGACGGTTTCCTCGTCGAGCTGGCCGCTGTGGCGGTGCACAATATCGATCGCCGACATGATCATGCCGGGGGTGCAATAGCCGCATTGCAGGCCGTGATTGTCGCGGAACGCCGCCTGCATCGGATGCAGTTCGTCGCCCTTGGCAATGCCTTCGATGGTGGTGACGTTGGAGCCGGCGGCCTGGCCGACCATGACCGTGCAGGATTTTACGGCTTTGCCGTCAATATGGACGACGCAGGCGCCGCACTGGCTGGTGTCGCAGCCGACATGGGTGCCGGTCAGGTTCAGG